>JANQRB010000174.1 GCA_028284775.1 Candidatus Kapaibacterium sp. | reverse complement strand
TTGAAGTCCCTGGTAGCGCGCACCGCGCCGATTTCGGTCAGACCGAGGTTGGTGGCCGGAGCGATCAGACCGGGATAGATGTGTTTGCCGCTGACGTCGCGAATATCGGCATCGCTGCCCTGATCAAGTAAGGCCTCGACGGATTCTACCATCGTGAGCTTGCCGTCCCTGAAGCCGACGGTGGCATTTTCGATCACGCTGCCGTCGCCGACGTGCACCGTAGCGCCTACCAGAAATATCGGTCGGGATTGGGCTGCACCGGGCGCCGGTACCTCGGCGGAATGACTATCCAGGCCCATCAGTAGGGCGCACATACAAATCGCGATCGCTTTTATCTTGTTATGCATGGGGGGATTACCGGAGATTTTGATTTTTGAAATGTTAAGTCTTTCATAGAGTCGGTCCGCAGGCATCAGGCTGCTATTCCTGTCCATGGCTATGTCCATGATGATGTCCATGACCCTGTGAATGGTGATGTTCCCCGGCGTGACCGTAGTCGTGAATGTCATCGCAGTGGAAATGATGCTCAAGGGTTTTTTCACTCTTGCGGGTTTCCGAACCTTTATTTTTGGCATCCTGCATCGCGACTGTCAGGCGTCGGCGCTCATCGGCAATGACGCTGCGCAATTCCTGATCGCGCTCGATATCGTAATAGAGAATACCGTCGATATAGGTCTGTTCGGCGCGGGCGTAGATAGAGAGGGGATTGTCATTCCACAGCACCAGGTCGGCGTCTTTACCGACCTTAAGGCTGCCGACGCGATCGTCGATATGCAGCAGTTTGGCCGGATTCAGCGTCACGAATTTCAGGGCGTCTTCTTCACTGAGACCGCCGTACTTAACAGCCTTGGCGGCTTCCTGATTCAGCCGGCGCGCCATCTCGGGCGAGTCGCTGTTGAAGGCCGTCACCACACCCATCTGGTGCAGAATCGCGCCATTGTAGGGAATTGCGTCAATAACCTCGTATTTGTAAGCCCACCAGTCGGAAAAGGACGAGCCGCCGGCGCCGTGGTCCTCCATGATATCCGCGACTTTGAATCCTTCCAGGATGTGCGTGAAAGTGTTGATCCGAAAGCCGAAGTGCTCCGCGGTCTTCATGAGCATATTAATCTCGGACTGCACATAGGAATGGCAGGTGATAAAGCGTTCGCTGTTCACGATTTCCAGCAATGCTTCCAGCTCGAGGTCGCGCCGCGGCGCTGCTTGGTTCTGACGGGCGCCTCCGCTTAGAGCATTGTAACTCTTCCAGGCCTGCTCGTATTCCACCGCGCGCGTGAAGTGATCGAAGAAGACCTGCTCGACGCCCATGCGCGTCTGGGGGAATCGTATAGTGTAAAGGTCGCCCCAATTGGACTGTTTAACATTTTCACCCAGGGCGAACTTGATAAAGGGATCGGCATTGGCGAATTTCATCTCTTCCGGCGTCCGTCCCCAGCGCAGTTTGATAAGAGCGGACTGACCGCCGATGGGGTTGGCCGAGCCATGAAGAAGCTGCGATGTCGTCACGCCGCCCGCGAGTTGCCGGTAAATGTTAACATCATCCGAATTGACGACATCGCCGATTCGGACCTCCGCCGAGCTGGCCTGCGTCCATTCGTTGACGCCCCGGCTGATTGCGATATGCGAATGCTCATCGATAATACCCGGCGTGACGTGCTTTCCGGCGGCATCGACAACACGGGCGCCGCCGGCGCTGAGGTTCCGCCCGATCTGCGCGATTTTGCCATTCTCGATTAAGATGTCGGCATTCTCCATGATGCCGTCAGCTTCGCAGGTCCAGATCGTGGCGTTTTTAATCAGCACTGACGCCGCTTGCGGCAGGCGTTCCCAACCGTAGGCGGTCAAGGGAAAGCTGAGCTTGCCGCTTGCGGGTTTTTCCGGCGCATCCTTCTCTTTGGCTTCATAGTTGTCGGTTTTTTTGGCGCGCCAGTTATGCCAGGTTCCTTCGGCGCTCTGCGCGCGGCCGGACCACTCGGTCGCGCCGACCCAGCCCGTCAGACGAAGGACCTCCTCTCCCTTGTCTTGTGTTGGAAAGCTCAGCGAGAGCATGTGATCCGTCATGCTGATTGTACCGCTTTGCTCTTCGGTCTTGCGTGATTTGGCCTTTAGTTTGGGCGAATTGATTTTGCCTTTGATCTCCAGCTCGAAACGACCGATGTCATCGACTTCCAGTTCATAGTCGCCCCGCAAATCGGCAAGCGCAAGGTTTGTGATTTCGTACTTGCGGCCCTGCACCCAGTTTTGGTAGATGACGACCTCGTCGGCGAAGATATCGCCCGACGTGACAATGAAATTGGCCAGCTTACCGGCGGCCAGTGTTCCCAACTGATCTTCCACGCCCAGGATGCCGGCCGGTACCGTCGTCAGAGCGGCCAGCGCGCCTTTTTTGCTGAGCCCGTATTGAATCGCTTTGCGCAGATTGGGCCAGAATTTGCCGCGTTTCTTCAGCAGGGCCGTTGTCAGGGCGAACCTGATGCCTGCCTCTTCGAGTGCGGCCGGGTTTGATGGCGCTAACTCCCAGTGCTTAAGATTCGCCAGACTGACGTCGAAGGCGTCAAAGGGATCCGCCAGATCATAGGGCAGGGGAAAGTTAAGCGGCACGATAAGCGTTGCCGCCGCCTTTTTGACGGCATCGATACGTTGGTATTCATCGCCGCCGCTCCTGATGATGTATTGCACCTTAAACTCATCGCCGACCTTGTCGCAGCGTAGAAGGTCAAGCTTGTTGGTCACTTCAAAAAACTGCGGTAAGCGCTGTACTTTGTTCCATGCGTCGAGAGAAATGTTAAACTCCTCGGCGAGGGCGGGCTGGGCGTACCAGGCGGCGTCGAGATAGGTCTGACGCAGCAGGGCGATTGCGCCCATCAGCGAGCCGGGGTAATTCTGGGTAGAGCTGCCCTTGTCGAAGGAATAATGAGCGCCGGCTTCACCCTTGAGAATCACGCGTTGTTCTTTATCGTCGGCGAGGCTCACGAGTACCGAGCTCCCTCGCGCAACACCGTCGTGCTGAAAACTGAGTACCGCGCCAAAGCCCTGTTTCCGCCACTTGCGGGCCTGTTTCTCATCCACTTCAAAAATGTCGCAGGCGCGAATCTCCGGGCGGATGGCCTGATTCCAGTTGTAAGCGCCCTTTTTCTTCGTGCTGCTCTGCGGCGGGTCGCCGAATGCGGATTCCTTCTGCTTTTTAGGCTCCGGCAGTCCGTAATCCGTGTCGAGATCGATAAACGATGGGTAAATCGTCTTACCGCTCATATCGATCACGACCGCTTCCGGAGGGATAGCGGCCGATGCTGCGGCAGCAAGGACTTTGCCTTTGCCGATTACGAGCGTGCCCTTGCTGATGGTATTATCGGGACTGACGACAATGCGTGCATTCGTGAGCGCGTACACTTCCGGCCGGTCGTCATGAACGCCATTGACCGGAAAGGTCTTCTGTGCCGTAAGAGACTGCGGAAGCAGTACCAGGCTGAGCAAAGCGAAAAAAAGCAGTTTCATACGCCTCGGTAGAATTGAAATTGGACAGGAATCCTAGGGGAATACCTGGAGAATCAGGGAAATTGGCAGCGCAAATTAGCTAATGTTAGCGGATTGTGAAAGCAACACGGCAGCGTATTCAGTTCAGCGGAGCTTCCAGCAGACGGAGCCGGCCGGCGCTACCGTCGACTTCCACCATTGCGCCAAAGGGCAGAGTCAGCTTGAGGGCCTGGTGACCGTAGAGTATGTTGCCCACCGTAGGTCGCTGCAGCCTGTGAACATAGTCATGCAGGGTAGATTTCATGGGCGGCTGCGGCGTGGCCGACCGGCCTTCGGGAACGGCGCTAAACTGGCCCAGTGCCAGGCCGGCGATGTCGGCCAGCCCCCCCGCTTGCAGCAACTGGGCGAGCATCCGATCGACCCGATACGGTTCTTCGGCAACTTCTTCGATTAATAAAACCTTTTCTGCCAACAGCGGTAGCCAGGGGCTGCCGCAAAGCGCGGCGAAGAGCGTGAGATTGCCGCAGACAAGACGCCCCCGCGCAATTCCCGGCTGCAGTGCTTGCCGAGCAGTCGACTGCTGCAGCTCTCCGCTGTCGATCGTCCCATCCAGCATGCCCCAGAAGGAAGTCTCGGATTCCGGGTGGAATGTGTCGCGCATATCCACGGCGGGCATTGCCCCCGAAAAGCTTATCAGTCCCGATCGCACCAATAGAGCGCACTGCAAGGCTGTGATATCTGAAAATCCAACGAATATCTTGGGCATGGCGGCAATCAGATCATAATCGATCAGATCGAGCAGGCGCATACAACCGTAGCCGCCTCGCGCGCAGAATATGGCGTCGATCGACGGATCGGCAAACATCGCATTGAGATCGGCTGCCCGTTCGGCATCTTCGCCGGCCAGGTAGCCCAGGTGGCGTTTGTAGACACTCCGGCCGATACATGTTCGGTAGCCGCGCGACTCGATATAGGCGATGGCACGCTTTAAATGTTCTTCACTGCGCAGCGGACCGGCAGGTGCGATGATACCTATTCGGGCGCCGGGTCTGAGAGCTTTGGCTTTGACGAGCTTCACAATTCTTCGCCTTGCTCGGTTTCGCGCGAGGCAAGCTGCGCCTTCAGTAGGGCCATGCTTGCATAGCACACAAATGCGCTGATCATAGCGCCTAAAGCGATGGCGCCGATCACCACCGCGGGAAACTCGCTATTGCCGGCTGAGCCGAATACCGAAGCAAACAGCATAACTGCAATGCCGGCGCTGACAAGCATTATCGTGCGTCGCAGCTTCAATTGTCGTCGTAAATCGAAGCGACTTGGAAGCCGGACGTCACCGTCGCCGCACTCATTATCCACTTCCCGTTGAATGTCGGAATTCGTATAACCACGCCGTCGCAGCTCTTCCTTGCACAGCTCCACATAATCAAATGGATAGCCGATTTCGTCCTTATACAGGATCGCGCTCAGCAAGCGCCGGTCGTTCATTTTTTGAATCTGTGCATTGGAGAAGCTTCGCATAATTTATCGACAGGGCGTCGGCTTTGGAGGAATGGTCATCACAAGGAAGCGCGGGAAAATCGATGATCGTAGCGGCCTGCCGAATCAGCGCCGGTCAATAGCGCGCCAGTGCGTGTTTCAGCCATCGGTAGACGCCATAGCCGACCGCTATCCCGATGAAAATGCTCAGCCAGGGCGAGATTACCTCAGCAGTAACTACCAGCGTAATGGTGAAAAAGAAGACAAAAATGGCCATACTAAAGATTCGGAGGATGAGCATAGTCGCGGCCTGAACTGATTGGTTGCACGAGCTTTGACGCGGAAGCCAATAAGTTAACCATTATTTGCCGGATCGGAAAATCAATCGCCGCCGCCGCAATCAGTCGGTCATTTCCGAGGTGCTCGGACTGGCGGTATTTTGCCAGCGGACAAGCTGCTCGGCATAACGCGGGTCAACTTTCGCTTTGATGGCAATACCCGCTTCCAGATCGCGGCGCTCCATAACTTCCGCAATCTCGTAGATGCGCGCAAGGTGCTGCATCGCGGTATAGGGAAAGAGCAGGTCCATTGCCAAAACCCGCTTTTCGCTCTCGCGCTGCATTGTGGCTTTCAGATCGCGAATATTAATTCCGCGGGCGGCTGAAATTGCGCTGCCGGACGGAAGCTCTTGCAGCATTTCCTGCAATTCTTCGCCCGACTGCATTTTGTCGATTTTGTTGTACACCATTATGACAGGTTTGCTGTCGACTTCGAGCTGCTTCAAAGTACTGTGCACCGCCTCGATATGTTCGCGAACGGCCGGGTGCGAAATGTCGACGACGTGCAGTAGAATGTCGGCCTCTTCGATTTCCGCCAGCGTCGAGCGAAAGGAGGCGACCAGGTGTGTCGGCAGTTTGCGAATGAAACCGACGGTATCGGAGAGCAGAGCCTGCTTGCCGCCGACGAATTCAATTGTCCGAACGGTCGTATCGAGCGTTGCGAAAAGCTTGTCGCGCACATACACTTCGGAGTCCGACAGGAGATTCATGAGCGTCGATTTGCCGGCATTGGTATAGCCTACCAGAGCAAAGCGCGTGAGCGCCGAACGGCCTTTGCGCTGTGTCCGCTTCTGGGTCGCAATTTTTTCGAGCTTGACCTTCAACTGGGTGATACGATGGCGAATCAGACGGCGGTCCGTTTCGATTTGTGTTTCGCCCGGACCCTTCATCCCGATGCCGCCATATTGCTTGGAAAGGTGCGTCCACATCCGACTAAGACGAGGAAGCAGATATTGAAGCTGTGCCAGCTCCACCTGCGTTTTGGCTTCATTGCTGCGTGCGTGTGCCGCAAAGATGTCGAGAATCAGGCCACTGCGATCAATAACCTTAACCTCTAGCTGGTTCTCAAGATTCTTAACCTGAGCGGGCGAGAGGTCGTCGTCGAAAATCACGAGGCCGATTTCTTCTTCTTCGACGATTTCCTTGACTTCCTGCACTTTGCCGCTGCCGATATAGGTGGCCGTTACCGGTCGGGGCAATTCCTGCACGATTGTCTCAATGATTTCAGCGCCGGCTGTTTCGGCCAGAAAGACCAATTCCGCAAGATGATCCGATACGATAGCTCTGTCAATCGATCCCGCGCGAACGGCGACGGCGAGGGCGCGTTCTTTTGGCGTTGCTGTAGACTGTAGCAAATGACCTTCTGTCTGGATTCCGGAGATTGTGAATTATTGCTGCGTGGGGTGCACGAAATCATTGCCGGGCCGGTCCTGATTTCCACAGTGGCGAACTTAAGGAAACAGGGATTGATTTTCAATTCAAATCAGCAGGCCAGTGACCATACCGCTGCTACCGTAATTTTGTGGACAGCACTCGCATATCAGATCAAAATTTGTATCTTTGTCCCCCCTTCGTCAATTCTCGCTCAGAAGTAACCCGAAGCTTGCGAGCCCCGATAATTCTTCGGTTTTGTCTGGACATCAACGAGAGTAAGAATCTGTGTCTGCCAGTACGCCTTATACAAATCGCTCCGACCGTCCATCCAAGATTGTAGCTCTGACAAATGCCGCCGATCGGGTGCCGCCGCACTCGGCCGAAGCTGAAATGGCGGTTCTCGGCGCGATCATGTTGGACAAGCGCGCGCTGAACAGAGTAATGGAAATTCTGGATGCCGAGTCTTTTTATAAGGAGGTCCATCGCAAAATCTTCGAGACGATGCTGGCTATGTCCGAAGAAAGCAACACGATCGATCTGGTTACCCTGAGCGAGGAGCTGCGCAAACGCGGTATCCTGGAAGAGTTGGGCGGCACCTATTACATTTCCGAACTTAACGCGCGGACGCCGACCGCCGCTAATGTGGAGCAGTACGCCCACATTGTTCAGGAGCATTATCTTAAACGTGAGATGATCCGCGCCGCATCTGAGATATTGGAGCAGTGTTACGATCCCGGCAGCGATGCCCTGGAAGAGATCGACCAGGCTGAAAGCAAGGTCTTCGCTATTGGCGAAAAGCGTCTGCGCACAACCTATTCGGTGATGAAAAAGCTGGCGAAAGAGACCTTCGAGATGATCGTGAGCATGACGGATCGGGAAGGCAACGACTCGGGCATCGTAGGGGTGCCGACCGGCTTTACGAAAATGGACGACATGCTCGGCGGGCTGCAAAAGTCAGACCTTGTGATTCTGGCGGCCAGGCCCTCGATGGGTAAAACCGCCTTCGCGCTTTCGATCGCCCGTAATGTGGCTGTCGAAAGTAAAATTCCAACGGCGATCTTCTCGATCGAGATGGCCTCCGCCCAGCTGGTGATTCGTCTGCTGAGCGCTGAAGCCAGGGTGAATGCGCAGAGCATCCGCACCGGCCGCATCAAGGATGCCGACATGCCGAAGCTGGCGCGCAACATCGGTATCCTGGCCGAATCGAAGATTTACATCGACGACAGCGCCTATCTGTCCGTGATGGAGCTGCGCGCCAAATGCCGCCGGCTGAAAGCGGAGCACAACATCGGTCTGATTGTCATCGACTACCTTCAATTGCTGCATGTGCCGAAGGCCGAAAGCCGCGAGCGCGAAATTTCGATGATCTCGCGAACTTTAAAACAGGTGGCTAAAGAACTAGACGTGCCTGTTGTCGCACTTTCGCAGCTCAATCGTTCAGTGGAGTCCCGCGCGGACAAACGGCCGATGCTCTCCGACCTGAGGGAATCCGGCTCGATCGAACAGGATGCCGACGTCGTTATGTTTATTCACCGCCCCGAACACTACGACATCGCCACTTTCGAAGATGGTATGCCGACCGAGGGTATGTCCGAGATTATTATCGGCAAGCAGCGTAACGGACCCGTCGGCAGTGTCCGGCTGGCGTTCCTGAAAGACTATGCGCGCTTCGAGAATCCCGAGTTTCGCAATGATGAACCGGCGGATTTCTCGGCGGAAGTTGATTACGGCGAAGCCCCGTTCTGATCTTTATCCCAAAGCATTCGCCTTTCAGCCATTCTACCTCTTTAGCGCTATTCCACATTCGCATCATCACCAAAGGGTATTGAGCCTGTGGTGTTCCAGTAGCGAAACAAGGCCGAAGGCAGGGTGGTGACCTGCTGCTCGAGTGCCAGCGCGAAGGCTTGTCCCAGGCGGTTGGCCCGAATGTCGCGCGCGTCATTTTCATCGTCGGCGATCAGTTGTTCTTCGCCGTGTTCCAGGAGCAGCCCGAAGAGGTCGCTCAACAGAGGCGCATCGCTGCGGAGGCTAAGGTAGGCCGAGCCGAAAAAGTGCTGCAGTTTGTCGGCATCCCCCTTTGTATCGCTGTCGTTAAACAACACCCGCGGCAGGTTGGCGCTGCGCAGGCGGTGGGCTTCATCACTTTCAAGGGTCAGAGGCAGCGGAAGACCGATGGCCAGCGGGATACTGCGGTGGGTCAGGCTGGCCAGCGAGGAGAGTAATAACGCTCGCGCTATGTCGCGATGAGAGATCTGCAGCGCTTTCAGATAGATAAAATCCACAGCCCGCAGGTCGTGAGTGATACTGTCCGCATTCGCCAGGCTGCTGTCGAGTCGCAGCAGCGAAGGCAATTCGTGGCGTATGAAACGAAACATCAGCGGCACATCCTGTAAAATGCCCGGGTATAGTATCTGCAGCAAGTCGTAGTTCCGGGACATCGTACTGCTGTCCGGGGCCGTCGCCGGTTCCGGATAGGCCGGCGCTCGTGCATAGAGAAGGCAGAGCAGCAGGCTGACGGATGCAAGCAGGCGCTTCATGTCAGGGACGTAAACCCTTTGGACTTCACCCAGGCCGTCAGATATGGCGCGACCCACAAGGTCAGCAGGGCCAGGATGACGCCGGCAATGACGTCAACCACATAATGATAACGGAGATACACGGTCGCGAAAATCAACGAGCCGCCGATGAGAAGAAACAGCCAGCGCATGGAAGAGTGAAAGCGAAAGCCGAGAAGAATATTAACAAGCGTCATCATCGTGTGTCCGCTGGGCATGCAGTCTCGATTGACGACTTCAAGCGGGTTGGGCGTCCCGGGGGAGATATTGCCGCCGGCATTGACAAATCCACGGAAAGTTTCCGTAAGCCAAAGGCCCGGTAACTCAAGGTGCAGGCTGTCGAAATTGTGCAAGGTAAACCTCGGCCCAACTGCCGGCATTATGAAATACAACAGATGCGACACATAAAAGCCAAAGGCCATCAGATAAGCAAATTGTTTAAGCTCGGTATGCTTATTGCGACAGGACAGTTCGACGGCCTGCAAGATCGGCAGGAAATAAAAGAGCATGTACGTTGCCTGCAGATACTCCGTTAACCAGGGGCTGGCGATTTGCGCTAATACTTCGGTCGGGTTGACGTTAAAAAGCCAATGATCCCACTCGATGAGGACTGAGTCGAAGTCGTGGCTGTGAAAGATGCCGATATACGAATGGACCTGGGCATAGAGAAGGTAAATGACCGGAATGACGTAGAATTGATGCAGCAGACGGAAGAAAGCGCCATCGTGCAGTTTGTCCCCGATGCTGAGGGCAATGATGGCCGAAGCGATCAGGATGTTAATGAGAATGTTGAAGGAAGCTTTCTCGACAACATTGTAAAAGATCAGGGAAAGAACTGTATAAACACAGAGTACCGCCAGCGTACAGAGGTCGGCCATACTCAAGGTCTGACGCAGATTGACAACTAAAACAGGCTCTTTGGTCTGCATAGCGAATTCTTAATCACCGGATGTATAATCAATCGAGGCCATGCAGGAAATCCGCCAGCTCCCGGAAATCCTCCGCCTCCAGCTCTTCGGCGCGCCGGCTCATGTAGGGCAGGCCGGCCTGCGCCGCCTGTTCTACAACCATTGGCATCGACAATCCCAGGCGTCCGCTGCAATAGGACGCCAGGGCATTGGAAAGTTTCTTACGTCGTTGACCGAAGGCCGCATCAACTAATGGTTTAACACGTTGATAACTCGCTCGCGAATTTATCCCAGCGTCTTCGAACGACAATTCCACGACTGTGGATCGCACGGAGGGTCGTGGAAAAAAACAGGATGGCGCCACATCGAACAATGCGCGGGCTCGAGCGCTGAATGCCGTCGCCAGCGTTAAGATACCGTATTCTTTGCTGCGCGGACGTGCCACTAGACGCTGCGCGACTTCTTTTTGCATCATAATGATCGCCCGTTTCAACAAGTCCCCGCATTCGAAAAGGCGAAACAGGATGGGGCTGGTAATATTGTAGGGGATATTACCGATGATGCTGGGTCGGCAGTTGCTGCGTTGATAAACCGAGCTCGCATAGGCCTCCAGGTCGAATGCGAGAAAGTCGCCCTGCACCAAATGAAATAGGGGAAAAGCGTCCGGCGGAAATTTGCGAGCCAGGATCTCCGTCGCCCGAATATCGAACTCTACAGCGGTAACGCGGCATCCCGTAGTCTGTAAGAGCAGGTCGGTCAGGGCCCCTTCGCCCGGGCCGATCTCAAGCACATCGTCGTCCGGCCCGGCATCGAGCGCGGCAATAATCTTGTTGGCGATATTGCGATCGACCAGAAAATTCTGGCCCAGCGCTTTTTTAGGTGCAATATGTTTTGTCATTCCATCTTGTGCTGCATGTAAGCCGGTCGACAACGATTGACAATGATTCGCGATCGGCTCACGGCCTACGTGTTGCGGCTTTCTTCTCTTGTCACTCGTTTTTGGCGTGTGCCGAATTGAAAGCCTCGTTAAGCTTGCGCCAGGTGTCGCTCATGGACTCGGACACAACTTTAACATCCGCCAGAACCGGCATAAAGTTAGTGTCCCCGCCCCAGCGCGGCACCAGGTGAAAGTGAAGATGATCCGGTACGCCGGCGCCGGCCTCGCGACCCAGGTTGGCTCCGATATTAATGCCATGGGGGCGAAAGACGGATTTGAGAACCTCGGAAGCGTCGCGGATCGTTCGCATAAGCTGGACGAGTTCATCGTCGTCCAGCGAAGCCAGATTGCCGATATGACGCAACGGGACAACCATAATGTGACCGCTGTTGTAGGGATAGCGGTTCATTATGACGAAGCAGTGGCTACGGCGGTTGACGACCAGGGCCGACTCATCATCACTGCCTTGACGGATCGCCGCGCAAAGAAAACAGCTCTTGTCTTCCGCGTCGTCTTCCTTAAAGGACTGAATGTATTGCGAGCGCCATGGTGACCACATCTGTCTCATCGTTGCTGCCCCTGTTGAATACACTACGCCAAAGCGTAGAATATAAAAAAAGCGCACGTGCGAAAAAAACGCACGAGCGCTTACGTCAGAAGAGTGAGGCAAATTTCCGAAGAGTCCGCTGCAAGGATTGAACCCTGCCCGGAGGCGAATCAACTGTCTCAGAATACACGGCGTATGTCGATACCGGCCCTGAGCGCATTGACTCGCAAATTTTCCACGGCGCTCAATTTGCTGAGAGCGTAGTCATAGTCAATATGCGGCACAAACAGAAACTTGCCGACCTGATGTTCATACAGCAATCCGGCAGTTAGCCCGATGCGCCAGTTTGCGCTGGCCGGAAATGCGCCGTCCTGAATAACCAGCGTTCTGTTATTGTCACGCAGCTCGTAGAGCGTGCCGTTTTCCAATTCGGCGTTTAAGGGACGCAGCAGCTTAAACACCTGTTCCAGGTCAGCCTGTAAGGTATAGCCGATGCTTGGCCCGACGGTAATACCGAATTTGCTGCTGCCGATCATTGCATTGAAGAGCAATTCAAGATTGAGAAAGTCATAATCTACGACCGCTTCATGACGAGTCATCGCCTCGAGTTCCCGCAGCTCGCCGTCAGGAGTTCGCACCCTGTGCAAGCTTGACTCGCAGTGCGTCGCGTACGAGGCGGGGCGATTGTCATACATAAAGCGGGCTATGATCGAAGTACGAGCCCGTACCGGCGGCTGGAGAAAATACTGGACGCTGAGACCGGCGTAAAAACCTTTCGCTTCGCCGGTCGGAAAAGTCGGGCAATGCGCGTCATTGGAAAAGGACTTGAAACCGCTGCTATGAAAATTCTGATTCTGCCCGGCCACAGGACCGAGATACCATCGAGAAGCACGCGATCCAATCGATATCGGCGTATCACCGGAGTCAGTTGCCGATAAAGACGGGGGAGTAAGACAGAATACGGCAATTGCCGCTGGTACTGTCATAGTCAGCGCGATCCGGGTGTTCATCGTTTCTCCTTCTAAAAAGTACTCGTATAACTACTCTGCGAATGGATGAAACGAATCCGTAGCTACCCGGGGAGTGTACTGGTTAAATTGTCAAAGAGCGGAACTAACCGATATGTGTGTTAACAAACAGGCGGATACCAGCATAAGACACCGGCCGCCAAAAAGTATCTCAAGGCCAAAAAAAAGCGTCCGCCACAAAGGGCGGACGCCTGTTAGATTGTCGGGAGGAGGATTGGAAGGGAAAGGGCTAA
The DNA here is from genome assembly GCA_028284775.1 of Candidatus Kapaibacterium sp. GTDB lineage: Bacteria > Bacteroidota > Ignavibacteria > Kapaibacteriales > UBA7675 > JANQRB01. Next base: position 70,336 of record JANQRB010000174.1, on the reverse strand, counting down.
AGGGCAAACCGGACATCGACACCAGCCTGAAAAGCGTTAACACGCCAGTTCTCATCGCTCGTGACTTTCGTTATGCCAAAATCATAAAAGACATGGGGTACAACGAGAAACTTTTTGAGTGACAATTCATAGAGCGCTCCCACCTTAACACCAAAGCGGATCGTTGAAGCATTGGGAACATCGCCGTCTTCAATCACGATCGTACGGAAGTTGTCTTCGTAGGTAAAATCTGTTTCGGTATCCTGAATAAACTGTGCTTCAAGCGGTTCGATCAGTTTGAATTTCTGCTGTAACTTGGCATCGAGCACGTATCCGATCGATGGCCCTACCGCTACACCGACTTTAGTTGTTCCAATCATCAATTTGTAAAGGATATCCAAATTGATAAGATTGTAGTCGATTTCGGCATTGTGCTCTACTTTGGGATTGATTATCGTATCGAGATCAACCAGACGCGAGGGGTATTCCGTATCGTCCTCGGAGAAGGAGGCGGGACGAGTGTCATAAGCGATGCGCCCCAGGATCGAGGAACGCGCATCTTTGGGATCGCCAAGGAGGTACTCAAAACTGAATCCGGCATAAAAACCCGTTGCATTGCCCGAGCGAAAGTTCGGACAGTTGGCGTCGAGAACAAAAGACCTGAATCCGCCACTGTGGAAGTTCTGATTAAATCCCGCGATCGGACCGACATAAAGCCTCGGAGGCTGGGCTGCCGGCTTAATCGGATTAGACTTATTCTGAGCCTCCAGTGGTAAAACTGATATCAGGGTCAGGAGACCACCGAAGACACAAAGCCGGAGCATCTTCATCATATTCATCCTATTGATTGATAATGAGGTAATGTTGTTGCAAAGCCGTTCCCGCGCGAACCGTCACCATGTACATCCCACTGGGAAAGTTTGAACATTTTAATTTATAAGATTGTTTGCCCTTTTTCAAATGTATTTTTTCCTGCCTGTGCACTGTTGCGCCGAGTAAATCCTGCACGGAGAGGGACACATTCTCGTCCTGATCCGCCTCAAAATTTATAGTAACCTCGTCGCTGGCTGGGTTGGGCGCAAGGCGCGTTTGCAGGGCGGCAACGAAGCGAATCAAACGAATGCCATTGGCGCATACCGGGCTGAGATCGACGTTAACAAGGCCGTCGCTGCCGTCCATACAATCGTTGGAGGCAATCATTACGTCAACGTTGGGATGCTGCTCGGGGTCGAGAAAGACCCGCAGCGGTATTGTTGCCGCCCAGCTTGCCGGCAAGGTCAGGCGCTGGATTTCCGGAGCCGTGATAGTCGTCGTGCCGGGCACTTCACTAATCGTGAGCGGCAGGTCGATTTCCCGGCCGTCGGCGTCACGCAGGAGGAGTTTACCCGTATCGCTCATCGGCTTCAGCGAACTGGGATTGTACGACAGCGTCATCCTGAATTCAAAAGGCAGCGATAGCCCGCCCTTTACAGCGCCTGTAAACAAAAGAGGCAGACTGTCGCCGGGCAACACACGGTGGGCGCCGGCCAAGGCCGCATCCGGATTCATAGTCAACAGGGCTTTGTCGACCTCGATTGGAATAGTCAAAGTTTCTTGGTAAGCGCCGCCATTGGCGAATATCGTGATTCTGACGCTCTCCCCGCCACTGTCCCGAGGGAATAAACGCAGGGTATACCCGCGCGTATCACCTGAGTCCAGCTCCAGCGGCAATGAAGGCGCGTCGCGCCAGCTCGGCTGTAAGACCCGGTTGTCCTCGATTTGTAAGGAGTCGATCCGCAGGCCCGTGTTGCCGGTATTAACGATACGCAGCGGCAGCTCCGATTCCAGGCAGGCGTAGACACTTCCAAAGCTCACTCGTTCGATTGCGGTCGACAGGGTATCCCGGCGATCGGCGTTGCCGAAAAGTCGGAAGTAGGCCGTATCCCGCTCATAGCGCGGCAGGGCGTCGTGAATTACGCGCACCAGGGCCTCGTGGTACCCTTTCCGTTGCGGAATGAATTCGGCTTCAATGCGGTGCGAATTGTCCGGCTGCAGCCCGTCAAGCGTGAAGTACTGCTGTTCATCAACTGCGAAAGAGCTGATGTCGCCGTCCGCGAATTCAATTCGCTCGATGCTCAGCCGCTCGTTACCGCCTGCGGAAAGTACCGTTTCGGTACGACTGCGCTGCTCGCCGAGATTAAGAGTGCCAAAATCGATGTCGAAAGTTTTGATAGTCGGCAAGGTTCCGATGCCATGAAGGGCAACCGCTGCCGTCGGCTGCCGCTGCCAGTCCGTCGTAAACTCCATTCGGGCCGTGTAGTCCCTTCGGGCCGGCGGAACAAAGCGCAGGTCGAGAGTCAGTCGGTCGCCGGGCTCCATTCGGTATGGAAAGAGGCCGTTGGTGTCGGCCGTGAAGCTCAGGTTCGCCGCTAGATCGGCATGGCGAAGTTCAATCGCCGCGCTGCCCCGGTTGACAAGTGTAACGGTCGTATCGTTAACAGTTCCGACGCGCCGGTACATCCAGTCGATATCGGCCGTTTCCAGCAGCGGCATAATACCGTTGCCGGTCAGGTAAAACTCGTTGTCGAGTTCGAAATTATTGAGCGCGCTGCGGTCACTTCGATAATAGATTTCTTCATCCGGAGTAAAACAAACCGGAACCAAAACACTGTCGCCCGGCTCGATATCCAGGGGCAGAACTTCGTCAGGAAAAAAGTATGTGCCCGGACAGCTTAAACATTCCAGCTCGTTAATGGTCAGGGCCGCATTGCCTTTGTTAATTAGGGTGACATATGCGCAGACGGTATCGCCGACGCGCACATCGCCGAAATCGTGCCCTCGTACTTCGATCGCCGGCCGAACAACCGATCCGGCGATGTCTGTCCACCAGCGCCAGCCGCAGCGCAGTTCCAGCAGCAATCGTTCCGCCAGCGGCTCTTCGTTCGTTGTAAAAAAGCAGATGTCAAAAACAAGTTCTTCACCCGGCGGCAGCGTATGAGGAAAGGTCGGTAACTCCGATAACTGCAGTCGCGGGGCGTCGGTAAGGACGATACGCTGGATTTGCAGGGGCTTGTCACCGGTGTTCTGCAGACGATACTCCCGGCAAAGCTTATCTTCCGCTACCGATTGTTCAAAAGTGATAAGAGTCGGCGCGTTAAATGAAGGCGCCTGATAGCTAAATTCGAAGGGCGTCACGTTGCCGGCAATGTCTATCACGCGGAATACCAGGCTGGCGTCCTGGAAGGGATCGAAGGGTTCACCCGAGAACTGCACAAAGGTGCTCGTATCTCTGATCGGCGAGAATTGGTATTCATAGTTACGCGTGCGATCTTCATCGATCACCACATCGTAAATGCCGCTGCCGCTTTCGTGGATTTCCCCGGTCACACGGCCGCAGTCCTCGCGGGTTTCCCGGTGGCTGATAGTCGGCTTATCTTCATCCTTTTCCTCGTCCTCCAACAGCGAAGCGCCGAGCGGCAGCGCGTAGGAGTCGACTTCGCCGGTCGCAAAGATGCTGCCCGAGAAGCGTCCTTCGGAACGCAGTACATAATTCGTTCGCGGCTGCACGGGCACGATAGCATGATAATAACTCGTGCCCATGATTCGCTGGCTGCTGATTTCAGGCGCCAGATCACTTACAAGTACATCATTGAGCGTCAGCGTCGGCAAGGCCGTCAGTTCGGCGACGATCGAGACAAAGTAGTTACTGATATTGCCGGTAAAGGGCATGCTAAATCGAATGAAGTTAACATACTGCTCCACCGGCGACAGTACGACCATTGCCGGATCGAAAACTTCATGCTCGCGTGCCTGTACGAAGTAGGGCGAGTACATATACTGCACCAGCATTACCGGCTCGTCGGCTTCCCAATACGTGGCTCGATTCACGAAGGCAAACTCGCGAAAGCTGCCCGGGGGGCCGAGCAGGACGGTCTGCATAATACCGTCGTCCGTATAGCGCAGTCTTGTGTTCTGCGCGCTGCTGTAGACTCTGATCATATCGCCGCGGCGGGTATTGCCGAAGGGGACCGACACATGGCGCTTGCCCCAAGCGCTCATCGGCGGCAGCATTTCAATCAGATGGTCCTTGGTGTCGGCGTCGGGCGGATAGGGGAAATTATTCGGAACGGAGCTGCGCATGTGCCCGGAAAGCAGCCCAACCGGCTTATCAGCGCTGATACGAGTGCCACTGAGGTCGTTCTCGCCGTTGCCGGCTCCCCTTGCTTTGAGCAGCAGACTCTGACCTTTGTTCAGAGTGTAATTGTAATTGATACCGGGAATGCCGCCGTTACTCGTGTAGGTGGAAGGAGTGTAAATAATCGTCGTGTTATCCTCCCGCGCCATAATCATACATTCGCCGCTGCGGGGGCTGGTGAGGAAGCGTTCTCTCGAATCCGGTTCAGCGGAGGGGTCCACGCGATAGGAATCGCAGGGCATGGAAGACACGACATAGTCCAGGCCCCAGTGCGCTGTCGGAATAGCCAGATAACCGTCCGAACTACGACGGCGGCTGGAAAGAACGTAGACCATCACAGGCTGATCGGCCGTAATTTCGATGGAGGCATCAAGCGTGATGCCCGCCAATCGCATCTCGGCGTCGGCAGAAATACTGAGGCTCAAGACGGTGTCTCCGCCGAGACGATACGGCGATGCGTTCGTAAAGGCCGAGTTGAAGACAACGGTCGTCGGGCGCTTTGTGGCAATGTATATTCGCTGATCGAGTGGTTCGAGATTAATATCTGCCTGATCAAGTTCGTTGTCCATGAAGCTGACCAGAAAGTGACGTCCTTCAAACATGGAAGGCTGTCCCACTTGTGCCAGTAACGACAAATCGATCAACAGCAGGGCTGCTTGTGCAAGTATGACACTGCGTAGCAAAAATTTCATAGGCTTGTATTTTGCCTAATGACACCTAAGCGGACTCACTATCACATCGCCCGCGAGTGTTTTTCGCGTTTCGTGATGAGCCCCGCCATCAAAGATTGAGTACCTGCGTATGAGATCACGGAGGACGGCTTCAAACCGCGCGGACAACGACGAGTTTTTCCAAAGCCGGCAATCGCCAAAATAGTCGACTCTTACAGTACAAGTTTACCTAGTTAGTCAGGCCCCGGCCTATGTTCAGAATGACAATGCTTCCTTTCGCAATCCGACCATCCAGGCAAGGCGCCTGTTTTGACACTATCAGCCGGTCGGATCTGAACAAGTTGGGAAGTTCGTGAATTCCTGTCTCATAATCAATGGCCGCAGGATAAATTTTTGCAGTCCTGCAGCTACGCAACATTACCGATCGGCAGGGGCCGATAGTAGGCCGTGATCCGCAGTCCGCTACTCTTGCGGTGGCGGTACCGGGGCGTTCCCTTCGTTGTCGGGCAGCAATTGCCAGGGGCGGGGGCGTTCCGGAATGGACGGCAGCGGCACCCGCGGGCGATCTTCAAACCAGGTGAAATTACGCAAATTATACTCTGACAATCCCGAGCTGAGCAGAAACTCAGGCGTGTAGGAAGCGTCGACTTCCCGAATGGCGACCGCCCGATCCGGCGCGCCCGCGTCGAACCAAATTTTGACCGTGTCGGCGGCATTGCGAATCAGGCCATCGGGCAGATCTTCCTTATAACGAAAGGTCAGGCTGTATGCTTCGTCGCCGGCGAGAATGCCCTGGAGCGTATCGCGTTCCACCAGGATATCGATCGTGCTGCCGCTAAGCTGATCGATGCGCTCCGGAAAGTTGCCTTCCGAACGAGTGGCGGCAAAAGCACTGCCCCGGGCCTGCACGAGGCGCAGTTGTTTGCCCGGCACCCGAACCTCGATACTATCGGCGGTCAACTGGGTCGAGTCCAGCCAGAGACGCGGTGTCTTGTACAAATCGATCCGCTCGGCACCGATATCGTAAATCGCCAGTCCGGCCTGCGCCGAAAGCGAATTGCGGGTCAGCCGTACCCTGGATCGGGCGTAATAGCGTTCAGTGGAGTCCGCCCGGATAGACTCCAGTGTGTCAGCGGCGATGCACAGCGTATCGATATTCAGCACGCGTGAAGAGTCGCTGGCTGCTGTGGTCCAACTGGTGTCGCTGCGGCACATTACTGGATTGCCGAGCGCCACGGTGTAAGCACGACCGGGAATATTCGTCAGGCTGTCGCCGGTAAGAACGGCACCGGAATGTTTCGCGAGCGCAATTACATTGCCGCGGGCGTACGAATCCTGGCTGTTGCGATAGTAGGTCAGATAATCGGTGAAGATGACAAGCGAATCGTTTTCAATCGCAACGCTGTCCGAAAACCTGGCGATTTTGGCTTGCGTGTCATAGCTGCCGCGCCGGGCAAGCAGAATCGTATTCCGGTCGCGCAGAGTCACTCCGCCGACGCCCGAAGCGATACGGCGCGCGCCGTCATAGTTCCCGCGCGGCGTAATTAGGGTCACGCTGCCCTGTACGAACTTTACGTTGCCTTCCAGGTCGACGCGGTTACGCCGAATATTCTGGACGGCGCGATCGCAGGTCACGGTCACACTATCCTGCACCAATCGCACATTGCCGATCAATTCGCGAAAGACGCCGAAAGGCGTGGTCCGAACGCGGAGGCTGTCGGCGTATTTCAGCTCTACGGGGCGGCCGGGACCGGCCTCGGCGAAAAATGGCGCCAGCGATATCAATCCGCAACACAAGAGTGCGATTCGCGAAAGTGTCAGCACGATAGGGAAGCCTGCAAAAATTGATGCAATGCGCCGGATGCCGGGAATCAACTTGATTCTGCGTCGAATCAAGACTCCTTTTGTTGTGTTTGTCGTCTTCCTATCAGCAGCAGCGCTCCGATCGACAATAAGGCCGTCAGTACGCTGATCCACGCACCCAGACTGAAGGTCTGAGACTCATAGCGCATCGAGACGCGGTGGGTGCCGGCCGGAATGCTTACCGCCCGCTGGCTGAAATTGGAACGCAGCAATTCGGCGGGCTGGTCGTCGACATACACTTGCCAGGCCGGATACCAAATCTCGCTAAAACAGAGGATGCCCGCCGCAGCGCTTTCTACTTCCCATTCCGACCGGCTGTGTTCGTAGCGCAGACAGCGGATCCTGTGCTCAACTTCCGAGGCCGGCAGGTTCGCAAGGGGCAGAGCGGGCTCGCGTTCGAGAACGACCGTATTGCGATAGTCCAGCCGAGTATTTTGCATGTAGTCGTGCATTGCTGTCGGGTCGACGACCTCGGCGCTGTAGACCATCCAGGCCTGCCCTAAGCGCGTCGAGCGCTCCACCCAGCCGGGCCCATAGACCGAGTCCATGATTACGGCGTAGCGAATGTTAAGCAGATCGTATCGATCTTCTTCACCCTGTGCCGGCGGTATGCGGCGTTGCAGCAAGAGCGGGTTGTAACCCTCGAACAGCATAATATTATCGAGCAAACCCTGATTGCGTTTCATTTCTAAAATGCCGCCGTGGCGCATTTTTACCCGAAAGAGCGAATCCGGCGGTTGGATCTGAAAGGCCGCTTTTTTAGGTGGGGCCAGGTCGAAAGCTTCGTCCGGCGATTCTCTGGATCGGTTGAATTCGGCGTATGTGCCATAGAGATCGATAAAGGCTATCGCTGCGACGGCAAAAGCAATCAGGAGATTATACTTTGCGTTGGCGCGCATTCCAAACCACAGCAAACCAGTCAGGAAAAGAGCGAATAACAGCGCCCGCAGGCCATAGGCCTGAATAAGTCCAAAAAATTGGTCAGGGGTCGATACTATTATTAAGAGCAGACCAATCGCGGCGCTACCGGCGACCAGAGCCAGCGCGCCGCCGCTGATCAAGGTTGTCTTCATCAGCTCCCTGCCGCGCTTCATCACTGCGTCGAAACCCATGCCGCCCAGCAGCGCGAATGCAAAGCTGAGGAAAAACAGTATTCGCGACGGAAAGCGAAATTGCCCGAAGTACGGCATGTGAAAAAGGACCGGAAACAGAGGCCCGTTGCTGCCCAATGCGAACAAGAGTCCGAAGGCGCTGACGAAGAGTAAAAATCCGCCGCTGCGTGAGCGTCTTTCGGTTCTGACGGCGATGATTCCGAGCAGCAGCGCGCCGATCCCGAAGTAAAAGGCGGTTTCCCAATAGTAATAGTAGTCGCCGCCCTGCAGGTGAAACTGCACTTCTTCCTGTGCGGGAGATGCCGATGAAGCGCCAAAGAGCTTTGGGATTACGGCCGTAAATAACTGCGAGTAGTCCAGTGAACCCTGCGCGGCGGTTTCGTAGTCGATTTCGGCGCGCTCGGACAGACCGGCCAGCTCGCGAGACTGCAGCAATTGTACGGCAAAAATTCCGATTCCGATAAAGGCCGCAAGAGACGCCAGCCCCAGGAATCGTCCAAGCGCCTTAGCCGCCAGATCGCCCGAGCGCAAGGCGGCCAGGCCGTACCATAGTGTCATCAGAACTAAGAACACCAGGATGTAGAGGGTCGTCTGGGGGTGCCCGGCCAGCATCGTCATTCCGAGCAGCAGACCGGCATAAATGGCGTTCTGCCAGCGCAGTTCGGTCAAAGCGCGGTGCATGTGCCGCACGATGAGCGGCAGCCAGGCCAATTGGTAGACAATCATGGGATGAAAAGCGTGGCAGGCCATCGAACCCGAGAAGGCAAAAGTAATGGCGGCTATGATTGCGCCGCCCGCGCTTATGCGCCACTGCCTGGCCAGCAGATACATAGTAATCTGCGCTAACCAGAAGTGCAGGATGATAATAAGCTCCAAGGCCCGGAATGGCAGGCCGGAATCATCGGTGAAAATCGACAGCAGCCAGTTGGGAGGGTAAAAGAAGCCAACCTGGATATCGGCAATAAACGGCATGCCGCTGAAACTGTATGGGTTCCAGAAAGGCAGTGAAAAATCGCTCAGATGCCGCGCCGCGAACGATTGCCAGGGATAGTACTGCTCGACGATGTCATCCCAGAAAAAGGTGTCGCCGGCAAGCTGCGAATGAAAAAAGATGAAGGTTGTCGCCAAAAAGATGAGTGTCACTATCCAAAGCGGAAGATCTTGCAGGGTCGCTGTCTTGTCCGCCTGGCGGATAACGGTCGCAGGTTTACGCTTCTGGCGTCGGGTATTGGCTTTGGTCATTCGGGTCTCCACAAATCCGGGATCACATTCTCGACTTTCCGATTTGATAGCGCATAGAACCTACCGTCATCCGGGTCGTCAGAGTTCATTGTGTTAATCCGGACAAAAGATGCATTTGGCGTGCTGTTCGTTCAAATTCGCGCCCGGCATTATCAGGCAGGGCGAATCAGCTGTTCAGCCGGTTCCGAGAATTTTCGTAGTTTTGTGTTGCAAGGTATACCGGGAGTAAAGAATAAGCGGGTCGATCACTTGCCTTTAACATCGTCTTACACTTTTACTGGCTTGCAAGCGCTCACCGATACCGCTGGCTCCATCTGTGCAAAAGAAAAAATTAGCAAGCAGGACCTTCCTGAGCAAAACAATTGTGTGTTTCGCAGTAGCCCAGGCAGGAATAATTCTGCAATGAGCGCATTCGCGGCCTTGCAATACGCGATGTTCATGACTCAAACCTCAAGGGTAATCGAATGCTAGAATCCAGAGTTCCAGCCGGCCCTTTGGCCGAAAAATGGGACAGGCACAGGTTTGAAATGAAGCTGGTGAACCCGGCCAACAAACGTAAATACTCGGTCCTGGTGGTCGGGTCGGGTCTGGCGGGAGGCGCAGCCGCCGCTACACTGGCGGAGTTGGGCTACAAGGTAAAATGCTTCTGTATTCAGGACAGTCCGCGCCGCGCGCATAGTATTGCCGCACAGGGCGGCATCAATGCCGCTAAAAATTATCAGAACGACGGCGACAGCATCTGGCGCCTGTTTTATGATACGGTAAAAGGCGGCGATTATCGCGCCCGGGAAGCCAATGTTCACCGTCTGGCGCAAATCAGCAATCATATCATCGATCAGTGCGTGGCTCAGGGAGTGCCCTTCGCGCGCGAGTACGGCGGTCTGCTGGCCAATCGCAGCTTCGGCGGCGCGCAGGTGTCCCGGACATTTTACGCGCGAGGTCAGACCGGACAACAACTATTGTTGGGGGCGTACAGTGCTCTCAGCCATATGATTCAGGCCGGCAAAGTTGAAATGTTTCCCCGGACGGAGATGCTCGATCTGCTGGTTATCGACGGCAAAGCCCGCGGCATTGTCAGTCGTAGTCTGCTCGACGGCAGTATTGATGTACATATCGCGGATGCCGTCGTATTGTGTACCGGTGGCTATGGCAATGTTTTCTATCTGTCCACCAATGCAATGGCCAGCAATGTTACTGCCAGTTGGCGCGCTCACCGTCGCGGTGCTTTTTTCGCCAATCCCTGCTACACGCAGATTCACCCGACCTGTATCCCGGTCCACGGTGAGCAGCAATCCAAACTGACGCTCATGAGCGAAAGTCTGCGAAATGACGGCCGTGTCTGGGTGCCCAAACAAAAGGGTGATCAGCGCCGGCCGGCCGATATTCCCGATGCCGAACGCGACTATTATCTTGAACGTCGATATCCTTCCTTCGGTAACCTGGTGCCGCGCGATGTCGCCTCCCGCGCCGCCAAGGCCGTTTGTGACGAAGGTTATGGCGTCGGATCGACCGGCATGGCGGTCTACCTCGATTTCAGTGACGCGATCCGGCGCGAGGGTGAAGACAGCATTCGCCAGAAGTATGGCAATCTGTTCCACATGTACCAGAAGATTACCAACGAGAATCCCTATCATACCCCGATGAAAATTTATCCGGCCGTCCACTACACGATGGGCGGACTGTGGGTGGATTATAATCTGATGAGCAGCATTCCCGGTTTATTCGTTCTTGGGGAGGCGAACTTCTCAGACCATGGCGCGAATCGCCTTGGCGCCAGCGCGCTGATGCAGGGCCTCGCCGATGGTTATTTTGTCATCCCCTATACGATCGGCGGTTATTTCGGCAGCACCCCCCTGAAGCCGGTGCAGATTGATCAAAGCGAATGCAAGGCGGTGAAGCAGGAAGCGAGCGAGCGGATCGATAAGCTGTTAGCGGTCAAGGGCAAGCGTACCGTGGACAGCTTCCACAAGGAGCTCGGGCACATAATGTGGAACAACTGCGGTATGGCGCGCAACCGGCAGGGGTTGGAAGATGCGCTGCAGCGGATTCCGCAGATTCGGGAAGAATTCTGGACCAACGTCACCGTAACGGGATCGGCGGGTGAACTCAATCAGACGCTCGAGAAAGCCGGGCGAGTTGCTGACTTTCTTGAGTTTGCGGAACTGATGGTCAATGATGCTCTTCATCGTGAAGAGTCCTGCGGCGGGCACTTCCGCGAGGAGTATCAAACCGAAGAGGGCGAAGCGCGGCGCGATGATGAAAACTTCTGTTATGTCGCGGCATGGGAATATAATGGAGTTGGCCGGCCGGCAACCCTGCACAAGGAGCCCCTGGAATTCGAGAATGTGAAATTGACTCAAAGGAGCTACAAATAATGAGCGCACAGACAATCAACATTCGTCTCAAAGTCTGGCGACAGAACGGTGCTCACGATGCGGGCCGGCTGGAATCGTACGAATTGAACGATGTCTCTACCGACTCCTCCTTTCTCGAAATGCTCGATCAACTCAATGAAAATCTGATGGAGCAGGGTAAAGAACCGGTGGCGTTCGACCACGACTGCCGCGAAGGAATCTGCGGGACCTGCGGCGCGGTCGTCAATGGTTTCGCTCATGGGCCGGAGTCGGGAACGACGCTCTGCCAGACGCATATGCGCAGCTTCAAGAACGGTGAAACGATCGTCATCGAACCCTTTCGGGCGCGCTCATTTCCAGTCATCAAAGATCTTGTGGTCGACCGCGGCTCTTTTGACAGTATCACGCAGGCGGGCGGATACGTCTCCGTCCGGACGGGCAGCGCGCCCGACGCAAACGCCATTCCCATTCCCAAAGACGATGCCGACCGGGCCTTTGAAGCTGCGGCCTGTATCGGTTGCGGCGCTTGTGTTGCCGCCTGCCCCAACGCCTCGGCTATGCTGTACGTCAGCGCCAAAGTGTCGCACCTGGCTTTGCTGCCTCAGGGGCAGGTCGAAGCACCCCAGCGCGCTTTGGCCATGGTCCAACGCATGGATGAGCTCGGCTTCGGCAATTGCTCCAACGTTCGCGAGTGCGAAGCCGTCTGCCCCAAAGAAATTTCCGTGGACAATATTGCCCGCCTTAACCGAGAGTTTCTGAAGGCGGCGGTACGCTGATAACTGAAGAGAAACGGTAGTGAAAAACATAAAGGCCATCGCTTTTCCAGGCGATGGCCTTTTACTTTTCTTACAACTTGCCAGCGTAATCGACTTTCAATGGTGTATTCACTTTGATCAGTATTCCATGCAGTTGAAGGCAGGCATCGATCGCAATTTGTAAGTTGCGGTTCTCGATGCCGCCCCCCACTCGGGAGCGATCGTCGATCATGTTAATCTTAAAGCTGTCAAATGCGGGCGCCTGGGATGTGCCCGAGATGTAATACTCCTTGTCTTCCACGACATTGTACACGCCAATCTGCAGCTCAGTGGCTGATGCAACACCCGTCTGAAGCGGCAACAGACTGTGGTCCTGGCTGTCGGCTTCAATAAAGTCGGTTACGATGCGAGCATAAGTCAGGCGCAGAAGCGTATCCTCTGCCGGCTGTCCGATAGCTCGCTTATCCCAGCGATATTCGAGGTCGAATTTTACTTTCGTGGGACTGCTGAGCGTATCGACGACTATCGATTCCTTAAGCACCGACTGTTCACGGTAATACTTTGTGTGATCGTTGAATTCCAGCGAAAAGACAACGAGACCCAGTTGAACATCGCTATGCGTATATGGATCATCGACATCCCGGCCGGGATCATTGATATCCACGGCGTTCTCGCAAGCTGAGTTCAGCAGCAAACATGCCAAAGCCAGACAATGGATGGAGAACTTGCGTATCATGGGGCTTCACTCAAAAATTGACCTGAATGCCGTAGGTAAAGCCGGTATTGTAGCTTGTTTCAAGGAGGTCGGAGGTCGAGTAGCTAATGCCGCTGACTTCGAGTCCGCCGTTGACAACGATATTTTTCGTCAGGAAAAACTGACTGCCCACCACCAGGCGCATCATGCCTCCCGAGAATTTGCCGAGCGATTCCCCGCTGCTGATGGCCCCGAGACCGACCTGAAAATAGGGGAAGAGCTGTTCGGCCAGTTCCCATTCTTGGATACGATGACGGTAGAGTGCCGCGACCCAGTAATAGGAAGGGCTCTGCCGTACCAGCTGGTCGGGACGACCATCGACCGTGGCCGTAAATTCCTGGCCATATGCCTCGCGGCTGACCTCGATGCCGATAGCCTGTTGCGGGCTGAGATTATAGACCAGACTCAGCGCATTGTCGAGCAGCGGATCGCTGACGACAACATCAGTTGTCAGCCGGGGATTGGGGTTAGTGCTCGACGCGATACGCCGGTAGGCGATTGAGAAAGGCAGGTTCTCATTTACCGGAAGACTGATGCCCACCGTCCCAAGTATCCTGGCCTCCCTGGATCCGATTTGAGGGGCCGAAGGCGCATTGCCGGCCGAAGGCAGCATTGCACTCGCCAATACGGCCGGAATCGACCGCTCGTCATTATCGGGTACATCCTGCAGCGGAATCGGGGCCTCTTCGGCGGGGAAAGCTTCGGATGCCTGTATGTCACTTGCCGCTGCGTCTGCTGTAGAGATGGCCGATGTATTAGTCGACGAAATTCCCTCGAATCCGCCCTGTCGTTCCTGCGCGGCGATTTCTGTTTCAGCCGGTTGTTGAGTGAGAGCCTGATCACCAACGCTTTCACTCGCAGTGGCAGCGCTGGCCGAGCGGACGTCGCCGCTGCTCCTACTGTCGGCCGAGGCATCATCACTGAGAATGTTGCGGACGACGGGAATTTCGCTGCGGCCGGCAGCCAGAGTATTTTTGTTGGAGGCTAGACTATTTTCGGCTTCATTATTGTCATTCGTTCCATCGCCTTCGGCAGTCAGAAGCTCACCGGAGTCGAGAGCGAACATAAAGACGGCGATTGTCAGCAGTGAGGAAACGAGGGCGGTAATTGCATAAGACATGAACCGCCGCGATACCGGTACTGCCGGTGCGACGGCGGCGCCGTTGACGGCGGCTTGCTGAGTGACCGCGCCAGGAATCTGAAATCCCAACTGCATAAAGACGTTCTGCGTGCACTCCGACGGCGTAGTTATGCTCGTCATATCTTCCTGGCACAAAGAACGAATCCGCAGGTGATCCGTGAAATCCTGGCGAACATCGGCATCCGATTTCAGTGCATCGAAGAGTGTCTCTTCGAGTACTTCCTCGCTTTCCAGCTCGCCATCGAAATATTTATGAATTAGATCTGAGTACGACATTTCTTTAACTCAACTTCTTTACAATTTTGACACTTCCGTAACATAGCGCGAAAGGATCTTCTTGATTTTTTCTTTCGCGCGCCACACCCTATTCTTTAATGCCGAAACGCTGACGCCCGTTAAAACGGACATTTCTGCGTACGACATACCTTGATATTCCCGTAGTACAAAGGCTTCGCGATGATCAGAATCCAATAGCTCCAATGCCATTCTGATCAATTCCAGATATTCTTTACGCTCGAATGAACTGTCAGACGAAGCAGAGAGGTGGAAATCCTCAAAAGAAACGGTTTCTTTGCGGTCACGCTTAAAGTTCAGGCACAAGTTTCTCGCAATTGTGAGCAGATACCCCGGGACGTTTGTCACCTGTCTGTCACTCTTCGCACTTTTGTAAAATTTGAGAAACGTATCCTGAAAGATATCTCTGGCTTCGTCGGGATTGCCGGTTACACGCAGGCAATAGGCGTAAATCCGTTGGTTGTACCGTGAATACAGTTCGCTAAAGGCCAACTCAGCTTCGTGCTTTGGCTCTTTTAACGTGTTGAAAAGCTCCAGGTCGCTATATTTACTATAGCCTTTTACCATTCTTACTCGTACTCTGCGAAATTACCCTAACGACACTCGATATTTCAAAACGTCACGAGCTTGTGACTCTAATCGGAGCAGTCGCTCCGAAGACTGTGAATTCTGTCGAATCCGGCGATTTTGCGTCGAAATCAGGTCGTTTCTGAAGAGCTGGAAGATAGACAATGCCCCTCATCAAAACATGTGATTTGCTTTTGGCGCTGTGATAATCCAAAATGAGTCTGGACTGAGCTTCAGCGCTGTCGCCTTGTTGCGAATGTCCTTTGCCTGGGCCGGTGTGCGGCAGAAGCGTCATTCAATTCCCGCGCTTTGGGCATCCTGACGCTGGGGACTTGGACCGTTACCTTGACTCGTTTATTGGACGATCGTCAGCGTCCGGCTGTCTTGCCGTCGGCCTGTATTGAGACGCAGATAATATCTGCCGCTTGCAAGATCGTCGACTGTAAGGCGCAGAATCGTGGACTGTCCTTCCGCCCGTCCCGTCCATACGTTGCGCTCGACATCGCCCAGGATGGAGTGCAGAGTCAGAACGGCCTGATCGCCGGATGCCGGTAGGTTGACTTCAATGTTGCAATAGGTCCGGGCCGGGTTGGGCCAGACGGCGGAAAGTAAGGTGATGGGCGATTGTACATCTTCGTCGGGAAGCGAAGTTGAAACCTGCTCCGCATCCCTTTGTTCGATGCGGAACCACAGGGAGTTATGCTCCGACTGATCGATCAGGATCCGGAAGCGGCTGCCGCTCTTGGGAACGGCAAAGTCGCTTGCGCTCATCTCGCCGTTGGCATTCAGTGGATAAATAAAGAGCGAATCGCGTTCACTTTCAAGGGTCAGCTCCACTTTCATCGCCTCGACGACAGTCGGCGCAGCGCCCCAGTTTACTCCCAATGACCGATTGTCCGCCTGCCAGACGGCGCCGGAGTTAAGTGCTCGCGTCGAGAGTGTGAGAAGCGAGACATCCGACTGCGCCAGGGGCTTCTCGTCGAGGCTCAGCCAGCACATGCTGCCGACATTGCCGTCATCAACACGTGAGGCGAAGAGATGATCGAACTCGAATAACTTGCCCCGCAGGTGACCGGTGGCCAAAACGTACTGAGCGGCATTGACTGTAAAAACGGTGTCGTCGGCATTCCAGATCAATTCCTTGGTATCGGATTGCAGATTGGCTGTGTTAACGCCTTCCGACCCCGAGAGTTCGAAAATGTCGCGTTGAGGATAGGCTGATTGAAATTCCGCATCGAAGCGGCCGAGACGAATTTTGCGAAAGAGCGCTATGCGCGCATCGGCATTGCTCTCAAGAAAGAATGTTCCCAATTGCGAAGGCGGATACAGCAGGGCCTCCTGGGTTTGATCCAGGGTCATTTCACCTTCCGCGGCGGCGATCAGGCCCCGCCGAAAAGCCTGGGAAACCGCCGGGACCATCGCCATCAATGCGGGGTTGTTTTTGGTTTCCCAGAATTCCTTGAAACGGATCGAATCGGCGCCGTTGCCGGTACGGTCTTCCGAATACATTCCGATATACAGCGCATCCCACTCCTGATAAGCGGCATAGGCCGGCCAGACCGTGACCATTTCGTTGAGATAGCGCGAAGGATACGGTTGGTAAAAACGCGTAATGACAAGAGGTTTGTTCGCCAGGGCATGGCGGGAAACATATTGGATGTTGCCGCCCCAGGTAGTGCCGAGCATCGGCGAATGATTGACAGTCCAGTTATCGGTATTCCAGTTCGCGACATTGTCCCAGGATGTGCTGATCGCGCAGAAGTCCATGTCCCGCACCGCATACAGATCGTTGAGCACATAGGAAACGTTTTGTCCGCTTATCAGAGCATCGCAATTGAGCGTGTCCTTGATCAGGCGATAGCTGTCCATGAAGTAGTTGTAAACAAGATCATTAAAGAAGGCCATGTTGTCACTTACCCGCTGGGCGGGAAAGGCAGGCAATTGCCCATAAGGCACAATGGCAATTGTTGCGTCGCGCAGATTTTCACCCGGCTGCAGCGCCGTCTCGTCGACCATCCTGAAACTGACGTCATCCACAAGTACATCGCCCTGAAACTGTCCGCAATAGAAGCGCAGCAGAGCGCCGAATTCATTGTCGTCGAGCGCACGAAAACGATACGAGAACTCCTGCCACTGCGTGTTGAGATCGAAGCGGACATTATTGATGCCGTAGTTGTTGTATGGCGAGCTGGGATTGCTGAGATAGACCGCAACCCGGCGTCCCTCTTCGTTCGAGGTCTTGGCGAAAAAGCGCAGCTCGTACTGGCGGCTCTTTTCCAGGACTATCGAGTTGTTGCGCAATTGAACATGACCGATGTTGGGACCGGGTCTGCCGATACGAATCCGCATGGCGAATTCACCCTCGCTGCGGTCGGTCTCATAAGGGTCGAGAATTGCCTGCGCGGCGGAGTTAACGCTCAGAGTCCAGGCCTGACTGAAGTTATCTTCAAAGCCGGGATTACTGACCAGGTTGTCCTGCGTGTCGGCGGGCCGGTTCCAGGCCTGCACAAGGGCTTCCTGTGTTTTGTATTTGCGGCTAAGCCAGTCGGCCCAGCGCTGGTGGATGAGCCGCGAATGGTAATAGGAGAGATTATAGGAACCGGGCGTCAAACCCTGGTAGCGCCACATCCAGAAAAAAGAGTTGACGTCGGAGAGATCCAGCCAGGCCAGTGCAGGTTCATTTTTGTACTGGGTTTTGGTATAGGGATTGCGATGCGTCAGAATTTTCCGGATCACCTGACGGTGTGCGTCCTGTATTTCGGGATCGAAATAGCTCACCCCGCGTAGCAGGCTGGGAAGTGAATCGCTGTTGCTTATGCCGTCGTTGGCGCCGACCGTTCGCCGGGAGTGCAGCGGCAGGTGAATGTAAATGCCGTTT
Organism: Candidatus Kapaibacterium sp.; assembly: GCA_028284775.1. Classification (GTDB taxonomy): domain Bacteria; phylum Bacteroidota; class Ignavibacteria; order Kapaibacteriales; family UBA7675; genus JANQRB01. Next base: position 52,552 of record JANQRB010000174.1, on the reverse strand, counting down.
TGTTTAAGCTGATAGACAAACCAGTCGAATCGTTTAATCTGCTCTTCATTGAAAGCAAATCGCTCGGCATTGCGTTCGAAAAGACTGGCGGACTGCCAGGTGGAATAATCAAATGCGTTAAAACGGACGGCGTTGAAGCCATAAGCGCGCAATTGCCTCGCTATCGTGATCGCGTCTGCGCTGTCGGGGTAGACGCCGGTGTAATAAAAGAGCGTACCGAAGAACCGTGCGCGACTGCCGTCCTGCCAGACGAAATGCCCGTCTTTGACGCTGATACGATCGTTGGCCGGCTTGGCGGGCTCGGTCAGAATGCCCAGCAATTGTCCCTTGATTGCATCCTGCGAAGGCAGGCTGAAGGGAAAAGGCTTAAGCAGGGGCTGCGCCCATGCAGCCGTCGTCAGGCTTGCAGCCAGTAGCAGGAGGATAGCGATTCGCATAGTGGAAGCCTCGCAATATGAAGGGAGAGCGTAGATAGCAGGTTTCTGACGGCCGCGTTTTTAATGAATAACAGTCAGATATCGGCTCGCCGACGTCGTCCTGCCCGTCATACGCAGCAGATAAAGTCCGGCCGGTAGTTCGCCGGTCGGAATTCGAACGGTCGTCATTCCATCGTCAATCGTCCGTTGCCAGAGCGAATGCGTTTTTTGTCCCAGGGCTGAATACAGCTCGAGTCTCAGGGCGCCCTTGGCATTGGGAACATTCACATCGACGTCAGCAAAGCTGCGCGCCGGATTGGGACGCGGCAGCGACAATACCGGCTGTTCGTCCGCTCCTTTTTCCGCCACGTCGGTTGTTTGCGCCCGGATTTGCCGAAGACGATACCAGACCGCGGGAGCGAGATTTTGATCGAGGATGAAACGAAAGCGACCGTTGTTATTCGTCACGCTTTGCACGGCGTCGGTCAGGGGCACCCCTCTCGCGTCCAGCGCTTCGACGATCAGTGTGTCGAAGGTACTTTCAAAGGCGACTTCGACGCGCATCGCTTCCATCTCGACCGGCGCCGAACCCCACTGCGCGCCCAGCGACTGATTATTGTTCGTCCACAGCGCGCCGCGGTTCAACGCTCGCGAGCTGAGCGTGATCAGCGAGCGGCCGGCCTCGGCAAGCGGCTGATCATCCTGACTGAGCCAGCTGATGCTGCCGATATCGCCCTCATCGAGCCGCGAAATGAAGATGTCGCCCAGTTCCAGGAGGCGGCCCTGCAGCGAGCCCTGAACGGCGAGATAACGGTCTGTGTTGACCGTAAACAATTCGTCGTCGGCATTCCAGACCAATTCTTCTGTATCGGACTGCATTGCGGACGTATTGAGATTTTCAGCCGCCGCAAGCTCGAAGATATCGCGCTGCGGAAAAGCCGTCTGAAACTCCGCATCAAAATCGCGGATTTCCACCCGTCGGAAAAGCGGCAGACGGTTGTCGCTATTGCTTTCCAGCCAATAGCTGCCTTGCTGTCGAGGCGGATACAGCAGCGCCTCCTGCGTCTGTTCGATGGCGATCGTCGCCTCCGCCGGCCGGATCAGGGCCTTGCGGAAGGCATGCGCCGCCGCCGGCACCATCGCCAGCAAGGCCGGATTGTTCTTAAACTCCCAGTGTTCCCAATACACAATCGAGTCGGCATTCATGGTGTTGCGGTTGGTGGCGTAGACGCCGGCGTAAATCGCGTCCCAGTCCTGATATGCGGCGTAAGCCGGCCATAGCGTCATCATTTCGTTTTGAGAGGCCGAGGGAAAGGGAGTCACGGCGCGCGTCACTACATGCGGCTTTCCTGCTATGGCTGTTCGCGCCGTCACCGCCAGATTGCCGACATTGACATCACGAAGCATAGGGATATTGAGGATGAACCAGGACTCGCTGTTGGCATTCGAAACCCAGTCCCAGCCCGTATTCATGGCCGTATAATCCAGATTGCGCGTCGCGTACACATCGTTGAGCGTGTTGGAGCGCTGCGGCGTACCAATCAGAGCTTCGCAGTTCAGGGTGTCTTTGACCAGCATGTAAATAGAGCCGTAATAGCTATCGACCAGCTCCTGCAAAAAGCGTGAATTATCGCGAATGCGTTCCACCGGAAAGCCTGTCAGGTCGCCTGCCGGCGCAAAGGCCACCGTGCCGTCCGCCAGACTTTCATTCGCCTGCAGTCCGGCTTCATCGAGCATCCGCAGGTCAAAATTGTCGACAAAGAGATCGCCGTCTTCGCCGCCGCAAAAAATGATAAACAAGGCCCCGAATTCATTGTCGCCCGTGGACCGGAATGTATAGCTGTATTCCTGCCATTCATCCGAAACAGCCGTTACACGAAAAAACAGGCCGTAGGCTTCATACGGGGGATTGCCATTCATAAGATGGACAGCGATTTGACGTCCTGCGGCCTCGTCCGTTTTGGCATGGAAGCGCAGCGTATAGAGACGGTCTTTCTGAATCGGAATCGAGCTGTTGCGCAATTGAATGTCGCCGAGGCCGGCGCCGCCCTGATTGATACGGACGCGCATTGCAAATTCGCCCTCCTGTCGATCGGTCGAAAAGGGATCGGCGCGAACTTCGGTTTGTTCGCCGGCAATCAGAGTCCAGTCGGCGCTGAATTCGTCCTCGAAGCCCGGGCTGGCAATCAGGTTGCCTGGAACGTCGGCATTTTTAGACCAGGCGCTGCGCAGGGCTGCGTTTGTCTCATATTTGTCACGTAGATAGGCATTCCATTGATCATGCAGCAATTGCGAATGATAGTAGGAAAAGCCATTGAAGGAATTGGGCGCAAAGCCGAAGTTCCGCCAGATATCGAAGAGTGACTTATCTTCTGCAATGTCCAGCCAGGCCAGGGCGGTTTCATCCTTGTATGCCGTGCCGGTATAGGGATTTCTGTGTTCCAGGAACATCCTGATAAAACGTCGTTCGGCGGCTTGGATGTCGGGATCGAAAAAGGTGACGGCCCGTAACTGCCAGGGGATGGTATCCCAGTTGCGGATATTGTCCTCCGGCCGCGCCGTACGGAAATTGTGTAGAGGCATGTGAATATAAATGCCGTGTTGTTTCAGCTGGTACACCAGCCAGTCGAATCGCCGCATCTGCTCTTCGTCGAGTTCCGTCCGCGCCGACTCCTGGATCGGCCGAAAAAGGCTGGCGTCATTCCAGTAGGAAAAGTCGAAGCCGACAAATCGAACGGCGTTGAAGCCAAGGGAATGCAAAGTTTCGGCCATTCGGACGGCATCCACGCTGTCGGGGAAGATGGCGGAATAGAAAAGTGAAGTCCCGAAAAATCGCTGGCGTTCGTCTGCGCTGTTCACGAAATGACCATCACGCACCCGAATGCGGTCATCGGCGGGCTCAAGGGTTCTGTCGAAGCCCAGGTGACCGGTTGCCTCCGAATCCAGCCCGGGAAGAGCGAAGGGGAATGGATTCTGCAGGGGCTGTGCGTGAAGGGAGCCGACACAGAATATCGACAGACAAAATAGGAGCAAGATTCTCATAAATCTCCGATTCAGGTCAATTCCGGGGGGATTCACTAAATGGATTGACGTTGGCCCAGGAGACGATACTAAGAAAAAAATGACTTAGTGGCAATAAGAAAGAAACGGGGCCGCGGGGCTGTGCGAGCTATGTTCCACGGGCGGGCTTTCTCTTTTGTTTGGCGCAGCGAAATAGCGTAAATTGTGCAGCTTCAGTATTTGGAATGCTATGATTTCAGAATGGGAAACACTTGCGCGCATGCGCAGGCAGGACTGTAAGATTTTTACGCTTGATGCTGTTCAGCGTCGCCATCCGATTCGTGGCGATGAGAGCGAATTTGCCGTCATCAATTCGCCTGCCTGGGTCAATATCATTCCAATAACGCGAGCGGGAGAGGTATTGCTGATCAGGCAGTATCGTCATGGCAGCGACTCGATCACACTTGAGATCCCAGGTGGTCTGGTCAATGAAGGGGAAGACCCGGCGATCGCGGCGCAACGCGAATGTCGGGAGGAAACGGGCTATGCCTCCGGGCAGGATGCGATTCTGCTTGGTAGCCATCTGCCGAACCCGGCCTTTCTTAACAACACCTGCTATGCCTACCTCTGGCGGGATTGTATGCCGGTCGGCGCTCAGCGTTTTGACGAGCATGAAGAGATCGAGGTGCTTGCGGTACCCATGGCGCAGGTTGACGATTTGATCAAGCGCGGCGAGATTCGTCATTCACTTGTTTTAACGGCCTTCTTTTTTTACATGCTGCAGAACGGGTCCTTGCAGTAATCCGGAGCTTGGCGCCGGCAACAAACATCTTTACCCTTCGGAAGATTCATGGCTAAAGTCATCGCAGTCGCAAATCAGAAAGGCGGAGTCGGTAAAACCACCAGCGCTGTGAATCTCGCTGCTTCGCTCGCCGCCGCCGAGCAGACGACGTTGCTGCTCGATATCGATCCGCAGGCCAATGCAAGCAATGGTCTTGGCGTCGATCCGCGCAATCTCGACAAAACGATCTATGAAGTCCTGGTGGGCAACGTAGCGATCGAGGAAACCGTGGTGAAAAGCTCCATGCCTTATCTGGAGCTCATCCCTTCGCATATCAACCTGGTTGGCGCCGAAATCGAAATCGTCGATATGCAGAATCGCGAAAAAATATTGTCGGGCTCGCTGACGGAAATTCGTCAAAAATATGACTACGTCATCATCGATTGCCCGCCGTCGCTGGGGCTGCTCACCATCAACGCACTGACCGCCGCCGACTCGATACTTGTTCCGGTCCAATGCGAATATTATGCGCTGGAAGGACTCGGTCAGTTGTTGAATACGATTTCGCTGGTGCGCAAACATCTCAACCCGCAGCTCGATATTGAGGGAATTTTGCTGACGATGTATGATAGCCGGCTGCGGCTGAGTAATCAGGTTGTGGAAGAGGTGCGGCGGCACCTGGGCGACAGAGTCTGCAAAACCATTATTTCCCGTAATGTTCGTCTGTCCGAAGCTCCCAGTCATGGCAAACCCGTCATTTTGTACGACGCACTTTCCAACGGGGCCAAAAACTATCTCGAATTGGCAAAAGAAATCCTGGAGCGCGCGCACAGCGCTGAAGCACAGAACGGCAAAGTCGTTCCCTAGGCCTTTCGAACAGAAACACAAGCCACTCTAATCGCAGGTGATGCAGGTATGGCGAAAAGCAAATCGGCAATCGGTCTCGGCAAGGGTCTGGATGCCCTGTTGCCCTCGGAGGTGCTCGACAAGGCGGCCGGCGGCCTGGATGCTCTGGCGCCCGATGACGGTGCCTCAGTGGGCATTACGGCCCTGATCGATATCGAGAATATCAGCCCCAACCGTTTACAGCCCCGCGAAGACTTCGATGCCGAAGCACTGGAAGAACTGAAGAATTCCATCAAGGAAAAAGGCGTTATCCAGCCGATTACGGTTCGGCGGGTGGAGGAGGGCTACGAAATCATAGCGGGCGAGCGTCGCTTTCGGGCCTGTAAAGCCAATGGCTTCACCAGTATCCCGGCCTATATCATCAACGTCGATACCGACGCTGAAATGCTGGAGCTGGCGCTGATCGAAAATGTACAGCGCGAACATCTGAATCCGGTGGAGGTGGCTCGCGGCTATCAACGCCTGATCAGCGAATGCCAGTTGACGCAGGAAGAAGTCGCGCAAAAGGTCGGTAAGGATCGTTCTACGGTCACCAACTTTCTGCGTCTCCTGAAGCTCGGCGCACCGATCCTTAATCTCTTGCGCGATGGCAAGCTGTCGATGGGGCACGCGCGGGCGATGATCGGTATTGCGGACCTTGCCGCGCAGGAAGCGATTTCGCAGCGGATCATCAAGGACGAGCTCAATGTTCGCAAAACCGAAGAGCTCGTTAAACTGGTTGAGTCCGGCCGTCCCGTTGATTCGGCGCTCGACGGCAGCAGCGGCAAACGCGCCCCGAAGCCGAAAAGCAAGCAGGCCGACAACGCCCGTGCCGCAACGAATCCCGAGCTGTCCAATACCCTGCGTGAAATCGAATCGCAGCTGCGTCAGCTTTTCGGCACGCAGGTGCGTGTCAAAGTCAAGTCGGAAGGCGGTGCGATCGAAATCGAGTATTACAGCACCGACGATCTCGAGCGTTTGCTGGATCTGTTCGCCATTATTGAGCGCAATGAATTTTCCTGACAGGCGCCGAAGCCGCTTCCAATAATGAAGGTTGAGCGTGAGTAGCACTCGTCTGATACATACCACCCCCATTCGTGTTCGCTATGCCGAAACGGACAAGATGGGAATCGTGTGGAATGCTCATTATCTGACCTATTTCGCGGTCGGACGTACGGAGCTGCTCCGTGCCTGCGGCGTCGCCTATGCGCGTATCGAGCAGGCGGGCTTTATGCTGCCGCTGCTTGAATCGTTTGTGCGTTACAAAGCGCCTGCTACGTACGATGATCTACTGGCGCTGGAAACGAGTTACGAACCCGACAGCCGTTCCGCGCGGCTGCGGATCGACTATTGCGTCCGTCGCGACACGACGGAGATTGCCGAGGGGCATACGCTGCACACCTTTGTGCATGCCGGCAGCCTTCGTCCCGCCCGTCCGCCGGCAATTTTTGTTGACGCTGTAGCGGCCGCACTCCGCAATCCCGAGCGTAATCATACCGTTTTTTGACCTTTTCTCGTTTTTTGCTCTGTCGCTAATTTGACCGCTATGAAAAACCTGACAAACCTCCTGATCTTAGTCCTGGCCATCTTCAGCTGCGGCGCAGTGCAGGTCGAAGCACAGACCCGCAATCTCTATTCTTTTTTGCGTAATGACGCCGGCGCCAGGGCCGCTGCCCTTTCCGGTGCCTTCGTCTCGGTGACAGGCGATCCCGGCGGTGTCTTTTACAACCCCGCCAGTGCCCGAACGGTAGCGGAAGGCACTATGGGCGTCACGTTTCTGAAGCATGTGCTGGACATCAATTCGGGCATGCTGAGCTACAACAATACGCTCGAGGGTATCGGCGACGAAGGCAGCTTTGCCGTGAGTGCCAACTATGTCAACTACGGCAGTTTTGATCGCGCCGACCGTAACGGCAATGTTACCGGCGACTTCGGTGCTTTCGACCTGGCCTTTGCGGGAACCTACGCTAATGACCTGGATTCCAATTTTCACTATGGCGTGACGCTGAAGTTTGTCGCCAACGCGCTGGACGAAGAAAGCTCACAGGCTGTCGCCGTTGACGCCGGCTTGTTGTATACCAATCCTGAAAAGCGATTCAGCGTCGGCCTGGCCGTTTTGCATGTCGGCACGCAAATATCGAATCTCAGCGGCGTCTCGGAAGATTTACCGGTGGACCTGCGCCTGGGCGCGAATCACAGACTGCGGGGTCTACCGCTTTTGCTTAATGTATCATTTCATCGTCTGGCCGATGAAAGCGATGATATCGGCGACAAACTGCAGAGCTTTGCGATCGGCGGCGAATTGTATTTGTCAAAAGCATTGCAGCTGCGCCTTGGCTATGACAACAAACGACGTTCGGACCTCAGCCCGGACACCCAGAAAAAACTGGCCGGTTTTTCCGGCGGCCTCGGGGTCATCGTCGATGATTTCTATTTTGACTATGGCGTCAGTTCTTACGGTCAAGCCGGTGAGCTGCATCGCTTTTCACTCAATTTTGCTTTGTGACTTCTCTCCGCATTAAAAGTACCTCGATTCGGGCGCACAGTGCCAGGCTTCTGTACCCTGACACAGTAGGACTGTATAGCATGAGCTATCGGACAGGCTTTTGTAAAGCGCGTCGCATTCGGTAAATTGCAAGTTTGCCGTTGCGGGCAATCGGAATCCTCACTCTTTTATTCATAAGGCAGGTATGGCTGAGACGCTTCTCGTAACGGGTGGAGCAGGCTTTATCGGTTGCAATTTCATTCGCATGCTGCTGCGCGAGAGCGATTATCGCGTGATCAACCTCGATGCGCTGACCTATGCCGGCAATCTGGAAAGCTTGCGGGATGTGGAAGACAACGGCCGTTATCAGTTTGTACGCGGCGACATTTGCAATGCCGAATTACTGGATTACATCCTGGGGACGCAGGAGCTAAGCGGTATTATCAATTTTGCCGCCGAAACTCATGTGGACCGTTCCATTCTCGATGCCGGTCCCTTTGTGCACAGCAACATCAGCGGCACGGTCTCTCTGCTCGAGGCCGTCCGTCGTCATGGAGTCCGGCGCTATCTGCAGATTTCAACCGACGAAGTATACGGGTCGCTGGGCGCCGAAGGCCGATTCAGTGAATCATCGCCGCTGAAACCCAATTCCCCCTATGCAGCCTCGAAGGCAGCGGCGGATGTCATGATCTTTGCCTACGCCCAGACCCACGACCTGGACGTCGTTATCACGCGCTGCTCAAATAATTTCGGTCCCTACCAGTTCCCGGAAAAACTGATTCCATTAATGATCTTAAACGCCCTGGAAGACCAGCCGCTGCCGGTCTACGGCGATGGCACGAATGTGCGCGACTGGATTCACGTCGATGATCACTGCCGGGCCATCCGGCAGGTATTTGAACGCGGACGTAGTGCTGAGGTGTATAACATCGGCGCAAGCTGCGAGATGAGCAACATCGACACCGTCAAGGCGATTCTGGCGTTGCTGGGCAAGCCGGAATCTCTGATTCGATTCGTGACGGATCGTCCCGGGCACGATCAGCGCTATGCCGTGGACGCCGGCAAAATCAAGCGGGAGCTCGGCTGGGAGCCGCAATCTTCATTCGGGAAGGCGCTGGCGGATATTGTCGGCTGGTATCGGCAGAATCCCTCCTGGGCCGCAAGTGTTCGCTCCGGCGCGTACAGAAATTACTACGCTACTCAATATCAGAAGCGATTGAACTGAACGATGATACCTGACAAAGATACAAGAGCGAAGGAAGCAAGGGCGGAGCTGGAAGAGCGCATCCGTGAACGCCGGATCGTCATTGGAATAATCGGACTTGGCTATGTCGGCCTGCCGCTTGCCGTGGAGTTCGCCCGTCAGGGGATTCGCGCCATCGGAATCGAAATTGACGAAGACAAAGTCCGGCAGATCCAGGAGGGCCGCAATTACATTCGCGATATCGACGACGCGCATGTCCGCGAACTCGTCGCCGATGGTACCCTGAGCGCCACCAGCGACTACGCTGCCTGCGCAGACTGCGATGCCCTTTTTATCTGTGTTCCGACGCCCTTCACGGAAAATAAAGATCCCGATATTCGGTATATCGTCAATGCCTCGGCGAAAATTGCCGAGCATCTCAAACCGGGGCAGATTGTCATTCTCAAAAGCACCACCTTCCCGAATACGACTGAAGGCCACGTGCAGCCGATCCTGGAAAACAGCGGACTGAAGGCCGGTCAGGACTTTTACCTGGCATTCTCACCCGAGCGGATCGATCCCGGCAATCAGAAATTTCACACGGGCAATACGCCGATCGTCGTTGGCGGCCTGACGCCGAATTGCACCGAGCTGGCCTGTGCCGTCAACCGGCTTATCATCGATCAGATAATGTCGGTCTCGGGGCCGAAAGCTGCCGAAATGTCTAAACTGCTGGAGAACATATTTCGCAGCGTCAATATTGCGCTTGTCAACGAGCTGGCGCGGCTCTGCGACCGCATGGGCGGCATCAACGTCTGGGAAGTCATCCAGGCGGCGAGCACCAAGCCTTTCGGCTTTATGCCCTTTTATCCGGGGCCGGGAATCGGCGGCCACTGCATCCTGATCGACCCCTATTATCTTTCGTGGGCAGCGCGCGAACACGATTTCGTCACCAATTTCATTACGCTGGCGGCTGAAGTCAACGAGTCGATGCCCTTCTATGTGCGCGATATGATTACTCGCGCAATTGCCCGCCAGCCGGTGACGATGGCCGATGCGCGCATTTTGCTGCTGGGCGTGGCTTTCAAACGCGATGTCGACGATCTGCGGCATTCGCCCGCGCTTAAAGTAATGGATCTGCTGCTGGCCGACGGCGTGGTGAACCTGGAGTATCACGATCCCTTCGTGCCCGCCATGGAACTGGAGGGACGCGAAATGACGTCTATCCCGAAGCTGACGCCCGATGTGCTCCGTCAGTTCAACGTCGTGGTAATCACAACCGACCATACGGTATTTGATTACGAAATGATCGTTGCGCACAGCAAGATGGTGATCGATACCCGCAACGCCTGTAAGGAAGTCGCCGCGGAGAGCGACAATGTCGTGCTGCTCGGGGACGGCCGATGAAGAGTATTCTGTCGGTGGTGGGCGCCCGACCAAATTTTATGAAAGTAGCTCCTATTCACCGCGCATTTGCAAAACACGCCGCGGCGGTTCAGCACAAAATCGTTCATACCGGCCAGCATTACGATTACAATATGTCCGACGTCTTTTTCCAGGAACTCCAGCTGCCTGAGCCGGCAGTGTATCTGGGAGTAGGATCGGGATCCCATGCCCAGGTAACCGCCCGTGTTATGCAAAGTTTCGAGAGCGTGCTGCTTGAACAAAAGCCCGATCTTGTTCTGGTGGTCGGGGATGTCAATTCCACCATTGCCTGCGCTCTGACCGCGGTCAAGATGGGAATTCCGGTGGCGCATGTGGAAGCGGGGCTGCGCAGCTACGACCGGGCAATGCCCGAAGAGGTCAATCGCGTCGCGACGGATGCGATCTGCAATTATGCTTTCGTGACGGAGCAAAGCGGCCTGGACAATCTGCTCGGCGAAGGCTGGGTGCGCGAACGAATCTTTTTCGTAGGCAACACTATGATCGATTCGCTGCATTTTGCCCTGCCCGCCGCCCGCCGATCGGATGTTCGGTCGAGCCTGGGACTTGAGCCGCAGCAATACGCGCTTATTACCCTCCATCGGCCCAGTAACGTCGACGACAAAGCCCAGCTTAAGGCTTTGCTGGAGGTGCTGACGGAACTGGCCGGGCATCGCAAGCTCGTTTTGCCGCTCCATCCGCGAACGCGCGCCAGTATCGAAGGCTTTGGTCTGCAGCGCTATCTGAGTGACAACCCCGCGATTCTTGCCCTGGAGCCGCAGAGCCCCGTGCGCTTTCTGGCGCTGATGCGCGAAGCCGATTTTGTTTTGACGGACTCGGGCGGCATCCAGGAAGAAACAACGGTCCTGGGCGTGCCCTGCATTACAATGCGAACCAGCACCGAGCGTCCCGTGACGCTTACTCTCGGTACCAACCGCCTTGTGCCGCCGCAGGCCGAAGCATTGAGGCGGGCCCTGCATGCCATGCTGCACGAAGCCAGGCCGGAAGGCAGCCTGCCGCCCTTGTGGGACGGTAAGGCGGGAGAGCGAATTGCCGAGATTATCCTTGACCAATGCCTTGGAAAACACAAAAACTAATGTTACCGAGTTCATGCAAACGAGATTTGTGCAATCACTATTTCAGAAATTGATCCTGCGTCTGATCCTGGTTGGCGCGCTTGCGGGCGCTGCGACAGGCCTACCCCTCAGAGCGCAGAACGACGGACTGTTGTCCGATGAATCCAACCCCCTGTTCGATCTGCAAGGGGGGGGATCAGCAATTTCGAACTTCATGAATCAGGGAGAGTTTAATTTTGCGATCGACAATGTCGTCGACCCTGAAAGTTATTATGTCGGCCCCGGCGATATAATGATGCTGCAGCTCGTCGGTGCAATGTCGGGTGAGTATCCATTGATCGTATCGCCGGAGAGCGCGGTGCTCCTGCCGCGAATCGGCAATGTGAGCGTACGCGGGCTGACGCTGGCCGAGGCGCGGAATGCCATTACCGAGGTCTATAAGCAGCGTAATGCCAATTGGGGCGTATCGCTGACGTTGGTGCAGGCCCGGATGATTTATGTTAATATCGGCGGCAACGTGGCCTTTCCGCGAATGTATATCCTGCCGGCGAGCATCAAAGCTTCGACGGCGGTCAAACTCGCCAACCAACTCAATTCTCCCAGCATTAGTACGGATATTGCCACCGAACGGCAGGCGCGCCCGACGGACGCGCAGCTTCGGAAAGAACGATCGGCAGGCCAGGGCGCTCAGTATGTCGGTAGTTATGCCTCGCGTTTTACGATGGTGTTTCGCAAGAACGGTGAATCGGTGATTGCCGACGAACTCCGTGCGAGAATTAATGACGATGCGCCCGCCGACCCTACTCTGCGGGAAGGCGATGAAATTTTCGTTCCCTTCGAGATTGTGAATGCTCCGACCATTTCGATCGCCGGCGCCGTTCGCCGTCCCACCGTCTTGCCCTTCCGTGAAGGCGATCGGCTGTCGTTTTTGCTTAAAGCAAGCTATGGTCTGACCGAGAGCGCCGACTCCACGGCCGTCTATTATTTCGACGGCGAGGCCGGCAGGAAACAAAAGATCGATGTGGCGGCTGTCCTTGCGGGCAGCGGTGATTTGGAAGTGACTCCGGGCGGCAAGATCATCGTTGAAGAAAAGAGCAGCGCCGCGGCCGGGATATCCACGGTTGCCGTCTCGGGCGAGGTCTTGCGACCCGGCACCTATATTGTACAGCCTGGCGTGACGCGCCTGCGTGAAATCATCGACCAAGCGGGGGGATTCACGGAAGATGCCTACTTGCCGCTGGCTTATATCCAGCGGCGTGATCTGCTGGCCCAGGCCGAAGAAGACCGTCTTAGCGCTTTGCGCCGCATGTACCAGTATAGTCCGCTCGGACTGGGTGATACGGCGCGTTATAATGTGCACATGCTCAATCGTCGTCCGGTCGTGTCCTGCGACTTCGTCGCGGCATTCGACAGCAATTCTTCCCGGGACAATGTGCCCCTGCAGGACGGCGATGTCATTACCGTGCCGGGGAATCCTCATAATGTCTTTGTCTTCGGTCATGTGATGCAGCCGGGCTATGTGGAGTATGTGCCGGGCAAAACGCTCTCCTGGTACATCGAACGGGTCGGAGGACCCAGCGTCGGTGCTGAAATCGATCGCGCCTCTTTGATCAAAGGGCGGACACGGGTGTGGCTGGAGGGCGAACAGCAGATTGTCGTGGAGTCCGGCGATCAGATTTATGTCCCGCGCGAGCCCGAATTTCCGCCGGGCATCGAAGAGCAGAAGTATGGCCTGTATGTCAGCATCGCATCATCGGCCGTGTTCCTGATATCCACAATCGTCAACTTTTTTCGCTAATGCCCAAGACCGCATTATTTGTCGTTTCGCTGATACTTTTCGGCAAGATCGCGAGCGCTCAGATCGAGAATGTGCATATCGCTCACCCGGTCTATATGTTTCTCGAACGTGCGCAGACTCGCGGACTGCTGGAGAATTTTGCCATGGCGGAGCTGCCGCTGGCTCGTGCTCGTATTGTCGGCGCTCTGGCCTTGCTGCGCGAAAAGGAAGCGGCGCTTGACAATGCTGAAGAAAGTTTGCTGAGCGCTTTCGAACGCGAGTTCGGTCTGCGGGAAGCGCCGCGTGCCGTCATGTTTGCCAGCGACAGCGACTCCACGCAACTCTTCTTCGGCCCCCTGTTTGGCTCCGGCGAGAAATTCGTCTATCACTATACGGACTCCAACGCCGCGCTGCGCCTGGAACCGCTTGCCTCGCTGGAACTCCGTTTGCAGCAAGGTGCCGACAGTTCGCGCAATGTGGGCCTCGGGCAATTCGGACTGCGGCTGCACGGCAGCCTGAGCAATACCCTTGGTTACTACCTGCAGGTAAGTAACGGCGCGGTGCTGACCGGCGACAGGGAACTCGCCCTTGAAGATCCTTTATTGCGCCGCAATGTAAAATTCGGCGAACTCGAGAGCGACTTCGACTTCACGGACTCGCATATCCGGGTGGAGCACGAGTGGTTCTTTGCCAGTCTGGGCCGCCAGAAGCGTCTTTCCGGCGCCGCATATTTCTCGAATATTTTTCTTTCCAACAACGCCGCGCCCTCTGATGCGATTAGCCTGGGGGCGCAGTTCGACAGCTTTGAATATCGCTTTTCCCATCTGTCGCTGCTCGCGCTGCCCGTCACGAACTTTCAATCTGGTCCCGAAGCGCTGATACCCGCCAAGTATATGGCCTATCACCGCTTCGACTACCGCGCGCGCAGCTTCCAGGTGGGGCTGGTCGAATCGGTAGTTTACGGCGACCGCAACATCGACCTGGCGTACCTCAACCCCTTGAGTTTTTTCAAATCGATCGAACATTCGCTGCGCGATCGCGACAATAGCGCCCTGGGGCTGGATGCCACACTGCGTCCCCTTGACGGCCTGGAGCTGCGGGGCAGCTTTTTTCTCGATGACATCCAGTTCTCGCGCATCGGCGACGACTTTTCGGGCAACAAGAGCGCTTTTACAATCGGTATGATGATGGCGCCGCAACTGCCATTGGATCTGACCCTGGAATACTCGCGGGTCAACCCCTATACCTACAGCCATTTTAACGTGCAGAACTCTTTCACTAACGACGGTCTGGCGCTGGCGGGTAACCTGCCGCCCAATGCCGACGAGCTGCGCGCGCGGCTGCAGTACTGGTGGGGCAATCGCTATCCTTTACAGCTTTCGGCGGGCTACCGACGGCACGGTCGCAATATCTACGGGGAATCAAGCGAGGGCCCCGTTCTTCTTAAGAATGTCGGGGGCGACATTCTGATGGCGCGCCGCTCCGAAGATAGTGAGATAGCGCCCTTTCTCGACGGCGATGTCGAGCGGCAGTTTACACTTTCTCTGGCCGCCGGGGTCGAGTTGCTGCGCGGATTTAACATTCAGGCCCTGTATCAGTTAAGCAACCTTGACGGCAGCAGCAGTCACCAGGCTAGGCTGGCACTGCGTTTCGGCGAGTTTTAGCAGGCCGTTTTTCCTCGGGCAGTTGTACCGAAATCAATCTTTTTTTCGTAATTTTGTCGATTCGCAGCGGATCGCTGACAATTCGGTTTCTTATTCATTACACGTGTGAAAGGCTATGGGCTGCAGGGAAATTCAGGGCGAAATTATCAAAGAATTTGCGGCACTCGACACCTGGGAAGACAAATACCGTCATATCATCAAAATGGGCCGCTCTCTTCCGCCTTTTCCGGAGGACCTTAAAACCACCGAACATACGCTGATGAGCTGCCAGACTGTGATCTGGCACAGAGCCGCGCTCGATGGCGATCGCATCACTATCCACGCCAATAGCGATTCACTCCAGATGCGCGGCCTCATTGCCTTGCTGCTGCGGGTGTATTCCCGGCAAACAGCCGGCGACATCCTGAACACGCCGCCGGACTTTTTATCCGAGATCGGCATGGATACCTTTCAATCCGTCAACCACTCAACCGGTATCGAAGCCTTTGTGGAGCAGATAAGAAGTTACGCGCGGCAGATGAGCGCATAGCTGTTCCGCCCACATACATTGCGATGCAGCTCCCGACAACAAGGGAATAATTTTTCCCTGTAAAAAGGCTTGCATCGCGAAATCGAATTTTTTAAGTTGTCCGCCGAATTAGAAATCGATTAACATCCTCCCATCAGGCCTCTGACACAATACTACCTCTTAAGCGAATTAACGAATCACTTTTTTCTTTCAGAGGTTCCGACAGACTACTTTTACAACGTTTGCATTTAAGTGTACATAACTACTGGATAACATCGCCCGCAATCGGCAATGTGCATACCCTCACATGGTTTGGATTCCATCGTTTAGAACAGTATGCGGGTGAAAGGGCAAACGGACTTAACACCGGATTGAAATGTGCTGCACTACGGAAGTGGCTGCGCCGCATGTGCGTATTGCTGAAGCCAAATCGGCTTTTTGCTCGCACGGCAGGGAAGGCGCCGTCAAATTGTTAATGTCGGAATAATTGGGCCTGTATTGATCAATTAAACTAATGTAGCGATTGTGGCGATCGGTCCGTGCAGTGATGTCGGAGCCGTGCTGATCTTTATCCTCTCTGCGCTGCATTCCGCAATTTGTATCAACGGAAAATTGTTAACTGAACGGTGCGAAAGTGCTGTGAGGGTGGTCGGTCGTGGATTGCTGCCGAAATATATTATGATGATTCACGGCCGGCCACGCCTCCAGCTTTCAATTAACGAGTGTTGCAGTCGAATAATGCCCAATCGCATTGTTCGCAAAATTGTGAGACCGGCCTGCCCGCCCTAATTAACTATATGGAAAATGAGTGCGCATTCCATAGGGCAGGCCGTTGTCTCACTTTGTTAACTTCCGACTGCTGTGCGATGCTTTTCGCGAATCCGTTCGTAAAAGTTGATTGTAGCCGATGTAATGCTTTGCCAGTTGTAAGTCGAGCGGGCTGTTGTGCGCGCATTGGCAGCCAGATTGTCTTTCAGACCGCGATCGCCGAGCAGGCGTGATATGGCCCCGATAAACTCTTCCGCAGTTTCGGCAAACATGATATTGACACCATTCTTGGCCTGGATGCCTTCGGCTCCGACACGTGTTGAAATGATAGGCTTGGCCATCGCCATCGCTTCAACGATCTTAACCCGCATTCCGCCGCCTGTCAAGAGTGGAACGATCAGGATATCGTATGATTGCATGAATGCGGGCGCGGAGGGAACATCGGGATGCACGACAACACCATCCAACTTATCGTAAGCCAGTATCGCCGGTGAAGGTTTTTTACCGCCGATATGCAGCTTCAACTCCGGGTGCCTCCGCTTCAGCTTGTTAAACACTTCCTTCATAAACCAATGAATCGCTTCGCAATTCGGACGCCAGTCGAATGCGCCGAAATAAAACAGCGTATCTGATTGGCTTGTGATGTCTTCCCGTTCGACAAACATTTCAAGATTTACGCCTAAGGGGATCGCTTCCAGCGGACCTCGAAATCCCAGGCCCCGGATGCGTTCGCAGTCTATCTCGGTCATGGCGAAAATGCCATCCAGCTTTTGATAATATCGCTCTTCGAAGCCCTTTGCTCCGCGGGCCAGATGCTGAAAATACCATCGCGCGGGCAAGGATCCGGCGTTAGCGGCCATCCGCTCCACGAGTATGTATTCTACATTATGATTCCGCAACACGATCGGACAGTCGCTGTGCTGCCTGATCGTATCCGTGTAAACGACCATCGGCGAATGTTCGATCTGCACGATATCGAAAGACTCGTTCTGAAGAATTTGCACGAGCAAAGCTTCGAAAGCCGGCGAATAGAAACGGCGGTATTTATAGGGAACTGCGTCAAAGAGATGGAGGAGCGCCCGGGATGCTTTAACGTCCGTATCGATTCGCACACTGTGAATTGTCGTGCAGACATCCTGCATCGACGCCGGCGGCTGGTGATGTTTAAGCGGATTCAAGGCCAGCACCGTGACCCGATGGCCCGCAGCATGCAGGTGCTTGAGGCCGTTGTAGGTCGCGACGGCCCCGCCATCGTTGAGCGGCAAGGGAATCCTGGGTAGTATTAGCAGAATGTTCACGGTCGTACTTCTGATTGAATGTCGATTCAGTTCTGGGTCAAGCGCCGGCGCTAGCTGGAAGTTAATGGCCGCGAAGATACGACAAAAAGAGGGTGCCGAACAATGATGAAGGCCGGCGAAGGCGCTACGACGAAGCGGCGCGGCTGCGTGCTGCAAATTTTGTATTTTGACTTTCATAGACCTGCCGCGTCGACCTTAGCTAATAAAGCCATTTGCATGATCAACCTGAATGAACTTCTTCAACTGAATGCGCCCGTGGTGTTGGCGTCGGCGTCCCCGCGGCGCAGGCAATTGCTGGAACAGATTCGAATGCGCTTCAGCGTGTGCCCCGCGGATCTGGATGAAAGCGAAGTTTCGGATTCCCTACCGCCGGAACGCTATGTGCGTACGCTGGCGACCCGCAAGGCCCGTCAGGTAGCCGCGGACAGCAAGAGCCCCGCGATTGTCATCGGCGCCGATACGATCGTCGTACTCGAACAGCAGATACTCAATAAGCCGCGTGATGCCCGTGAAGCAAGGACGATGCTGCGCCGCCTCAGCGCCTGCCGCCACAATGTTTATACAGGCATTGCTATCGTCGACTCGCGCAACCTTCGTCACAGTGTCGACGTTCAGCGCACGCAGGTTGAGTTTCGTCATCTCTTCGACGCCGAGATCGAGGCTTATGTTGCGACCGGTGCGCCTCTGGACAAGGCCGGCGCCTACGGAATACAGGACGACTTCGGAGCGGTCTTTGTGAGGGAAATCCGAGGCTGTTATTACAATGTAGTCGGCTTGCCGCTGGAATTGCTCTATCGGCGTTTGCAGGAATTCTGCACGGTGGTCGAATGAAAGCGCGCAATCGCCGCCGGCAAGATCTGACGCAGACGGGACTGCTGCTCTCGCCCTGGCTGCTGGCCTTTCTGGTGTTTTGGCTCTTCCCGCTTCTGTATGCGCTCTACCTGAGCTTTACGGACTACCACACCCTTCGCAATGAATCCGAGTGGATTGGCCTGGCAAACTATGTCCGCTTGTTTCGGGACGACCTGTTCTGGACCGCCTTTGCCAATACCGCCGTGTTTACACTAGGCACGATCCCCTGTACCACGGCGCTGGCGCTCCTTCTCGCTGTCGCGGTTAATCGTCTGAAGCGCTTTCAGCATTTTTTCCGCTCCGCCTTTTTTCTGCCATCGGTCACGTCACTGGTTGTCTTGTCCCTGATATTCACCAATCTCTATGCCCGGGACGGCTACATCAATACGCTGCTGGCTTTCCTCGGTCTGCCTTTCCCTGAACGCGGCTGGCTGCTGGAGCCCGGCACCGCTCTGTATGCGATAATGGCAATGGATGTCTGGATCGCCAGCGGCTATTACATGGTCATTTTTCTGGCGGCGCTGCAGACAATTCCCAGGGATCTGTATGAATCCGCCGAGCTGGCCGGAGCGAATGCCTGGCAGCAGTTGTGCCGCATTACGCTGCCCTTGCTGCGGCCGACCTTGCTTTTTGTGCTGGTCATCAATACCATTAAGTCATTTCAGGTCTTTATCGAAATTTACGTCATGACGCGCGGCGGCCCACTGAACGCCACGACAACACTGATCTACAACGTCTACGTCAACGCATTTGAAAAAAGCGATATGATGGGATATGCAGCCGCGTTGGCTTATGTGGTGTTCTTCATAATTCTGGTATTTTCGCTGCTGCAAATGAAGCTGCTGCGCATTAACAAAGGAGTGGGGGACTAAGCTTGACGATTACCGAGATTTTGATCTCGATAGCCGCGGCGGGCGCGGGCTACCTGATTGGTGCCTTTCCAACGGCCTATCTGGCGCTCCAGCGCATGCAGCGGCTCGACATTCGGCGTCACGGCTCCGGCAATGTCGGCGCGCGCAATATCTTTGATCTGACGCGCAATGTCTGGATGTCCCTTCTGGTGGGACTGGTGGATGCAGGCAAAGGCGCGCTGGCGGTATACGTCGGTACCATTCTGGACTCCGGTAGTTTTCTCGGGCCGGGTGTCGCCGCATTTTTTGCCGTGACCGGTCATAATTACAACATCTTTCTCAGAGGGCACGGCGGACGCGGCCTTGCTACCGCCGCCGGTGCGGCTCTGGCGATGAACCCGCTGCCGCTCGTATTCTTCGGTCTGATGTGGCTCACCGGCTACTACGTTATCCGGCGAAATGTTTTTGTTGCCAATGTCGTTGGCGTCCTCGGGGCAGCGGCCCTGCTTTTCAACGCGCCGATCAGCTTCATCGATGCGCTTATGTTTGTACCTTGTGAACAGCATTCGCAGTTGAAATTTCTCTTTGCCGTCATCGGCATTCTCATTGCTATCCGGCATGTGAAGCCCATCCGCGAGCAGTTTGGTTCCGGCGGCCAGCAGGCGCAGCCTGCGGAGGAGCAGCGCGAATGATTATTCGCCACATCCGCCGGCTTTGCCTGACCGTCATTACCTGCCTGATTTTTGCTATTCGGATGGCGGCGGTGCCGCCCATGCCTCCACGCAGCGTCACGCCAATCGTCCTGCGCCTTGAACATCCGCCGCAGCTGCTGCGGCGCAAAGCTGCCAAACGGCATCATCTGCATTTCGCCGGCGACAAAAAATTCGTAATTTGAGCTGCGACAACGCTTCCCCTTGATTTGTGATCCTGTCTCTTTCGTCTATGATCTTTGCTACCATTTCAAGCAATTTTATCGTGACTATCCGCAAAGCGGCGGCATGCGCCGGGCAGCATCAGGTGGTATAATATTTGAACGATTCCAAGCATACGCAGCACGCCGGCCATAGAGTGCTAACCGGCACGGGCATCGTGTTCATTGCACACGGCCTGGGGGCGGTTCTTTTTCTTCTGGCCCAGCGGGATATCCTGTCCACCCTGCCAAAAGATCAGAATGGCGACCTCTTTCTGCTCCAGCGTACCGTCGACCTGGCGATGCTCCTGCTGGTGGAGCTGGGAATGAGTCAGGTGGCCACCCGCAACCTGATCAAAATGCCCGACAAGGCGGCGGAAATCATCGGCACGATTATCAAAATCAGATTTGTGCTGTGGGCCGTCGTAGCGCTCGGCTTCATCATCGGGTCCGAACTCTATGCGCCCGCCTCGGCTACCGCCGTGCAATGGCTGCTTGTTTTCTACTTTTTTTCGGGACGGACGGCGATTATGCGGGTGGTGTTCGAGTCCCGGCACCGCGCCAGGACCTCGTTAACCCTTCCCTCGCTGACGCATGCGCTGGACGCCCTGCTGTTTACCATTCTGATTCATCTGGATGCCGAAAACCTCAATCCCGAGCGGATTTTGTACTGGTCCTTCGTTTCCGTCGTTCCCGGCTTCATAATCATGTTTGTCGCCAGCGGCGACTGGCGTCTCATCTTTTCGCGATTTGATGCGGCAATTGCCCGGGATTTATTCAAGGAATGCGCGCCGATATTTGTCGCCAATCTTCTGCTGCAGATCTCCGATAAATCCGATATGTATTTCATAGAGATTTTCAGCAGCCGCGCCGAAAATGGCGTGTATTCGGCAGCATCCAAAGTGTATATCCCTTTTGTGATCTTGTCGGCGTCATTTGCGGCGGGGATATTTCCGGCCATCGCGCGTTTTCACCAGGAAGATCTGGAAAAGTGCAAACGCTATATTTTTCGCGGACTCAAGCTACTTCTCCTGGCGGCCGTCGCGATGTCCCTGCTCGTTTCCCTGGCGACGCCATGGGTCATCACGCTGCTGACGGAAGGGCGCTACAGCGGCGACTTTGCGCAGTTCGCCGTCTTCCCCTGGATCTCGGTGCCGAATTTTGTTATCACCTATGTGATGATGGTGAATGTGACGCTCGGCCGGCAGCAGCGCAACAATCGGATCGCCCTCGCGCTCTTGATAGTCAGTGTTATCGCAAACCTCGCGCTGACATCGCAATTCGAATCCATGGGTGCTATACTGGCTAAAATGGCGACTAATATCGTTGCGGCCCAAGTATCGCTGCAAACCATCGCCGAGTATGTGGAAAGGCCCTGGCGGCGCGAGCTCTTCACTAACTTCGCCCTCCTTGTCTTGTTGACCCTGGCCGCGACCTATCTTCTGCTCGTGAGCTTCCCGACCCTCATCGGCATTACACTGGCAATGCCTATATTTGTAGTTTTGGTATTGGCTACACGCTCGGTACGCAAACCTGAATTGGAGATGCTGCGCACTTTTTCAGCATCTCTCTTTGAACGTATTTTTTCTCGCAGGGGTAGCTGATTTAGGGCAATGCCGACACTGGAATCGCGAATACTACCGGCCGGGGACGTCAAACTGCGCAGCAAGCCGCCGCTCAGCATTACGCCCAATATTTTTCAGGCGCTGGCGGACCTCTGCGCCATCGTCTTCAGCGTGGTCGTTTACGGCTTCTTGAAGTTTAACAGCGGCTGGTTCGAGACATCCATGCCAGCGGCCAGCACGAGCAATCCTTTTCTACTGTTCCTGTCGGCGCTGGGGATGGCGATCTACTGGCTTGTGCTGTTCTGGTTTTTCGGACTGTACAAAAACTGGTATGTGCGATCGCCCTTCGACGAAATGTTCAGCGTCTTCAAGGTCACCTTTCTCGGCTGCGGTGTGCTCTTGGTGTTAATCTTTTGGTCCGATGATTGGCAGCAGGCCAGCAATTCGCGTTTGATCATTTTTCTCTATTGGCTGATGGTGTCGTTTGCGGTCGTCAGCGGACGATTTGCGGTGCGTTCGGTCCAGCGCCGGCTGCGTGAACGGGGGCTTATTCGGATACCGGCGATTCTGATTGGCTGCGCCGATAAGCTTCGCCAGCTGATTCGTTCGATCGACAATGCGCCCGGATTGGGCTATCTGCCGGTAGGAGTGCTGCTGCGCGATAAGGACGAGTACCTGCGCTGGCAGGAAGGCTCCGGTGCCGCCGCCAGTACCTCGCTGCCCGTGCTGGGTGTTTTTGATGACCTGGGAACGGTGCTCGACAGCGTGCGGCCGCAGGAAGCCCTGGTGTCCATCGACAAGCCCAATCACGAAAACCTGCTCGGCATTTCGGCTCTGTGCGCCACGAAAAATGTGACGGTGAAGATCATTCCCGACCTCTACGAAATATTCTCCGGTCAGGCGCGGACGATGCAGATATACGGCACGCCTCTCATCGAAGTCAGCCCGCGACTGATGAAACCCTGGGAGGAAGTCGCCAAACGGCTGCTTGACATTCTGGTCAGTTTTCTCGTTTTACTGCTGGGCCTGCCCGTCTGGATCGTGGTAGCCCTGATCATTAAGCTGGATACGCCCGGGCCGGTTTTTTTCGCTCAGGAACGCGTGGGACGCGACGGCCGGCATTTTACGCTTTTCAAATTTCGCTCTATGTTTGTGGATGCGGAGCGGCATGGACCGCAGTGGGCCACAGTGAACGATCCGCGTGTTTCCCGTGTAGGACGCTTCATTCGCAAAACGCATATCGATGAAATACCACAGTTCTTCAATGTGCTCAAGGGGCAAATGAGTATGGTGGGGCCACGGCCGGAGCGGCCGTATTACGTTGAAAAATTTACCGAGGCGATACCGTATTATCCGCGTCGATTGAAAGTGCGTCCCGGCATAACGGGATGGCACCAAGTAAAATATATAACCTATGATGAAACGCTCGACGATGTTCGCGACCGCCTGCGTTACGATTTTTTCTATATCGAGAACATGTCCTTCAAACTCGATCTGGAGATTTTGGTGCGCACGGTGTTTCGCGTGTTGAAAGGGCATGGGCAAGCCTAGGGTGAGGCAGTCGTGAAAGCACTGATCGTGATACCGACCTACGATGAAAAAGACAATATCCGCGAAATTGTCGCAGCGGTGCTGCAACAGGATTCGCGCCTTGAAGTGTTGATAGTCGATGACAACTCGCCGGACGGCACCGGCGCCATCGTGCGCGAAATGATGCGCAGCGAGCCCCGCCTGAATCTCATCGAACGCGCCGGCAAGATGGGCCTGGGCACCGCCTACTGCGAAGGCTTTTCCTTTGCGCTGGAACGCGATTATGACCTTGTATTCGAGATGGACGCCGATTTTTCGCACGACCCGAAGGAATTGTTAAAATTTATCGAGGAAATAGAACAATCCGATCTCGTCATCGGCTCGCGCTACATCAGCGGCGTGAATGTGGTGAACTGGCCGATGTCCAGGCTGATTCTTTCGTATTGCGCCAACCTTTATACGCGCATCATTACGGGAATGCCTATCAGAGACGCCACGGGCGGATTCAAATGTTTCAGAGCCGATCTGCTGCGAAAAATTGACTTCTCGCACATAAAATCCAATGGCTATGCTTTTCAGATTGAAATGAATTTCAAGTCCTGGAAGGCGGGCGCCCGCATCAAAGAAGTGCCGATCATTTTTGTTGACCGCCGCAGCGGCGTTTCCAAGATGAGCAAGAACATCATCTATGAGGCGGCGTTTTTGGTGTGGAAGCTGAAACTTTCGTCTCTGTTTTCTTAAACGCATCGCCTCGATCGAAAACGGGTATTCACTATCATGACACAAGCTTCATCACTACAGCCGACCGCGGCCATCCGGCTGCCTGACGGAGCCGCGATGCCGGTCTGGGTGTCCGTTCTCTTCGGATTGGGAATGACGGCCCTGTCATTCGGCGCCCTGATGAATCTGCGCATACTGTATCTCAGCGCCCTGCTGGTCCTTGTCCTGCCGCTGTTGGTGTTCTTTGTTCACTATCCGCAGATATGGCTGTATTCGATCGTTCTTTCGCAGGTCGTCTGGCTGGGCGGCGGCTCGCGCAGCGTGACGATCCTGGAGATTGCCCTGGCAGGCTATTTTCTCGGCGGCTTGCTGCTGTGGTTTGCCTGGCAGCTCGGTGTTAAACGACAGCGCCTGATACGCAATGGCGGCGATATGCTGCTGCTGACAACATTTGTGCTATCGAGTCTCAATGCAATCGTAGCCCTGGCCCATGACGTCAACATGATGCTCTGGGCCCGCGAATGGCTCCTGTGGGTCTTGATCCTGTATTATTTTCCGCTGCGCGAGCACCTGAAGGAAGACCGCCACGTCAGAGTGTTTCTCTGGCTGCTTTTTGCCGTGTTCATCTATTTCGGCGCCGAGGCGTTTCGTACCTACCTCCGGGCAACGACGGATATTGCGTATGCCTTCGAGCTTGTATCGGCGCGATCATCACTGCGAGAGATCATCTTTGTTACGAGCGCCGTCTGTACCACAATCATCTTGTTGTATTCTCGCAAGGCAGTCGGCAATGTGTTTTTTCTCGGCTGTTCGATTTTCTTTATCGGCGTCTTAATCGCCACCTTTTCGCGCAGTTTCTGGGTTGCCTGTGTTGTCGGTCTCGGCCTTATCTTCATGTTTGTCGATCAGCGCCGCCGCATAAAAATGCTGATCCTTGTCAGCAGCGGATTTGTCATCGGTCTGAGCTCGGTGCTGGTGCTCGTCGGCGAAGGAAAAGGCGAACTGTTAATCGAGGTGTTGGAAAATCGCGCATTGTCGATTATCGCGCCGACCGAGTCGATATCCCTGCAGTCGCGGACAAGCGAGTCGCTCGAAGTGATTGAGCTGCTGTCGCAGACCCCCTTTACGGGATACGGCTTCGGCAAGGAGTTTAATTTCTACAATCCTGTTTCCTACTATCACAACAGGACGTCTTTTATCCATAACGGCTATCTGTCGATTGCATTCAAGATCGGCCTGCCCTTGTTCCTGCTGTTTTTCGCTGGCTTGTACTTTTATCTGTTTCGCGGCATACGTACCGTCCGGCGCACCGACGATCCCTTTGACAAAGGCATGGTTCTCGGGGCGACGATTACCCTTTTCGTCATTCTCTTCGTCTCCCTCTTCGGCAATCAATTTGCCTTTCGCGAAGGAATTCTGATTGCTTCGATTGCCCTGGCCATTATCGGTAGAATCGATGAGCGTTACAAGGAAGCTGCTCGCTGCCTGACGAAAGGCGATCCTGCAGCTTTATAGACATCGCTTGCCCCCTGCGCTATCGGAATCCCTTTATGCTGTTTTAGTGACCTGTTATATAGTCGCAGCTTACCGTTTAACTCGAACAAGCCCCCATCCGGGCTCCAAGGCTTGATTTTCGCCTGAATCAGAGCGTATCTTTGTCGCGTTCGTTATGGCAGTGTTGGAAACAAGCCGGTCAGCCTCAACGCTTCCAGAATCGATCCCGGTCAAACCGGTCGCAGGAAATAGTCTCGCAAACTACAAGCAAGTGACCCGGCAATCGACTCAACTGTTTAACTTCTCGGCTACACAAAATGGAACTCTCAATCTCGTCTGACGGGAAGGATGGCAGCATTCCACTTTATCACAACAGACAACAAACGCTACTCTGCCGGCATCATTGGTTTGGAGGGGCTAAGTGTCGAGGCAGGTGCAGTCACTTGATTTCGATTGACAAAGCCGGCGGGAGTCCGGCGAAGCAAGTCGGAGCAGCGGGTCAGGTCGCAGATAAGCTATGAATGAAATGTCCCAAGTTGAATGTCTGCTGCAAAAGTTATCAAAGATGAGCAATGCATAACAGGAATATTCCGATGCAAGAAAGCTATCCTGCACTTCACGACAAGTGTGCAACAAAGATAGTCGGAGCGCTTTTATGATTCTTCGAAACGCCTCAATCAGGGAATGTACGGAAGCACTAGTCCTTGATGCAGAGCAACTGAATTCCTGTGCCGTCCGTCTCGAGCTGTTGCGTGCCGAGCTGGAGTCTCATCGCCGGCAAATCTCCTGGCCTGAACTATTAGCCGTTTGTCGTGATCTGAGCCATGCCTTTGAAGATATTAACAGGACTGCCAACAGGGCCGCCGCGGAATTTCATTCGCTCCTGAACGGCGTGGAGCGCGTGTGCGCGAAATACGCCGATGCCCCGAATTGTCGGCGTCCTCCAATCAGACGCGTCCTTCGTTTTGCGCGTAGCGCCGGCCCTGTAAACACCCGCAGGCACAAAGCATCCGGAATACCTTTCAGGGTATCAAACGCATAGAAAAAGAGAGGCGAGGAGGCAAAGGGTCACAAAGAGGTAACGCGAACCTGTGGGCTCTTTGCCTCTGGCTTTTGTTTCAAACCGGGACTAACAAATTCTACTACCGTCAAATTGTCGTCCATAAGCCGGCGTTAAAAGTCTGGCTAGGTCAAAACCGGCAATCGAAAAAAGAGAGGCGAGGAGGCAAAGGGTCACAAAAGGGTAACGCGAACCTATCGGCTCTTTGCCTCTGGCCTTTGTTTCAAACCGGGACTAACAAACTCTACTGCCGTTAATTTGTCGCCCATAAATGGGAGGAACAGTCTGGCTAGGTCAAAACCGGCAATCGAAAAAAGAGAGGCGAGGAGGCAAAGGGTCACAAAAAGTTATCGCGAACCTGTGTGTTCTTTGCCTCTGGCTTTTGTTGCAAACTGGGGTGAAGATTTCTCCAGGGGCCAATTGTCGTCAATTGATCGGCGAGAAGTGCCTGGCCGGGTTTAAACCGTCAATCGAAAAAGAGAGGCGAGGAAGCAAAGGGTCATAAAAAGGTAACGCGAACCTGTCGGCTCTTTGCCTCTGGCTTTTAACATATTTTCTGTTTAATGGTTTTCTGTTGCATTTAAACTGTCGTTTTTAATCCGGTGACAATTGTCTCGTCAGTTGATATCTGTCGTTAGAAAACGAAAGACGAAGAGATCAAAGGTCACAAAAGGGTAACGCGAACCCGTTGGTTCTTTGCCTTTGGCTTTTGATAGTGGAATCAGTCACTTGAGCTGATCTTTGCACTTCTCACATGCGACAATTTTTGCGCAGATTACAAGATGTCGGATCACAATACACTTCTGTCTTGGATGCACCAATTAAGTATCTTCGCTTGACTCGAATATCAATGATTGAAAGCTTTTACTTTTGCAGATCACATTCGCCGGGCGGTAGATCCGGTCAGGCTTTGTGCGCCGGTTCAGTATTAACTGCGCCTTCAGAAACACTGCGGGATTTTTACGGGAAAATGCCTGTCACCCAATCGGGGCAGCACAGTTCTTGGATAAACTCATTGCTTTTTATTTTCAAAAACTGGAAAACAGCGGCATGAAAATCCTCATACTTTTACTTGCTGTCTTTGTCATTGCGGCAAGTTCGGCAATCGGCCAGCAACCGGAATCCTGGCAGACTTTTTTCAACTCGGACTTCATTACATCGATCGATATCAAGGATGATCAGATATGGATGGGTACAAGCGTGGGGCTCGTCAATTACGATCTCGCGACAGGTGAAAAAACGTGGTACAACACCAATAATTCGCCGATGCCGGTAAACAAAGTCAATAAAGTAATCATCAAAGATTATGGGAACATCTGGATTCTGACCGATGCAGGCGCCGTCCGCTTTAATACTCTTAACAACATGTGGGTTCTCTTCAATTCAGCCAAAATTGATCTGCCGTCCAACATAGTGTACGATGTCGTTGAACTCTATAATCCCTTCCGCTTCTGGCTGGCCACCGCCGGCGGACTCGTTCGATCCGACGGTGTGAATTCAACGGTCTATACCGAAGAAAATTCACCATTGCCGCTTAATAATGTGAGGAGTCTGGCGGCAGACAGCATTGGTGGTCTGTGGATTGGTACTCTTTATGATCGACATCTCTTTGGTCAGGGCGCTGAGCGATTCGGTGGCCTCGCTTATCTAAAGGACGAGGAGTGGACAGTTCATACGAGAGTCAATCAGCCCGCAATGCCCGCAGCCCACATTTACTGTCTTGAAGTTGATCCAACTGGCAACCTATGGATAGGTAGTGACTTCATGGCTCTTCGTGTTAATGGTCTGTCCTGGGAGCAGTTCGAGATCGACTTCATGAAACCCTGGCTCATATTCGCAAGCAACAACGGTGTCAAAGACTTTAACTTCGCCCCCGATGGATCTGTGTGGCTAAGTACAGCTTTTCAAGGCATAGCCAAGTATGCGGATGGCGAGTTTACGGCTTATCACCCAATGAATTCCGACTTTGCATTTACAGGCGTCGCCGCCAGCGCCTTCGACAAAGACGGACGAATCTGGTTCGGCTGTTATGGAGGAATTATGCGATACAATGCCGATAAAACCTGGATGAAACTGGAAAGTCTGATACCGAGTGGCATTCCGGACAACAACATTTCAACCATCGGCAGCAACGGAGCCGGCAATGTGTATTTCGCGATGCCGAGGCAAGCTGGCATCATACGTTATGACGGCTTCGAATGGTTTGCCATACTGGACAGCATCAAACCCGGCGGCGTAGGACGTTTCGCTCGGGGGCCACAGGGAAATCTCTGGTTCGGGCACAACAAGCGAGGTGTCGGGCAACTTAAGCATGGTGAGCTTAGCTGGTATGATTCTGCCAGCGGCGCGAGTCGGTCCAATTGGATTAGTTCTCTGTCTTTCGACAATAGCGGCACCTTGTGGGTCGGGTCGCGTATGAGAGTGGACATCGAAACCGGCAGAGCTACCTTAGGCGGTGTCACCTTTTTCGACGGCTCTACGTGGTCACAATTGGAGCGTCCAAGACTTCCGAAAGAGACACCTTCATACCACAAGGCGGTGGCTGTCGATAAGCACGGAGTTGTCTGGGTCGGAACCAGCACCTGCGGACTGGCGCGTTTCAAAAATGACGAGTGGACATATTTTGACACGCTCAACTCCGAAATGCCTGCTAACGACTGCCGTCTTGTAATCGCCGACAAGGAGGACCGGATTTTCGTCATCACGCCCGCCGGACTCTGTATGTTTGAAAATGACGAATCCACGGCCTTAACGCCCGATAATACGTTGTTGCCGACTACAAACGTGCATGACATCGCTATTGACAAGGCCAACCGCGTGTGGATTGCAACGGAGGAGGGGTTGGTGCAGATTGAAGACGATGTCTGGCGATTGTTTACGATGAAAAACTCAGCTCTTTTATCGAATCGCATCAGCGCGGTCAGTATCAGCAATAATGATGATGTCTGGATTGGAACGAGAGACGCCGGCGCTGCGGTTTATTTGGCCGGCGGTACTTCTACGGGCCTTGCTGAGAACACCGAAAAACAAGGAAGTACAAAGCTTAGCCCACAGCCGGCAAGGGACATTGTAAAGCTCACCCTGCAATCAGAGAAAGGCGGTCGGATCGAATTGTTCACGGCCGGCGGCAGGCGGGTCGGTGATTGGCACAGCACTCAGGCGGAAACAACAATTAGCGTGGCGCAGCAGCCGGCCGGTTTGTATTTTCTGCGTTGTTCAGCAGCGAATTCCAGCGATACGCAGCCATTGCTCATCCAACGTTAAAAAAAGAGAGCCGGCCGTACATATTGCGATCCAGCAGCGCTGCCAGCACCGGCGATGGCGATCCGCCGATTACCGTCTGCTGTGTCAGCGCTGAGTACTTCCCCCTGGTATTACATTTTGAAACCTTTTTTCGTGTGAAAGGTTGCTGTCAAGAGCGTTAACCCTAAACGACAAGTCGCTGCGCCAGAGTCGCAGCGACTATTCGGTACAATGGCAATTCATAAGATGCGGCAGACATCTGAAGAGATCGAATCTCGCGCTCAAATGGCGCGGAGTCTTCTCGATGAGATTTTTGCCAGAAATTCAAGTCACTCGGCCGATCAATTGCACCGAGCCCTGCCCCTGTGCCAGGACCTTATGGCATGGAATCCGGCTTTGTCGGAGAATTATCTTCTGCGCATTCAGGCTGCCGCTGGAGACATCCACGACAAGCACTTACATGCTGAACTTTGTGTCGCGCGGGCGGAGTTGGCCAAGTATCGCAAGGATTTTGCGACAGCACTGCAAGCACTGAGCGAGGCTCAGTTATTGTACCACAGGGTGCGTGATCGCAAGAGAGAGACAATAGTACAGGAAGATCAGGGACTGCTTTTCATGAGGCTGGGCCGATTCGTGGAGGCACAAGCAGTCTACCGGCGGGTACGGCGCTCCTGGACGGCATTGCGTCAACCCGGCAATTGTGTCACAGCTCTTGTTAACATCGCGATCATTTATATCAAACAGGGTGATCTACACCGAAGCCTTGGGAGTCTTCTCAACGCATTGGAACTAGCGGAAACGAATCCGCCTGCCGACGAGAAAGACCACGCGCGCCTCATGTCGACATTGTACAATACCCTGGGCGGAATTCACAAGGAAGCCGGTAATCTGGCCAAGGCCGAAGAATATTGCCGAAAAACGATTCCATACTATAGTCGTCTCGGTATGCATTATCTGGCTTTGACCAACCTTGCCATTATCCATCTGGAACGCAAGCAGTATTATCGAGGAGCAATCCTGTTTAAAAAGGCTCTCGCCAGCAATCGTGAATCAGGCTATCCGGGGGAGACCGGTAATATTCTTGTTAACCTGGGCGAACTGTATCTCCGCACCGGCAAACGCGGGATCGCTCGCAGTCATATCCATCAGGCACTGCAATGGGCGCGGCAAGAACAGAAAAACAACATTCTGCTGATGGCGCTTGAGAAACTTAGCAGGCTGGAGCTGGAATGCGAACATTATAACGATGCTCTGAGCGCTTTGCAGGAAGCACTGCCGCTGGCGCAACAACAGGGCGCACTGCACCAGGAACAGATAGTTCACGAGCGGATGAGTCGCGTACTTGAAGTCGGGCAACAACCTCAGAAGGCGTTGTATCACGCTAAAGCGGCGCTGCAATGTCTTAAACAACGCAGCGACAGGCAACAATTTTGGAGCGCCGCTTTCGAATGGAATCGCAAACTGCTCGAACAACACGAGCTAACGCAGTGCCGCAACCGCAAGACGATTCGCAGTCTTGAGACCGAACTTCAACACCATCGAATGGCTTTACACGAAAATGTCGTTGCCCTGGCTCGCAAAGATGCATTGATTGCGCGACTGCAGGAACGGCTTTCTAGCAGTCAATGCGATGAACATAATGATGTGGAAGCGATTCAGCGCTTGCTGATTGAGTCTGGCCACAGCGTCGCCGGCGAGAATAACGCGGCCGGCCCTCCAGGTTCCTCGATTCCGGTCACAGAGAGTGATCTGCGAAGCAGGGCCAGCTGGCAGGCCTTGTTGCCGCCTGCATTTCAGGAAGAACTGCTGCGAAGGTATCCCGGACTTTCAAATGCCGAAGTGAAAGTCTGCAGTCTGATAAAAGTTGGTTTAAACCCGCAGGACTGCGCCGATACGCTTTTACTGTCATATCGGACGATTGAAACACATCGCCGCAACATACGCAAGAAAATGAAGCTGGGCCGCCACGGTAACATCGACCGATTAATTCGCGCAATCTGACTGATGAAGCGGCCTGAAGCTTTACTAAGTGTAGCTCAGGCACTCTATCGGTTTTCTTTCCTTGAAGAATAATGGCCGTTTAACATCCGAGGTCGAAGAAAGGGATTTGCGAGCCTTGGTATTCAATCGACAATACTGCCTAATTTTGAATCGATTGAATGCCGCCCACTTTTGTAGAGCGTCTATCCGCCATCGGGCTGCCGTTTGCTTCGAATATTAACCAATGACAGGAACTTTAGCATTCCGATGGCCGCTATTGGAAAGGAACTACTTAATATGTAGAGTTGATACCGGATTTCAACGTGCGTGAGAGCAAAGAGCGCCGTGTACATTCCATAATAAAGCAAATACACGACGAAGTGACTGTAGCGGCGCGATCGAAAAGCGCGAATCCCAAACACGATGAATCCACAATAAAATGATAACAACAGGACGATCATGAAAGCGAGGAATACGGGGTTTCGCGTTTGTGGAGCATAGTAATCAAAGGTCCACAACATCAGGATCTTCTTGAAGAACAGGAAGCTTGCATGCCATGGTGCACTTCGGACGAAGGCGAATACCTCGTCTCGGATGACACTGTCGGCTGCCAACTCGAATCTTTGGTTATAGGGTAGAGAATCCAACCGATCCGCAAGATGCTCCCAGGGGCCATGGCCTATCCACATTGACTCGCCGTCGGCTCCAAATGAACTGCCGGTAGCCATAGCATTTGTTCCGCGCCAGACTTCATTCCAGGGATGACTCGACATTCCGATCCACTCATCGAAGAGTTGGTGATTGCGCAGTAGCCAGGGTGCTGTCAGTACGGTAAAGGGTACAAGCGCTGCTGTCAGGAGCAGGATCGGGTTTTGCGGTTTGCCGCCGGCCCGCGACAGCCAGAAGGCGAGGCCAATCATTACGAGGCCGAAAGCGACAATCTCGCTGCGGAAGAGTGTAAGAGCGCCGGCAATGAATCCGAGCAAGGCAAATGAGCGCCAGGTTGGGCGTCGGATGACGATGAAAATTGCATAAAGCATCGTCAAAGCCAGCGTCTGATACAGTGCCGATCCGCTAAACGTCGCAACCGCATACGCGGTCGGCAAAAAGAGCGCACTGAAGAGGGCGGCGATGCGTGCTTCGCGCCACGTGCTCATCAGCAGCGTCATCCGATAAATGATGATCGGCTGCAGCGACGCTATGAGGGCATTAATCAGCATCAGCAACAGAGCGGCGGCCGGCCCGTCGCCAACAAGGAGAATAAGCGCAAAAATGATGGCCGGGCCAAGGGGCGGAACAAAGGCGCCTTCGTAGGACGGCGGCTGCTCTTGCAATGCCTTGCGTTCGGGATCGTTGGCGGCGTAGGGCCAGTGCATTGCAAAGCCATAGCCAGCCGCCATGTTACGCGCAATGCTTCCATGTTCGAATTGTACCGACGTTTCCGTGCTGCCAAAGCTTAACACAATTGCAATCCGCAGAATCAATGCCAATATAAACATGAGTTGCATGAACCCGGTCGCAGGTGACCGCGTCAGCAGTTGAACAAAATAATCCCACATGCGATAGCTACCAGATTTTGTGCACAAACTGTTTATGCAGCTATGGATGTAGGGGGTACGTTAATGTGCAGTTCGGGCAGTCTAAAGAGGATAGTACGTTTGTCGGCCGATTGTTAATCGCATAGATTCAATTAGCTGGAAATTCCTCGCATAAAAATGACCGGAGTGAATTTTTGGCTGCGAGGAGAAGCCATGGTTGTCGAAGTAGCAAAGTGTGTTGCTGGTTTTTCTGCATGAACTCAATCTACATGTGTTCAAACACTTAGCAGTTATTATGACCAGTGCTAGGTCAACACTCAGTCTGCAGCTCGGGCACCAGACTAACCGGAGCAGTCCTTTAGTAGCGGGCAGGATGCTCTGAGCGCTGCTGCGTTAAGCGAGAAGGTCGGTGTAATTGCGGAAATTGCCGGAGTAGCTAAGCGAGAGACGATGCCGTTTTACTTGACAAAGTTCTGTCGATTGCGCGCCACATTTGCTGCGCCGATTTGTCCCAGGTAAACAGTCTGCGTCGCTCTCGTCCGGCTTCAACAAGACGGCTGCGAAGGGCAGCATCATTGGCAATGTGCAGCATTGCTTCCGTGATCGATTGTACGGAAAACGGATCGACAAGCAGGGCGGCGTCACCGGCCACTTCCGGCATCGACGAACTGTTCGAGGTAATGACGGGCGTGTCGCAGGCAAATGCCTCGACGATCGGAATGCCGAAGCCTTCAAACTTCGAAACATAAGTTAATGCCAGCGCCGATGCCAGCAGGCGGCGCATTGTTTGGGTCGGAATTCGTCCGGTAAAGCGGACATCTTCGCGATGACGCATCGACTGAAGCGTTTGTTCGATTTCGCTGTCCTGCCACATCGATGCGCCGGCGAGGACAAGTTTAAATTGCGAAGCGCGGCATTCTTTCATCGCGTCGAAAGCCCGCAGTAAATTCGCGATATTTTTGCGCGGATGAATCGTGCCGACAAACATAAAATAGTCGGCGCCGTCAGTGAACTCCCGCCTGACTTGCGCTTGCTCTTCAGGCGACAGGGGCGTGTAATCCTCCTGGGCCGCATTGTAAACAAGATCGATGTTCTCCTGCCTGATGCCGATCCGGTCGACAACGTCTTTTCGGGTAAATTCCGAGACGGCCGCCAGCCGCGCGGCACGCCGGGCATACAAGGGGATGTAACGCTGGTAGTAATGCCGCACCCAAAAGGGCAGAGCGTCCGGATAATGAAAAAAGTTTAAGTCGTGAATGACGGCCAGCGAAGCGACCTTGCTGCGGGTGCTGCAGAGCCCGTCGGTTCCGATGAAGATGTCGGCCTCGGTTTTGGCCAGTACCGGCGGCAGCAGAATCTCGTGCCAGAGATACCAAAGAAAGGGATGCCGCGCCGGCAGCGGCAGAACATGCGGCACGACGTTTCGCGAGAAAACAAACTCTTCGGCAAAGGGCCGGTCGAAGAGAAAGTAAAAGCGATGCTCCGGATGATCGGCCGCCAATCGCCGGAATATTTCATGCGTGAACCAGCCGATTCCGTCGAGTCTGCCGGGCATCAGCAGGCGCGTATTTACTACAATGTTCATAGTCGCTCGAATGACTGCCAGTGAAATGCGGTCGTCCAAATTATCAATTTTTCCGTATTTTCGCGCTGCAATTGACGATTGTCCGCACCGCTGGGCTCTTAAGGCCCAAAACTGTCATTAAACGGCTCGCCATGAAAGTCCTTCTTGTATCCCATTCTTCGGTTGTCGATGTTTATCAGGATAAGCTGCGCTACCTGGGCGGCCGGGCGGATCTTGACATGAACCTGCTGATCCCTTCCGTTTACAAAGAGGGCAGTCGCCCGGTGCGGGGATTTGACGGTAGCGGCGAATATCGCGTTCACAAACGACCGGCATTGTTCGGCCGTTATGGGCGGCAGAATATGCATCTGTATCTCAATCTGAGCTCGGTCTTTGCAAGGGTGCAGCCCGATATTCTCCATATCGAAGAGGAGCCGTCCAGTCTGGTGAGCTGGCAGCTTATCCGCGCTGCCACCCGCCTGAAGCGTCAGCCGCGCATCGTTTTGTTTACCTGGCAGAATCTCGTTTACGACTACGGCAGTTTTCACCCGCTTAAGCCGCAGCGATACATTCAACCCCGCGTGGAGCGCCGGGTGCTGGATCGCCTTGATCACCTCATCGCCGGCAACAGCGAAGCCATGGATATTTTCAGCGCCAAGGGCTGTCGGGCGCCGATGACACTGATACCGCAATACGGCGTCGATCCCGTCAAATTTCGTCCGCTCGACTCGGGTTCCGCGCTTGCGAATGAACTGGGGCTGCGCGGGCCGGTCATCGGCTATGTGGGGCGGATGCTTGCAATGAAAGGAATCGATGTATTGATCGCCGCCGCCGCGCGCCTCAAAGATAAAAACTGGTCGATGCTCTTGCTGGGCTCCGGCCCCGACAAAGCGGGCTTCATGTCCCAGGCGCAGGAACTCGGCCTTGCCGGGCGTGTGAATTGGATTGAATCGGTTCCCGCCGCCAGAGTTGCCGAATACATGAATTGTATGGATGTTATGGTTTTGCCCTCGCGGGGCACCAAAGTGTGGAAGGAACAATTCGGACGCGTTCTGACCGAGGCGATGGCCTGTCAGGTGCCCGTTCTCGGTTCGTCATCCGGTGAAATTCCGAATGTCATCGGCGAGGGCGGTCTTGTATTCGAAGAGGAGAATGCCGAAGACCTTGCCGCTCAACTGGCCGTTCTGATTGACGATGCGGACCAACGCCGCCGCCTGGGGTTTGCCGGGCGCGACCGCGTGATGAAACACTATACGAATGAAAGAATCGCCGCCAAGATTTACGATGTTTACACTGCCCTGCGGAAGAGTTAGTCCGGTCTGGCAATAAACTGCTGAAGTTTTTTGACGAGTCGTGAAATGAAAAAACGGCGCGGAATAGGCAGTCCCTGTTTGCGCCAGGCCTGTCTGATTTCCCGATTGCCGCGAACAATATTCGCCAGGTTTTTATTCGAGCTGCCACCCAGGCGCATTTTGACCATCACCATGTTGATGAAATGGGTCGGGACGGAATGTTTACGGAAAAGGCGCAGCATCAATTCGTAGTCGGCTGCGATATGGAGGTCGGTATCAAAGTCCCCAAATCGTTCGTAAAGCTCGCGGCGCAGGAAGAGCGTCGGATGCGGCGGTACATTGCCGTCTTCAAAAAAACGTTCGTACATCGGTCCGGAGCGCCAGTAGCGAACGACCTGGTCCGTATCATCAGCCTTAACGTAGTTAAGATTCCCGTAAACGGCCTCAACCCGGTTGTCGGCGAATGCTTTTGCAACACGGCTCAGAATATCAGGCGCGGCATAGATATCATCGGAATTCAGGAGACCGATAATGTCGCCGGTGGCATTGGCGATACCTTTATTCATTGCATCGTACAGGCCGTTGTCCCGTTCGGATATTACGAGGGCGATTCGATCGCTAAAGGAATCGATGATGCTGCGAGTGCCGTCGGTGGAAGCGCCGTCAATGACGATGTGCTCGATATCGGAATGCGATTGGTCTTGTACCGACTTAAGCGCGTCGGCGATAAAACGTTCACCGTTATAGACAACAGTAACGATCGAAATTTTCATTTTGATCCAGATCCGGCATCAGCGCGTACGTGCAAAAAACACAAATCTACGGAAACCCCGGCAATTATGATTGCGGGGTTCCGCACCGCGCCGAGTACATAGCATATTCTCCCAATTAGTTCGTAAATTGACGGTCCTGAACTCTTTCACGATTTCATTCACAAAGCACATGTCACTCCTTTGATTGCCCGCGATCATCAGCAGCCGGATATTTCGGTTATTATTGTCAACTACAACGTTAAAGATTTTCTCTTTAACTGTCTTCAGTCATTGCGTAATGCACTGAATACACTCAGCGCCGAAGTCATTGTCGTTGATAACAATTCCATTGACGGATCGCTGGCCTATCTCAGCCCGCTTTTTCCCGAAGTACGCTTTATCGGTCTGGAAGAAAACAAGGGTTTCGGCAAAGCCAACAATCTGGGCTTTGAAGCGGCGCGCGGCAACTTTGTGCTTTTCTTGAATCCGGATACCCTCGTGAGCGAGGATACCTTTGTCGTTTTGCTCAATTACATGCGAGAGCATCCTGAGG
The DNA here is from genome assembly GCA_028284775.1 of Candidatus Kapaibacterium sp. Taxonomy (GTDB): domain Bacteria; phylum Bacteroidota; class Ignavibacteria; order Kapaibacteriales; family UBA7675; genus JANQRB01. The sequence goes on along the minus strand of JANQRB010000174.1, from coordinate 15,385 downwards.
TAGGACTGAGCGGCTGTAAGCTGCTCAATCACGATGGCACCTTTCAACTGGCCTGTCGGCGCGGCTTCCCGACGCCCTGGGTCTCTTTCACTAAGATATTCGGATTGCAGGCTCTGTTTCCACGATCGCGTGTGTTCGGCGGCTACAACCAGACATTTCGGAGCGTGGATGAGACCTATTGGGTCGATGCCGTCAGCGGCGCCTTTATGTTTATTCGCCGTGAAGCGCTGGAACAGTCCGGCGGATTCGATCCTGACTACTTCATGTATGGGGAGGACCTGGACCTCTGCTATCGCATCAGCCGGAATGGTTGGAAGATCGCCTATGTTCACTCGACCTCCGTCATCCATTTCAAGGGCGAAAGCACCAAGCGCTCCTCGCTGAACGAAGTCCGGGTGTTTTATGAAGCGATGGAAGTGTTTGTACGCAAGCACTTTGCCCAGTCCCGGATCTTTCTGCGCTTTTTGCGGTCGGGTATCAGTCTGCGTTCGTTTATAGCCTATATGCTGCAATATCGGAGCCAATGGCTGTTGATGACGGCTGATTTTCTGCTGGCCAATGCCGCCCTGATGCTGGGGATCAAAGTGCGGACCGGGTCATTCCTGGGCTTCCCTGCCTATGCGTATCCCGAGATTCCACTGGTGCCGTCCCTTATTTTTGTGGGATCGATGTTTTACATCGGGGAATACTCCGTTTTTCGCAAGTCGTCCGTTCAGAACGTCTTTTTCTCGCTGATGATATCCTTCTTCCTCTTGTCTACCTTGCCCTACTTCTTCGAGCAATACGCTATCTCGCGCGGTGTGCTGGTGCTGTTTCTCATATTCACCTTCCTTTTTACAGGCGCACTACGCATTGCCAAGTCGATATTTGACAAAGTGCTGGGCCAGGAGGCCGATAAGCGGGTGGCCCTTGTCGGCGTCAATGAAATCAGCAATCAATTGATCGAAGAGTTACAAACGGCCGAGGCCCGCAACACGACTGTTGTCGGACTGATTGCCACCGACGACCCGGCGGTGCAGCCATCAGAGGGCGGCCGGCCGATACTGGGTAGTATAAGTTATCTCGACAAGGTGGTACGGGATTACAGAATCGAAGAAGTGATTGTGACGGATCAAAGCATACCGCGTACGGAGATTATTCGACTTATTGCGCGCAGTGCCGGTACCAAGACGCATTATCGCTTTGCGCACAGCTATGACGAAGTCATCACGAGCCGGATTATCGAGAGCATCACCGGGGCTGAGCCGGATGTTTCGCAGTACAATATTGCCCAGTTAAAATACCGTATTTCGAAACGGATTGTGGATATTTGCGGCGCCATTTTTCTTTTGACAATTGGACTGCCAATCGTATATTTGGTCGCTGGTGATCCAAAAGTCGCGGGGCGAAAACTGCTGAATGTGCTAAAAGGTAACTACAGCCTGTTCGGATTATACCCGGTTAACGAAGCAGATTCCAAGTTGGGGAAGATAGGCCTAACCGGCCTGGCACACATTAATAATCCCGGTCAATTGTCGGTTCAAGCCATTCGCAGCTTAAACGAATATTATATGAAACGATATTCGTTGTCGTTAGATTTTGAGATACTTATAAAATATTTTTTCCGAAAAAACAGTGGCATCGGATAAACGTTCATCCACCCTGGTGCTCGATTTCGAGAAGCCAATCGTTGAGCTTGAAAGTAAGATCAATGAAATGAGATCGATGGCCGATTCGCTCGACATCGCTCACGAGATCGATCTGCTCGAAAGCAAAATCGAAGGATTGCGCAGCGAGGTGTATTCCAAGCTGACGCGATGGCAGCGAGTGCAAATTGCCCGCCATCCGCAACGACCGCAGACGCTCGATTATATCGACAACATGTTCAGCGATTTTGTGGAATTGCACGGTGATCGTCAGGTGCGCGACGATCCGGCAATCGTTGGAGGGCTGGCTCGCCTGAATGGTGACTCGGTAATGGTAATCGGTCATCAGAAAGGTCGGGATACCAAATCCAACCTGTTGCGCAACTTTGGAATGCCTAATCCCGAGGGATATCGCAAAGCCTTTCGTCTGATGCAACTGGCCGAAAAATTTCGCAAGCCCGTCATTACCCTGATCGACACACCGGGCGCCTACCCAGGAATCGAAGCTGAAGAGCGCGGCCAGGCCGAAGCAATTGCCCGCAATCTGCAATTAATGTCTCGCTTACGCGTTCCGATTGTCGTTGTCATCATTGGCGAAGGCGCCTCGGGCGGCGCGCTGGGTATCGGGATCGGCGACCGGATACTGATGCTCGAAAATTCGTGGTATTCTGTCATTGCGCCCGAATCCTGTTCCAGTATTTTGTGGCGGAGCTGGGATTATAAGGAACAGGCCGCCGAAGCATTGCGATTGTCGGCGAGTGATCTGAAAGAATTCAGCGTCATCGATCGGATCGTGCCGGAACCGGTGGGCGGCGCACATATCGATCCGGAGCAAATGTACCGAACGCTTCAGGAATGTATTGGCAAAGAGCTGAGTGCGATAGATAGCGATGATGATGCGGCTCTGATAAGTAAGAGATGTGAAAAGTTTTGTGCTATGGGTATCTGGACAGAACATCAGCCTACACAGGATAATTGACTGCAGCCGGATTTTGGTAAAGGGGAGTTCAGAATTTCGAGGTTGGGGTGAAAACGATCGTTCGATGGTTACGGGGTTGTAAGGAATGGATGGAGCGCTTTGCGGATAAACCGCACGCGATGTTTGTGCTTTTCGCCATTGCTTTCGCCGAGTCATCGTTTTTTCCGATACCGCCTGACATCTTGTTGATAGCTATCGCCGTTTCCAATCCCAAACGCAGCCTGGAAGCGGCTTTGTGGTGCACCCTTGGCTCGTTGCTGGGCGGAATTCTCGGGTATTATATCGGTTTCGGTTTGATGGAATCCGTCGGCGTACTTATCAAGGATGCTTATAGTCTTCACGATAAATGGGATTCCTTTGTTCAAACGTATGAGGAAGTAGGTAACTGGTTCTTACTGGGGGCGGCATTTACACCCATTCCCTACAAAGTTGCGACGATTGCATCGGGTGCAACGGAAATGCCGCTTATACCATTTATCCTAATTTCAACCATCGGAAGGGCCGGCAGGTTTTTTCTTGTCGGTGGTCTTTTTCGGATTTTTGGGGCACAGATCAAGGTGTATATTGATAAATACTTCGATAAGCTGTCCCTGGCGTTCATTATACTACTCATTGCCGGTTTTTATGTCGTCAAAGTGATACTCTGATGTACCCCGCCAGGGAAACAGTTCTGCACCTGACTGAGTGATGTTAATGTAAAACGTGCCGAAACACAGTCTTTAAAAATGGTCTTTGAAGGGAGATGTTAACATGAATGGAAAAGGTAAATTCCCACGAAGGGATATGTCGCGTTCCGGCAAAGTATGGCGCAATCAACCAAACTGGCAAGATGACCGCGATGCAGACAGTCGCGATGCGGATAATCAGGGCAATCAGGCTCACCGGGGGCAACAGGGGCCGAGGGGAAACAAACGCGCCGATTACAATTATGACTATGATTACGATGAGCAATACGACCACCAGTGGAATCGAGAGGGCGCCAATGTAGGTAACCCCAAAGTGTATTCCGATTCCCAGCAGTACACACCCTATAACCGACGTGATCAATATCAGGGCGGCGGCGGCGGCGGAAATCAATACAACCGCCAGAATCGGGGGCATGGCCGTCAGCAACAGCATCACCACCATCAACAGCAGCAGCAGTATGAATCGCGTCAGTCCTATCGCGACCGCGACTCCTACGGCGATCAGAATCAATACCGTGAATCTCCGCGCGAACCATATCGCGAACGTCAACCCTATCGCGATCGTTCATCCGGCCATAGCGAACCACAAAGAGCACGTAAAGTTATCAAGCGCCGACCGCCGGCTCAGCCTTATCGTCCACAGAGCCAGCGTTTTCCCAACAAACCCCGGAAACCGGTTCAGAATCGACGGCCCGCGCAAAGCAAAGCCAAGAAAAAGCAACGGCATATTCAAATAGTCTCACTCCCTCGGGCGATGGCCAAACTTCAGTTCGGCTCGCGTAAAGTGTCGGTTGATTATGTTCGCAACTCGCGGGTGGCGGTCAACAATAATATTGTTTCCGATCCCAATCAGCGAATCGTGCTGTTCAAAGATCGAATTACCGTAGACTTTATGCCGCTCAAGGCCAACCGTAAGAGCAATTATATCGTTCTGAACAAGACGCGCGGCCTGACGCCCTCCAAAGAAGCGGGCGAGCGTTCCGTGCATTCCTTGATTCCGAATTCGGAAAAGTGGTACTTCCCCTCGGGTCGGCTTACGAAGGCCGCCACGGGGCTTGTGATCATGACCAATGATCCGGAACATCGCAATTATATGGAAACGCAGTTCAACGGACTGGAAAAGGAATACCGTATTAAAGTCCACCGTCTCGCCAAGCGGACCGATCTTTCCGCTATTACCAAGGCGTTGCGAGAACTGCACGAAAGCCATAGCAAGGAAACCAAATCCGCCGTCTGGCAAAAGAACAAAAGCTCATGTTGGATTTCGATCATCGTCAAACAGGCAAAACTGACCGAGATATTTTCAATTCTCAAAAAAGTCGGACTGGAAGTCCTTGCTGTTCATCGCCATCGTATCGGCGGCCTTGTTGCAGACAATGTTCAACCGGGCGTCTGGATGCAAATGAATGAAATTCAACTGGCGGAAATGTTTGGCAACGATACGAATGAAGCCAGTTATTTTTACCAGAAACCGCCAAAAGAAGAAGCGGCAGCCGATGAACTGGCGGAGCGCGAAGAAGATGCGGAAGTAGATCAACTGGAGGGTGAATTTGAAGAGCAGGAAGAAATCGACGAATAGGACTCGTACTGGACATGCATGAGCTTCGAAGTGCAGGGATTCTCACGTCATTGCATTTTGAATACGTCCGTAGTCACTGAGCAGCACTTGCCATTGGGCACGATTGCGGGCTGGACGGAATTACCAAAAGCGGCTTGCTTTAGTCGACAGCGATTTGATCTTTGTATTGCAGTTTGTACAGGCGCGCATATAAGCCATCCTTATCGAGAAGCTCCTGGTGGCTGCCTTGTTCGTAGAGACAGCCGCGGTGCAGCACCAGAATTTTGTCGGCGCGCTGGACTGTTGATAACCTGTGCGCGATGACAATTGACGTTCGGCCGGCGAGAAGGGTTGAAATCGCCTCTTCTATCAACTGTTCGGTGGCCGTGTCGACACTGGAAGTTGCTTCATCCAGAATTAAAATATCGGGATCGGCGGCAAGAGCGCGGCTGAACGCTATGAGTTGTCGTTGTCCCACCGACAGCGTCGAACCTCGCTCCTGGACCTGTGTATCGTAGCCTTCCGGCAGCTTTTCAATAAAAGCGTGTGCTCCCACTGCCTTGGCGGCTGCAATGATCTGATCGTTGCCGATACGCTCATTTCCCAGCGAAATATTGTCGGCCACGGAACGGGAAAACAGAAAGACATCCTGCAAGACAACCGCAAGTCGCGAGCGGAGAGATTTTTGCCTGATGTTGCGAACATCGACGCCATCGATGCTGATGTGACCTTCCTGATACTCGTAGAAGCGGCTCAGGATATTAATGACAGAGCTCTTGCCTGCCCCGGTGGCTCCGACAATGGCCAGCGTCTCACCTTTATTTACGGTAAACGACACATTGCGAAGAACCGGATTGATGCCGTCATAGGCGAAACTGACATTTTGAAAGCTGATGGCATTGCGCAGCGGCGGCATTTCGAGCGCTTTGGGCCGATCCTCGATAAATGAATCTTCATCCATCAGCGTAAAGACCCGTTCGGAGGAAGCCATCGCATTTTGCAGGTTGTTATACTTTTCTGACAGCTCGCGAATAGGTCGGAAAAACATCTCGCCCAGCTGCATAAATGCAATCAAGGTGCCGGCTTTGATGCTGCCGTCGAGGATGGAAGAGGCGCTGTACCACAACATAATCGCCAGGGTGAGGGTACCGACGAATTCAACCACGGGGAAAAACGTTGCGTAGTAGAATACCGTGCGGATTTGCATATCCGTATGGCCGCTGTTCAAATCATCGAACTTTGCTTTTTGCCGCTTTTCCTGTGTGAAGAGCTGGACTATGGATATGCCGGTGATGTTCTCGTTGAGGAAGGCGTTCATCGAGGCTACATAGCGTCGTATTTCCCGGTAGGCGGCCCGCACCTTGCGGCGGAAAATCGCCGTGGCGATCAGCATGAGCGGCAGACCGATAATGGCCGCCAGCGCCAGTTGCCAGGAAATGAAAAACATGTACAGAACGATGAAAAACAGAGTAAATACATTCGAGATAATCTTGACAAAACTATCGGCAAAGAAGTCCTTGAGCACCTCCACATCGCTGGTGACGCGCGTTATAAGTCTGCCGAGGGGATTCTGGTCGAAATAGCGCAGTTTCAGGCGCTGTAGAATCTCAAAGAGGTGAATGCGCATATCATTGATGGTATGCTGCCCCACCCATTGCATCAGCAGGTCGACCGAATACTGCAGGAGTCCCTGGAGCAGCAGCGCCCCGAGAATCATGAATGCGACGATCGTCAATCCTTCCGTATCGCCGAGAGAGATGTAGTCGTCGATGGCGAGGGAGAGGAGATAGGGACGCAGGGGACCAAGGTTAGCTGCAGCAACATTGAGTAAAATCGCAACGATGACCAGCTTTTTATAAGGATGAAGGAAGACGAGCAGGCGCTGAATCAGTGAAAGGTCAACCTTCGAACCGAGTTTTTCCAACGGGGGGCTTGCTTTACTCATAAGCGGGGGTAGACGGTGCGCCGGAACTCAAATTGCAGTCCCGACGTTGACGGCGCCGAACTATCCGGCCGGCGCTATTCCAATACGTCGCGCTAGGCTGTCGTCTACAACGCGAAGCATTCGTTTTAGAGATTTTATTATCCCCCCGGGCGTCGTAAGTTTGAAGGATTTACATAAAAAAACGATACCTGGTTTTATTCATAGCCGAACCCCCAAAATGCATGAGCCGATCTGACAAGTTTCTCTTGCTGTGCACGAGCCTGTTGGCGTTGGTGATTTTCGTGTCGATACACAGCAAAGCCGATGAAGAAAAAATCGAATTTGCTCTGGGTTCGGACCATATAACGGTTCCGCCCGGCGGCACAGCCGATGTCAAGATACAGATCAGGCTGGCGGAAGGCTGGCATACCTACGGTCTGAAGCCCAAGGTAGATGAGTATGGTCTGGGTCCGCAGGCAACCGAAGTGACAATCGACGACTCGGTCCGCTTTTCGCTGATCGATGTTCGTGAGCCCAAGCCAAAGCAGAAGTATGATGATGCGTTTATGATAGACGTTGATTATCATGTCGGAACGCTGGGGCTTGACGTAGCGCTGCAGGTTGATCCAGCCACTCCCGCCGGCGACTATGACGCCAACCTCCTGGTGTATTATCAGATTTGTGATTCGACGCGCTGCCTGCCACCGGAAGAAATCAAGCTGCCGCTGCGAATCAGTGTCAGCGGCGAAATTGCCGAGGACGCAGAGAATTCCGTTACCGACGGCGGAACGACATCACAGTCAGCCGGAATAACCGACGGCTCGCAATTTGTCAAACTGGAGCTGAAACAGCCGGGTGTTGATGTGCAGGCCGGCGGTGAGGCCGAGATCCAGGTGACGATGACAATTGCCAAGGACTGGCATGCTTACGGTCTTGTCCGTACGGTTGATGAATACGGCCTTGGGCCGGAGCCGACCCAGTTCGTGTTGAAAGATTCGAGTATTGCCCGCCTGGGATCTATTCGCGAGACGGCGCCTCTGCTTAAATACGATAGCGCCTTTCTCATGAACACGCAATTGCACTACGACGAAGCTACCTTTACGCTTCCCATATTGGTGCACCAGGATATCGAGCCGGGCAGCTACACACTTGAACTCGAAGTCGGCTATCAGATTTGCAAGGAAGCGAGCTGCCTGCCACCGGAATTCAAAACGATGCAGGTGCAGCTCAACGTGGAAAAAGCGCATTCGAGTCTCTGGGCGTTGTTCCTCGTGGCGTTGGGCGCGGGTGGATTTGCGCTGCTGACACCATGCGTGTTTCCGATGATACCGATCACCGTATCATTTTTTACCAAACGCGCGGAAAAAAATCCGGGGCAGGGCATCAGGGATGCCTTGATCTATTCGCTCGGGATCATATTGACCTTTTCCGGCATCGGCGTGCTGCTGACGATTGTCTTCGGTCCCACCGGGGTAAGTGATCTGGCCACAAATGCCTGGGTCAACCTGATTATTGCAGCAATATTTATCATCTTTGCCTTCAACCTCTTCGGCGCCTTCGAAATTCAGCTGCCGACCTCGATTCTCAACAAGCTCAACAAGGCGAGTTCGGACGGCAAGGGCGTCGGCGCCATAATGTTAATGGCATTGACCTTTTCGCTGACCTCCTTCACCTGTACGGTCCCCTTTGTCGGGTCGGCATTTTTTGCCGTAGCGCAGGGCGAGTGGTTTCGGCCTATTCTTGGTATGTTCGGATTTTCGCTGGTCTTTGCAACACCCTTTTTCTTCCTGGCTCTTTTTCCAAGCCTGATGCAGAAGCTGCCGCGGGCCGGCGGATGGATGAATAACATCAAAGTCGTGATGGGCTTTCTGGAAATAGCGGCCGCTTACAAGTTTCTCTCGAATGCCGATCTTGTATGGAGCTGGCAAATATTGCCGAGAGATCTGTTCCTGGCAGTCTGGGTGGGCTGTTCGGTACTCATTACACTCTATGTGCTCGGAGTATACCGCTTTGCTCATGATGCGCCGGTGGAGCACGTCGGCACGGTGCGTGTGATGTTCGCCCTCTTTTTTGCAACAGTTACCTTTTACCTCGTCGGCGGACTGTTTGGACGCCCGCTGGGTGAGCTGGACGCCTTCCTCCCACCACCCGACTCGATTTATTATATGGAAGAAGCTGTATCCGATGCGGCCGGCTCAACAAGTTCGGAACGTGCAATCACAGGTGTTGCGGCGAGTCGCGCGGCCGGCAAGGCCCATGCCGGGGCCGATGATCACGGTGATTGGCTGCGCAACTATGAAGAGGGTCTGGCTCTGGCGAAAGAACAAGGCAAGCCGCTTTTCATTGATTTTACCGGCTATACCTGCACCAACTGCCGCTGGATGGAACTCAATCGTTTTCCCTTGCCGGAAATCAAAAAGCGAATGGATCAAATGGTAAAGGTGCAGCTTTTTACCGATCGTCGCAATGAAGAGTGTCTCGCCAATAAACAACTGCAAATCGATCGTTTTGGCGATATCGCCTTGCCTTTGTATGTCATACTGACGCCGGACGAGCAGGAGATCGGACGATCGTCATTTACGCGGTCGAAGCCTGAATTCATTCGATTTCTGGACAAAGCTCTGTAATTGGTGCTTTAATAGCAGGCGCGCGAATTTTTTTGAATGAAAACAATCAGAAGTGCAACTGAGATGGTTGGGGGAACGCAGTAGAGAGGTATGGAGAATATTCGCAATTTCTGCATTATCGCACATATCGATCATGGCAAGTCAACCTTGGCGGATCGTTTGCTGGAATTCACCGATACGCTGGACAAAAAAGCATTTGCCACCAAACAGGTTCTGGACGACAATCCACTGGAACAGGAACGAGGCATTACGATAAAACTGCATGCCATTCAGATGATGTACCAGGCCAAGGATGGCCGGGAATACATGCTCAATCTAATTGATACACCCGGTCACGTCGATTTTTCCTATGAAGTGTCGCGTTCGCTGGCGGCCTGCGAGGGCGCTTTGCTGGTCGTCGACGCCACCCAGGGCGTGGAAGCCCAGACGATTTCCAACCTGTACCTGGCAATCGAAGCCGGTCTCGAAATCATTCCTGTCATTAACAAAATCGACCTACCCAGCGCGGCGACCACCCTGGAAGGCGTCAAAAAACAGGTGATAGACCTGATCGGCTGTAAAGAGGAGGAAATCGTACTGGCGTCTGCCAAAGCTGGAATCGGCACCGAGGATATTCTCGAGTCGATCGTGAAGCTGATTCCGCATCCCGTCGGCGATGCCGACAAACCCTTGCGGGCCCTGATATACGATTCGGTATTCGACTCTTACCGCGGCGCAATTGTGTATGTGCGTGTCGTGGACGGCGTGTTGAAGAAAGGACAGAAACTGCGTTTTTTTGCGACCGACCCGAACTATGAAGTCGAAGAAGTCGGCATCATGCGGATGGGGCGTGTGCCGAGAGGTGAACTGCGGGCTGGCGAAGTCGGCTACCTGACAGCCGCCATCAAGAACCTGAACGACACGAAAGTCGGCGATACGATTACAACCTTCCAACATGGCTGCGAAGAACCGATCGCCGGCTTTAAAGAAGTGAAACCGATGGTCTTCAGCGGTATCTATCCTGCCGATGCCGACGATTTTGAGAACCTGCGCGAAGCACTGACTAAACTTAGTCTGAATGACTCCGCGATCACCTTCGAGCCTGAATCATCCTCGGCTCTCGGCTTCGGCTTCCGCTGCGGTTTCCTTGGCCTGCTGCACATGGAGATTGTCCAGGAACGCCTGGAACGGGAATTCGAGCAGACAATCGTCAACACGGTGCCTAACGTCCGTTACCGTGTCCACAAAACCAACGGCGAGGAGCTCGAAGTGGATAACCCGGTACAGATGCCTTCGCCCGGAGTTATCGATCGTATTGAAGAACCCATCATTCGGGCACAGATTATCGTGCCGAGCGACTACATCGGCGCAATCATGAAACTTTGTATGGAGCGGCGCGGCATCTTCAAGTCAACGACTTATCTCAGCGAAACACGTGTGGATATGCAGTTCGACCTGCCGCTGGCGGAAGTAATATTCGATTTTTACGATAAGCTCAAATCCGCTACGCGCGGCTATGCTTCCCTGGACTATGAGCTGCTGGAATCGCGTCCGAGCGAACTCGTTAAGCTGGACATCCTGTTGAACGGCGATCCTGTTGACGCCTTATCCTGCATTATTCATCGTAGTAAAGCCCACGAATGGGGCAAGAAATTGTGCGCTAAGCTGAAAGAGCTCATTCCGCGTCAGATGTTTGAAGTCGCGATTCAGGCCGCAATCGGAACGCGTGTGGTAGCGCGGGATACCATAAAAGCGATGCGCAAAAATGTACTGGCTAAATGCTATGGCGGGGATATTTCGCGGAAGCGCAAACTGTTGGAACGCCAGAAAGAAGGCAAAAAGAAAATGAAGCAGATCGGCAATGTCGAGGTGCCGCAGGAAGCTTTCCTGGCGGTGTTAAAGATCGATTGACGTTTGGGGACTGCCTGGCGCTGCCGCCAATGGCCGTGTTTTTTTTTTCGGAAACCCCGGCAGTCCTTCTTCGTAGCTTGCAAGGCGGCCCGACGAGATTTCGCCGCTCAAAGCCGGAATAGAGTGAACTGCACTTTTGAAGCTCCGTCACTGATTCCAATTATTCTCTTTATAAAGGAAGTCAATAGTGAGTAAACAACCACAAACCTTTGTTGAACATGTAATCTCATGGGCTAAGACCATCATTGGCGCCATCATAATCGTGATGTTTGTCAATGGTGCGCTTGTAGCGTCCTTTGTTGTTCCGACAGGTTCGATGGAGGAAACGGTACGGGCCGGTGACTTTCTGTTTGTGAATAAATTTATTTATGGCCCTTCGACGCCCCAGATTGTTCCGTTTTTGAATACGCCACTGCCATTCTATAAATTTCCCGGTCTGCGCGAGCCTGAGCGCGGCGACGTGATTGTGTTTATTTTTCCCGGTAATCGCGAACAGGTGGAAGCTAAGGAGTTCACATATTATCTTAAGCGTTGTGTGGCTGTTGCGGGTGACACCATCTCGATGGTTAACAAGAAGCTGATTGTAAATGGTGAAGAACACCCGCTGCCCGAACACGCTTTATCCAGCAATTTTATTCGCAATGATGATTCGTACAATACCTTTCCGCCGGGGCGCGGCTTTACGCGGGACAATTACGGTCCGCTGCGAGTACCAAAAGCCGGCGATGTCATTACATTGACCGCCAAAAACTTCAGAGAGTGGAATATCTTCATTAAACGCGAAGGTAATGACTGCGTATTGCGTGACGGCAAGTGGTTTATCGAAGGTCAGGAAGCAAGCGAATACGTCGTAAAGAACGATTATGTTTTTGGCATTGGCGACAATCGCGATAATAGTCTCGACAGCCGCTATTGGGGTTTCATACCGGTTGAGAATGTTGTCGGCACACCCATTATGGTGTACTGGTCCTGGGAAAGCGCAGCGAATTCGATCATGGATAAACTCAGCTCGGTGCGCTTCGGTCGAATCGGTACTTTGATTGACTGAACAAAATTCGGCAGCCGGCGGCTTGTCATCTGCCGGTCCCCCGGTCGAAGAAATTCGACCAATTCTATTATAAATAACGTTCCCGGCGGCGGTTTGCCGTCGGGTTCTGTTTTTCCGAGCCAGGCATTCGAATATGCTTTCGGCGACCTCGAACAGCCGCAAGCCGAGTGTGGAATAATGATGGAAGCGAAAGAACATGTCGGCGTCTCCAAGTTCCCGACTGCATCCGGCAATAAGGCCATAGCAAATTTTCTTAGCTACTCCTTGTTGGGTTTTGCACCCGGCATCGGGAAATGACTGAAAGAAGACAGAATTTGAATCTGCAAGTACGTGTCGACACGTAAATGGCGAACAGAACCATTGATATCATTGGCGACCGTAGCAAAACGCCGGCTCAATCGGGCTGGTTCGCTGATATCACCTTAAAAGATGTCGGCGAAGCGCTACTTTACGCCCTCGCCGTCGGACTTATACTGAAAGTTTTTTTTATTGATATGTATGGCGTTCCCAGCCGTTCGATGCACAGTACCTTGCAGCCCGGCGATCACATCCTTGTAAATCGTGCAGCCTACAGTTTCGGCTTGCCGCGCACGATACCATTTACAAGTTGGGAGAATCCCCTCGCCTGGCGATTTGAAACCGGAGCGGTGGAACGCGGAGATGTGGTCGTGTTTGACTTTCCCGGCGAACCGGGGCAGGGCAGTACCGACCGATTAGAGCGATACGTCAAACGTGTGGCGGCGCTTCCGGGAGATACCTTGCGTGTCAACAGCGGCGGAATGCAATTGTCTGCCGCAGATCACCCGCCGCGTAGCGTTCCGCTCAGCACGAACCAGCTCTGGCGGAAGGAGAACTTGTCTCAGGCTGCCTGCAATCTGGGAGTACTTGTGCGGCAGTCGGAGAATGAATCCATCTTTCTACTGCCGTCGGCCGGAATGCCGATCGCAATCGGACCGGAAAACATTAACTGTTGGCAAGCCTTCATCGAACGCGAAGGCAACAGTGTGAACATAAGGAATAATGCCGTGTACATTAACGACGTCGCAAGTACGGAGTACGAGGTACGGGACGACTACTATTTGATGCTCGGCGACAATCTCGCCAATAGTTATGATTCGCGCTTTTGGGGCAGCGTTGGCGCAAGGCGCATTATCGGCAAAGCCGTGTTGATCTATTGGTCCGTCCATAAGGCCGACGGGACGTCAGCTCCACAAAGCGGTATCGCCTGGAATCGTATCGCAACAGTTATTCAGTGAGGCTGGACCTCGCGACCGCGGACCGCATATTGCAATGACAGGACTCTACATTCATATTCCCTTCTGCGAGCGCAAGTGCATCTACTGTGATTTTTATTCACTGGAAAGCACCGAGCTGATCGACAGGTTTATCGATTCCCTCTGCCGCGAAATCCGCCTGCGTGCCGAAAAACTGCCTGATGAACTCAAATTGGTCTCGACGCTCTTCCTTGGCGGCGGGACGCCCTCGCTGCTTCGGCCGGCGCAAATGGAGCGGATTCTGACAGCGGTCGGACGGCATTTCAGATTCACGCCCGATGCCGAGTGGTCGATGGAATGTAATCCCGGCACCGTGAACGCCGAGTCGCTCGGCGCGTACCGTGAAGCGGGCTTCAATCGTCTGAGCTTCGGCGTACAATCCTTTTTTGCCGATGACCTGCAGTTTTTGACGCGCATTCATGATCGCTCCGACGCCATTGCGGCAATTGAAGCAGCGCGCCGGGCCGGATTTGACAATCTTAACATCGATTTGATGTTCGCCCTGCCGCGACAAACGATGGCGCGCTGGCAGCAGAATCTTGCGACGGCGATTGAGCTTGAAACAGAGCATATTTCGGCTTATAGCTTGATCTTTGAGGAAGGAACCCCTTTAAATGCGATGAAACTGCGCGGTGAGGTCCGACCGTCCGAAGATGAAGATGATGCAGCGATGTATGAATATACTATAGAACGACTCACCGCTGCCGGCTATGAGCAGTATGAAGTATCGAATTTCGCCCGTCCAGGCCGCCGCTGCCGACATAATCTTCTGTACTGGCAAGGGGCCGATTATATCAGCTTTGGCCCCTCCGCTCATGGGTATTATGCGCGGCGGCGCTACTGGAACGTACGAAGCCTCAAGCGTTATTCCGCCTTCATCGATAGGGGTGAATTGCCCGAAATCGGTGCTGAAAAGCTGCAAACGCTTCAGCTTATGTTCGAGCGCGCTTTCCTGGAGCTGCGCGCCGCCGGCATTCGTATGGATGCTTTTGCAAGCGAATTCGGTTTCGACCTGCTAGAAGCACTGGGTGATTTTGTACCGCAGATTGTCAGTGCGGGTTATGTCTCGCTTAGGGACAATCGATTCGCATTGACTGCTAAAGGCTATTTACTCTGTGATGCTTTAAGCGAGAAAATGATTTATCTCCTTGAGCAATTCAGTGGCGCCAGATGGAAAAATTGCGCGCCACCGGAAGATAATGCATCCGAGAAAAGCGAACATTTCGTACCGCTGCCGGTTCTCAACAGCTGATAAAAAGCTCCATCGGTCTTCAGGTCCAGCTTTCGTATGGAAAAATCCACGGAAAGCGGTAAATTTATTGTTTGTGCCGAAACGGGCAAGCTCCTCTCTTGAAAGTTGCGGAATTACCGACGCCCTATTGATAGAATACTCCAACGTGGCATTTTCTTACTTGTGAGGTTTTCACAGAATGGACATTAAGGTATTACATCGTTCTTTTGCCACACTGGCATTTTTGGTCGCGACAGCAACCTATCTTTTGACAATACAGCCGACGGTACCCTTTTGGGATTGCGGGGAGTTTACCGCGGCGGCGATACAGCAGCAGGTTCCTCACCCACCGGGCGCACCTCTATTTTTGATGGTGGGCAAAGTGTTCGAAGTTTTAGTGCCCTTCGGCGACCCGGGCTGGAAAGTCAACCTTGTTTCCGTTTTTTCCAGTTCGATCTCCGTTCTGCTGCTCTACCTGATTACCGTAATGGTAATCAACAACTTTCGCGAAAAAGCCGTCGAGGAGTTTTCGGAGGCTCTGGC
>JANQRB010000168.1 GCA_028284775.1 Candidatus Kapaibacterium sp. | reverse complement strand
TAATGGGGCCGGCCGCGGTTTCAGGCTGGACCAATCGATCAGCGAGACGAAGCGTCTGACGCTTTCTTACCGGGAATCCGTCGTGTCGCTCGAATTCGCGGCGCTTAACTATGTTAATCCGAGCCGGAATCGCTACCGATACAAACTGGAAGGATTCGATGCTGAGTGGGTGGAAGCCGGCGACCGTAACTTTGCAACTTATACCAACCTTGATGCGGGCAGCTATGTCTTTCGCGTTACGGCCTGTAACAACGATGGTCTGTGGAACCGTGAAGGCATCGCGCTCCAGCTCATGATTACCCCGCCGCCCTGGAAGAGCTGGTGGGCCTATACGCTCTACTCCGGCGGGGCCCTGAGCTCGGTGCTGGCCTTCACGCGCTATAAGATGAAGGAGCAGGCGCGCGCGCTGCAGGAACAGGCGCGCATCGACCGCGCAAAAGTTGAGGAGCGCGAACGCATCCGCAAAAAAAACGCCGCCGACTTTCACGATGAAGCCGGCAACAAGCTGACGAAGATTATGCTGTACACCGAGCTGGCAAAACGCAATGCGCCCGACAAGCCCGCTCTTAACGATCTGCTCGCCAAGATTGAAGCTAACTCCTCCGGCCTGGCCAGCGGTATGCGCGATTTCATCTGGGTGCTGGACCCCGAACGCGATACGCTGCGCGATACGCTGGAGCGCCTTGAGGAATTTGCCGCCTCGCTCTTTCACTACGCCGATACCGATGTGTCGCTGCGCTACGACCACCGGGAAGTGGACGGCGTACACCTGGCGCTGGATGTCAGGCGTCAGATCCTGCTGATCTACAAGGAGGCCATGCACAATGCGCTTAAATATGCGGGCGCGACGCAGGCCGTACTGATGGTGCGCGTCCGCAACGGCAGCCTCAGTCTGGCCTTTGCGGACAACGGCGCGGGCTTCGATCCCGCGAAGGCTACAGGCGGCTATGGCTTGAGCAATATGCACGCGCGGGCGGCGCAGATCGGCGCGGCCCTGCTGATTCGATCGGCGCCCGGCGAGGGGACGCAGGTTGGACTGAGCGTCGCCCTCGAATAGTCTATGGCTTAAGCAGCGATGCAAAGCCTCGAATTGACGCCTCGTTTTTCTTCGAATGCGGCCGGCAAGCGTGTGAATCCGTTGGCGCTAATTGTAGAATCTATCCAAAGAACTTGCAATCTCAATGCAAGTTGAATCGTCGCGCAATGTGAATAACGCTGCGAAATACTGCTCGTTTGTAAGCATTGAATTAGTAATGTAGTACGCTATGTGTCCCATGAATACAACAGTCGACCGAACGAAAATTCGCAAGATCAAATTTGATGAAGTGCAGAGTGATTTTCAGTTTTGGCAAACTCAGCCCTATGAGAAAAGGCTGGCTATGCTTGAGCAGATTAGAAAAGAATATATAGATTGGAAATATGATACTGACCCCGGATTTTGCCGAGTTTATCAGATTGTTAAACGAGCATGAAGTCAGATACCCTGGTATAGGTAATTTTGCTCTGGTCTGGCACAGTCAGTGATGCTCTTTCAAGTCGATGAGTTTACTATCTCATTTGGAAGACTTGTTTAATGCCGTATGTTGCGTCGCCACAAAGATTGTGCTGTACGGTAGTATCAGGCAGTAGAGCTCGACTTCGGATAGAAGAGACGCAAAAAGGCAATGTCGCCGGGTATCAATCACTGCCAAACCTGATAAGAGTAAGAACCGCATTAAAGCGGTGTGTGCCTGATTTAAATTGCCACAGTAACGATAAATGTCATACTTTCTTTTCGCTTGAACCTAACGGATATATGAATGACGGATAATGACAACGGTTGTCTTGTCGTCGACGGGCAATCGCGAGCGGTGAAATTCTGCCGGAAGCAATACCTGAGGTCACGTCCGAACAAGCCAGGAATTTGTAGCGCAGACCGAAATACCCCAAATGGGTAATTGATCGGTCATCGCGGCCATCGTAATTTTGCTGTCGAGGAAAGGCTATGAGCGAACAGACAATCAAGGTGGCGATCGTTGAAGATGACCGGGAAATCCTGCAGTCGCTGGTGGCCATCATCGACGGCAGTCCGGGTTTTGTCTGCCGCCAGTATTACAGCTCCTGCGAGGCTGCTCTGGATGCTCTGTGCAGCGCTCCGCCCAATCTGGTACTGATGGACATCGGATTGCCCGGCATGTCGGGTATCGAGGGTGTGCGCCGTCTGAAAGAGCGTCAACCGACGTTGGACTGTGTGATGCTCACGATTCAGGACGACGACGACTCCGTGTTTCAGTCTATCTGCGCCGGCGCGACCGGCTATCTGATGAAGAATACGCCGCCGTCCCAGCTTCTGCAAGCGATCGAAGATGTGTACAAGGGCGGCTCGTCGATTTCGGCCGCAATCGCCCGCAAAGTTATCGGCTCCTTTCAGCAAACAGCGCCCTCGCCGCTCAGTACGCGCGAAGCGGAAATACTCGGTCTCCTCTGCGATGGCGACAACTACCGGATGATCGCGGAGAAGCTTTTTGTCAGCGGCAACACGGTGCGGGCACATATCAAAAACATCTACAAGAAGCTGCATGTCAATTCGCGGGCTCAGGCCGTCCGAGTGGCCTTGAGAGACAGGCTCGTTTGACCATTGCTGCGCTTTAGTTCTGTACGACAAACAGGATGGCCGATAGAGTAGCGCAAAGACCAGTGATCGGGTCTGCGACGAGGGCAGCAATACGCTAAGCAAATCCCTTTTAACGATCAGGCAATATTAAATAAAGAAACTCCCGGATTCGAGGGGAGCGAGTGATCTATGTCTTCATTGTCAGATCGGCGGATTAAGCGAGTTAAGCAAACATAACGACCTTAATCAAAGTGTCCTTATTCAGATCCCGGCAGAACGGCGAACTACGCCGCAGCATACTTATGTCGACACCACTCTGTTAACGGCAGTGGAAGAGTTCGGTCAGACCCGCGCTAGGCCTTGGCCTTAGAGCTGTAATACCGGCATAATGCCAAGACGAACGACAATTCCGACCTGTACCGACTGTCAAGCTATGGCAGGGTGCAGATTCCATATCTCCTTCAATTAACAGGCAGGTCTATGAAACACTCAGGTACAGTAATTCTCCTTGTGGCATTAAACGCTTTAGCGCTGCCGCCCCTGCTTGCGCAGCCCGTAATTCCTCAATCGACGCTGCCGGTAATCGGCGACCGGTTTCCGCTGGTGCCCTGTGAAACCAGCGGCGTGGAACCGGGACCGGATGGCAGCATGGTCAACTGGGATTTCAGGGAGCTCAAGCGGGATGAGACTTTCAGCGGTGAAGCCTTCTTCGACTTTATCCCAAAGGAAGAGGCCGCGGAACAGGAAGAGTTTCCCGATGCCGACTACGCCAGTCTTAACTTCGACGGCTCTTACGCCTTTTTCAGAATCGACGGGGGAACGGTCTATCGAATCGGCGCGGTAAAGAACCAGGGCGACACTCTGATGTCTGTACAAATTGCCGAAGAGCCGGAAATCGACGCCTGGTTTCCCGCCGGCTTCGGCGATACCCGCCAGGCCGACTTCGGTGGACGCAACAAAGTGCGGCTCAACGATCAGCCCTTTGAAAGCGATTACCGCGGAGACAAAGAACATCGCGTCGACGCCTATGGCACGCTGCGTCTGCCCAATGGCACGTACCACAATGTTCTGCGTCTGAAGGCCGTGCGGGTGCAGGAGGATTTGTTTAATGGCGCACCTATTAACACAACTACTGAAACCGGCTGGTTCTGGTACTCGCCGGACTACAAGTTCTGGCTTCTGCGCATTATGGAGCGCAGCGATGGATCCAAAGATGTCTTTTACGCCGCTGAAGCGCGAACCGTCGGCGTTGCCGGCCAGGAACGGGCTTTGCATCTCCAGGCGGCACCGCTTCCGGCGGCTGATAAACTTCTGCTGCAATTGCAGACTGATGTCGTCGGCCAATGGCAGGGGACGATCGTGACGCTGCGCGGCGAGCTGGTACAGACCGTCGAACCGGCCTTGTTGCAGCCCGGACTTAACAGGCGGACGCTTGATGTTGGCGATCTGGCGCCCGGCGCCTATTTGCTGCGAATGCAAATCGGCGGTGAAATCCTGAGCCGCAAAATTATCATTCAATAATATACTTATGCTAACAATTTTTAATTCGGAGTCTTAGATGAAGTACATTGGAAAAACACTCTTTTGCTTGATTGCCGCTTGCATGCTCGTGATCGCTTGCAGCGATGACGACAACGGAACGGATCCCAATGATAATAATAACAACAACAATAATAACAACAATGGCAGCTATTCCAATACCGTGACGGCGACTATGAACGGTCAGAGCTGGAGTTCAATCAATGTTCTCAGCACCTATCAGAACAATATTCTGAGGCCCTTGCAGATTACCGCCACCGGCCCTAACGAAACCGACATAACCTTGTTCGTGGCCGACGCCAAGGGCACCGGGACTTTTACCATAGACGAGCAGTTGGTAAACGTCGGCGCCGACTTCGACGATATTAACATTTCGCGAGATCGCAGCGGCACGATTACGATTAACGAACTTACGAATGCCGGCGCCAAAGGCACCTTCAGCTTCCAGGGTGTCGATGCCGCCGACAATAAAACTCTGGTGGTGACCAATGGCGAGTTCGACGTTGCCTTCTGACGGACATCTGAATTTTTGAAGGAGAGAAACATCCGGGTTCTGTGCGGCTCCCCGAGCCTGCAGACCCGGCTGTTGTTTTGGCGAGGTCGGCAGTGATTGTAGCGGTAGCCGCCCGGAAAATGTACTCGTTCTGATCTTCGCATCCTGCAGGGAGAGGGAATTGCGTGAGTCCCGGCCCTTTTGAAGGGGAATGCCTGCCTGCCGACAGGGAGCCGGCGCGCATCTTGCCGGGAGCCGGGTTCGCGATTCTGCGGCTAGCGGGCGATTATGATCCTGACGCCTGCCATGTCGCCGACTTTGAGAATGTAAACACCGGGCCGCCAATCGCTGACATCGAGTGCAGTCGTTTGCTCAGTCAGCTCGGTCCGCAGGATGAGTTGACCGAGCGCGTCGTAGACGCGACAGGACTGAGAGCCTTGGTTTGTGTAGCTGATATTCAGCGCCGTTGTGGCCGGCGAGGGAAATACGCGCAGCCCCCTTCGCGCTTCTTCACTGACAGAGGACACTGTGCCGCAGTCGTCAGGCAAAGGGTCCAGCTCTATCGGAGCGCCGGCTTCGAGATTTTTGTCCGGGATGCCAGCGTATTCAGGAGCATAGCGATAACAGCGGAAGACAGCGTTGACACTGTTGCCTTCATCCGGCAGGAGATCACCCTGGCGCAGAATGTCCCTGCCGGCAACCGGACTGACATATTCCCAGACGGTTTTTCCATCCGGTCGCACTTCGAAGAATGTTCCGGCGGGACCGTTGCAGATCAGGGTATTGCCGTTGGGCAGGCGCTGAGCTCCTGAAATATTGCGGGCATAAAATGTCGACGGATCGTCCGCGCGGTACTGCCAGAGCGGAGCCGCGGGACCATAGGCGCCGCTCGGCGCCAGTTCGTAACTGCCGTCGGATAACAGCGGCGGAGCGATTTCAACGACCGACGAATAGTCGCCATCGCTGCGGCCGCCACCATTATTGAAAACGAGTATATTACCGGCGCCCGGTAGACCCTCAGCAATCCATTGCGCGTCATGTTGTACGAAAAGCTGCTGGTCGGCTGTCGTGCCGGCGCGATAGGTGCGCGGGTTGCCCCAGCGATACAGGATGTCGCCGCCGCGCCCGACATTGCCGCCGCTGTTGCCTGCCGCTTCAGCGCTGGTAGTCGAGTGGTCGATCACGATGATCTCGCTCATGTGGTGCAGGCTGAGGATAATCTGATCCAGGTCGGCGTTATAATCCACGGCGTTCGTATGATTCCAGTCCGCGCCGCCATTGCCGCTGACGAAGTTGATGTCCATCAGCTCGGGATGTTCCGCAGGGTCGCCGAAGTTCGCCTTGCCGCTATCGAAATCTTGCACAAGATGATCCCACATGTGCCATTTCCAGACGATGTCGCCGCCGCTGACGGCGTTTGGCCGTACCTCGATCAGCATGTCGGGCCAAAGCTCATTATCCGGCAGCAGGGCGGGATTGCGCCCGGCGGCGATGGCCTCTTCGCGAGTCTTTAGCTCCCAGGCGATCATCAGCAGGTTACCGTTCGGCAGAAGCTCGATATCATGATGCAGTCGGTAGCGATCGCTGGCATACTCGAACTCCCACAGCAGAGTACCGTCCCAATCGAACTCTTCGACGCGTCCGCCGGCGCCGCCCGCCATAAAGGGCGCACTTGTCCCGTTCGCCAGCGTGCCGGTACGCAACAGGTGGCCATTAGGCAGCAAATAAGCCGCGAGGCCCGGCCGGCCGCCAGCCTGCCAGGAGTGCAGCCGCCGCCCGCAGTGATCGATGAGATATGTCGAAGTCGCGCCATTCGGTGCAAAAAGGGTATAGCCATGGTAGGAATCGGCATCGCTTCGCAGTAATCCGAGTGTCCGTTCCTGCGCAGCGAGCCGAGGTCCGGCGGCCAGCAGCAGGGCCGTGCAGATACTTAAAACCTGGTGTAGACGGGACATAACTGTCATTCACATTTTTGTTTGTGACAATGCCGGTGGCGTTGGCGCCGCGGCCGGTTATTACTACCAGGAGCAGAAATGATACAGGCTGCGAGATGTTACATACGGATTACCGGGGGGGAGGTCAGAGTGCGATGCGCAGGCGGGTCAACAGCGTTGCCAGAATGCGGGCAATGTTGAAGGCGTCGTCCGCGCCGCGGTGATGCCGACCTTCAAGCGGCAGATCGAGCCGCGCCAGGGCTTCTTCCATGCCTACTTCGCGCGCTAATCCAAAGGCCAGAGCAAAGAGATGTTTGACATTGAGATGTGTGGGGCCAAAGGGCAGACCGATGGAACGATCGCGACATTGGTGTTCGAATTGCCGGCGGTCATAATCGCCCCAACTTGCCCAACAGCGTTCCCGCGAGCGATAGTCCGTGCGCAGCTTGCCGCAGGCGCCGGCAAAGTCAAGACCATCTGCGAGCATTGACGGCCGAATGGAAGTCAGAGCGATGCAAAACTCGCTGAGCGAAGAGCGTTCCGGCGCGACGAAGATGGCCTCAGGAGTGGTGATACTCATATCGGCAAGATCGAGGGAGCACAGACCAATCTCAATAATTTCACTTTCCTCGCCCGGCGGCGGCTTGCCTTCCCAGCAGGTGGATTCGACATCGATCACGAGAATATGGTCAAGTCTTCGAGCCATAGGACAAAGTTACAACTTAATCGCTAAACTGTACCCGGTGATTTGCCGCCGCCGCGGCGACATAAGCTACAGGTCGGGCAAGGAGAATTTGACAGCGAGGTAAACAGTGCGGCATTACTTTTATTTCAGCATCCCGAACAAGGAGAACAGGAGGCATCCCCATGACGTCGGTGGACAAGGAAAACAAACTCAGGTGGAATCTGCACAATGTGCGGGATCTCAATCTCAATCGATTGCAATTCGAGCTCAGCCAGGGCGCACGCTTTGTTGTCTTTCAATATTGTGTTTCGCCAATAGTATTCTCTCTGAAATGGCCTTCGCGGGCCTATCTCATTCGTAAAGATGATTCCGTCGTCGCCAGGAGTTTCTTCCCCTCCCTGGTCTCTGCGCTCTTTGGCTGGTGGTCGCTGCCGAGTGGGCCGGGCAATGCCTACGACAGTCTTAAAATAAACCTGCGCGGCGGCCTGGATGTCACCGATGATATTCTGCCGCACCTGGATGAAGAATCTCTTCGCAGCGGCTATGTCACTTTCGATCCGGAGTTGCCGGCTCCCGGCGAGGATGCAGCGATAATCCATCTCCACGACTTCCCCGGCGAGCTGTGGGCACCCGCCAAAAAGGACGTCAAGCACTTAACAGACCATCTGACTGCCATCAGCGCGACAATAGACGCTTTGGAGGAGGTACACATCTGCCGTTGTTTCCAGCGTGAAGACCCGTATACTAAACACTATTTCCTGGGTTTGCAGACAGGTCGCTTTGATGACGTGAAGGCAATGCTGCTTGGTGCTGCCGAGGACCATCTGAAGTCTGACGAGACCCTTGCCTGTTTCGATATGCAGTTCCTGGAATCGCGATTTGCGTTTATTCGCAGAAGCCGTCCCGTGTTTACGCGTAAGAAAGGTCGTTGAGCGGTATGCCGGGATTTAAGCCATAGGCAAATGGGCGTATCTGACCGGCGGCACATCGGATTGTAGGCCTGGCGCTGGGAGATATTGCCAATCAGATTGAGCGTCGGACAATGTCATTGTATTTGGCGACAGGCAGCGCCCTCAGAGCGTACTGTCTACCGGACAAGGGTGAAAGAACAAATTGTGCTGCCGGGTCGCTGGTGTACTTGTGGCTCCGCAGCAATTTTCGAGATTCGGGGTCAAGCCTTGACGGGTCAATAAGTTAGCGCATCTGCGCTCCCTAAGGTTAATCCACCGATGCCCGGAGTTACACACAGTGCGGTCTATGGAAATTCCCGGAATGTGGAATGCCTTGGTAAGTGCGCAAAGACGATCTTGGCGACAGTAAGGCTATCAAGCTCAAATTACGCAAGCTGACCAGCTCCGATCTGTTGAATTTCCAAGAACAGCGTGGCAGGCACAAAACCACGTGATCAACTGGTTTGTTAGTCTGAAGTTCTTTGGATACTTTTCATCAGCTCAGATGACTGTTGGAATCGTCTCAAATTTTTCAACTGAGGTATTCGGCGTCGTGCGGTGCTCTACGCACAATTAGAAAATTTTCGCAATGGTGTTTGTTAGTGCCAACTGTTTGGGAAATACAACTTACTATCTCCGACGCTCATGGTGGTGCAACAGCATGCTGCTGGTGCACAAACCCTAGTCACAGGCAGGCAGGACGATTATGGAAGATAAAGAGAAACCAAGGCTCTCGAGATTAACGGCAATTATTACTCAGCTTCAATCTAAACGAATTGTCACCGCGAGTTTTCTTGCCGAACGGCATAAAGTAAGTGTACGGACCATCTACCGCGATATTCGCACACTTGAAAAATCCGGAATACCCATAGTAACCGAGGAAGGTATAGGATATTCTTTAATGGAGGGCTACCACCTTCCCCCCGTTCTGTTTACAGAAGATGAAGCCAATGCCTTAATTACAGTCGAAAAACTGGTGATAAGAAACAGAGATAAGTCGTTTAGTGAAAATGTTTCCAGCGCCATAGAGAAGATTAAAGCAACTCTGAGGAGTTCGCAACAAGGAAATGCAGAGTTGTTGGCAGACAGAATTTACTTTGGCGGCAATCAGAATGAGGAGAGTACAAGTAACAACCTTATGCAGATTCAATCGGCTATTATCCACTTTCAAGTCTTACAGATGGAATACCACTCTTCCCAAAAAAAACGCAGCACGCGAGTCATTGAGCCCTTTGCAATCTACAGCATCAACGGCAATTTTCTGCTAATTGCCTTTTGTCGGTTGAGAGAAGATTTTAGAGTCTTTAGAATAGACTACATCAAATCTCTTGTTCCGCAAAACGAAACCTTTACTCCGCACAACATGACCATGCAAAAGTATTTTGAAGAATATGTACAAAAGCAAAACCACCCCTGACATACCTCTGTCATAAGTTCATCATATATTTGCATCAGAGTTATCTATAAGTAATTGAAACAAAGGATTTATCAAGGTCCTTACCCTTTCCTTTCTCAAACAAATGATATTCACTAAAACCGACCGAAAATGGAAACAGTAAACATCGTTACACTGTCGTTATCAGGTCTTATGTTGCTCTTTGTAGGGGCGATGAGGTTAAGCAACCCTATCAAAACGTACTTAAATAATTCCGGTATTAGGCTGGAAAACGACGTCAATCTCTTAAACGAAATGAGAGGCGTAAGCGCTGTAATGTTGTTTGGTGGTCTAATTAGTCGATCCTGAAAAAGTAGTTTTTACAATTCAGCACGGGACACACGTCGTTTTTTATTGTCAGTTTTTCCAATCAGCGGGTGTCAGATTAACT
>JANQRB010000165.1 GCA_028284775.1 Candidatus Kapaibacterium sp. | reverse complement strand
ACCTGGATGGAATCATCCCCGCTGCGCTGACCCCGGATGCTGATAACTTCACCCTGCACCGCCGGATTGGGAAAGCTGACAACAGCCTGAACCGCCGCGCTCGCCCCTTCCGCCTGACCGCTGCGCGACGCCTTTTCGAAGGGCGAGTTATCGATGCGGAAACAGATGTTATCGATATCGATGTAGTCTTTCTGGCTTTGATCATCGTCATCAGCGAAGACGCAATGTTCAACAAGATCTATTTCCAGATCGCTGACCGTCAGGTCGTCGAGCGTCGGGCCGTCGAGCGTCGGGCAATCCAGTTCGGCCGCCAGCAGGTTAAAATCCGTTTTAACAATGTAGCTGTTAAAATTGCCCGTGCTCGCCTCCTGGATCTGGCCGACGGCGACAAAACCCTGATCCCAACTCAGCTTGGGGATTTGCGCCCAGGTGTTGGGTTGGAAATGGATCCCGCGAAAGGTACTGGCATCGCGATGGGTGCCGAAGATCTTTGAATTCGAAGCCCAACTGTTCGTGGGAACGATGTGACTGATGAAAGCCGCCTGGCTGTGGTTAGGCACCGGCGCAATGCCGGCGACGCCGAAGTCCGTGCCGTTAATTTTGCAAATCGCCCGCGCATCCACGAACTGATTGGCGGGATCCGGGCCGACCAGCTTACGCGCGCTCCAGACGCCGGCCGTATTGCGCCACAGCATAAATCCGCCCGGGCTTTGCGAGCCGATGTTCGTGGGACTCAGCGCACCGACGATCGCCACTTCCTGCCCCAGGGCATCCACCCACATTGCATTCCCGGTGGCATGGAAGGGCGCGAAAAAATCCTGCAGCACAAGCTGCGTGCCGTTGCGGAAGCCGCCGCCAAAATCGAACTCAAGATGCAGCGGATCGATGCGCGTCAGGGAGCCGCTGGCAACATAGCGCGTTGTGGCCAGGACGTGAATACGGTCCGCCGTGCAGTCCACACTGTAGCCATCCTGGCGCAAGCCAAGCGTTTGCGGCGTATTGCCCGCATAGGACCTGGCCCAGACAACAGTGCCGGCCGTGTAGTCGAGACGCGCAAGGAATATGTTGTCGCTCTTTTCAATTCCATTGCCCGCTGTAGTTCCGACGACAACTATATCGCCGCCCGCCTGGGGCATCTGACACAGATCCGCGGCGATCACCCTCGACGTAGGGTTCGCGCCGGTGCAGTCGCCCGTCAATCGAATGTTTCGGACCCACTGCAGAAGACCCGTCGAGCCGTCGATCCGAAGAACATGCAATTCGAGACTGATCGGATCATGGCCGACAATGACAAGATCATTCTGATCGGTTTCAATGATTGCCACGCCTTCGGCGGCAGCCGAGCCTACATAATTTTTCGACCAGAGCTTATTGGCCTGCTGATCGAGTTTCATTACCGAAATCCCCGTATACCCGCTCGTCCGGCCTTCACCGACAATCGCATAGCCGAAATCCGCGGTATAGACCACATCCTGCGCGCCTTCATTAACACTATTGACGCCGTATTCACGCTCGAAATAAAAACGACTAACCAGCTGAGCCTGCAACGCGCCGGTCGACACAAGCAGCAGGAACAGCAGAGTCGCGATGAATTGCGTACAGGTTTTGCTGAGAGTAATTGTTGTCATGAGAGAACTCCTTACCAATGTGTAGAATAAATTTGGAACAGAACAGAGCTCAGCCTGGGATATGCTGCGAACAGCACATCCGCGATCTCGGGCTCAGCCGCTTCGTGAAGATTTTTGGCATTAAACACGATCCGCAAATCGAGGCAGCACTGTATCAGGCGCATCTTGATTTCGTCATGAATCGGACCATGAATGTTTTATGTTTCGATAGCAGTGCCTATGGTTGAAGGCTGTCAGTTACAGGAATTCCGCGACAGTTGATCTCCGTACGATCAGCATCGTAGTGCTATTCAGGTGCATTTTTCACAAGTTCTCTTGTATTTGAAAGAAGGGTTAGGGGCGTTAAAAAATTCATAAATTCTCATAAGCCTTCCTCGTTCGGCGTTCAGCCCGCGTCTCACTCCTTAACTTTAGGGGAGGCATAGCTATGAGAACTTCAGTTGAAAGAGCAGCAGTTGCATCACCTTTTGTCAATCCACCCAATTTAATTGCGAGGAATCGCAGCGTCACCGGCCAGACCTTGGATGCATAATCCAAGCCTTTGGGTCCATTTTATTGCTTTCGATTCTGAATCTAATCGAGTAGGTTCAGGGACAAGATTCTTTCTCTGGGATTGTTAAGACGCCGCAGGATTGTCTCCTACATGGCAAATTGTTTGAGCGAACTGGAAGATCCGGAAAAGGACCTAGATCCATTTTTCCGGTATATTTTTCATCTGCTCAAACACATTCCAATTAGCTGGCTTAAACTCTTCGTTCCACCATTTACAACCATTTTTCATCCAAGCTGCCCGATAACTTCTTACTCCATCTAGTAAAGAGTCCACATATCCAGTCTGAGCACCACAACAGGAACATATATTATCCGACGGTTCTTCTTCGCTTAACCACATTGGGAATTCTATTCCATGAGTGTAACCACAAATTCTACAATATGGCTCCATGTCAGTTTCCTCCTATTATTCCTTCTACTCCAGGCTGGCTATCCCACCAATCCTGATCAGTCTGATAGGGATGTCCTAGATCGTCATTATGATCAGTACGTTTTCTTACTTTGTAAAATGTACTCGGTGTTCCGAATCTATCATAGGATCCAAAAGTATTGGTTACAGGATCCCATATTCTTAAGTGTCCACCCGTAGTAATTTTGTACCTTGCTCCTTTGGGAGCATTTTGTAAGAAGTCAGCAGCTCTTTTTGCGTACTGCCCCCAATGACCAATATCAGGAAATTCATGCCCATGTCTACGATAATGATCTTTAAGGCTTAAAATCCTTGAAGGCCTAGTACCAAAACTCCATATAGCAGCTTTAGGATTTTTTTGAATCGCTCCCAACGTTACCATAGAAGCAAACTGCTGAAGTTCTTCTCCGTCTAGGTTCTTGATGTACTCCCAGGTAGCTGCAACATCGATATTTGCAAGACCAGCAACGACGTCTTGGCCATAAGCCACGGGATCTGAAATCAACTCCAGTACATCATCACCAGTCTGGTGCAGCAATTTCCAAAGGTTGTATGTTAACCAGTTTTCATCATTTTTTATCTCATTGTCTCGTTGATAGTAAAAAATATGAAGGTTGTCAGTGTCCACAAATCCTCTTTGCTTACCGTCATCGATAAACATAAATAGTCTATTATATGCAATTATGGCAACTGCCATCCCATCACTATTCAATAACGGAACAGCGTTTGATGGGACAAGAGAATATCCACCACCGGGAACCTCTATGGATTGACCGTACGGCTGAACATTCCCATCTGGGTCAGCCGGTTCAAGCCCCTCTAGTTCAATTTTGTCAATTACTCTGTTACCACTGAAGGAATAGGTACTGTAAAATGGATACTTTGCTGCGAGTGGATCTACGGCAAAGAATCTACCAACTCTTGGATCATGCATTCGATATTCATAACTCAGCCCATTACCCACACCCTTTAACTCATTATCCGCCTCCTGCCCCTGAAAGCCATAACGGTATTCATCACTTTGGTAAGAACGCTCCGGCTGCATCATCCCGAAGGGATAATAGTTGTTATAGGCCAGCACTTCCGGCAAGAAGGGGAAGAGATCGCTCCCGCCGGGGTTAATCTGCAGGGGCTCTTTAACATCGCTGATCACAACGCGGACATTGCCGAGGTGGTCGTTGATTTCGTAGAACTTCTGGCCGATGGCGCGGCGGCACCAGGCGGGCTGCGGCGTGGCGCGTGCTTCGTTGCCGGTCATGACCAGGTCCAGGGGTTTGTGCAGGCCGATGCGATCGCGGCCATAGATGACCCATTCGGCCAGACGTACCTCCTGCGGCCCGCTGCCCGGCACAAAGTCCGGATCGCAGGCATTGCCCATGCCGTCGCCGTCATCATCGAGCTGGTCGGGATTGGGGTCGGCGGGACAGTTGTCGCAGTCGTTGCCGACGCCGTCGCCGTCATCGTCGCGCTGGCTGGGGTTGTAAACAGTCGGACAATTGTCTACAGCGTCAAGGATGCGGTCGCAGTCCAGGTCATCGGTGCAGCCGGCCTGGAGGGCATCGGCATTTTCCTGCTTGACTTCGTCAATCCCGGCAAGTTTTGAATTGGAATTACCCGCGCGGGCGCCGGCCTGCATCGCGCCGCCAGCAACGCTGGTCTCGTCGTTCATTCCGCCGGGCATTTCACCGCTGCCGGCTGTTTCATAAACCGCCAGCAGATTGCCGTCGGCGGCCCGCACATACCAGCTTGTTTTATTGTATTCGCTGTTGCTGTGATTGACGACGCTTTTCTTCACGCGCTGGCCGCCGGCGTCGTAGAAGAGCTCCATCGTGTAATCGCCGGCCTTGGTTACCGTTCTGACTTTGCCGTAGCTGTCCCAGGTGATGTCGATGTTTTCATAAGGATCGTTAAGCAGGTTGCCGATGGCATCATAACTGTATTCCGGACCGGCGGCATGCTCCAGATCGATGTCGCCCGGGATGGTCGGCGTCGTCGGCGCGGTCTCTACGACACTCGCAAGACGGTTGAGCGGCGCACCGCCCGACTGCGCGTAGCTATAATTCAGGTCATCCATCAACAGGCCGGCGGCATTGCGCTGCAGCTCCATGATATTTCCGTTGGGGTCATAACTGAAGCTCGCGTTGTAATCCGCCGCGGACAATGCCCAGGAACCGCTCTGCGTAAACTCCGTACTTTGTTTAAGCCGGTTAAGCTCGTCGTAGAGATAGCTGTTACCGCGCCATTCTTCATTCACTGTGCCATTTTGCCAGCGGCTGCTGCGATAGGTCCAGGAAGAGATATTGCCGTTGTAGAGCGAGCGCACATACTGCGTCGCCGGCGCCAGATGACGGGTGTTCATGTCGTGCGCGTTAAAGATCGACTCCACGCTGCCATAGGAACGAAAGAAGTCGCTCGGCACGCTGCCGTCCTGCGAGCCGGTGTAAAAGCTCAGCACCATGCCGAAGGCGTCAAAGGCCACCAGGGGGCGCGCGTCGATGCCCGCGTCCCCGTCAAGCCCGGGGTCGTCCTGCCGCCGCGCAAGATCCGGTTGATTGACGGCTTTGAGCCAGCCGTGAATCGTATAAACATAGTCCAGTCCCTGAACACGATCTTCGCCGAGCTCCAGCCTGCGCTGACTGCCGTGTAAATAGTCCTCATATTCGGCGTCGCGATCCCAGAGCAGACCGTCGCGCGATGTCTTGACGCTCAGCAGACGGTTGTCGGCATCGTAGTCAAAACGGTGCAGGTACTGATCCCGCATTCCTTCATTGTAATACACACGTAGCGCGTTGCCGCTGTACAGGTCATATTCATTGCGTACAAACTTCTTGCCGAGGCCGGGGATATCCTGCGCAATCCACTCCACATTGCCATGCGGATCATAGGAGAAGTAGCTTACGACCGTCTCCGGCTGGCCGCCGGCATTGAGCTGCTCCCGTGTGACCGAGGAAACCCGGTTGCGCAGGTAGCGTTGATCCGCGTTAAGCAGACGCGGGTAGGCCACGCCCGGCACAGCCTCGGAGTACAGCGTCAGGGTCCGGTCGCGTTTTTCCATGAGATCGCCCGGGAAAGCGGCATTGTTAACTTCCAGCATGAAGCCGCCGATATTTTCACGGCTCTCGCCGCTTTCGTAGGGCCGGCTCAACTCGTCGTACATCACATAAAAATAATAGTTCTGCGCGAGCTGCTCGGCGTTTTGCGAATAGCGCAGACGGCCGAGGTCGTCGTTCCAGAAGTAGCCGGCGCCGCCGTCGGGCGTGCTCCGCCATTGCAAATTGCCGAGCGAGTTGTAAGCGTATTCACTCGCCATCTCGTGCTGCGTCGGCGTCTGCCGGTCGGCCGATGCGGTCGGCAAGAGGCGGACGCCCGCCGGGGGCACGGTTTTGCTGAGGTTGCCCGCGCGGTCATAGTAATAGAGCGTGTAGTGATATTGTTTAATATCATATTGCAGTGTGAGTTTATCCCTCAAGCTTAGAGGATTAACGCACTGCAATGAGTATTCCTCACTGAAGTCCGCACGCGCCGCAGCAATCCAGTCGTTAAGCTGGGCCTGCAGCGCATTGTCGATAAAACGGGCATTTTCTTCGAGGCAGTCGGTCATGGTGATCAGAACCGCCGGTACGTCGGGATAGTAGAAATTGATATCATCGGACGGCGCTTCCCATGCCGCGCAGATGTCCGGACAGCGTTGGCAGACGTCGGGACAGATCTCAACAATGGTTTCGGTGCCGCCATCAGGGATACGGTGAAATTCAAGTTTACAGCCGGAGAGAGCGAACCAGGCATTGTCGTCCCGCTGCACGGTCATGGAATTCTCGGAGCAGCAGAGTTCCAGGTAGGGCGCAAACTGATAGAGCAGATCGCGAAATTCGTAAAAGAAGTAACCATCCAGTCCGTAGTCCAGCGACAGGCGAAAGGCCGTCAGCCGCGGGTTAACGACATTCTGCAGATAGTCCGTAATGTCTGCCGGATCAACGATGGTGCCGGCCAGGAAGTCATAGTTTAAGGTCGCGGAGGGCGGACAATTCTGCTGAGCGTCGGGGATGCCGATATGCAGCGTATGGAGGATGCCCTTCACCAACTGTTCGGGCGTCTGGCTGTCGCAGTTGCTGATACAACTCTCTACTACGCGGTCGGCCAGGCAGGAAAGCTCCATCTGGCTGATGTCATGGGACTGGCCCTGCTGCAGCTCGTCGCCCTCGATCAGATAGCCGGCATCGCGGTAACTCTGCTCTACCACGTCACGAAATTTCGTCCAGCGCTGGACGCAGCTCTCGCGGCAGCGATCTTCCATCACCGCCGTAACGTCGTTAACAGTCTGTCCGCCGCTGCTCTCGATGTGTCGCAGGCTCAGGCACTGGAACAGGTCTTTCCAGCGTTCATCGCCGGCCGGCCAGTTGGGGTCGTAGTTTAAGAGGGACTTACAATCCACACCCTGTTGCGCAATGGTCGGATCGCTGTCGTTTTCGTTAAAATAGAAGTATTTGTAGGCATACTCCAGGTAGCCGTTGGAGCCTTCCGGACCGCCCGTCACTATTCCTTCATAGCGCTTGCCGGCGCAGCTTAAGAAGGCGTCGAGCAGATCGAAGTCTTCGTTGCGGTTCGTGTTGTCCAGCGGCGCATCGGCATACTCGATGCCGCCGGCCGCAAGCGTGTTCAGGTAACTCTCGGGGACGTCGTCGATGGACTTTTTGGCCAGCGTGCCGTACATGGCTACGACAGATTTCCAGCAGTTCCAGAGGGAGCGACAGTCATAGCCGTCTTCCACCATGTGCCCCAGCATCTTGTTAAAGACGCCCTTCCAGTCATAGGCGGCCCAGCGGCCCAGCGACAGTCCGGGCTGTGCGCGCTCGAAAGGCGGCAGCGTACCGCGCAGCCCCGTCCAGAAGTAGTTATTGGGGTTCGTACGCTCGGTCGCGAAGTTCGCGCCGCCCGGGTCGGTCACCAGCCAGTCCCATTGATCGTAGAGGTGCGCCTCGAAGTCCGGCAGACGTCCGTCCTCACAAACGCCGTCGTCGCAGTCGCTGAGCTCGGGGATTGTTAAACTCGCACAGCCCTCGCCGAGCTCGATCGTCCTGTTACCGCCAAGTGTCGTCGCGATATAATCTTCCAGACCATCCAGGTCGGGAGGCGTGTTGGCGTCGTCCAGGTTGAGCAAGGCATAGATGGCCTGATAGTGAACATTTGTGGAGGCGTGGCTGCGCAGGGCCTCCTCCAGCTCCCTCAGGTGTTCCTGTAACTGGCCTCGCGTGCCACCGTTGGGCAGACTGACAGCCGTGTTGGCAATCAAATGTTTCTTAACGACATAGGATCCGGCATTAAACTGCGCCGGGATGACGAAGCTTGCAACCGGCGTCTGCTCCGCCTGGGGCGCGCAGCTCGCCAGGGGAGCTATAGTCTTAACGCCCGAGGTCCAGACCAGGGCGCCGTCGCTGTCTTCGATTGTAAGATAGATTTTGTAGTCGCAGGTACGGCAGAAGTCGATGCATTCTTCGGCAATCGTGTTCGGCGTAATGTCATAGTTGATTGTCACGCCCGACTGCGACTGTGAAAAGCCCAGGGTCTTGCCGCCCGCCAGTTCGAATTCGCCCGCCCGCATGGTCTCCTGGCTTTCATCGCTGACATTGCGGTCGAAGATGGCTTCCGGGCGGCCCGCGATATCGTCGAGCGGCAGCAGCGTCGGTTCGGCCTGCGGATCCATCTTCGCCAGGCAGGTGGCCAGCACCTTGCCGCTGACACGCGAGAGGTAGCTGATGCTAGCCGTGCCGTTCGGATCGAATTCAATGATCTTCTCGACGCTTGAAACGGCGGGCGTTTCGTCGCCAAAGAGCGCAAGGAGTTCTTCTTCCGCGGGCGTGGCATAAAATATCTTGTTGGAATGGTCCGCGCCGATGCGATGCGCCGGTCCTTCCCTGCCCAGCTCGCGGGGCCGTCCGCTGCCGTCGCTGAGCGCGACACTTCGCACAAAGGGATAGCCCTGCGCACCCGGCACCGTCAGATCCGGATTGTTGTCGGAATAATAGTTATGGATGTCGCCGTCATCCAGCGGGGCCGGATTGCGATAATCCACATCGAAGTGTTTGGCGGAGTACACTTCGCCCTGCGTCCGCAGCAGCCAGGGCCGGTAGCCGAGCGCATTCTGCCCTTCCAGCGGCGCGATCAGGGACTGCAAAGCGGGACGGCCGCTGTAGTCAAGCACCGTTTGCCCGGCCAGAACGACATTGTCCGTTTCCGAATAGACCTGGTTCTGCCGACCCTGCAGGAGCGCGGTTGCATAGTTCATCCCTTCGTGAATACGCAGCCCTTCGGTGAAGGAACGCTGATAAGCCCAATTCTTATCATCGTCGAATTGCTCGTAGAAGAAAGCATATTCGGGATGATCGCCCTCGCTGAGCGTCACATACCACTTGCCGTCGGCCGGATCGAGCGCAACGCCCGGCGTAGGCGTCCAGACGCCCAGGTTGCGCGAATCGCCCGCGCCGCCTTCGAACCAGTTGCCGATCGGACGAACGCGCCAGATGTAAAAGCCGCGGCCTTCCGCCAGCGTCAGGGCCTGTGAAGTAGCGCTGGTGCCGGTCTCGATCGTCAAGGCGCGCTTCCAGTCCACCACGGCCTTGACGGTCTTTTCATCGTAGCGATTGGCCGGATCGACGTTAAACAATCGCAGCAGCTGTAGTTGATAGGAAGGAAAGCGATCGCCGGAGCATTCGGCCTGCCAGCTAAACAAGGTCGGGTTGCCCATCGGATTGACCGGCGCCGTGACGATGACCGGATCGGCCGGCGCGACCTCATCGCGGGCCTGAACCCGCAGC
This sequence comes from Candidatus Kapaibacterium sp., assembly GCA_028284775.1. Lineage (GTDB taxonomy): Bacteria > Bacteroidota > Ignavibacteria > Kapaibacteriales > UBA7675 > JANQRB01. The sequence continues at coordinate 6,942 of JANQRB010000165.1, read as the reverse complement.
TCCTCGGTGTAAAACACATCGAGCGTGACATATTTATCCAGATGCAGGTAAGCATCGACGGTCGCATCGGCGCTCCAGCCCGTTGTGCTGAAGTTTTGAATCGAAACGTCGAATTGATCGATGCCGAAGGGATTGATCTCTTTGTGCAAGCTCGTGAAATCGATTTTGTAAACATTCTCCGGCATCACCTCCGTAATTGTCAGGCTCGTCGACCAGTTGTAATAATTGCTCTGCTGGTCGACGGCATTAATCTGCACCGGCACCGTCAGGCTGAAGGCATTGCTGCCGAACTCGTAGTCCGGTCCGGTATGCAGATGCACATAAAGCGTGGCCTTGTCCAGCCGCTTTTCGGTGCAGGTATTCTGATCCAACCAGGCGACATTACCCGTAATCGGCAGTGCAGTCGCTGCGCCGCCCGCCTGGCTTACAAGCAGCGTAGCCGGGAAGCTCAGGCGCGAAGACTTAAACTGATAGTCGTATGGCTGCATCGGCACGACGGGACCGCCGAGGATATCGTCCTGAGCATTCAGAGTCATGCCGCTCAGCAGCCCGAGCGCGAGGCAAAGCACCGTAAGGAATTTGCGCAGATGCGCCAGGGTCGCGGGTTGGATGTATTCTCTCATGATTGTGTTACCTGATTTCTGAATCTTCCAAGACAGAAGAATAAATGTTAATCTTGTAGTTCGCATCAAAGCTCTGTGCCGGACTCTTGCCGGACTCTTGCCGGGAATCCCCCGGCGCCAATGTTTAATTGCGCGCAGCTCATCGCGCCGCGATTACTCGAAAAATGTCGACCAAAGACTTCCGCCGGGATCGAGCTTGGAGATATAGTGCGACGAGTAGGGCGAGTAGAAGCGATGCGCCTGGGGCAGCGACGCTTCACCGGCAAAACCGTAGATAAGCAGGTTGTTGCCTCCGTCATGAGCCACTGCTCCCACGACGCCGGACTTTGCGCCGCCGTAGTAGCTCCACCAGGACAGGCTGCCCGCCGCGCTGAAGCGGCAGAGCAGTCCCGTCGCATACCTGGAATCATTAACCAGATTTTCCTGGATGGCAAAGTTTCCGGCGCCGGGCTGCGACTGAATGTCCGTGCTATAGGTAAAGCCGCCGACCAGAATGTCATTGCTACCCGATTCAATCGACAGTGAAGTAAAACCGTCGCCGTCGGCAGCGCCGAAATAAGTCCACCATTGCAGGCTGCCGAGGCTGGAAAACTTAAGCAGAAGGGCATCATGCTCGCCGCGATTAACGGCACTGAAGGTAGCATTGCCGGCCATGCCGCTCATACTGTTAAGATCGTCGCTGTCCGTAAAAGCAGCGAGGATGATATCGTCGTTGCCGTCGATAGCAATGCCATAGCCCTGCTCCCTGGCGCTGCCGCCGACAAAACTGTACCAGTTCACATTGGCGGCGGCGGACTGCAGATGCAGGACAAGCAGATCATCGTCATCGGCTTCGCTCAGGCTGGCTTTCAGCGTACCGTTCATTCCGGCAATCGTATGCGCGGCGGCGCTGCCCTCTACCCGTGCCCGCCCGACAATGACGAAATCATCGTTGGCGTCCACGGCAACGTCATAAGCGTAGAGTCTGAGAAACTGGCTGCCTTCGTTATAGGTCCACAATGTGCTGCCGGCGCCGTTATATTTAATCGCGAAAAGGCTGGCGTTAACATCATCGTTGTAGCCGGCAAGGCAAATGTTGTCGCTGCCGTCGATTGCCAGTGCGCGCGCTTCGGCGGCGCCGGCCACACTTGGTACATTCGCCCACTGCAGCACGCCATCCTGATCGAATTTCAGCAGGAAGGGATCGCGGTCGTTCGCTGTGGCCTGCCCACCGCCGTGAAGCGGAAAATTGGCGCTCGATGTGCTTCCGGCAACAAGAATACTCTGCAGATTGTCCGCGGCAATGTCGTTGGCGGCGTCATCCAGGTCGCCGCCATAATAGGTAGACCAGAGCAGGCGGCCGCCGCTGGTGAACTTGGCCAGCACAGCATCTTCGTCCTGCCCCTGATGCCAGCCCTGTTGATATGCACCGCTCGACAATCCCTGCTGTACCGGGAAGGCAGATTTCGCGGTCGCGCCGGCAATCAGGATATTCTGATCGGCGTCGGATGCGATACTTGTTGTCGGCGTCAGGCCGGAGGTCCCGTAGTAGTCGCTGCCGCCGAAGTGCATCGGAAGGAAATGATGAAAGTGTGCAACAAACACATCTTCGCAACCCTGGTAGAGTTTTTCATGACCATAGTCGGTACCGGGCAGGCGCCATGTGTTTAACTTGCCGCTGTTCGTCCAGCCGGCAATGACCACCGCGCCAAGGTCATCGGCCTCGATCGCGCGGCCGACGTCGTGCTGTCGACCGCCATAATAGTTAAACCAACGCAGCGCGCCATCGGCCCGGAAGCAGGCCAGCAGGGCATCGTCGACAGCCTGCGGGTCGCGCTGTTCATAGAATCCGCCGTTGTATTCCTGTTGCAGGGAGTAGTTCTGATGTATGTCGTTGCTCTGCGTATGGCCCGTGATCCAGATGTTGCCGGCGGCGTCGAAGACCGCGTCTTCGGCGCGGTCGACCCCTTTGCCGCCAAAGTAGGTGGACCAGTGGATGTACATCGGCAGTGTGAGGTGGTTGGGCTCCAGGTTGTCGATAATTCGCAGGACAAAGGCATCCGGTCCCTTGTTAAAATTGTAATCGTGGGGATAGCCGTCCTGCCACCAGGGCTCCTGCGGCGACTGCCAGACATCGTAGATAGCAAGATTGTCGCTCGTCGTCCAGCCCGCCACGGCGATGATGTCTTCCTGGACATCGATCCCGCGGCCGCGGTCCTCGCCGCGCCCGCCATACGTGAAGGCCCAGGGAATGCTTGTCCCGTCGGCGCTGAACTTGGCGATGATGGCGTTAAATCCGTTTTTGTCAAGCGGGTAATCATGAAACACATCCATCCCGCTGCCGATGTAGGGCAGCGTGGCGTCGTCGCTGTCGCTCCAGCCGGTGATGACGGCATTCCCATTCGCCGTAACGGCAACGGCGTAGCCGACATCCTCGCCGGAGCCGCCATAGTACGTTGTCCACTGCAGGGCGCCGTCCTGGCCATCGAGACGGCACAGGAAGGCATCGCTCGCACCGCCGCCGTTCGCGGACTGGGCACCGCCGGCGCTTGCGGCAAGGTCGCTGCTGTTCGTGGATCCCGTTACAAACAAAATTTCAGCTTCGAGATCAACATCGATGCCGAAGGCTTTGTCGTCGCCGCTGCCACCGTAGTAACTGCTCCAGTTTTGCAGGCCGTTCCAGTTAAAGGATGCGACAAAGGCATCATGAGCGCCACCGCCGTATACAGTCTGCATTGCCGAGGCCGAAATCGGGAATTCCTCGCCTGTTGTCCAGCCGGCAACAATGACGTCGCCATCGGAAGTACTCATCAGGGCTTCGCCGGTATCGTCGCCCTGCCCGCCGTAGAAGGTCGCCCAGCGCAACTGCCCTTCCCGGCTGAACTTGAGCAGGAAGGCGTCGGAACCGCCGGCATAGGAGGCCGGATAGTTAACAAAATCCCCGACCATTACCGGAAAAGCGCCGCTGCGCGTCCAACCCGTTACAACAACATCGCGTTCCGCATCATAGGGCGGCAAATTCTCAAACTGTACCGTTCCACCGCCTGACTTTTTGGGCAGTCCGGAAAGCTGATAGCCGACAATCGCCAGGTCATAGGCCATTTCACCGGAATAGGAGCCGTAATAGGTAGCCCAGTGCAGCTCGGGATCGATAATTAATTCGCGGCTGGGGTCATACGCGCCGAGCTCGAAGCTGATAGCGCCCTTGTCTTGTTGAAAGCTGCTCGGCACGGTTTGCCGTCGGCCGGCAGATACAGCGTCTGCCCCAAGGCGCTGATACACCAGGGGACGCGCTTCTTCAAGGTAGCCGAAGGGCGTGCAGATGTGCAGTCCGCCGTCATCGCCGGGCACGATGGCATCGGCCGCCTGATATTCCAGCCTGATGAGCGAAGGATCGCCGCCGGGACGCACGACAAAGTCATACTTGATGCCTGTCGCCGTGGTATAAAACACCAGATCGATATCGCTATAAACTTCTCGATAGACAAGCCGGCTGAATGCCGGCACGTTGGTTACGCCCTCGGGGCAGTGCGCGTAGTAATAGTTAAAGTATGCATCGGCTTCTTCTTCGCCGAGGATTTCGACATCCGGATTGGCATCCTGCAGGCGCATATCCATCCGATAAACATCCATGCGGCGGTCCGATTCCCGCCCGGCCTCAAAACGCCGCTCCGCCGTCACCGCCCCACCGCCGGCTTCATCGATTTGCCCGGCGTCGGCCGGCCGGGTGAAGACGTAGGAAATGCCCTCCTTACGGAAATAAAGCTGCACGCCGTTCCGCGCCAGGCTGTAGTGTATATCATCCCGCAGCGCGCCATCGCTGTCCACGATCTGACCGCGATTGGCGATAAACAAGGGCGGGCGTTCGCGCAGCCATCGCCTGGCCTGCGCTTCTTTGTCGGCACCGTTTCCGGCGGACTCTGCCTCTGCAGCGACAAGCGGAATCACCGCTGTGAAAACAAAGAGCAGGAGCAACAATCCCGAGGAGAGCATTGTCTGTATTTTCACCGAATATTCATTCATAGTATCATCGCATTTAAGTGTTTAACTCTGAGCTGCCGGGCAGGCAGGAAATCGCTCTGCTGTCTTCAGTCGCGCGAGCTTGCAGCAGCCCTGCGACCGCGTAGGTCGATAAGCCGATAGTCGCGGTAGGCCGGCTGCAATCTTCCTTCGGGCAAGCGAACGATGCTCGCCAGGGCAGGTCCGCCGTCGCTGCCTGCCGGCAGTACCTGCAGCCTGCGAAATTCGAGCTCCACCGCGCTGCGGTCGGGATAGTCGATACGCAGCGACAGCAGGCGCCGGTCGCTCGTCTTGAAAGTGACGCTGATCGAGGCGGTGTGAAAACGGCTGACCTGTTCCGATGCGACACGCAGGGCGATCGTTTGCGCTTCCCCAGCACCCGGCCCGTCCTCGCCGGCGCATATCCGGACAGAACTGTATGCCAGCAGCGAGTCCAGTATGGCCTCATCGGGAAGGGCCGGGGTCTGTAGGGCTGATTGCTGCTCCGGCGCGGCATTGCGCAGGTACATTGTTTTCAGCCGCGGATTGAGCAAGAGGCTGGCTTCGCCTTCCCGATAGTGGTCGAGCCAGCCGGTACGGCAATACACAGCGGCGGCCGAACAGCGGTAGTCGACCGTCAGCGAATCTATCCGCCCGCCCCGATAGCTGCGCTGAATGTAGCGCAGAACGACGACGCTGTCGGCAGACGGAGCACGGCGTAGCCGGTCCATCGACCGCAGCGCTTGCCGGAACATCTCTTTACAGGGCAGGCGATCTTCGTCTGCCTGCGCCGGAGCATTTATACTGAAAGCAGTAAAGGCGATCCAGATAAGCAGCAGCAGGCGCCCGCCCGCGGACATCGATATGTTAATTGCTTTTTTATTCATCGTAAGCCTTCCCATAGACTGCAGAGTTCAGGCAAGGGGCAGCCTGCAATCGCTGTCTGTATTGCGAAAGTCAGATTAAGAACCGGCATCACATTCGGGAAAAATCAGCGGTCGTGTCCGTCGTCCTGCGCCTTTGCCGACTGCCTCAGCGAGTCCGCGGCTTGCAGCTTTTGTTGCAGACTGCGCTTCTGCTGGTGCAGCGGCTTCATCAGCGAATCGGGACGGACCATGTTCTTCAGGCTGCTGCTGTCGGCCGGGCTGAGGGATGGCAGGTTAACATCGCCATCCTCCAGAAGCCGCAGCCGCTGCCGGTCGGGGCTCACGTCGAGTTGTAACAGATCGAAGGCTCCATCGGCTTCACGGGCGGCATCCGGCGGAATATTTAACTTATGCCATTGCGGACGCGTTTCCGGCGGCGACAGCAACTGCCCGGAATTATTATTGCTGGTGCCGCCTCCCAGCGGATCAAAGGGATCGAAGGGGCTCGGCACAAATTCTTCTTCCTGCGCGATGTTGGGCACGTGAAAATGAGACTCGGCAAAGGTCTTCAGGCCGCGCTCTGTTTCACGAATTTTGCGGACGAGCTGCCCCTGCGCATTGTACTGATAGCGCAGCGCAAAATTCTGATCGTCGAGCTGCGCGAGCAGACGCAAGGTGCCCGGCTCGTAAACACTACAGAGCATCTGCGCATCGACAGGCTGGATACGGATATCGTCAATCGCCGGGTCGGAGCTGAGGTTAACATTCGGATTGAGCTTGATCACCGGGTTGATGCCGGCGGGATTGCCGTTGAAGGCCGTTTCCGCAACGACAATTTCATACAGTGCCCATTCACCGCTGCGGGCAATGCGCCTGAACTCCGCGCCGCTGATTCCAGCCTCGGCAATATCCAGCACGATCGGCGGACAGGGGTCGGTGAAGCTTGGCGCGCAGGGCTGCTCTTCATAATCCATCTCCGCAAGCCGCAGCCAGGCCGAGATGACGAGTCCGCGAGCGCTTTCCTGCGGATCGTAGGCCACGGTCCCGCAGGCGTAGGCTGCGCCGCAGGCTGAGCTTAATATCAGGGACTGCGTACCGCTGTGAGCGTATTCGGTACTGAGACAGGCCGGGTCGGCGCCGGGGAGAGCAATGTCTTCCTCCAGCAGCGGCGGGCTGCCGTAGAGGCTCTCAAAGCTCTCGAATTGCACCGCGCCGTAGGAAGCATTCTGCGCCACGAGATAGGGTACCGCATGCCGATAGCCGAATTTTGCCGTGGCGTAAATGCCCAGGGCATTGCGTTCTTCGAGCGCCTCGCCGCTCGGCGTATAGCGCTCGGTTTCCGACACCGTCAGCCAGTCCGTGTTAAGATTGGCGGACTCATCGCGCCAGTTAAACACCTTAAACTCGCGATACACGCCGGCATTGTTGTACACGCGCCTTTCGAGCGGATCCAGCAGCTCGCCGGGCATCATATT
>JANQRB010000074.1 GCA_028284775.1 Candidatus Kapaibacterium sp. | reverse complement strand
AGCGACCCAGCTCGTCGTCGACCTTCACGAGAATTTCCGACTTGAGTTGCGCGTCGTTGTAGCTGTATTCCAGCGAGTTGTCGGCGAAATTGTAATAACGCTCGAATTCGCCTTCGATGATAAAGCGCGGCGCGCTGCCGTCGTCGTTACCGAATTCGATGCGGCCGCCATAAGCCGAGACGTCGAGCTCAACAAGAATACTTTCCTCGGCCGCCATTGCCTGGATATGCGTCACCATCGCCGATGGAATATCGATACTGAGGGTTGCGGGTCTGTCGTTGTGCACTATCGTGCCGCCGGGTACCATGCCAAATTCATCCAGGTTGAAGCCGTGAACTTCTTGCAGGAGCCAGGCGCCGGGGTTGGCCGGGTCGGGAACGCGGACCTTCAAAAACATCGGCTGATCGTTCATGCCCGCGATGGCGACTTCCAGTCTGGCCTCATCGATACGCGTGGCGGTATGCCAGTGGTCATCCTCGCGGGCGGTATACCGTACATAGCCGGTAAACTTTTCCTGCAGAACATAGTCATACTCCTGCGTACCGAAGGCCTGGACGGCGTCGCGCGGGGATTTACGGCGCTCGGCTGCGCCGACCTCGAAGCGGCAATCCGGCTCTACGAATAGCGGAACGGCGGCCACAAAATCCCGGCTTACTTCATTGAGCTCTCCCGAAGTTGTAATCGTTTCGGTGTCGTTTTGATAGTTGCATGTTTTCGTAGCCTTGATGCCGCTGCGCATCGAATAACCATAAAGACGCTGCTCTTCGCTGCTTTCGATGGTGTAGGTTTTTGTCGTCGTCGGAAAGTCGCCGGGTAGGATGGCATAGCGCAGACGCCCGTTTTTGTCGTAGTCATAGGCGCTGTACCAACCGTTTTCATCGATGACGCCCGAGGACTGGCCGAAGTCGGTGGTTTCGCTGCAGCTTGAAAGATCGCGCTCGCCGCCGCCGCTGCTCGCCAGGCGAACTTTGCGGGTCGCGCCGACGGGCTGCTCATAAATATGATAAGTGGAGAACAAGCCGCGGTCCGTGACCGTGCCGTCGTTCATCAGCCGTTTGGCGCTGTTGGGAAAGTCGTCCGGCATCCGCCAGGACTCGTGCCAGATGCGCGTGACAGCACCGAAGGCGTCTTCGCTTCGCGCCAGCAGGCCGCGCCGCGCGCCATCGCGAATGTAAAGGTAGTTCATCGTCTCGACTTCTTCACCGTTGACGCCGATCAGGATGTCGCTGGTCTTGAGGTTTGGAATAACGGCAAAACTTTCATTGCCGATGTCAACCTGCTCATAGGCCGTCGGATACCTACTTTTAGCGCCGGCCAGAATGTCGCCGCCGGGAGTTTCGATACGGCTTTCGACAAGCAGGCCCGCGTGATAGGGCGCGCTGAGCGTCTGCTGATCGTCGACAATGGTAAAGGCGTCGATTTCGAAATAACTTTCATAAGGATTTTCGCGGCTCTGATCGTTTTCTAGTTCAAACCACTGCCTGAGGGCTTCGACTTTGTCCCACAATTTGGTTTGCCAGGTAACAGCCTGCGTGACGGTCGGTCGAGGCTCATAGATGTCGATTTTCTTGCTCAGGTGCACGCCAATATCCGGACGACGTTTGATCGTCGTTTTTTTAGTGACAGCATTGCCGAACCAGGAGGACAGCGTCAGGTCGCCGCCCCAGTCATGCGCCACGCCGGTTTCGTAACTGTAGAGTTGACGCGAAGTAACCTGCTCACCGCCGGCCGTGACAATGCTCGTACCCGAATTGAGCGGCAAACGGTGGTACTCCGACAATCCGTTGACCGCGCCATAGCTCGAATATGAGCGGCGCGTTTCACCGGCGCCTTCCTCGCTGGAATTAATCAGAGCCAGATATTTTAATTGTGGCTCATACCACTCCGTCCCGCGACGGTCGGGATTCATGCGGGTTAACAAAAACTCCTTATAGGTGTAAGTGCGTTTGACGCTGCCGCGCACCGTACTGCCGTCGGATTCATAGTCTTTAATAGTTTCGATAAAGTCATAAGTGTCGCCGCCGGGATTGTAGACCGAAAAGTCAATGCTGAGGAGCAGCGTATTTTGTTTATCACGTTTTTCAAGTCTGGAAGCCACCGGATAAAGCAGTGTATTCAGCACAAAGGGCGGGCTTGTATTCGATTCGGCGAAACTGCCGGTGATTGTCTCTATGCCGCCATTGTAGTAGCTTAGCTGCTGATCGAAGGTGGGTGTTTTGATCGTAGCCAGGCGTTTGTGACTGAGTGTCAGCTTCACCGGACCGGAGTCAGAGTTTTTCACCGGGAAGTTAAAGTCCTGATAGACGCGTAAGTGGTCGTCATAGCTGAAATCTGTACGGCGGCCCTCGGGATCCACGATCCATTTAACCATGCCGGTCCAGGAGCTGTAGGATTCAGCGCCGTAGCCGGCGTAGCCCAGGCTGCCCAGCGGCAGAGCGCTGCCCGCGGCATGACCGCGGCCCGTCGCCGAAAAGAACACCTTGATATTGCGTCCGAGCGCATCAATGGACACACCGGAATTGGAATAGGAAAAACGGTGGCCGTGCAGATCCGTCATCACCGCGCGTCCGGTGGAGGGTTCGAAGACGTCATAGTGACGTGCGTAGCCGATGCTGTTCACAAGACCGGCGGAGCTGTTAATTTCGCGCAGATAAAACATACTTGTCCCACTGGACTTATTGCCCTTGCGTATGTGGCCTTTGTAGGCGGCCTCGCCGTAGGGCATTTTTTCCTCGTAAAACACATACTCCAGGCCGTCGCCCGGAAACCAGCGCACGATGCGCGGCGCATAGCCGACATCGTCGGCTCCGATGCCCGTACGATTCTGAAGAATCTCAAAGCCTGATTGATTGACTTCGACTATTGCATATCCTGAAGGATTGGAGTTGTCCGGATAGTAATAGCCCGTCCAGAGATCTGCCGACTTGTAAGGATCGCTGTCGGAGCTGTATTCCTTAAACACGCGGTTGCGTAATTCCAGCACTGAGCCGTCGCCGCGCAGCAGGCGGATGCGATCTCTGTCTTCATTGTTCTGAAACAGATTCATACCGCCGCAGACATCGTAGCCGTCGACGTTCCAGTTAAAGGCTCCATCAAAAAATTCGAGCTGATCATTGCCGATGACGTCGTAGTCAAAGGTTAAATCCGTATTGTGGTGGAGCACCTGCACAGCGAAGCCGCCGACCGAAATGACCCATGCCGGGCGCTGAACGGAAAATTGTGTCCACGAGTCGTAGTGTGAAGCGTTCGGCACTCCATTGAAGACCGTCACCGACTCGCCGAATTCCGGCCACAAGACACTGTATTCAGGGTCGGCACCGTCGCTGCCGGCATAAAAATGGCGGTAGGCAGTAAACTTTACCGAGCCGCAGTAGTTCAAGCTCACCGGAATTGGCGTGCCCATCACGCTGTGATTCGATATCGGATAGGAATAGCTAACAACTCCGGTGGAATTCGACACCTGGAGGTTACCATCGACCAAGACCGACGAACCGTTGAACATGCCATGTTCATTGTGCAGGTCGGCGGCGTGCTCCATGTTGAGCACATAGCCGGAATATTGCGCGCGCAGCGGCGCGTCAGAGTAAACAAGCAAGCAGAGCGCGGCGAGACCGCACAGGACGATGCGATTGAAAATATTCATTGTATGTATCTTGAATCGTGGGAAATATTGACAATAGAACTGTAGTACCGACAGCGCGTGCGCTTAACGAACGATAATAAGGGGCAGCCTGAGCGAGTAAGTCTGATCGGGCGCGACAAGAATGGAGTACTGTCCCGCCGCCAGGGCACTGAGGTCGAGGCGATGCTGTAGCTCCGGGCCGCCGGGCAGACTGAAGCGCTGGACAGGGCGTCCGCGCGCATCGACAATGTGAAAGTGCTGCCTTGTGGCGGGCAGGCCACGAACCGTGAGCAGCGCATGATCCTTACTGGGTGTCGGACTGATGCTGCCGCTCAACGCCGGCGCTGCGGCGGACGAGGCTTCGATGCCCTCCTTGGGCGTCGGTATGGTCAGGGGTGATGCCAGGGCGCTGTTGAAACCCGGCCACAGCTCCGTCGGTCGGCTGAAGTTGCTGCTGCTCAGCTTCATTGCCGCAAAGGGCAGGCTGAGTGATGATGAGGTCACCAGACAGAGATTCAAGGTATCCAGCGTATCCAGACCGTAACGGCCAAAGACCAGCAGGACGCATTTCATGTCGAGGTAGCCGCCCTGGCCGTCCTCGCTTTTGCCCTTCATAAACATCGTAAGGTCATCTGTCGCATCCTGCGCCGCATTCATATTCGCCGCGATCGCCATGACCTTCATACACAGCCAGGGCGGCAGTTTAAGCATCGTGCGGGCATGCCGCAGTGAGTCGGGAAAGGGATCGGGCGGCGGCGGACATGGTGCATGATCGCCCCAGCGGATATGCGTCGGGACGACCGTATCGCCATTGATATCTCCGCATAAAGTATCCGCCGCGCAGTCGCGATTGAAGTCAAAGATTAGCAGTTTTTCGTCAGCCGCTACCCTTGTCCCCGCCAGAAATACATAAATACCCAGGCACAGGGCGCACACGCGTCCAAACCGTGAAGTTTTCATAAGTATAAATCGATCGTGTAGTTTTACAAGATTAACTCTGTGGGTAGGGCAGAGAAATCAGGTAGCTGGGTAGTTAAGTCGCTGGCATTTCTAAAGAGTTGTTAAATAATTCTCAGCAATTGCACGACTGAATTCGGTACTTTCGCGTGCAGTCCGAATCAAGCTAAAATTGTGTTGCGTGCACAGGCCGGGATCACCCTTGCATTCAACGTGAGAACACAATCAATCTTAAGAGTTGCCAGAAAGACGACGGAATGGATCGGAATCAAAATGTGGGCATTCTATTGTCGCGCCTGCGAAGCCGAAAGCCCTGCCTGTACAACCGTTTTAATGATTACACTGATTCCATCAGTATCGATCATTGCTCTAACACTATCATCACTTTGTCGTGACGACCGCGCTATCCGGCTGCCAGGATTGAATACGAAAAATCGGCTTCTAATTGAGATAGACTCAAGAGGACAAAAATTCCTCGATTTTGGCGGCTTAAATAGGCAAATTTTTTAGAATGGAGCCAGTTGAATGTGGGGCAACAGCAATATGTTGCAACGGATGGTAAGCGCATCGGTCATAATTGTGAAGTTGAATTATTGGCAAAGGATCGTAAAGCAGTGAAGGTGTCGGAGAGGTTCTCATCGTCAAGGGGATCCCAAGTATTGAAGGTCGGGAACCGTGCCGGAAAAAATCATCCCCCCTCCTTCTCGCAATCGCTGCAACGGGAAAGTATAACTCGTAATGTTCGAATATTCTCAAACTCAAAACACCTACTCCGACGGCCGAAGTGTATCCCGCCAGTTAACTGAATCTCGTGATTGCGATGTTCAACTATACTTGCCCTGGCGAGTATGTGCATCACATGCAAAGTAATCAATTCAGACCTTAGGTCATTTCGGGATGGGAAAAACGGAAGGAATGCAAGACTATACCGACTGGGACTTTACTTCCAACAAGACAGTGCCGCAATCACAGTGGATAGACGACGTTTACTCCCCCCTGCAGCGACCAGAAGTCCGCGTCAAGTAAAGTACTGATATTATTCAGCGGCAATCCGGCTAATACTACCGGTCTGAGTTCCAGTTTCTCAATCTTGAGACGATAGCTTAGGCCGGCCTTGATAAACACGAGCAGAGCGGCTTTCTCGGGCAGTTCCCGTTCCGGAAAAAAGATGACCGACTGATCGTCGTTGAATCGATAGCCGGCTTCTCGCAAGGCATCGGCCGGATCGCTGAAATTGCCGCCGAAGGGCGCGCGGTCCCATCTCTGCTGGACTCTACTGGTCAGCGGCAGGGCGAAGGCCGCGCCAAGCGGAAAGTCGAGTGCAGTTCCCGGAACATTCAAGTAGGCCAGAATGTCCATCATCAGGGCGGTATAGCTGAGATCGGCATAGACATCCTGATCGACAAACTCGCTTTGACCGTCGGCAGCGCTAAAAAACTGTTCCCGATTCAAAAACTCGGCACTTGCATCGACATAACTCAGACCTGCGCTTAGTCCGCGAAAGATGGCGAGTCCTTTGCGCGGCGTCCATTCCGCCTGTAAGCCGAGGTAGAAATTGCTACCGGTGGCCGAGCCGTTCAGGGCCCGAAAGCTTTCGAAATTTGCGGCGCCGACCACGGACGGATCAGTCAGGTCGCTGGAATGGAAAGCGAGGAAGGAGCCGACATTGAGGGCGATTGCGAACTCGGGCGGCCGTTTTTTCGGCATCAGATGTCCGCAGAGCTGGCCGGCGCTGAACAGCATAATGGCAATTGGAAGGACGATAGACAACAGAAGATGCTGATGCGAGCTATTGCGAATAGTTCTGATGCCAACGTAATACGTAATTGAAGTGTGCCTCATAATTGTCTGCCCGCCCTGCTGGTTTGCTGCGATATTACGAAAGAGCCTTGCATCCGGCAAGCAAAGACTCTCCTACCCTCTGTTTGGTCTCAGAACAGCGGATGTATAAGGAATGCACCGGCAAAGGCTGTCAGGCGTCCCAGTCGATCACGCTGCTGTTTTTGATGAAATTGAAGACGAAGCGGGCGCTGATCTTGGAGGCGCACTGGCGGAAGCCAAAAGTTATGCGCGCGCCAAAATCGGAAACGGATTTTACAATCAAGCCCTTCGTTGATTCTGGACGCACGGCTCTAATGGCTGCCAGCAGGGCGTAACCTTCCATTTCAAGGCCAATGAGTTTGCGTTCCTTTTCATGAAGTTCTTTCATGTAACGCTCGGAATTGATGACGGTGTTGCCGGTAGCGAGCGGACCTATATGAATGTCGATTTTGGACCGTGCCTCTTTAGAGCTTGCACGCACTGTCAACGCTTCTTGCAACACTGTCTGCAACCCTTCGAAGTACATGTCTTTGTTAAATTTAATGTCATTCAGCAGCGCTGAGCTGATATCGACCGTCCATCTGTCGGAATGTAATTTTTCCAGTTGCGTATCTTCATCCGCTACAAGTATGCCGGCATCGTGCACAAAGATTCGCTCGGGAATCAGGATGTCTCCAAGATTTGTGAAGGTCTCGGAGCCGGCGGCGCTGCCGCACATTACAATGAGGCGCGGTTCCCATCGTAAGAGCGCCATAGTTGTCAGAGTTGCCGTTAAAGGCATTCCGGTTCTGTCGGGCGATCCGGCTACAACTCTGAGCGGTCTCTCGGGACCTGGAATTTCGGCGTGAAACCAGGTCAGCGGCTCGTGTGGAAATTTGAATTGTGTCCAGACATTGTTGCCATGCGGCAATTCCAGGACGGCGTCTAACTCCGGAGTCTTATAAGCCGTGAGAATGACAACATCTACCGGTTGGCCGGGGATGCGATCAAGAGCTTTGATTGCCTGTTCGAGCTGCGCGAGTGCATGAAACAGCTTTCCTCGAATTTGTAGGGGGAATTCGCCTATTAACTTTTTGAGCTCAAAGAAGCGGTCAATACTCCCGTTTTCTATGGAGTTAAGAATTGTAATCGCATTCGCTTTGCCGGTATAGATCGAAGCATCGGTAATAAGCGAGCGTAGACGCTTGCAGGCCTTGCGTATTCTTAGATCGGGTTGTGACATAGTTCTGGAGATCGAAATTTGTCGTTAGGGTTACTATTTGGAGTTTTAAAGTTCCTCGTCGGGATCCATCTTGCTCAGTTTTTCTTTCGTCTCGGCATATTCGTCCTCATCGATTGAGATGTGAAAAACGCAGGTATCTTCGTCTATATTATATTGTGAACAATGGCGACGTCTGTGACTCACATCGAGAGGCATTCCCACCAGCTCCTGCAGCACGCCTCTGATATAGCCTTTCATGAAACAGCAAATATTGTGGGATTTAAAGTTTCGCCCAACCGTCAGAAAATTTTCTTTGAGCGCGATGGATCCCTCAATTTGGTTGTCATCCCCGATATGAATCTGGTCGGCGTTAAATCTTCCGAAGCCCACATCCGAATCGAATTCGCACCACTTGTTTATTCGCGCTTTCATGTCCATTCGCACGCCTTCCATCTGCAACTGCGTGAAGAGCGCTCGTCCGAATCTCTTGCCGGAATCCAGGCCGGCGAACATAATCACATTACGGGCGGTTTTCAGCGACGGCATGCCGTTATATGCCTCGTCCGTTAACTCGGCATCTTCGCCATGAACGGAATCGCTAAGTTGTTTAATTATCGCCTTGTAGATCGTCGTAAGCAGATTGTAAAAGGTTTCGACCTTAAAGGCGATGTTGCGTGTGCGATCGGCCCTGTTAAGCAATAAGCCTCGCTCTTCATTGTAGAGAAAGAAAGTCTGCTTAAAGCCGGATCGCTCGAGGTTTTCAAATGAAGTGTCGCTGGATTGATCGCTTTCTCCGTCCAGGTAGTCTCTTTCCGTTAAGCTGATTGTATCAGTCAGGTATGAAAAAATCGTCGTGAGCTGAATAATCTGCTGAATAGCGATTCGCAAGAGTTTCGGGTTGATGTCCCCTAATGATTTTTGACAGTAGGCCACCAAATCCGCCATTGATTCCAAATCGAAGGAACCGACCAGGAGTCTTGATAACTCCGTAGTTGTGACCTCGCTCTGACAGTTTGTTTTCCCGAATACCTGCGAAAACTGCTTGAGGTTGTAGTCTTTAAAGCTATTGGGAAGGTCGGGAATATTCTTCAGAGCGTCCAGTACATCCCTCTGTTCCGTGCTGTTGAGATTGTCAAAATATTTGCTTTTGAAGATGTATGCCAGCAGCTCTTTCAGCAGACTGCCTGCCTCCCGGGCCGCCGGTTGGTATGCTTCGCCACTATACAGCGCGCGAATCTGCTTGAAATTGGCTTGCAGTGCAACTGAAGATTCTAAGTTCATTGCGATGTTCCTGAATAGTCGTCAGTTAATGTCAGAGCCGGATTGAATTTCAATTCGCTGCCGTATAAAGGCTGAGAATTATTGACCGGCAGTAGATTTTCGCATTAACGGCTACGAGCTTGACGGAGACAGGATTATTGGCGTTGATTACCGTCTCGGCTACTTTTGTTGCATCACGAACAATGTTTCCCAACTCAGACAATTCGCCTTCTACGAACTCACAGACCGCATTGACTTCGTTGATGCTGGATTCCTCGTCTGCATTGGGGTTATTGATAAAGATTCGAACACTATGAGCTTTGCTCTTGTCCAGGATCTCTACTTTGAGTTTTTGAATTCGAATATGCGCTGACTTCAAGTCTTCACTTACAAAGCCACCCGGAATGTTTTTGCCGCTCGCAAAAATATGATCGCCGGCCCCTGCCTGGGTGCTTTCTTCCGGTCGCCAACTTAACTCATGCAGGTTTTCACTCTGCTCGCCGCGCTGGTTGAACTGAAGCTGGTTGCGCAGGTTTTCACTATCCTTGAACTTTGCGATTGCCCAGACGATTTTGCCGTAAGCCGCCTCGTGTGTTAAGTCGAGACCACTGATGACGCCGGCTTCCAGCAGGCCGCTGCTGGCTTCATACAGGCCCATTTCTACCGTGCCTTCCAGGCACTGCGTGACATTTAAGATCGGAATTCGCCTGTCATAGTCTTCTCCCCCCTTGGCGGCCTCCCAGATGGTTTCAATGAACTCGGGCGAAGTCTGCATATTGCCGGTGCCATAGGTCTGCAGGATGACGCCGTCGATCCCGGTCGTCTTAAGATCGCGTTCCAACTGTTGAGGCGTTGTTCCGGGGTTGACGGGAATAACCTTAACATCACCGGCGAGGGTTTTATCAACGAAAAACTTTCTTCTGTTGGGAGACATGCAGAGGTCTTTCCGGATCTTGATATGCTCGCCGATTCTGCCCAGCGGCGGAAAATTCGGACTCTCAAAGCCCTGCCACTGAGCTGAAGAAACCTTCGTCGCCCGGTTACCGCGCAGAATCAAGTCGGCAAAACACAGGACAACCTCGGGGATGAGAGGCAAGCCAACCGCTTCATGACCGGCAATGTAGATTGCCGAAGTGAGATTAGCCAACGCATCGGTACGGGGATGAGCGATCGGCAATTGCGAGCCGGTGATAACGACTGGTTTGTCGAGGTTATTGAGGATGAACGACAGGCCGGAAGCTGTAAAGGCCATTGTGTCCGTGCCGTGCAAAACAACGAATCCGTCAAACTCTTCGTAGTGTTCTTCGATTGCCTTGCCGATTTCGATCCAGTGTTTCGCCAGGACATCCGACGAATCGACCGGCCTGGTAAACGAAACCATTCCCAGCTCGATCCCTTCTTTTTTGCCGAGCTTCGGCACTGCCTTCATCAATTCGACCAGGGTTGCCGGACGCAGGCGCGGACTGCCGCTCACACTCGAGTCGGACTCGACCATGCCGATCGTACCGCCGGTATATATTAAACATACACGCGATTTGCGCCGCGATTCACTCATCTTCTCTACATGGAGCTCGCCATACATTTTTTTCGACATAATGCAGCCTACTGATTATTGAATGTTAAAGAAATTTGCCCTTTGAATTCTTAATTACTCAAGCAGCTCATAGCGAGTGCCGTGCTTAGCGTAACTTGTGCTCCAACACTTCCTTTATAATGTCCACATACTGCTGTGCCATTCCGCGGTCGTTGCCATTGTATTCCAGCACATTGTGGCTGAAATCGATGTTCCAGTTGCGGCTGTCGGCACTGCTGCGCCGCAGCACCTTGGAGATGCAGCGGAAGGAGCCTCGATTGTCGCTGAGGGCATCGAAATTGCCTTCGAGAAAATGGATGGTGAAGCCATAACGGCTGTAGAGTCGCTGTATCGATGATTCGAGCTCATCAAAGCGATTGCCTCCGGCGCCATCCGCCTGGTAATAGCGCGGCAGGTAGGCGTTTTTGAAGCGATCGTAAACTTCCACCAGGCAGTTGTTGTAGGAACGGAAGATGTATGGATTGGCTCTGCCGGGCCTGTTATGAACGATCAGGGGAACCCGCTCGACCTTAAAGCGAAGACCGTCATGATTGTAGCTCTCAAGATAAAAGGCTATTCGGTCAAGGGTGCGAATATATTTTTGAATGTCCGGATCATTGATCGCTGCGCCGCCGCTTAAACTATCCTCCGTGATTTCAGCGAGCATTACCAGCTCTTTCCATGTATAATCTTCATAGATCTTACCGCCCAGATTCATGATAAAGTCAAGATGTCCCAGGTTGTTTTGTCCATCAACATCGCCGACATCCAGCCAGATCACATCTTCGATTCCAAAACCGCATCGGAAGGCTTCCGTGATTTCTTCCTCAGTTCGTTGAAATTCCTGCGCATTGCGGTTTAACAAATCGCGCGCGACGATCATGTAGGTGTTGCCGACTAGAATGTTGCCGCCCACGATGAGATAAGGAAAGGGCTTGAGGAGAAAATCGGTCTCGGACGCAATGACTTCAGCTATCTGCGAGTTGCTGTAACCGAAGTTCTTTTCGTGCCGAAAATGAACCTGCTGCAAAAAAGCCGCTACGCCGTTACTGCTTTCCAAAACATAGTTAAGATCCTGCACCCATTCATGGGTACGCCCGCGCAGCTCCTCATGGGAGCCCAGGATAACGGTTTGCAGCCGCTCGCTGGGCATCGAGCCGGGAATAATACGGTCAAAATAGTCTCGCGTCGACTCGATAAACTTATCGAGTCCGTATTCAAAGTCATTTTCACTGCCGAAAAGGGCAAAAACAAAAAACTGTACACTCTTCGGCAGCTTGGAATACGCTTCCTCGTATAAGCGTCGCAAATTCACGCGATCCCGATCATTGCCCGGGTAGGCAAATAGAATGTGCTCGATTTTGCCGTAGACGCTTGAAACCGCTCTGAATCGTCTGTTGTGCATCGGTGCTCGCTCAGTTTTATGGAAGATTCTTAAGTTATTTCAATCAGCGAAATGTATTCGGTCGTACCGCCGCTGCCACTTGAGTTATAGATCAGAACCAGGTGATCCTTCCCGCTGATCTGACGCCGTTCCAATACGACAGGTACGTCATTTAGACTGAAGCGATGATGCTCGCGCGCATCGACGACGGGCGCCAGGTTGCAGAGGTAGCGCCAATCATCGGTGCCGATCAGCTCGACTGTATTCGCGTTTGCATCTGAATTCAAGAGGAAGATTGCGCCGGCGCCGCCCGAGTTGTAAATTTTCAGTTCGATTTCTTCCGGCGATGAACCTATGGACTCCGAATCCATTGTAAACTCGTTGTTAGTGACGGCAACCCTTACCGGACCGGAGTTAACAATATCATATTCGTACACTTCCCAGCTACCTCCACTGCAAGTTCTGAGTATCACTTTCGCGTTTTCCTCGAGATGGACGGTATAATCTGAAAGACTAAAGGAAGCGGGAAGATTGATTGTCGTTGCCATGCAGCGCTCCTGTGTAAGAAGTTTGACTGTTTAAAATCGTATCTTGAATTTCGGATATTTTTTGACGGCTATTTCAACTGCGTCATCCAACAGATTCAGCAGTTTAACACTGCTGTGAAAGATTTTTTTTTTCGCAACAACAGGTAGATTGTTTGCGCCTGCGGCTCGAACTCAATACCATTGCCGTCTACGGAAATGTCGATTGTCAGTCGGCGGCGAAAGCGCCGCCGTCGTAGGTTTCCAATACAGAAGTAGTCATCCTGAATTTTGAAGGCAGCCGGGCTCATTCGCAGGTCATGCCAAAAGACTTCTTCGCCTGTTCCGATATGTTTGATTACCAGCATCTCAGCTTGCAACTGCGGATTATGCTCTGACAATTCAAAGTAATTGCGTATATCCAGATCTCTGCTCACCGCCACGCTCCACTAGTCGTCATTCTGACAGTTTGTTCCAAATCTCGCGAGCGACGTAGGCCGATTTTCAACGGCAAATATGCTATGTGATGCCAGGCGATGACAAACCAAAAAACCTGCCAATCCTGTATGTCTAAGGCCAAAATTCCCCTGCTGAATGCCAGTGTGCCGCGGGCCGCGACCTCAGGCACGCCGCTTCCTGATTGAATTGTGGAGTAGGACGAGAAAGATTGAAAAAACGGCGATAAATGGTAATTTTCGGCGAAAAGTTACAATTGGAATCGAGCGTAATTTTGTGGATTGCCGCCTATTTCCTTATTTGTCGTCGATGAAAAACTGCTCGGTAAATCTCTATCCACTTACATGTAGTCATTGCAGGTCATGCGCAGTTCCGACGAGTTGTTTCAGTTAGTCAAGTCTCTCACGCCGGCCGAAAAGCGCTATTTCAAAGTGTTTTCTTCCAAACATGTTATTGGCGAACGGAACAACTATGTACACCTGTTCGACGCAATCAACCGAATGGAGCAATACGATGAGGAACTACTAAAGAGTTATCTACGACGCAAACATCAGGGCGAAAGATTCATTGAGCATCTCTCGTCGGAAAAGCTCCGCCTACATCGCCTCATTTTGCAAAGCATGAGAGCCTTTCGCTCGGAGAAAAGCGTTTCCCGACGTCTCATAGATATGATCGAGGATGCGGATTTTCTGACGGAGAAAAAGCTGTATGAACAGGCCGCCAAGGTGTTGACAAAGGCCGAAGCATTGGCCCACGCGCACGAAGACTTTCTGATCCTTTTTCGAATCCAGGATCTCTTGCGCAGCCAGATTCAGATTAATAAAACGAACAACGTTAAGCAACAGATTCAAGACATCATTGCGCAAAGCGATGACACCGCAAGTCGTTTTGTTAATAAATTACAGATTCAGAATTTGTACGACCTGGTGCACGTCGTGGCGCGCAGCAATTTTTCAGAGCGCAGCCCGGCTATTCAAAGTGAATTGGAAGGCCTGTCCAAAAACAAATTGCTTGACTCGGCTGCGAATGCCTTGTCTTTAACCGCGAAGCTTCAATATCATGCGATTCACGCCTTGATCGGCAAGTCCAGGGGCGATGTGCAAAAAGCATATGATCATTGGCTCGAATCTATCAATTTGCTTAAATCCAATCCGCATCGACTAAAGGAAGAGGTTCGGCAGTATATAATCGTTTCCGGCAATTTTGTAAACACATGTATTCACTTACGCCAATTCGACAAGTTCAGCGAGCTCATCGAGGATATACGCGAGCTGCGCAACTTATCACCCGAAAGCAGCACTGAGCTAACGCACAGCATCTATCATCTGGAGTTGATGTACAGTCTGAATACAGCCAATCTCGATCGTGGTCTGGCGCTGGCTCCCCAAATTGGCGATTGGCTGCAGGCAAATACACTGAATATCAACCGTTCGCGATTGATCGCCATTCATTACAACCTGGCAATCTTGTATTTCGTAACAGACAATGCTGCACAGGCCGTGCAATGCTTCGATGCAGTTACGCAATACGGTAAGACCGATGTGCGACGAGATCTTCAATCTGCCGCCCGCCTGCTCCTGCTATTGCTTCACTTTGACCTTGGTAACATTGAGCTGATTGAGAGTCTGTGTCGGTCCGCCAACTACTATCTCGAAACTCGTAAGGTTTTGTTCGACTTCGAGCAGGCAATTCTGAAATTTGCCCGGATGCTGCTGCGAACCGACAACGACACTGAAAAATCCAGGCTGCTCGGAGATACGAAAACAACTCTCGAAGAGTTAAAACAGCGAAACAGCAAGGCATTTACCACCGGACTAGATGAATCGCTATTCTGGATCGAGGCGCGGCTGCAAAAGTGCAGCATTAGGGAAATATATGTTAAGCATGTGAATGGGCTTGATGCAGGATAGAATCAGGAGTTTTAAAATGTAAGACCTGTGAGGTCTTGTTCTTATTTACTTTCATCGAATCTCACATGTCGTCGATTACGATAAACCGTAACGTTGCATGTAGTCTGCTGCTCCGTCAGCTTCGTCTTCAACGGAATTGAATGTGGTTTTACGCTAGAAATGTAGTCCACTCATGAATCATTCGAGCTACTGGAGTAATCTCGGTCTGTTGAGGCCGGCTCTCGAATGTGTATATGAATTCGAGACAGCTACCACCATTTCTTTGCAAAAAGTATCATATCAGTAAAAAGAACAGAATAAACAGTAATTAGAACAGGAATGTCTCCCTTTGTCTTGACGATGTTTGTATCGTAATGGCAAGGCTGATTTTAATATTCGGAGATACTAATGAAAAAAACTGTTCTGATCACAGGCTGCAGCTCAGGGTTTGGTAAACTCACAGCTATACTATTTGGTGGAAAGGGATGGAATGTCATTGCGACCATGAGGTCGCCGGAGAAAGAGACAGAATTAACACAATTGAAAGATGTTTTCGTTGTCGGACTTGATGTACAAGACAAGGAAAGTATAAAGCAGGCAGTTGCAAGTGGAATTGAACAGTTTGGTAGAATAGATGTTGTAGTAAATAATGCCGGGTATGGCGGGCTTTCACTATTTGAACAGTTTAGCGAAGAGCAAATCTATTCTATGTTTGAAACAAATGTATTCGGATTGATGAGAGTCTGCAGAGCTGTGTTACCACAAATGAGAAAACAAAAAGAAGGTACAATAGTTAATGTCACTTCAATGGCCGGTATCCTGGGACTTGGCTTTGCATCGACCTACAGCGCGTCAAAGTTTGCAGTCGAAGGTTTTTCCGAAGCTCTGGCTATGGAATGTAAGCCATTGAATATCAAAGTCAAAACAGTCGCGCCTGGGGCATTTGGTACCAATTTTAATGCATCCACCGTCAACAATATTGCAAGTGGCGATCCTGAGCTAGTCTCCTACGCTCAAATTCTGGCCTCCCATCTTGCGCAAGTAGCAGAACAAATGCGCATGCACAGTGGGCAGGAATCTGATCCGCAGGAAGTAGCTGAAAAGATTTGGGAATGCGCAACACAAGATACGCCCATTCACAATGTGTCAGGTTCAGATGCTGAGATGATGATCGGAATGAAAAACTCCTTAGACCATCAGGAGTTTATTGACAAGCTTTCTAAGATGATAATGCCTCAAGAGGGATAAGATAAGAGATAATCCAATCTCAATATTGTGCCGAAGCAGTACAATTGCAGTTCTTAGCTGCAAATTCACTCCAAGCTCAGGAAACAAATAGAGGATATCATAAGATGAACAAAACTGAAGCAACAGAGTTTCTAACTACATTATCATATGGCTTGACAACACCGCCAAGAACTCCGGTTTTGAGGACTCCTGATGAAATAGGATTGGCATATGAAGACATTACTATAACTACTGAAGACAGTGTACAATTAAAAGGTTGGTTCATACCAGCCGATTCAGATAAGTTAATAATATGCAATCATTTTTCCCCTGGCAATAAATATGGATTTGCCGGACACAAAGAACCATTTACCTATGCCGGCGGATTCGAAGTTAATTTCCTCCCAAAGTATAAAGCATTGCATGATGCCGGGTACAATATTATTGCTTACGATATGAGAAACCATGGTGAAAACGACACAGTATCAAATGGCCTAAGCGGTGTCGGATATTGGGAATGGCAAGATGTTATTGCTTCAATCCAATATACAAAAGAGAGAAGAGAAACTGCTAAAATGAGAATATCGCTTCAAAGCATGTGTATGGGAGCGAATGCAACTCTCTTCGCTATGTATAAGCACCCTGAAGAATTTGAACATATTGTGTCATGGATCGCCATTCAACCACTAAAAGGAAGAACTACAATCGAGAGGGCATGTGAAAATTTGAGCATTGATCCTGAAGAGGGAGTAAAGATTTTTGAGCCGATTTATAATGAAATGTCCGGCTTACATGTTGAAGATCATGACATTATGAAGTACATTCAATATGTCAGGATTCCTACGTTTTACCTTCAGGTTAGAAACGACATGAACTCAAGAGCTGCTGATGTTCAATGGATGTATGATAATACCAAGGTAGAAGACAAAAAAATCTATTTCATCGAAGATACTCCGTGGAGATTTAGGGGGTATCAATATTTCTCAGACCATCCTCAGCAAATGATCGATTGGTACAACTACTTTATGAAATAAGAAAGCAGAGTCTTGCTGTAAATTAGGAGTGAAAAATGAACATATTGACATCCAAGCAGTTGCTTTTCCTTGGAGTATCGGTAGTCTTTGTGTCTTTACTGACAGGATGTAAAACTGTTCACACTGAAATTGTCATCCCTGCTGAACCTAATGAAGTATGGCAGGTGCTAGTGGATTCTGATTCATATAAAGACTGGAATCCTGTACTTGTTCCGGTATCCGGCAGACTTCTTGAAGGAGAAAGTATGGTATATCAAATGACGGGACCTGACAGCTCAAAAACTCAAATCCAAGCTGAAGTAGTAAAAATGGAGGTGCCGAAGGAGTTGAACCAATATGGCGGTCTGTGGGGCATCTTAACATTTGATCACTATTACATTCTTGAGCCTGTTGAAGGTGGAACAAAAGTAACGCAGTACGAAATATACCGTGGAATTGGAGTCTGGTTCTGGAACGCAAGCTGGGTGGAACCTGCATATTCGAATGTAAATGAAGCTCTTCGAGATCAGGTTCTGAAAAGAAAATCAGATTGATAGAAAAAAATGCTATTACCCATGTCAATGTATATCTAAGACCTAAGAGCAAGTAAAATGAGTGATATCATCAGAATTACCTCAATTCAACAGATTCATGATTTCTGGGATTTAGAGAGTCCCAGACATCCACTTATTACTGTTCTTCCGATAACTGATGAAATGACTAATTACGATTATGGCGGAAAAACCTATGCGATGGAGTTATACCATGTCAGCCTCAAGCAAGGTATTTCAGGCTCACTAGCGTATGGAAGGAATTCTTATGATTTCCATGATGGTACGATGACGTTTCTAAAACCTGAGCAAATTATCAAAATAGAACAGACCGAAAGATATGAAGAGAGTTCCGGTTGGACGCTAATCTTTCATCCCGACTTATTGAGGAAATCCGATTTAGGAAAAAACATAGACAATTATTCTTTCTTCGAATACGAAGTGAGTGAAGCATTACATCTATCAAAAGAAGAAAGAGTTAGTTTGACCGAACTTGTTCAAAAAATAGAAAACGAGTATCGTCAGAACATAGATAAGCACAGTCAGGAACTAATAATCTCCAATATTGACCTGTTACTCAAGTACTGCGAAAGGTATTATGATCGGCAATTTTATACAAGAAGTAACTTAAACAAAGATGTAGTTGCAAAATTCGAAAAATTACTAAGAGCTTATTTTGCATCGGAGAGTCTGCGCGAAAGTGGATTGCCGACAGTAAAGCTTTTCGCCGAACAATTGAGTTATTCACCAAACTACCTGAGTGATCTGCTGGTTAAAGAAACCGGTAAGAATACCCAAGAACACATCCATAGCTTTGTTATTAACCAAGCAAAAAATCGACTGCTGAATTCAGAATTGTCAATCAGCGAGCTGGCGTATCAATTAGGATTCGATTATCCGGAGTATTTCTCTAAGCTCTTCAAGAAAAAGACAGGCATGACTCCTGCGAAGTATAGAAGCTTGAACTAATTGGAATTGTAGATTTTCCCTTTAGATTCAATCAACTACAGAAATGTGTGTTTATAGTAGTCCAGTTAGAGTGCGGGCTGCTCAGAGATAACTTCATATCTCGCCAGGAAATCGGCCGGCCTTCGGTTTTTCAACGCTTGTTGCGTCCGTACCCTGTTGTATCGCCTATCTCACTCGACGGAAATTGACCGGCCATGGATCAGAGAGTCGAAGATATAGGCATCTAAATCTAAATACTCCTTACTTTACTCCGGTATTGAATGCAGCGGCGACTATTTCTGCATCAATGAAATTAATGTGGATTACAATAAATACTGCCAAGGCAATGCGCTTTTGACGCTGCAATTTTTGAAGCAGTGGGCGCGGCCAATTTCACTGTGTCGGAATCGCGAGTATCAGACAGCAGCAGAGGGTAGCGGCGCGAGCGCTGTTTGAGCAAACGAGTTTTGAAGAATCCGAACCGATCTGGATTGATAAAAAATTGCAATCAGATCCCGAATGAGTTAAGTTTGTGTGATGCGCAAATGTGTCGCCATAATTCTCCTTGTGTTGCTTGGAACATATTTCCACGGCGCCGCCGTGTTGTGGAGTTCCTATTACATCTTTGCGGATCAGATCGCGGCGGCTTTTTGCGAAAACCCAGCGTCTGAGCAGTGCCACGGCAAATGCCATATTCGCAAAGTCGCCGAACAGAATGACCATTCCAACAATCCAATTCTGATTGTAGACCGGACTCCCGAATCGGCGCCTTTGCCCGATTCTACTTTTCAGTGCTACGCCGTCGAGAACAATTCAGAGTATCGTTTAACACTTAGCGTCGGCAATCCCCTGCCTGGCTATACGGACGAGATTCACCAACCGCCAATTCTGTCTGTCTGACATAATCCTCGCTTTCCCCTTGCAGTTAGTGTGTCGCTCGCGTTGTAGGGACTTCCTCTGTGCAATATTCAGTTTGTAACTGGGATCTTGCGGGCTCCTGCAACTTCTACTGCCGGATCGCATTCCCTGACTTTTCGATTTTAATATCAGGAAAACGCGGAAACTCATTGGTACGCGACTCATCGCACAGACATTAACAAGTCTGTGTCAGCGCTCTTGCCTTAGTGTGAATGTAAACTTAGGAAAGATCTGCCTGCCTGTCGCTGACAGTTGCTGGCGGCGCTATGACTTCCTGTCAATCAGATTTACAAAACATAAAAACCCAAGCGGAATTACGAAATGAGTAAAATAATACTAAGCTCACTTGTTGCCTTGACCGTAATAAACTTAGCATCCTGCAGTGATGATGATCCAGCCTTGTCTACCGAGGAAGAAGAACACAATGAATATTCGCTGTTGCTTGGCGAAGCGGCTAACGACAACATTCGAGTCAGGTTGTACGGGAACGACAATCCGACCGTCGGCTATAACAAGATTCTGGCGGATGTCAGAAGCATAGCGGATAACAGCGTCCCGCACGACCTGAGCGTCGAGTTGACTCCCCTGATGACAATGCCGTCGATGATGCACTCAGCGCCCTTCGAATCTATCCACGATCACGAGCGTCACGACGATCATATCTTCGGCCTTGTATTTATGATGCCCAGCGGCGAAATGAATGAATGGACGCTGAACGTAAAGTGTAGCGTAGATCAGCAAAGCCTCGGCGAATTTGCGATACCGCTGCAAGTCGTTCCATCCTCATATAGTACCATGCTGGTTCCGTCCGATGGTAATTCGCTGGTCGTGACCCTTTTACAGCCTGAACAGTGGACAGTGGGAATGAATGATATTGAATTTACGATTCACGAGCGGACTTCGATGATGAGCTTTCCGGCCCGCGAGGACCTGGAGTTGCAGATAGAACCGGACATGCCGGCTATGGGGCATGGTTCTCCGAATAATGAGAATCCGCTTCATGTTCAGAATGGCCATTATCATGGGCGTGTTAACTTCACAATGACGGGCGAGTGGAGTATTGTGCTGCATCTCAAGCGAGGCGGCCAAGAGGTGGCGAAACATGAGTTTTTTGTCACGGTCCGATAGGAAGAGAATGTCGACCACTGAAAGGACCTTATTTCTGGCGGCCCCGCTGCTGTTAATTTTTGCGACGAGCCTACATTCGCTAAGCTCGGTTCAGGGGCTGGTGCGGACAGAAGACGACAAGCCGATTGTCGGCGCGGTGATTCGAATTGATTCACTTGAATGGCGTGCCGTCAGCGACTCGGTCGGTAGCTTCGAACTTTTCTTGCCGCCGGCCTCGTATCGCTTGCATTGCATAGCGCCCGGGTATCATCCCCTTGCGCGAACAATCGACCTGCGACGGGAATCGACAAAGCTAATCATACTGGAGCTCAGGCCGAGTCTGAACTTCACAAGCGATGAACTGCTGGTCGTCGGTCAACGCGCAGACGACGAGCGGGAAAGCGGACAAGCAGTTGCATCTATCGATGAGCTGATGGCCGGCAGCGCCGCCCTGCGCTTGATACGGCGGGCCAACTTTGCCGCCGAAGCCAGTTTGCGCGGCTATCGCGCGGGCGCCGTCGCTGTAACGATCGATGGCATGCAGATTGCGGCCGCATGTGTCGACCACATGGACCCGATAACATCCTATGTGGAGCCGAACAATCTCGAACGCCTCGAAGTCAAACGCAACGCCGGCGATGCGGACAATGCCGCCAGTGTCGGCGGCGGTATCAACCTGGTGACGCAGGGTGCAAGCTTCGACCAGCCGCTGCGCCTGACAGCGGCGGCGGGACTGGCCAGTGCGGCGGGCGCACGTGATCTGCAGACCTCGATTGGTTACGGGGCTGGACCACTCGCATTGCGCGGCAGCTTTGCTTCCCGCGCCGCCGGTGACTACCGGACCGGCGATGGGATGACAGTTAAAAACTCGGCTTACGACAAATACAATGTTAAGCTGGATGCCGCTTATCGCATCGCCCCGAATACGACGCTGCGCGCTATGCTGCTGGGCGACGTCGCTTATGATATCGGCTACCCGGCACTCTTGATGGACACTCGTGAAGCTCAGGCTCTGATGAGCAGCGCGTCCTGCGAATGGCGCCCGGACATTGAGATCCTGCGGTCCCTGAAAACGAAGCTGTACTTCAATCGTATTCGTCACTGGATGGACGACGATGATCGTTCACGGGAAGAAATTCGCACGCGCGCCGCCATGCCAGGCATGACCATGCCGATGTTTGGCAGCACCCAGACCATTGGCCTGATCGAGCAGGCGTCGCTGATTGTGAGTGACATAGCGCTCGATCTTAAAGCTGAGTACCATCAACTGCAGGCCTTTGCGGATATGCGGATGCTGCCGCTGGATGAAAACATCGCTGACATGTATCTGATTAACATTGCCGATATGCATGCCGATAACTATGCGCTGGCTGCCGATCTTCGGATGCCCCTTTCCAAAACGCTGTTGCTGCGGACAAATGCGCGGGCGGAGCTCTCTGCGCGTCGTCTGCAACATGCCGACGGTCGGCTGACTCTTGAAGCGAGTGCGGATGTGAAGGCAGGGCCACGAAGTATGAGCGCGCTAAGGGGCAGCGCTGCCTTAAGTTGGCTGCCGACGGATCACCAGAGTCTGACGGCAACGCTCGCATTCGCCCAGGGTCTGCCCACCCAATTGGAGCAGTACGGGTTCTTTCTCTACAATGTATCCGACGGCTGGTTCTATGTCGGAAACCCGGAGCTGGACAAGGAAAGGGCCTGGCAGGCGGAAATCGCCTACTCACTCGAAGACGAGCGCTATGCCCTCAAGTCAAATTTGTTTATTCATCATCTGCAGGACATCATCAGCGCGGTACAGCTTAACGATCAGTTCCGCAGTTATGCTAATGCCGGCGAAGCGCTGAAGTACGGCATCGAGCTTGAAGCGCAGTTGAAGATAGACGAAGTCTGGGAGCTGCGCAGCGGCTTTGCCTACCTCTTCGCACACAATACAAGTATTGATGATCCCCTCCCCTTCACGCCGCAGCCCGAAGCAAAGCTGGCGCTGCGTTTTCGCGGCGAGACCTATTGGCTGGACTTTAGTTCGCGTTTGCTGGCCGACCAGAATCGCGTTGCCACCGTCCAGTTTGAAGAAGAAGCGAGCAAGGGCACGGTCCTTTTCGGATTTCAGGCGCGCTATCAGATAAATGATCATCTTGCGCTGAACGGCGGTATCGAGAATATCTTTGATCGTTTGTATCGGGAACACTTAAACATTGGCGGATTGCTCAACCAGGGGCGGAATGCTTTTTTACGTCTTGCGCTCGTGCTCGAGTAGGAACATATCCGGTGTTTAAGGACCGTCGGAATTCATCTCTCAGTAATAGGCAGTGTTGAAGTGTAGTCTTAAATCAAAAAGGCAGAGAATTCGCGCGAGCTGCCCCAATCAGTAGAAAAACTTTACGCTGCTTGGACTGAGTGCTGACTTTCATTGTAAACTTGTGGAGGCCGATGAAGTACAGTTTCAGGAGCTGCATGGCGTAGATAGCTGCAGCGAACAATAACGCAGGCGGGCCTACTGTTTGAATCAAAGGGCTTTTTCTACAGACTTAGCGGCAACGTCGATGTTCGGGCCTGGAGTCTTTCAACTAAGTTGCTTTCAAGTTCCCCACTTTGCGAAAGAGGAGCCAGGGGAGTTCGAAACACCTAATGCTCATAAAATTTAAACGCCTGGTGCCCAGTCTACGCCCCATCCCTAATTTTGATCGGAGAATTGTATAAAAGAAACAAATTTGAGTAGCTTATGATTACTAGTCGCAGCCAGAGTATGACAAGTACATGACCATTGCAGGATTCCATTTGAGTACGACCCGAGACTTATGAAGCCCTTGCAAAACAAGGTTCTGCAAGGGCTTTTGGCAGTTTGCTTTCCCGAGGCTATCCGTTGTGCTCTACTTTGTCAGTTAGTAAGGCTGCACAGATAATTGCCGAGTGGGTCTATTGTAAATGCTGCGTCAAAGAGCGGGTTGGGGCTACAACTCGAACATGTGTAAACCGTGATGTCTCCGACTTGAATCGTCCAGGGAAGGCCGCTGCAAGGCCCGACCGACCTGAATTTAACCCACTCAGGTGTTCTTAAGGCCAATGAATAAAAGTCTGAGTTTCCGCTTGAAATCGGTATCCAGGCGGACGGTGGGCTGCCGAAGAATTTGTACTGATATTCGACGTTCGGAGCACAGCCGGAGGTATAGTGGATTTCCAGTGTTTGGGCGTTAACTTCCGCCATCAATCCGCCCGTTATCAAAGCGGTCATGACTAAAAAACGTATGCAGAGAGCTTTCATAGGAATTCGATGATTATGTAACCGGCCACCGTATCAGCGCCGATAGGGTTGTACAAATGATAGTTTTGCGTGACTGTCTTGCGTGTCGACACTTGCGCCACAGATGTGATCACAGCGCCGAAATTACATAGGCAGAAGGGGCACGACAATAACACCGGTTGGGTATTAAATGGGTAGGTGACTCGCTATCCGATGGCAAATAGACAACTTCCGTTCGCCGGATCTCAAAGAGAGTTGAGGAATGTGACGAGATTCTCGCCCGAGGAGAGCTTAAGCTTGCGGCGAATGTTCTTGCGATGAGTGTTGACCGTCTCGACGGAGTTGCACAGCAATGGCGCGATTTCTTTTGACAGCAGGCCACAGGTAATTAAAAGACAGATTTTGATCTCGGTCGGAGTCAGCTTGGGAGCACGCCGTAGCAGGTTGAACTTTAGCCTGGCCAGCAGTGGTACGGTCTGTGCCGCCTTCATGCGCAATGCTTCGTCGACACCGTACTTTTGAACTTCCGTTTCAGTGACCGTATTGACAGCTCTGTCTGCAGAATGTTCACTAAATGAACGCGAATTCATTGCAAGGTGAAAAATTTCGTCTTCGGCGATTTCTTGCTCAAATGCCTTTAACTGAACATCCGCGCTCAATAATTGACCATTGTGTGCCACTCTCCTACTGGCAGGTTTTTCCTTCGGACCGACTTCCTCAAGTTCCAGTTGTGATGAGGGCGCCAGCACGTCAAGCCACAAATTTGCCGACACTTTGTGATAAAGTAATGCCTGAGCGTATTCTCCCCTTCTTTCTTCTATTGCCGAAAGCCGATTATATGCCTGAGCCAGCTCAGGTCGTAAGCCCAGGAATGCTGCAATCTCAGCCATTCGAAGATATGCTTCACGCGCCGATGAATGCGCACCTTTGTCTTCAAGTATTTTAGCGAACAATTTAAGGCACAAGACCCTGAACAAAGTCTGGCGATCCGATTCTTCCGTCCGTTTAAGCAATTGACTGACTATTTTCAGTGCTGCATCATGCTCGTTGTTGAGTACATGAATACGGGCCAAAAGCAGTGTGTTCTTATCCCGGGAGTGCCGCATGTTAATCTTGTGCGACAGTTTGAGTGCTTCAGCGATATAACCGGCTGCCGCCATCTGCTGCTTCGTATTAACGGAAAATTCGCCAATCGAAGTAAGCATCTGCAAGAGAACCACGGGCTGTTTGCCGGCTCTCGCGGATTTCAATCCTAGTTCAAAATACACAACGGCTTTGTCTTGCCGGCCCATAGCGGCGTATGCCTCGGCGAGATTGCAAAATTGCGGACAGATATCAGCGTCGATCGTGTTTTTTGGGTATATCTGCAGTATGCGCTGATACATGGCAACAGCGTCGGCGTGCTGTCCGCTTCGGCAGTGCATTAGTCCCAAAAGCTGTAACGATTGTCGTATCTCTCTGTCTGAAATCTGGTGAACGACAGCCAGACGCAGTACTTTCGAAAGATGCTTCAGTGCCTCGTTTTTTTGACCGACAAAATAGCAACAGACTCCCATTGACTGAAAATAATCGACTAACTCATTGGCGTGTGAAAGCTGCGGCCGGAGTGCTTTAACTCGCGCCATATACTGCGGCAGCAGATTATCGCTGCCCAGGTAGGTACAGGCTTCATAGCAGTACATCAGCAATCGCAGTTTGACCGAGGCACTCAGAGCTGCGGCCTGCGCGGATGAAGGATTGATATAGTGCTCGGCTTTTCGCAGTGCCCCGGCCGGATCTGAGTACAAATCTTTGTAGACATTCATACATTTCTGGAAGGGAGATTCAGATGAATGTCGATTCATAGTGGAGCAATTCTGTTGAGAAGACATAGTCAGCGCCCGGACAAATTGTATCAGATTGTAGTTCGAAACTCCTCAAAACGACTAATTCGGTTGTTAGGCAATATAGTGATAACAATGTGTAACATTGATGAATTTTTGTTGGTTAATAATCAGGCCTGCGCTCAATGCTTCGGAACTCATGCATGATGACAGCGACAGCAATCATCGAGTCGAAACTATAACTTCGTAAGATCTGCTGACACTGAATGATGAGAGATAGATAATCTGATAGCACCAAATTAGGTGAGCATTCCCAGCATCAATTCGATAAGTCTTGAGTCCGTGCTTCTGTTAGCCAGTAAACACACTTCTCTGCTAATGGACGTGTCAATGCTCGCGGCAACAAGCGTGGCATCGGCAATGTAGGGGGCGGCGTTGTTGTCATAACACAAGGCCATGCCGGATCCCTGGGACAACTGATACAGTACTTCATTTTCATTGGGAATCACGCGTTGGGGAACGATCGTAGGTCTCTTTTTGTCAAAAATTTTCAGCCAGAACTGTTTAATAAATGGAGTGATCGGCCGATGCGAATACCAGGCTTGTTGCGACAGC
Source organism: Candidatus Kapaibacterium sp. (assembly GCA_028284775.1). Lineage (GTDB taxonomy): Bacteria > Bacteroidota > Ignavibacteria > Kapaibacteriales > UBA7675 > JANQRB01. The sequence goes on along the minus strand of JANQRB010000074.1, from coordinate 43,248 downwards.
CAGCGTTCGGCGAGTTTTTTGTCCACCTGGAACAACTGCTCGAATTCAGCAATGTCGATGTCGGGAGTACAGACCAGGATCAGCTTTTGCTTGAACAGCGAATGGCAGACAGTGTCAAAAGTGTTAATTTTTTCCGGGATAACAGCGATGAGAATGTTGCTTGCCTCAACCTCTTTGATCAGAGTTCCCTGATCTCCGAACTTTATGTGAACCTGCTCTTCGATTTGCGACAAAATTCCCGCCAGCGTGGCCTTGTACAAATGCTCTGAAATACCAATTGTGATGATGGGGTTTTGGATCTTTGACTCATCACTGAATAAAGCTTCCACTTTCTCCAGATCATCAAGTGAATTAGCCACCATATTATTTAGGGTTTTGGCATACTCGGTTGGCGCTACTCCTCTTGATTTTCTGGTGAAGAGCTTTATGCCTGCCCGTGCTTCCAGGGCCGCGATATGTTGACTGACGGCCGGTTGGGTCAGTAACAATTGCTTCGATGCCCTGGTTAAGGATTTGCTCTTGTAGACGGCCCGGAAGGTCCGCAGCCATTCCAAATTGATTGACATAGAAAGTCACAAATAAATATATTTATATCAGATGCTCAAATATATTATTTTTTATTGTATCACCCAAGCCTTAGCTTGGCTCAGGCTTTGAGCAAGCACGTGAATGAGTCAAGGACTTTCGCCAAGGCCGACAAAATGTTTTTTACAAATCTACAATGGAAGATTTATGAGCCGCGATGAAGTGTTCGCCGAAGTCACGGAAACTTTAGGTCAGGTGCCGCAGTTTTTGCGCGAAATGCCTGAAGACACTATTGAGAGTGAATGGACCTTGTTCAAGAGAGCCGTCTTGCGCGAAGATACGTCCATTCCGCCCAAGTACCGCGAGCTTATCGGAATCGCGGCCGCCGCGGTTAAACAATGTTGGTACTGCACAAATTTCCATACCGGCGTTGCCGGGCTTCACGGCGCCAGTGAGGAAGAGATTCAAGAGGCCGTTCTCCTGGCCCGTTTTGGAGCCGGGTGGAGCGGCTATTTTAACGGGACCAATTATGACAGAGAGCTATTCATGAAAGAACTACAGGAAGTCGGCGCCTATTTAAGCAGCCAGTGATGAAAGAATGCCGACCTCATCCATTGGATGAAGTGATTTCATACGACTGACTCAACAATAGCTTTCACTTACGGTCATCGATACTCTTAGTCTGTAATTGTTTGAGTCGGTCCTCTTTGGCAAATCAAACTAACCCGTAATCACAAGTACACATTTTCCAGCTGAGTTAATCATGAAGAGCTATTTAATTATTGCACTGTTGTTTTTGGCCTGCACGTCGGACTCATTCTCTAACTCTCCGGCAACGAACGTTAAACTGGGCGGCCAGAAATTTGAGGGCAGCGTGACGATCAATGCCAGCCCGGCGGATGTCTGGAAAGTTCTGACGAATACGAAGAAATTTTGCAATCTCCTCAATTACAACTATGAGTCGGGCGACAAAAAGATCGCGGCTGTGGGTGACAATGTCAATCTTGCCGTTTGGGGCGACAAAGGCAGCTTCGTTGTCATCAAGTCCGTTCGCAATTCCGAGTTGCGATTTGTCTGGGACCCGGAAAACGCCAGCTACTTCTGCAGCCAACGCTGGTTATTAAATTCCAGTGGCAATCAAACCGTCGTTCGCTTTAAGCTGTCCTATACCGAGTCCGGTCCCCAAACGCCGGAATCAATAGCCAAGCAGGTTCAATTCTACGACAAGATGTTAAGCAATCTCAAGCGGGCGGTTGAGAATAACTGAAATCCTTGAACAAATCTCAAGACAACAATATGTCATTCCTCAATTCCCAACTCATTACAACGGTTCACTGGCTATCGAAAAAGCTGGACGATGAAAAGGTCGTAATAATCGATTGCAACTGGGATGCGAATGCGTACAAGCGTGCTCACATCCCCGGAGCTCTGATGAGGCCGGGACATCCCTACATCAAATCTACAGGCGAGGGGCAGGCGTCTCGGCACTTACCCGATGCGGATGAATTCCGGACGCTGGTGCATTCATTAGGCATTGAAGCGGACTCGACGGTAATCTGCTACGACGACTGGCAGAATCACTTTGCGACTCGGATGTGGTGGCTGCTGCGTTATTATGGATTCGGGGATGCTCGCATTCTCGATGGCGGCTGGCAGGCCTGGGTTGCGGCCGGGCTGCCGATCAGCTTTGCGATTGAATCAAAAGCGCCGGCCATGGCAGCCCCTTCCCTATGCGAACATGGCGCTAAGCTGGCAACGCTCGATCAGCTGCTGGCAAACTTTCGCAAGCATGACTGGCAGATTCTGGATGTCCGTTCCGATGAGGAGTACAGCGGCGCCAATCGCGCTGGCAATGCGAGGGGCGGACATATCCCCGGCGCCTACCATCTTGAATGGAAACGAATGCTTCGGCCATCCGATGAGTTCGAAGGGGCGCAGGTATTGCAGTCGGCTGCAGACATGGAGCGTCTGCTGAATGAAACGGGAATTGACCGCGAAAGGACCATCGTCGTCCATTGTCAGGCTGGCGTGCGAGCTTCTTTTATGGCTTTTTGCCTCGAGTTGCTGGGCTATCCCGAAGTGAAGCTCTACGATGCTTCGATGGCGGAATGGGCCAACCTGGAGAAAACGCCGATGGAGAGTCTCATCGCCGAGCCCAGGGAAACAGTACTGCGGTCAGCCTAGCGAATTACAACGTTTTATCAGTCGTCCGATACTCAACGAAGCGCAATGGCTCAACGCATTAGTCGGTATCGGACGACTCTTTTTCTCTTTCAGCAATTATTCTCAACGATTCGATCGCATTCCGATTGCCCGGATCTAAGGCAAGTGTTTTTGTGAAGTACTCTTGTGCAATATGATAATTCCCCATTATCATATTCCATTCGCCAATGAAGTAGGCTCCAACTTTTAACACACCGTTCAACAAGTCACCGCTTGTGATACAGACAACTTTCAAAGGCGTTCAAGCTTGTTCAATTCACCGGCAATTGAACAACAGACCTGTCTATTCACCACATTAGACTGACAGAGTGTCGTTGACAGAGAGGCCATTGAAATGCCAGAAAAGTCCGACGAGGAATGGTCGCAACCATTCCCCGTCATTGTGAGCATCAGGAACAGCACTTTGGAACAAAAACGACCGGGGAGATCCACAAGGCTTCGAGGCATACGAATCCGCCGCAGTTATTCGCCTGGATGAGCAGGGCCGTATGTTGAGCCAGGAGATAGACCGCCAGCGCGCCGACGACCGCTGCCGCAATCGGACCCAACAACACCGCCAGAGGCGCCAGCATCAATACCAGGGCTCCGACAGCAACGCCTGATATCGATATCCACTTGAGGAATTCCGAAGAAATTTTGATCCGAAAGCCCCACCAGTGCGCCGTGAACTCCGGCAGCGGTACCGATGCGCTGAGTGCCGGCTGAGCCGCCTCCTGTCCGGCGTTTGCGATCATCTGTGTGATTTGAGCTTCATCGATCGTCACGCCGCCAGACCGGAGCGCCGCGCTCAGATCCCGCACGTATCTCTCACGTATCTGTGAATCTGCGTTAAGTTGCTCATAGTAACTATCAAGTGTTTCGCTTGCCATAATACTCTCCAAATTAGCAAATGATAAACTTCCTGTACTTATGTCCCGACTTGCCAGGTGCCTAAACGCGCTATGAGCAATTCGGAGGCAAAAGACAGCTTGTTTTCTGTTTTATCAAATTGTTGTCCTGGTGTTTTTGCAGCAGGACACAAGGAGGCAATGCAGTACGTAGGTAATACCAACTAAGTGAAGTAGTTGGAAACTCGCTGAATTCAATTGCTGCAGTAAGGTCGAATGAACTTCAGGAGCTCAGCCCGCCCGGTCGAGCTACAGCACGAAGTTCTGTTTTCCGTCAACTTTTGCCGACAGCCGTCGAGGTCCGTTGCCACGGAAGACTGCGTCAAGGAAATTCCTGGCGTGAGTTAATACCTCACTACAGCCACAGCTTACGAACTATCCTAAAAGACGGCTCAGGGTATGTGTTGCATGCGCCAAAATCATGCTCTGGCGATGTCTGCCGATATTTGAACCTTGCCAACCGATCTGCGATTGTCGGCTTTTGAAAGTACCGGCATGCCTCCGCTTCAATTCGACTCAGAAGCATGCCGGCGAGCGAGCAGCCGAACCGCTCAATGGTCCGGCCTACACTTCAAAACATTATGCGTCTCGTCAGTGAGATTCCGCTACGTGACCAATCTCGCCCCTGCTAATGAATGTCTCAGTCTGAACCTTCACCGTATATAATGTCGGCCCAATCAAGGGCCCCGACAGTCCATCCCGGTGATTCGAGATCGTTAAACGCGGCGATCGCAACTTGCGCCACATCATTACAGTTTGGCATAGTAATTAATCTGAATGCAATTGTCATGTGACTTTGTTCGGGGAATCGCCATCCCCAGGTGGCCTTGGAAATTGTGTTTAAGGTCTGTTGAGTGCTGTAACCGCTGCCTCCTCCACAACGGTAGGAAAAAACCGTAACGGTCAGCTTCGTGTCGTCGTTGGGAAATTTGGTGAAAATGATCTTAAAGGGGCCGATATTCCAGGTATTGGCGCCCGCACAATGTTCCAGATCGGACACTTGAATTTCCTGTAGATTGCTGATTCCATTTCCGCCTGCTAATACTTCATTCATCATCGCTCGCTCCTTGTGAATGATTTTGACAGATTGTTTTGTCGGACAGACCAACAGATTGAACAGCTGCAATTACCGTATTCCAATGTATCTGTACCAGCCAAACTCGATAATTTTTTGAAACGCAAATCTGACAAAATTTGCCAACCTGCGAGCTTGAAACGTTCGCTAATTACATAATAACAAACAAGTTAACTGCCGGAGGAATAATGCTGAAATTGAAGGAGATACTGCTTGGCAAATGCCGCTGATTTTTGTAACTAGCGAGAAGGTCGGTCTGCCAGACCTTGCGAGTCGGTCGGGAGCGAGCTGCAACAGCGACAGGAGATACATTCGAATGAAAGCCACGAAGGAAGTCTACCAGCTCATTCAATCGATGAGCGCTAGCGAAAAGCGATCGTTTCGCCAGTTGGCAAGGCGTAACAGCAAACTCGGACGCAATAACTACCTGAAACTCTTTGAGGCCATCGAGCGCTACGGCGGCACTGATGAAGACCGACTACGTAAAAAACTACGCCACGAAAGCTTTGTGGCTCACCTACCCTCGACACGCTATCAACTCGCCAGACTTATCGTGCACAGTCTCTACCTGCATCAAACAGGGAAATCGCAGCTTGCAGGCCTACAGGAGATGGTGCGGAGTATCGCTATCCTTTTTGACCGCGGGCTATACAAGCTGGGCCACAAGTTTTTGAAAAAGGCCCGGGTCCAGGCCGAACAATTCGACCGGCATCTCGAATTGCTCGAAATTCTGGATATGGAACGGATGACGACCCTTCAACAGCAAAAGAAAAACATCGAGGGCGAACTGACGGATATCCTGGAACGCGAACAAATGACACTTGCCAAGTTAAACAATGAAAAAGTTTACGCCGATCTCAATACGCGCATGACAATCCTTGTGAAGCAGCAAATGCACGCCCAGGATGCGCAAACATTCGCCCGCTTGCAGGAGATAATGACGCACTCGCTTTTGAAGAGTGAAAGGCAGGCTTTGACCTTTCGGGCAAAATCGAGCTATCTTCAGATCCACGCACTACATTCAATGATTACCGGCCGTAAAAATAAAACCTACGCTTATCAAAAACGCCTGGTTGAATTGTGGAACAACCATCCGCAGAGAATTTCATTTGAAGCTGCGCGCTACAAAGCCATCCTTACCAATTACCTGAATGCATGTATTGCGGCTGAACGCTTAGACGAAATCCAGCCGGTGCTGCAATCGATCAAAGCGCTGCCCTCGGATTCGCTGCATGACGAAATCAGGACTTTCGAGAACGTTTACTACCTGGAGCTGACTTTCCGATTACAGACCGGCAGCTTTGACGACAGCCTGGCTCTCATAGATGAAATCGAACATCGCTTAAACACTTATGCCGGTAAGCTGAGTGAAGCACGCGTAATGATTTTTCACTACAACATTATGCTGCTCCTGTTCTTCAGCGGCGATTTTGCCCGCACTCTGCAGTGGCTCGAAAAAATTCTGTCGCAGGCGCAGATTGAAATTCGCCGTGACATTCAGGAATGCGCGCGTCTGCTGTTGCCAGTGTTGCATGTCGAATTGGGCAGCCTGGATTTGCTTGACTCGCTCGTTCGTTCAGCGCAGCGCTATCTGAAGCGCAGGAAACGCCTCGATGACTTTGTCAAAACTTACCTTGCCGGTCTCAATAAAATCGCCGCTACCACGCGGCCCGCGGAAATAGCCGCGATCTGCCGACAGCTGCATGCTGAGCTCACAACACTTGTGCAAGGCTGTGCCGAGAGCATTCCCCTGGGCCGAACTGAATTACTGTTCTGGCTGGAAAGTAAAGCGGACGAAGTTTCGATTGTAGAGGTGTTTAAGCGTAAAGTAGCGGAGCGCGGGCTTGCTCAGCTGTAAACTGATTTCCACTCCGACAAGACTTCGCACTGAGCGAAAGGTCTCGGCCATGTACTCCAACTATTAAGATAGCAGCTCATCATCCCTCTACAGCCAGTTACTCCGGTCTTGTTCATTCGAACAGTCTACTGTTACTTTCTGTAAAGCGAATATCCTTTGTATAAACCGGGAGCTACGATGCTCGATTTTGTGTAATCCGCCAAAAAGCTCTCAATACTGTCCTGAACGGCGCTGTCTTTCTTGTGCCGGATGATCACGATTGGCGGTAATTCTCTTTTTAGGGAAGCCAGAAAACCATCGATTTTCCCGGGTTCGTAGTGATCGATTAAGAGCTCTATCCATCTACCCAACTGCGTATAGCGCAGGGGGGCGCGCTGTTCGGTTAATACATAGAATTCTTCAGCATTAAAACTTAGAAATCGGGGCGGCGGATTGGCAGAGTCAATACAATTGTTCAGCGTTTCGTATTGAGCCGAGAGCGTGTATGTCGGTTTGTACGACATGGCATCGAAATAGAGGTAGCCCCCCACCAGGGTCAGAACGGCGGCTGTTACGGCCTTTTTGGCCTTCGCGTAGCGGGGTGCAATGTGGCGCCCTCTACGAAGTAGTTCATCAAGAAGGTATGCGAACCAAAAAGCCAGGAGTGGAAGAATGGGTACCAAATCCTGACCACCATCAAACTCAATGCTGTTAAACAATGACCAAAGCAGCGTTAAGAGTATGACTGCGCCATATCCTCCATTGATCAAGAGTTCGTTTCGCGATGCCTTCGACAGAATCAGCAAGCGGATGATACAGTAAATGAAACCCGCAAGTGCAAACACAAAGACGAATACTTCCGTATAGTATATCGTCAGAGCGTCACCCAGCCATGAAATAGGAGCATCGGCAGCATTGGGAAGATCGGTTAAGGCTTTCCTGACGATTGCCTGGAAATAAAAATTACTCCAGTCCTGCGTACTCGTCAGATAGATGATTGCCGGCAGGAGGCCCAGGAAATAGCCTGCGCAAAACCTTGCAAGTCGCTTTAACAAGGCCGCGGAATCAAACAGGATCAGCATTGTCGCTATCGCAGGCGTTATGATGAGGGCGGGCTGCCAGAACATTGCGGCCGCGGCACTGGCTGCGCCGGCTACCAGCCATCGGTGTTGCTGCAGCGCGTGCATTGCCAGTAGCATGCATGTGACAACCATCAATTTTGGTTCGAGGCTGCTGATACTGAGAATCGCCAGATAGCCAAATCCACTTAAAGTCAGGCCCGCGAATATACCCATCCGGCTGCTGCGCGAGATGTTGCGAGCAATCAGATACAATAAACAGGAATTGAGAGCCGCCACAATCAAACTGAAGTAACGGGGCGCCAGATATGTTTTAAAGCCAAATAGCTGGCCGATATGCATTGTAAACGCCGAAAGCATCGGCCCATAGGGCGTATAGCCGAAGGTAGTGGAAGAATAGAGCGCATCTCCCCGGAAAACGACCTGCCCCATGTACATTAGATAGGCGCAGTCGTGCTGAATTGCCTGTTTATCGATTCCATATTGGAGCAATATGAGGATCGACATCAAATAGACAAACGCTAGTTGCGACGGCGTTGACCTGAACCAAGGTAAATCCGGCTCATTTTCTTCGGCTTCACTCTTAAACGGCGGAATTCTCATGCCCCGGTTTGCTTCCCTTGAATATCTGAAATGGCAACATCGGACCCCAGACCGGAAACTTTTCCAGCGCTATTTCCAGGCGCTGACCCCAGCTCCGGTTGGCAAGAAAAGGTGGGAAAAAACCAAAGCGCTTTAGCTGTAGATCTGTTAATCCGGCCGACTTCATTGCATCGAATACTACGCTCCTACGCATGTCAACGATACCTTCGTCGCCGCCCTTCCATTTCATGCCAGGCGAAATCGCAACCTGAATGTAGTACAAAGGATTATAGGCATTCGGCTCCAGAAACAAGATCGATCCACCTGGCTTCACCATTTTTGCCATGGCTTGATAGCAGACCGGGATGTTGTGCAAATGATGTAGGGTAAAAAAACCAATCACGGCGTCGTATCTGCCGTTCATTTCTTCCGGATGATCGATAATGTCTGCACAATGAAGAGGAATATTGTATCGGCCGTTGTTATACTCATTCAGTTTTTCCAGCAGGAAGGGCGTCAGGTCAAGGCCCTCGATGTTAATGCCTCGTCCTGCAATATTCAGCGTATATCGTCCCATGCCGCAGCCGACGTCCAGTACCCGATTACCAGGTCCGATATTGCCGAATGCAAGTAATTCATCAATCTGTCTGACGATGTACGGCGTATCTTCAGGGACCATCGTCGGCTTGACCTTAGAGCTGAAATAGTCTACCTGCTCTCTATTGTGGACTTGTACGTCCTGTTCCTGGGTCTTCATTACATATCCCAATTTTAGAAATTGTACTTTATTAACAGGGGCTCAAAATCCCGGGAGATTCGTGCGGAGATCGTTGTTTGTCGATCCCCAAACGCTGATTGGCGAACTCGAAATAGAGTTGCAAGAGCCTTCCACGCCAGCACAAATCTTGTTCGTGTGGTGTATGATGACCCGCTGTCAGGAGACAAGGACCTCCGCACCGGGATTGATTTGAGACAAAATTCCGTCCGGCTCATCAAGGCGATAACGTAAGGATCATGTATTCGGTACGTCAACAAGTGTTTCGCCATGACCTTTTTCATCACGAGAAAGAGCCCGGCGTCGTGAGGAATCTCAGTACCCGAAAGCAAGTGAACAAGTCTTTTGAAAATCCTGGAGCCAAGTAATCGCGGCCGAGATTCGTAATCTCCTCGTCGTCCGCCAAACACAACATCGGCGCCCTTGCCTAGGGTCTGAACCAGCGTCGGAATTGCTTCGGGGGGATCCTGCAGATCTGCGTCGAGGGTTGCAATGGCGTCTCCACTGGCATTCGCCAAACCGATCAATATAGCCCAGTTCTGGCCAAGGTTCCTTTCTAATGCCAATATCTTTACTGCCTTGTCGACTTCGGCGGTCCGCTTTAGCACTTTTAGAGAGTCATCCGGGCTTGCATCAACCACAAAAATGAATTCAAAAGGAAGTCTAAGGGGCTCGAGTGCCTCTCTCAGTCTGCTGATAAGCGTGACAAGTGTCTGTGCATTGTTGTACACAGGTACAACGACGCTCAAAGCTTCAATATCCTGCGCATTTGTCGACAACATTGAGCAGAACCTCTCCTTGATAAAAGCGTCGAAGATTTTCAACGAACAACGGTTCCCATCGGTAAGGCGGCGTTTCGATACTCCTGGCCCAATGCGGCGTTATCAGAATCTTTTCGTGTGTCCAGATCCAGTGATGTTCGGGTAATGGTTCATGCTCAAACACGTCCAGGGCCGCTCCCAGCAGGTGCCCTTCGTCGAGTGTCAGATGCAGCGCGGTTTCGTCGAGCGTTCCGCCTCTGCCCACATTAACCAGCAGCGCATCGCGCGGCAGTCCGTTTAGTTCCGGCCGCGAAACCAGGTGATGCGTCTGCGCGGTTTTTGGTAAAGCAAGCACCAGGATATCTGTCTGCGGCAGCGCATCGCGCCAGGAGTCGGCGCCCCAAATCAAAAAACCATCTGAATTTTTCTGCGGAGCGCCGTTATGCCTGCGCCGTACACCTTGTACCCTGACATTAAGCGCGCGCATGTAGTGCGCAATGCGTTGGCCGACGCCGCCCCAACCGAGAATCAAGGCACGTGTGCCGGCCAGAGAGCGAAGCGGAATTCGCTTCCAACAGCCCTGCCGCTGATAATCTCTGGCCAGATGAACACCCCGGTAAAAGGCGAGGATCAATGAAAGCGCGTGCTCCGCTATCTCGCTATCGTACACACCGCGACAGCTTGTTATTGTCAGATCCCGTATTGCCGTGCCGCCGCCCTCAAGAATTGTGTCGACGCCCATTGAACCGGACTGCATCCAGGACAGATTCCGAGCATAGGGTAAGGACTGAAGAAAATAACGGTTACCCATAACGACATCGGCATCTTTAATCTGCTCTGCGGCACTGGCCAAGCTTTCCGCAACAGCAAGCTGTGCAGACGGGGCAGCCTCCCTTAGAGCCTCGAAGTGATGAGCGCCGGGGCTATACATCAATAAAATCTTCACGCTCCCGGCCTCCCTTGTTCTGGAAATATGGAGCGCTCTCTCGAATTACTTCGTTGATCCACAAACGCTGTGATTCTAGTTCGTTGTCGGAATAATTATTTGTATCGCTAAGTGCATCCAGTATTCGCGGAATTTCCAGTGTGAGATTCCGATCCTGTGTGTCGGCAAGGAAAGTGCGACGAAGAAAAGTGAAGGAACAAGTAAGGCGAACCAGTTCGCTCATGAGAAGCCGACAGGGTATCGGATAGCCTTTCTCGGGCAGAGTAAGACCGGCAAAACCAAAAGGTGCGCGCACCTGCTGTCTGACGCGATCGACGGTGCCGTCTTCCAATGCGCTGAAGATGTTTCGTGTATTGCGTTCTATGGCAAGATCATTGAGACCCAGGTACACTCTGGATAGCGGTAATTCGCCCAATTCCCTGGCAAGTGCCACAGATTCACAAGTCTCGATCAGGATTCCAAGATCGCAACGCGAGTTAATGTGATCCAACACATTCTCAACTTCCCTCACACTGCGAACCATAGGCAGCAGTATTTCGTCAGCGCCATTGTCTACCGCCAGATCAATCTCTTTATTTCGCTCGCGAACGCAGGTTGCGAAATTGTTAACACGGCAGAGTACTAGCTTATCCGTTGCGGATCTCACCCGAATCAAGTCTTCCAGGCTGTTGTGGTTAATCTGGGTATCTAATCTGCTTTGGCGTCCGGCTTTCCCTTTACATTCCCAATCGACGATATAACCCGCTACTCCCCCGGCGTCGGAAGCTGCAATCGTGTGTTCATCCGTTGAGAAGAGCAGTAATTGACATTCACGCATAAACAATAACCCTCGGCGTTCTTTACGGGGTTTTACCTTATGCCTTGCTGGCAACGACCAGACAGGAGGCGCCAAAGCGTATCTGTTTTTGTCGTCTGATACACCGAACTTCTCTCTTCAGACTCCTGGCGACAATCGATCGCAGTCTTTTCGACTTCACTCCGTGCTCTCTGCGTTTGTGCTCGGGGCTAATTTCTTTGAAAAAGCCCAACTTTCCCGGCAGTGTTCGAGTAAGAAATATGGGCAGCGGCAGTGCTTGAAAATAGTATGTTAAATAATCCGGTATAAAGCCTGCACTTTTTAGCCGTTGAGTCAGAGTTGAAAGACTGTATCTTCTAAAGTGCCCCAAGTGCTCGTCGTTTCGAGACCATAGAAAATTGTAAGCCGGAACTGATAAATATAGTTTGCCGCCACGGACAAGAATTCTGTTTATTAGTTGCAAAAATGCAGCATCGTCTTCAATATGCTCCAATACGTCAAACAGTCCGACAGCGGGTAAGACCGAAGGCTTAAAGCCTGCGTCTTCAAGGCTCGAGTTGATGACATGCCTGAGCCCGCGCTTCTTTGCGTTAAGAACTCCCTGATACCCCGGTTCCAATAGGTAAACATCCATTCCCTGCCTCTGAAGCTCCAACGAAACTATACCATTACCTCCGCCAACATCAACTATTGCTCCGTCGGGTCGATGCGCCCTGATCGCTTCCACGATGCAGCTGCTCCTGTGCTGATACCAGAATGAGTCATTCTCAATCGAAAAACAGATTTCATTTCCTTCCATCGGATATGAGATATCGCGTGTTGCCGCGGATCGCCAAATTCCTGAATCCATAAGACTCAGATTTTCCGAGATCTGACCGAGATACATCTAAGACTCGACTTACTTTAATAATGAAGATCCGTAATATACCAAATTGGGTCGAACTTCCTTTCCGAACTTACAATAGCCCTTGCAAGCTGAATATACATCTTGCCTGTCTCAGGCAGCGCAGGCGAAATGTTGAATTCGAGAACTTGATCGGCTGCCTCTGCCGTCAGATGTTCAAGCCTTTACAGCGGAGCCGCTATTTCGTTGCCTTAGCCAAACTGCCCGTCTGAATGAACTCGACAAAACGGGTCATTAGCGGACTGAAGAATACGAGCAGAAAGAGTACGATGAATCTGCGAAACACACCGAAATGTGATTCCGTCAAGACGAATGCCGCAAAAGCCATAATAATGGGATTATAAAAAACCAGGAGCTGGAAGGCGGCAAATCCATAGTAGGATCTGCCGTTCAGAGTAATCTGGAGTCGACTCGGACCTGCGCCACCTTGATGAACTTTATGGTAGAGTCGGTCGAAATCAATTGCAGACAGTGCTTTTTGCAGACGTTGTTTCCAGACGGAGCCTTCCGAACTAATCTGAATTTGTTCGGGCCACTCGACAAATGCCAGATAGGAGATTACAATGGCCATAAAAAACGGACCGAAGGTGCCGTTCATCAGAATGATCATCACGCCGTGAAATGTTAAGCCGAGTACGATGCCGGTATTATACCAGCTGCGCCTGAGAAAACAAATGCTCAATGCGAGCTGAACAAAAATTGTAATAATGCCCATGACTGTGGAAAGCATCATGGGCGGAAACAGGGCCGCAGTTGCTATGTACAGCTCGTGGGCGTGCCTCGTGACCATCAGAGTCTCAAAATACTGACCGTTCCACCAGTCGGCATCGCGCAGCTTGTTTAGACAGGCGCCCGCATAGAGCATCACGACTTGCAGACGCAGCAGCCGGCTGCCAGAGGCATTGCTGCTCAGCGCGAGAATAATAAATAATGCCGCTACATAGGTATGTGCAACGGACAAGCAGGGACGGCAGCTGAGTAGACCGATCAGGAATGCTGCACCGACGAGCAGGCAGCCCGAGCGCAACAGCGGAGTAAAGAATAACAGGACAAATCCTGTGTATGTCATGCCGCGCAAGGCCAAATGGAAAAGTTCAGGAGCGGCTATTGAATCGATGAATTCAAAGTATGGCAAATAGAGCTCAAATGGCTGATCGCCGCGGATAATAAGGACCAGGGCCAGGATTTTTGCGACAACAACCAGCACAGGCGGCAGGGACTTGTCCGTGCAACGCAGCGGATTAGCGGCATGCAGTAAGTTACGCATCATTGTTTAGGCCAGATCCATGTATGTCGGTCACCGCCATTGACACGATACTCCAATGTCAGGCGCGCCTGATCCTTTTTGCCGTAGGTTTCTTCGTGTTGTTCCAGAAGCGCAAACACATTATGAATAGAATGAGCCTCCCATCCGAATCCCTTCAAATGATAGCGCTTCTTAACATCATCTTCACTGAGAATTTTGCCGTCGATCTCAACACGGAGCGTGTATTGCGCCTGAATGGTGTGAGGCGCCCAACAGAAATAGCGGGTGTTGACGAATTGCGCTTGAATGACCAATGCCGCCTGCAACAAGAGAAATACTATTCCCAGCACAAGCCCGATATTCCAATTTCTTGCAAATCGGGCAAAGCTGAAAGTCTTGCCTGACGCTAATTGTTGTTTCGACACTCGTTGTTTCCGCCGGATGAATTCTATTTACTTCTCGCTCTTTACATCGAATAGCCATTGTAATCTACATAAGAAGTTGTAAAGCTGCGAATTATCCTCATATCTTTTTTCCGGCACAAGTTCCGATCCCGAGAACAATCCATATTCTAATGAGGCTGCCTTTTAGGGAGATGCGACATCCTTGCTCCGAGGAATCTACATGGCTCTGAGGCATCGAAACAGATTTTCGCCCCGCGCGAGTTTCAGCTTTTTGCGGATACTCTTGCGATGTGAGTTTACCGTCTCCACCGACTTACTCAGCGCATCGGCAATTTCCTTTGACTGTAAGCCTCGGGCAATAAGCAGACAAATTTTGGTTTCCATTTGACTGAGATTCGGCGCGCGACTAAGCAGATTCAATTTTAACAGAGCCAGCATTCGGTTGTCGTCGGAAGACAGTAAGTGAATACCTGCTTTGTTGGATATGCTGTGGCCGTCGGATGCAATACCAGGCGATTCACTGATCATCGCATTAGTATGATCTGCCTGCCTCAGCGTCCTCAAAACCTGCTGGAATCTCGAGTCCTCTGCAACTTTCTGTGCGCTTCTTGATAGTCGAAAATTTGTCTTGTTCGGGTCATCGTCGAGAAGCTTGTTTTCAAATTGAAGCTCGCGGAGTCTGGCGATATCCGCCAATTGCTTCTGTATCGCCGGGCCCGTAATACCGAGCCATATACTTGTCGATGTTTTATAAAAAAGTAGTGCCTGAGCGAATGCGCCCCGCTGTTCTTCTATTGCGGATAGATGACCGTAGGCTTCCGCAAGCTCGCGCTGCAGACCCAGTTGAGCAGCCAGATCCGCCATGCGAAGAAAGACATCGCGCGCACGTAGGTGAGCCCCCGTTACTTCGTATATCTGACCCAGCGTTTCAGTGCACATTAACTTAAACAATGGTTGATGGTTTGATGTTTTAGCGGTGAATAACAGGTGCTCGACCATTTGCAGAGCAAGATCACAATCATTGTTAAGAATGCGAATGCGGGCCAGGAGAAGGACATTCAGATCGCGCATGTAGCTAAATCCGTTGAGCACTGAAAGCTCTTGCGATTCGGCAATACACCGTGCGGCATCCATTTGGCGCCTGATTTTGATGTAATATTCGGCCAGAAAAGTAAGCATCTGTGATAACACAACGGGCCTGCCACCGGCTCTGGCGGATGCCAGCCCCAGCTCGAAAAACTTCATGGCCTCACTGTGCTGACTCAATGCAGCGTAAATTTCGGCCAGATTGCAGTACAGCGGGCAGTTTTCAAGGCTAGTGTCAGATTCCGGAACGAGTCGCAGGAGCCGGTGATAGTATTCAAGCGCAACGATATACTGACCGCTACAAAAATTCACTAAACCCAGCAGGTGGAGCGTCTGACTGATTTCAGAGTCTGAAAGTTTGTACTCTTCCGACAAGGGCATTACAGCTTCGAGGTATTTTATCGCCTCTATTTTCAATCCCGCCTGATAATAACAGGCACCTATCTGTTGGAGGTAGAATACTCTATCTACCGTATGCGATATCTGCGGCCAGAGAGACTTGATACGATCAACATAGCTCAGCAGCAGTTTTTCAGAGTTCAGGTATGAGCAGGCTTCACAGCAATAACTTAACAAGCGAAACACCACACGCGCATTGGGTGGAGTAGCGGCCTCGGAAAGCGTGACAATACATCTTTCCGCTTCTTGAATCGCTTCCGAAGGACTGGCAAACAATAGTTCATATATCTTCCGATACATTCGGACGGGAGAGTCAATGGACGCCTGGTCTGCCTCGGAGCGCGTTACCCGATAAGCCATCTGTTGGAGTCGAATTCGAACTGTTTAAAAAACGAGCCCTCCATGGCTGGGAAGACAGTGTGAATTGTGTTGTATCTTTGCCGAAGTGTTATATCGCAACAATTTGGCAAAAAAATATACAAAACAAAGCTAAAATGGACGCAAAATAATCATCGCATTTCCTGTATCGCGCAATACTGCGCTTGGGCCTTATAGACGGGGCATACTCAATTGTCAGTACTTGGCGATTGAGAGCCAAAGCTTGAAAGAAATTACGACGGCCTGCAGCCTTAAATGCGCAAGCCGATTGGCTGAGAGGAATGTAGCCGGTGCCATCACTTCAGGGCAAGCAACATAACATTGCGTCGTGTTCCGGCCATCTTAACGAAAGAAAAGTTGGCCTGTTCGAACATTGGTCTGAGACCCATGAATCGATAGCTGGGCGAGCTGGTATCCACGGGATACGCTTCGATGTAGTCAGCGCCATTCCGTCGCGCGTAGGCAATGGCCTCATCAAGCAGGAGTTTTGTGAGGCCTTGTTTCCTGTAGGCTTTTTTAACATAAAAACAGACCAGCGACCAGACAGTGCCCTTCGTTTCACTTCCGCCCAGATTTTTGTATGATTCGCGTGCCGCGATTGAGCACCAGGCCACGGCTTCTTCGTCCGCATAAGCCAGAATGCCCACAGCCATGCCTTCATGTACCTGTTGATGCATAACAGCTTTTTTGGCGGCTTTGTCGGGTTTCGCCTTTCTTTTGTCCAGCGTACGCCAGGCCGTGCACCAGCAATAGTGCGGGCCTCCCCTGCTCTCAAAGAGTCCTTCCAGGTCGGACCAGCTATCCCGGGTGACAGGCTGAAATCGGTAATTCATATTTTTGTGGACAAAGGTCTCGTTGTGACGAGTGATTTTAAGGCGATCTGACAGTCGCAACTGTCGGTTCAAATCCATGTCGGCTTCGGCTTAACGCGTCGCTCTCATCAATATCTGGCCATTGCGGCTTGCTGCGCTCTTGCCCTCGTTAGAGCCGTACATCAAGTCCAGCGTAGTAAAACCCGCCGTTAAACCCAAATTGCGTCACACGCCGGCTATAGACAAAGCGTCCGCTGCTGGTATTGGCGGGAATATTTTCATCCGGAAAGACATTGAAGATGTTGTTTCCGCCGAGACGCAGCTTCAAGCCGCGAGTCAGCGCATAGGCGAGCTCGACATCAAGCAGCGATTGCGCGCTGAAGGTCTGGTCGTTTGCCGGGAGTGTCGGATGGACATAGTCGATTTCACCAAAGTAACTGAGGCGCGCCCGCGCCGTGAAATCATCAATCTGGTATCTGGCGCCCAGGGATGACTTAAGTCCGGGTTGTGCTAGCTCCAGACGCGAACGCTCTTCACGGTTAAACAGCGTCTCTTCCAATCCTTGCAACTCAGCAGAGGTCTTGACGGCTCCGTCGATTTCGGTCTCGGTCAGATTGGCCGCCGCGGTCAATTCAAGGTCGCCGCCGCCCAGCTCAACACCATAGGAAAGCACAATATCGACGCCCTGGGTTTTGGTGTCGACGGCATTAGTGAAAAACTGAGCCGCGCTGACTCCGCTGAACGGCTCAAGCAGCGCCGCGACCGTAGGATCGTTCCTGCTGAAACGGCCTGAGAGTACAATACGGTCCTCGATATCGATCCGATAAAAATCGATAGTGAGCGATAAGTTTTCGAGCGGTCGACTGCTGATGCCGGCGCTGAAGTTAAGTGACTGTTCTTCTTTGAGATCGGGGATGCCGAAAGAACGGGTTACCGGACTGCTGTTATTGCTGGTAAGTACCTGCCGGGCCACAAGATCGCCCGTATCTTCGTCCTCTACGAATTGTGTGCTGATGTTGTTAAAGTACAGCTGATGCAATGACGGGGCCCGGAATCCCGTACTGAAGGCTGCTCGGAGCGCCAGCGCTTCCATCATCGACCAGCGTCCGGCCAGCTTGGCACTGACATTACTGCCGAAATCACTATAGTTTTCGAAACGACCGGCGAGGTTCAGCAGTAGATCATCGGCAATGTCGCTTTCGAGGTCGAGAAAGAACGCTGCATTACTCCGGTACTCGTCAACTTCGTTCGACGGCTGAAAACCGGGAAATACCTGCGCACCCGGGAATTTCGGGTCGCCGGTGGACGTCGTATCCGTTCCCAGCAGGTACGAGGCTTCCTCACCTGCTTCGATACGGTAGTTTTCAACGCGAAACTCAGCACCCAGGGCTACCGACAATGGAATGAGAAAGCCTTCCGGCATCACAAATGTGATAACATCCAGGTTTACGCTGGTTTGCGAAAAGTTAAGTGAGCCGGCGTCAAATTCGAGGGGGGAATCCGCTCCGAGCGAGGCATTGAGTGAGTTGCGCACTTTGTAGGCGAAAGCATTGCTGCCGTGCGTAATACTCAGATCGCTGATCCAATCATCATTGAGGCCATCGACTCCCACAGTGATGGCATTGTCACGAATAAGCGTGTGAATCTCCGGCAAAAAACCATCGGGATAAATACCGAGATTTACCTTTGCCTCCTCGAAAGGATAGCGATAGAAACCGAATCCTCTGCCGCTGCGGAAATTCGTGCCGCCAAATGCGTAGATGTCGGCTTCGTCGCTGATAGGCAGCGAGGAATTGAAAAACAGTCCGGCATTCAGGGACTTGGCACTGCCGATTTTCATAGCTTCGCGATCAAAGCCGCGTTCGGCTATCAATGCTTCGTCTTCGGCTTCATCCTGACTGTAGACCGGCCCTGTATACGTGCCGGCACGGTTCGTCGGCTGGCGATCGCGATATTCAGCAGTAACATTGAAATAGCCGAATTCACCGATGGGAATACCGTAGTTACTGTTAAACCGAATCGTTTCACCATCGCCCTCGCCGGTGATACCGCTCATGAGGTCGACGCTGATCTCATCGGTTTGTGTCTTTAACTGGACATTTATCACACCGGCAATTGCATCCGACCCATATTGAGCAGATGCGCCGTCACGCAGAATTTCGATCCGCTCGATGGCAGCTGTCGGGATTGCGTTAAAGTCGGTACCCACCGATCCGCGGCCGACCGTACCATTAACATTGACCAGCGCCGAGGAATGACGTCGTTTGCCGTTTATCAAAACCAATACCTGATCCGGTCCAAGGCCGCGCAGGCTGGCCGGATCGATATGATCAGTTCCGTCCGAAACAGTTTGCGGTGACGAATTAAATGAGGGCGCAAGAAATTGAAGGACCTGACTGAGGTTGGCGTAACCTGATTCCTCGATCGACTGTGCGCCGATAACGTCGATTGGTACGGCAGTTTCCACGGCAATGCGCTCGGTTCGCGAACCGAGCGTCACGGCTACTTCGCCAAACTGGATGACGCTCTGTTCCAGGGCAAAATTAACAATAGACTCTTCGCCCGCCGTGACGCGTATCTCCTTCTCTTCCGGCCGATAGCCCAGCAGACTCGCGCGCAAGGTATACAGGCCCGGAGAAAGGTTGATCCGATAACTTCCGGCAGCCGTACTGATGGCGCCGCGTCCGGTCCCCAGCAGCGTCAAATACACTCCGCCCAAGGGCTCGCCCGTTTCGAGATTAGTGATTGTACCGCTTATACTGCCGCTTTCGCGTGCCTGCAATGAGGCTGAAAATATCATGAACACCAGACAGGCAACAAGCAGTTTTGGGAGTAGCATCCGGGAAATCCTCATCTGAGTGATAGACTACAACAACTATTGAGACTGTATTGAATTTATTTTTTGTCGGCACAGGCAACACAGCGATCGCTTTCCGGCATAAACATCAGGCGGGCGAACGGGATTCTTTGTTTGCAGCGGACACAAAGGCCGAACTCGGCGTTGTCGATGTCCTCAAGTCGTTGCCCGAGCTGCGACAGACGCGCCCTGGCAGAACGCAGCGCCGCTTCATTTACGGATTTACTGTTAATAGCGTCCATACGGCTGAGCCTTCCATACGCGCCGTCCGGTGCAATCGGCTGCGTGGCTTCTTCCAGCTCCGTTATATCGAATTTCAGGTCGTCAATCTCTCCGAGGATGTGCTTGCGGAGCTGATCGCGTTCGGAGTCACTCATCGTCGCCTCAAATGTGAAAGCGTGCAACTTAGCTAAAGTGCTGAGCTGTGACAAATACTTTCAGCGATGCCCCTCGGGACGCTGCACAATCAGTTTGCTGTCGCGGCTTGCCCGCCCTCGATTTTTTTTGCGTACATTTGTCTGCGTCCATGAGCGCCGATGCACCCCGTCCGTTTTGATCACGCCTCCCGGTATCTGACGGACCTTCCGTCCGGCGAGTCATTCGGCGGAATGGTACAGAGGCTGTGCGCCCGGGGCCTCCGGTATAATTGCTAAACAGAGATTCACGTATCTGATGCGGGATTTGTTGATATGGATGATTTTCTCTACCTCTTTCGAGGCGGAAACGTTGATGAGCTGTTTGCCAATGCCGATCTGATGCAGGCTCACATGCAAAAATGGAAGCGTTGGATGGAAAACCTTGCGGCACAGGGCCATCTCGAGAGCGGGCGTCCCCTGGCGCAGGAAGGCAAAGTATTGCGAGGCCCGGAACAGATCGTCACCGACGGTCCTTTTGCCGAAGGCAAAGAAGTCGTCGCCGGCTATCTTATCATTCGCGCCGACGATCTTTCGCAGGCAGAGAAAATTGCCAGGGGCTGTCCGATACTTGCAGACGGCGGCAGCGTTGAAGTACGGCCGATAAACCCGATGTAACAGTCGAGAGCTTGCCGGTTTTCAGATAAACGGGACCGCTGGAAGCTCGGTGCTGTTGATTCGCGGTCACAGGCATCTACCGCATTTTTCCGGCGGCGGATGTGATGCCAACTTGCCGGTACCGCGCTCTTTTTGTATTATCGGTCTGTTTCATGCGGAATTGTAGATCCAGAAGACAACGTGAGATAATGAATTTCCTTCATTTGCGAAGGTCGGTTGTTCGGGCCGCGATCTGCTTGTTGACCCTACTTCTGACGCAGCCTGTTTCCCGCCTGCCGGCGGATGATGGCAGGATGACCGGCAAGGGGCTCAGAATTATTCAGGCGCAAGATCCAATCCTCGATCTGCGATCCGACATTCCGCATTCGGCGCCGGCTAAAGCTCAGCGCGACCAAACTCTCAGCGGAAGTACCATTTCTGCCAGTCCCGGTGCCGTCAATTTCCGCGACGTGCTGCCGGATGAACGGAGAGAAATCAGCGTATTGTTGGAAAACTGTAACGACCGTGTTATTTCGCTTAATTCCTTTAGCTTCTCCAACAACCAGGAGTCCCTATTTTCGCTCGAGCCGGCCAATACCATCAACATCCCCCCCGGCGGCAACCGGATCATCAGAATTCACTATCGTCAGGGCGGCGCCCAGGTGCCGCCGGCGCAGACCGGACTTAAACTGGCGAGCATCAAGCTGCTGAGAGACAACGACGAGGTACTTGTTGATCTTCCCATCCGCGCCAACGTCGTTGAAGAACGAACGGCCGGCGAAGTTACCGATGCGGTAACTATTCCGGCGATCAGCGCCGCGCCCGGTGAAGAATTCCTGCTGCCGGTAATTTTAACAAAGTTTATGCCGCGTCGCAATCTTGTCGGTTATTCCTGTCGGATCAGTTTTAACGCCTCGGTTATGACGCCGGTCGATCCCGACACGCGCAGCATTGTAGCTAATGGCAAGCAGACCCTTCTCTTAAATCCCGTGAATGCTCAGGGGCTGGATTTTGCCGTCGGCGACACCCTCCACCAGATTCCAATGATCGCCATGCTCGGCAATGTTGCCGTGTCGACCATGGAGATTGAAGGATTCTCATTTATTGTCCGGAGCGCGGACAGACCCCTCGATAATATTGACTTACAGCATGGCGTATTCAGCCTTGATGGCCTCTACTATGAGGATGGAATACCGCGCCTGGTAAATCCGAATCAGGGACCACTCGAAATCGAAATCGTTCCCAATCCCCTCATTGATGAAGCCAGCGTTTTTGTTAAGTATTTCGGACCAACGGAGTTAGGCATTTTCGATGCGCTGGGCAACCCGCTGCGTGACTTGAGTCGCATCCTGCCGCGAAACGAGAACAGTTTTACCAGCACTCTGCCACGTAGTGTCTTTCCAGCGCCGGGGCTCTATTTCCTGTGGCTCCGGACCCCCGATTTTTCCATGACTCGTATCATCGTTGTGGCTAATTAATGGCGCAAGCATTTTGGCAGTCCTTTCTTCCCAATCGGGTCCGGTCATTTTTTATCGTACCCTTGCTGTTTGCAGTAACGAGCGCCTTTTCGCTGTTTGCCGCGCCAACAGACAGCTCAGATCTCAACCAGTGGCGCTTTGGAATTTTTGGACATGGCGACTTGGTACAGCATCGCGCCGATTTCAATTCCTTTCCCGGTGTTGCCAAGGCACAAGCCTCGTTTTCCGACACCGGCAGCACAGGCTTCAGTTTTGGGGCTCTGGCCGAATGGCAGTGGCGTCGGCAGTTGAGGCTTGGACTGCGTTTAAGTATTCAGCCCTTTGCCGTTGAATTCGAAGCCCTGGAAGCGACAGTTATTGCCGACAGCAATCGCCCTGTGCAGGGAATCTTTCGGCACAGCCTCGAAAGCTCATTTCTATCTGTCGGCATTGAGCCGAACCTTATATATGAGCCGCTCGATCATTTTCTGATTAGCTTCGGAGGACGGCTTGCCGTTTTGCCCGGTTCCGATTTTTCACAGCGCAGTGTTTTGGCCGAACCGGTCGATGCGTCAGTCGTCACGGTGTTTCCTGACAAATCAGGCAGCATAGCTGAAATCGCTCCCGTGCATCTTGCTTTGACCGCCGGCATAGCCTACGAGCTTGCGATAAGTCCCGGGGGCGCCTGGCGCCTGCGGCCCGAACTGCGTCTTGAGTACGGTCTTAGTAACTTTGTTCGCGACACGGAATGGCAGGCAAGCACCCTGCATGCTGGCCTCGCCCTGATTATCGGGCCGGCGCCGGATCTGCGCGTGCGACGCGATACATTGTACCAGCGGGACACGACAACCATGCTGGTTGATGGTCTCAGCGCCGAGCGTCTGCGCCTCGACCGCCGCGAGGTCAGCGAACGCAGCCTGCGCGGTACGAACGACGTCCTGACCACGGTGCTGATTCAGGAGATATGGGTGTTGGAGCTGCCCCGGCCTCGTGGACTCCTCTCCGGTAGCATGAGCCTTCGTTTTTTGCGCGAGAACGGTCGCGAGCAGGCAGCTATGAGTCTGGAGCTGGAAGCAGTGCGTTCGGAACAAATATTCGCGTTGCCCGGCGTCCTGGTTTTCGATGACGGTCTTTCGATTCTGCCTTCTCATCAGCAACAGCTCCGCCACAAAAATGAATTCGACTTCAGGCGGGAAGATTGGAACTATGATGAAGTCAATGCAAACCTGCTGAATATTCTGGGTTGGCGTCTGAATCAGGACAGCTCGGCTTGGCTGGATGTGCTTGCTCAGCCCCACAAAGGCGATTACGCTTCCGAGACGGACCTGGCCCTTGCGCGTGCCCGGTCGATTCGCGCGTATCTAAAAAAAGTGTGGGCTGTAGATGAGGAACGGATCGGAATCGATATCGAACAGCAAGTCGATTCCAACAGGGAGAGCGCTGCAATTGGATTGCGATACGGTACGACGCAGTTGCAGGCGCCATTGCAAATCGTCGATACGATAGCACGACCGCTCAATGACCTCCCGACACTCCGATTTTTTCCGACTGTCCTGGCCGAGTCCGGGGTTAAGTTCTGGCGTCTGACCATTCTGATTGGACAGCGGGAGTTGCATTGGCGCGACGGCGACGGAGAGCCTCCCGCCTCCATCGACGTCCCTTTGGATTTCATTGAGGATTTTGGCGCTCTGCTCGATCAGGCACTCGCCTACCGACTCACCGTCACAGACTACGAAGAGCAAACAGTTGTCATCGCCGAAGGCGACATTAATCTGAGGCCGGGCGGTGCGCCCCGGCAACAGGCAGGTGAACTGCCGCTCTACAGTCAGACCTTTTTTCTGCCGGAAAGCAGCCTTCAATTCCCTGATTCTTCTGTTCGCCACATAGTGAACAGCGTGAAATCGGCTAGGGCAGGCGGCGCTGCGCTGAGTGCTCTTTTTCTTGACGCAATGAAGTTACAACAGCAAAATATGCGGAATCGGCTGGGGGCGCTCGGACTTGCCGATGTTGACCTGGTTCGCGAGGCGGATATGGCAGGAGCCAATGCCGGCAAGGGTAACCGCATCCGGCGTCCGGGACTTCAGCTGCGAGTCATCTATCAATCCCCGACTCGTAATAACAAAGGTCGTGAATGAAACGCAGCTAACGCCGGGTGATCGCAGCAGCCGGTCCGGCCCGAGTCGGCGCTTGTGTTCGTCATTGATTGCAGCAAAAACGAAACGAGGCGTACTACAATCGCTTATGCGATAATTCGAGTACGCCTCGTTTCAAAACGGGGCCATTTATGATTGCTGTGTAGCAATTGTCGTCTAAAGAACTTTGTAGTCCGCATGGAGGCAGTTTCCTGCAACCGAGGCATTAAACAGCAGCATGAAATCTAAAGTTCCTCTGCAGGCAAAATATTTGTCAATGCTTTTTTTGCTAAGCTAGCCGCCGGTTCACAGATATGGTTATCAGGGTGATACAAGCAATATCCGGAGTTGAAGCAAGGCTGGAGACGACCCTACGGCCAGGGATAATCCGGCAAGATCAGGCGATTCCATAGTAAAGTAGTTTTGGCGTCGATCGAAAAGAAAAACCGGGCCCGACAATCATCACGGCCCGGTATGCTGTTTGAGGTTGTTAGCCTGCACTTCAGGGATGCACTTTGAACTTTCAGTTTTCGAGTAAAAGCAGCTCCTGTTGCGCGTCGGATTCAATTTTGTCCAATCCGGCGGCTTTAGCGAAGCGTTCGGCAATTTTCAGATAATTTGCGCTGTGACTGGTCTTGCCAAGCTGCCGATAGAGCTTGCCCAGGTTCAAAGCCGCCCGGGCCTGCCCGACCGTGTTGCTCTGCTGTTCGGCCTTGTTAAGCTGTTGTCTGGCTATTTTAATGTCTTCATAGATACGCTGCAGCTTGACCTGGGCTTCTATCTGAACATCTTGCGTGCTGCTTCCCTCCGCAGCGGAAGCTTCGTTTTCATGGAAAAGTTCGGGCGCTGGATCCTGAAGTTCTGCTGCCGGTTGCGATTCCGGTGGAGCACTCGTAAGCGTTGGCTCGCTAAGCGCGTTGCTTTGCGGATCCGTTGCCGCCGCATCATTGTCGGAGGCGCTTTGCGTTTCATCTGGAACTTGATCAAGATCCGCGGGCGGAACATCAACTGCCACGGCTTCCGGAGTATTCCGCTCAGCGTTGGTGGACAGGCCCTGGTCGTCCTCGCCATTCAGCAGTGTCAGATATGCAACGCCGCCTAGAATAAGAAGGCCGCCAATCGCTGCCGAGACGATTCCCGTGAGGCTCCCCGTTATCCCGCTGCCTGCCGTACTGCTGCCCGCCGCCGCCGCACCGCCATCGAGTGGCAGCGCCATTGCATCGAGTGCCCGCTCGCCTACTGAATCCAGGTAAGCCTGGTCGGCGGGAGACAGAATTGTTTTTTGGCTGCTAAGGGCTTCTTCCAGGCCACCCAGCGCACGGGCCTCTTCGGCAAGATCGGGCGACGATTCCAGCAGCGAGATCCACTCGGTCTCTTCAGCCTGCGTCAGTGAACCATCGAGATATTTGGCAAGAAGTTCTTCAGCTCTCATAGAAAATTCTCCCGATACGGCGTCATCATTTTCAGCAGCATTTTTTTAGCCCGAAAGAGACGCACTTTAACAAGTGACAACGAGGCGCCGGTAGCTTTAGCAATCTGCTCGTAAGAAAAATCATCGAAATACTTCATTTCTACCGCTTCACGAAATTCTTCCGGCAGCGCGGCTATTGACTCACGCACCGCCTCGTTCAGGGCAAAGTCCTGCTTCGCTTCGTTGTTGCTGCTTTCAAGTACGTCCACCATTTCGTCAATGTCGCGGGTGATGCGTTTATTGCGCTTGCCCATCAGACATTGATTGCGTGTAATTGTCATCAACCAGGCCACAAAACTTCCGCCCTTGAACGAATCACGCTTAGCATAAATATTCATCACCACCGTTTGAAAAACATCCTCGGCATCCTCGCGCGTATCCATTGCTCGCAGACAGTAGGAAAAAACCCTTCGACTGTAGCGTTGATACAATTCCTGGAAAGCCTGTCGTTCGTTGTCTTGCTGCACCAGCTCGAACAACTCTTCATCGCTTGCTGCGCTTCGTTCAGTCGCTTTCATATTGTGCATCCTCAGAAATGCCGGCGCCGCCTGGATTGTTACACGCCATGGAAACAGAAGTGAATGCTGCAAAGAGAGCTACAAATATCTGTCGCCTCAGCTTGACCGTACTCCCAATCGGAGATGTCGCTTTTTCCGGCCGCAAATAAAATATTTTTTGCCTAATAACACCATTTAAAGCCTTTTGTGCGAATTTTCTTCCTTGACCCCGCTGCTGTAACAAAGCAAATCGACCCGGCATTGTTTGCCTCTGAGAGCGCTCGCAAATGATTTCTCTTCGAATGAAAACGAACCAAGTGAAAAGGTAGGACAATGCTAATCCACAAAGAATCTCAATGGAAAGTTCGCGGAACCGCACTGGGCTTGAGCATCGCGATGTTGGTACTGTTCGTGGCGTGTACGGAAAGTGATAGTCCCCTGTCATCGGCAGACAGTTTCAATAGTTCCGCTTTATTCGGCGGCGATAACGGCGACGATCTTTTTGGCGACGAATTGGATTTCAACATCGATCTCGATGCAGCTTCGGAGCCATTAATGATGCGCAAGGGCAAATCTTCGAAGGGCAGCGGGCGTATTCCTTTTATCTGTCTTAACTTAAGCGATGAGCAGAAGGAGTCGGTAAAGGTAGAGCTGGGTGAGTTTAAGGAAGCGGCATCAGTGGCGAAAGAAGAGTTTCGGCAGAGTGTCATCGAATTAGCGGACATCGACGATCCCGAGTATCAGGCCCAGGTAGAAGAGATACAGTCTCAAATGCAGGCATTGCTGGAAGAAATCCGTGCCGCTCAGGAGGCTGCTAAAGAAGCGGCGGCGCCCTACGCCGAGGAGTTAAAAGAGATCGGACAGCAGGCGCGCGAAGCCAAAGCGGCCATCAAAGCTCAGTTGGAAGCGGGCGAGATCGACCGGGAAACCGCAAAGGCGATGATGCAGGAGCTGCATGAAGAGACGCGCAGCCAAAGTGCCGAGCCGAAAGAACAGATTGCCGCAATCCGCGCCGAGCTTCGTGAGTCTCAGCAGGAAAATGTACAGCAGGTTCGTGAACTGAAAGCGGAACTGAAGGCTCTCCGTGAAGAATTCGGCGTGTCCATCGACCGGGACAGTGAAGAATACCAAGAGCTCAAGGCGACGCTGGAAGCAGCATTGGAGGAAGCTCAAAATACCCTTTACAGCAGTATTCGCGAGCTACTCGACGCCGACCAGCAGGCGATCTGGGACGATTGGCTTGTGAATGGTACACCCTGCAAAATCAAGCGCGATCATAACAAACGTCAGGATCGCGGCGACCGGCGCGGCGACTAGAAGCCCGCATAGAGCGTTCCGTCAAGCGGCTTTCTCGATTTCTCATCTTGTGATTGGCGCTTTCGGCCAAACCATCTAATAGCGTAATTCTTTATCGTACGTCGGAGCAACGGCACTAATGCTCCGACGTACTTTTTTTGTTGATTTCAGAAGATTATGCAACGACAGGTATTAACTGCGACGCTTTTCATTGCAGTCTCTCGATCGCGGCTTCAATTAGTGAAAAGTGCGACCGGAGATTGCCGGGTTTGCCGTTCGGGGGCAGGCGGCCGCTCCGGGCTAAAGCGGTGCAATAGGCAAACGAGAAAACTATCTTCGCGACGAAGTAAGTACCCGAAGTGAAGGATGCAGCGGTCCAACGACAATGCTGCCGTGGACCATGGTTATTGCGCTACATCCTGTACAGGCGAAAAACCTGTACCATCCTTAACAGGGTACTGAAGTGACGGTATGGTATCACGCAACGAGATGTGAACCGGGCCAGGGCAAGAATTGCTTCTTCCCCTGGCTGCGCTCCGGTTCAACAGCTCGTAAGATAACCAGAAGTCTGGTCGCTAGGCGTGGACATCAGGCATGATGTCCTCTGTAGGCTAGGTCTAGGCATAGACGCTTCAGAATTGCATCAAACTCAATAGAGACTCTCTTGCCGGCGCAGAGAATTGTATTAAGCATCAATAGAAAACTCTGCGAAATCCGGCCGCGCTACGGATACGTAACAACCGAATCTTATTCAATGATTTGAGTCAGAAAAGTTTTGACGCCGGTTTGTGACCTTTGTAAATTCTCCTTGGTTCAACAGCTCGTTTACGTTCGTACCCTTTGGTTGAACAAGAGAGACTTCTTCGCGGGATGTCTCTCTTTTTTTATTATTTCAGTATTGGTCTGATATCTTCTTCAGGAATCAGACGATTCTTTCAGCAAAGACACTCACGCCGGCGGGTTTGACCTACTCTGCATTTCAGCATTTACCGCCGACTGCATCCAGAAGAACAGTGTGATCGTCTGGAACCAAAAATTGTAAGCTAGCCAGTGGGTTCCAATAAGCACGACCTACTTCACACAAGGTAGCTTACCTAAAAAGGCGGAAATAGCAGCGGCAGCTAATCAAAATTCAGCAACTCAAGTTCTCTGTGTAGACGGGCCACCGCCTAACGCAGATTCACAACGTACAACGACTCACTTTAAGTACTGATATTAGCTGAATCTGACGCGCCAAATATATGAAACCGGCTCAACAAGGTCAAGTACTCTTTTTGTTAAAAGCAAGCGATTTGAATTGATTTTTTGAATTTATTTTGATTGGCGTGTATATTCTACACGAAACCTAATATTCAGTCGGGTGGCGATGGTTTAGCTCGAAATTGCAGAGTGCCGACCGGATAATCGATAAATGAAGAAACCCGGAAGCATCGCATTCCGGGTTTCTACCAACGCCTGTCAAGACGCCCTTCCAGTTTTCTGATTCAATCCTTTTCTGATTTCGCAGGTCCGCTGCTTATTCTCCGGCCTTTCTGTGGACAAGCTACAAAGGGCGAGATCCACCGGCAATGCAAGAGCTACCAAGCGTCGAACATTAATGTACAAGCGTAGGTTTATTGCTGCTGAACGTAGGCGCAATTGGTGATTCGCTTGCGCAGGATCTGAAATGTCCTGGCCTGCAATAATTTTGAACGATTCAAGTCAACCACCTGATAATACGCAAGCAGCGCGTCGCCTGGAGCCAGATGGCGGCCGCATTTATCGATATTCCGGGATAGTAAACTATGAGCAAAGGATCAATCGCAATACCACCTGCCAGAAATGAAGCCATTTTGCCATATCGCCCGGCTTCGCCGGAACGCCGGGCCATTATGTCTGCGATCAAGGAGCTGAAGGCGGAAACGGCCGACATACCGATGATCATCGGCGGCAAAGAAGTCAGAACGGCCCGACTGCAAGAGATGAGACCTCCTCATGAGCATCACCATGTGCTGGCCCGATATCATGAAGGGGATGCCGATCATGTTCGACAGGCCATCGAAGCAGCGCTGTCCGCTAAGGAGTCATGGGAGGCTATGGCCTGGGAACATCGGGCAGCTATCTTTCTCAAAGCCGCCGACCTTATCGCGGGACCATATCGTGCGCGTGTTAATGCGGTGACCATGCTCGGCCAGTCGAAAAATGTCTATCAGGCTGAGATCGACGCCGCCTGCGAATTAATTGATTTTTTGCGCTTTAATGTAGAATTCGCCAGCCAGATTTACGCCGGGCAGCCCTATTCGCCCGATGGAATGTGGAATCGCCTTGAATATCGTCCCTTGGAGGGATTCGTCTTTGCAGTTCCGCCTTTTAATTTCTCATCGATCGCCGCTAATTTGGCAATCGCTCCGGCAATGATGGGCAACGTAATTGTCTGGAAGCCTTCGCCGCAAACCAACTACGCCTGCTCTTTATACATGGAGATTCTCCACGAAGCCGGCCTCCCCGATGGCGTAATAAACATGGTTTTCAGCGACGGCCCCGTGACGAGCGAGGTTTGTCTCAATCACCCGGATTTGGCCGGCCTGCATTTTACCGGATCACTCGCTACCTTTCAACTTCTCTGGCAAACAATCGGTCAGAATATCCACAAGTACAAGACCTTCCCCCGCATCGTGGGTGAAACCGGCGGCAAGGATTTCGTAGTAGCGCATCATTCGGCCGAAGCCAAGGCTGTCGCAACCGCGCTAACACGGGGTGCCTTCGAGTATCAGGGGCAGAAGTGTTCGGCAGCCTCGCGGGCCTATATTCCATCGAATCTCTGGGATGATGTCCGGAGCTATCTCCTGGCTGACCTCGAGAGTCTGGCCATGGGCAGCGTGGAGGATTTCGGCAATTTTGTCAATGCCGTGATTGACGAAAGAGCATTTGATAAAATCGCCGGTTATATCGACCGGGTGAAAGCCGACGGAATGGAAATTCTGTTTGGCGGCAACTATGACAAATCGCAAGGGTATTTTGTGGAGCCGACGGTAGTGCTCGCGACCGATCCCGGCTATCTTACAATGTGCGAAGAGATTTTCGGCCCGGTGCTAACGATATATGTATACGATGAAAACCAGTTTGATGAAACGCTGGCCCTTGTCGACAGCACATCGCCCTATGCTCTGACCGGTTCGATTTTTGCTCGTGACCGCTCGGCCGTGGAACATGCCACCCATCGGCTTCGCAATAGCGCCGGCAACTTCTATATCAACGACAAGCCGACCGCCGCAGTCGTCGGGCAACAGCCATTTGGCGGCGCCCGCGCTTCCGGCACTAATGACAAAGCCGGCTCGATGCTCAATCTCCTACGTTGGGTTTCGCCGCGGACCATCAAGGAAACATTCGTGTCTCCTACCGAATATCGTTATCCTTTTCTTGAGCCCGAAAACTAAGGAATGAAGGCGCTCCCGCATCAACGGCCGGTCTGCCCCGTTCGTCCGCGATTGTCGGGCTGCGGCACTGATTCAAGCTCCGGCCACCCTTTTGTCTGCAGACTCCCCTAGCGCGGGCCGCCATAAAAAGATCGGGAACATTATGATTCAACAGTGCACGCTCAGTCTGGCGCCGGCCGAGGCAGCAGATCCGTCGCTGGTGAAGGCGCAGCTTCTTCGCCGTTGCCATATCGCCGCTGAAGACCTGACGTGCTTTGTGGTTCGGAAACGATCGATCGACGCGCGGGGGCGTCGTCCGCGGGTAATTTTGAGCGCTGAGGCCTATGTCGGCGAGCGACCGCGGGCGACCGAGCGCATCAGCGAGAAGTTGAAAACCGCGCGTCATCAGGAGCGGGTGATAATAGTCGGCGCCGGCCCTGCAGGCTACTTTGCCGCCTTGCAACTGCTGATGGCCGGCATCAAGCCGATTGTACTCGATCGTGGTAAAGATGTACGTTCGCGCCGCCGCGATTTAAGGGCAATTCAACAATTGGGCATTGTCAATCCCAATTCGAACTATTGTTTTGGCGAAGGCGGCGCCGGCACCTATTCCGATGGCAAACTCTATACCAATTCACGCAAACGCGGAAACATTCACACGATTTTGCAATTGCTCGTCGAGCACGGCGCATCGCCCGATATTCTTATTGATGCTCACCCGCATATCGGATCGAATAAACTGCCCCTGGTAGTTCAACAATTGCGAGCTACAATTTTACACTATGGCGGTGAAGTTCATTTTGATGCTCTGGTAGACGACTTTATCATCAAAGAAAACAAGATTCGCGGAGTTGTCGTTAACGGCAACAAGGAGTTCGTCGCTCCGGCCGTCATTCTCGCCACCGGGCATTCGGCCCGCGATATCTTTCTCTTACTGCAGCGCCATCATCTTCATCTCGAAGCAAAACCATTTGCCATAGGACTGCGCATCGAACATGAACAGGCTTTGATCGACCGGATCCAATACAACCAGCATCCTCGCGGGCCGCATCTGCCTGCCGCCGCTTACAAGCTGGTTAGCCATGTCGGCAATCGAGGTGTCTTTTCGTTTTGCATGTGTCCTGGAGGTTTAATCGTGCCGGCGGCAACAGCGCCCGGAGAACTTGTAGTTAATGGAATGTCAATGTCTCGGCGCAACTCACCCTTTGCCAATTCCGGCATCGTGGTGGCATTGGAGCCGGCGGACTATCCTGAATTTGATTCACATGGCCCTTTGATGGGAATGCGGTTTCAGCAGCAGATCGAACAGAGTTTCTTTAATGCGGGCGACGGCAGCCAACGCGCCGCCGCCCAGCGCATGGTCGATTTTGTTAACGGTACTTTATCCGATTCACTGTGCCAAAGTTCTTACATCCCGGGACTGTATGCCGCACCCTTGCACGAATTGCTGCCCGCTGCAATCTTTAAACGTCTGCAAACGGCACTGCAACACTTCGGCAGCAAAATGCCCGGTTACTTCACCAATGATGCTAATCTGGTCGGTCTGGAGTCACGTACCAGTTCGCCGGTACGAATTCCGCGCGACCAAACAACAATGGCTCACACGCAGATCACGAATCTTTATCCCTGCGGCGAAGGCGCAGGTTATGCCGGCGGCATTGTCTCGGCGGCCCTTGATGGTCTGAACGTGGCCCGCGCGGTAACCGTCAGTCTCGGAAATTCTCAATAGTTTTCTCGTGTCAGTCGGATGCCGGGTCGTATCTTCGCAGCCGCCGATTGCATTTTGTCTTTGCGGATGCGGCGTCAAAGCCTCTATCTGACAAAGCGGCTCGCTGCAATAAAGCATGCCATCGGCACCGGAATTGCCAGATTGCATTTCTTTGTTTGTTCAGGTTTAATGAATTTGTTAACGAAATATTAACTGGTCGCGTGTCGTACTCAGGTCGGAATGACGTAGATAATGTAGAAGGAAAAACGGCCGGGCATCCCCTGCCCGGCCTGATGCACCTTTAGTTTAATTGTCCGTTATCGTATAGCCATTAGCTGTCACAACCACATAAAACTCACCGGTCGCGCCTGCAGTTCCCGAGTAGCCAACCGGCAACAGCGAGCCGCCATTAATATGGATGCCTTCTGCGTCGCCGCAGTCGCAAGGAAGGTTAACAACCTGCGTTCTGCCATTGTTGCCATGATCAATGTACTGCGGATTTGCATCATCGCAATCGCCGTTTGGCACGACGCTCACCGTCGCGCTCTCGGTCTCATCTGTGCCGGTAAACGGATAGCAGGCTGCCCACAACACTGTTGTTATTCCAAGCAGCAAAAAGGTTGAAAATGCCCCGAAAACGAGAATTCGCTTCAATTCCATGACTACACCTGTAGGGAAAATTCTTAATACTCCATAGCAATAGCATGCAATCACGGGAAACAAATGGCGCCAAATGTAACCACTGACTGATTAGACAAAATGTTAAGCTGATCTTAAGTCAAAGCAATGCTGAGGCCTTGATTCAAGGAAAGGGATAGGCAGGGCGCTACAGTAAGCCAGCACAACAATCTTTTAATTGCGCCCCAGCATTGACTGCAACTGAGAGAATTGTTTTGATCTACTATGTGATCCTTCGCAAACGGACAATACGACCGGTATTTTCCTCTTGCGCAAAATCGTTGTATGACCGACGTAGTTCAACGATTTTGCTCGTCGGTAATTAAAGCAAAAAATGGAAACATGCAAGTTTAAATCAGCGTCGATCGTGATTTTTCTTGCAAATCCCATTTTATTGTGAGCTTGCAGGGATCAGGCGTTAATATGGTGTTAGTGTCTTTTTTCCAAATTGCCGGTAATCGACCGATGTGCTTAATTATTTAACATTGTTTAGAGTCTTCTCGGTCGGTCATCTCAAAGGGTCGCGAAGAAATTTGCAAATGTTTGTCCGGTGCGAAATTCCAACTTTTTGCGAATGTGTTCGCGGTGTTTTTCAACTGTTCGCTCCGAAACATTGAATTCCGTGGCGATCGTCCTGGTTGTGAATTTTTCACGCACAAAGGCGGCAATGAGTAATTCGGTGTCGGTCAACCTGCTGCAGCGGGCATAAAGTCTCGCGAAAAAATCACTATTGCGCTGCCTGACTTCGTCGGACAGCTGTTTTTCTTTCACTTCAGCAAGTTTCGATAAATCGAATTCCGATAGTAACTCGGTCAAATCGCGCGCTACCTCGGGCGGCGCTGTCTGACAGTAGTTAATAATCGACTTTGCCAAGGCGCTTAGGGATTTTCGTTGATCGTCTAATCGGCTGCTCAGGCTTGAGTTTTCTTTCTCGATTCGATCAAGAGTATTCTGCAATGTTCGCAGTTTTGTATCTGCCGTGTATTGTGAAAGTCCCTGTTCGAGACGATAGGTCTCCTTAATGGTGTTGGAATTGAGCATACTGCGCTGCAAACTGGCGTGCTCCTCTAAATGCAGGATGGCTTGTTGCGAACTATCGGCGGAAGATCGGGCATTATGTGTCAAATAGAGTTCGTAGTGGATGTCGCTCTGCAGGTCCCTCAATTGCGAATTGCGCGCCAGCTCCTCAGCCTCGCTCAGCAAAGCGAGCGCATTGTCGGTCTTTCCCACTTCGCGGTAGATACTCCCCAGGCCGAAGCGAGCCATACACTCGCCTTCGTTGTCATGAATTGCGACTGATTGCGTAAGCACGTCCTGGAGACAACTTCGAGCACTATCGAGATCGCGTGACTGCCGGAAGGTATCAGCAATTTGCAGATTACATCGTAGTGCATTGCGCTCGTCGCCGCTTTGCTCAAACAAATTCAGGGCGGCTTTAGCATGTGCGAGCGCCTGCTTCCACTGCCGCGCCTGGCTGTAAACCGCGCTTCTTAGTTTCAATGACTCGGCCTCATAGGTCTTGGCGCCGATTTCCCGAAAGTGCCGGAGACAGCTTTCGATGTGAGGCTCGGCCAGATCAGCCTCCTTTCGGCGCAAATACGACTCGGACAGCTTGAGTCGCAGCCGACTTTCCCGCAAACGATCGCCGCTTCGCTGGTAGAGATGCAAGGCTTGCTCGAAGAGCGCGATGGATTGCAGCGGCGACCCGCTGCGCTCGTAGACTACCGCGAGTTCGGCTTTAATATCGGCGTCAAGACTCGTGTCGCGTCCGGCTTTCCGCGCGCCTTCGCTAAGAGCCGCCAGTGCCTGGTGAAGCCTGCCCTGCTGCAGATAGACGCGGCCCTGACTGCACAGGACCGCCCCGACGAGATTGCCTGCCTCCTCGACAAGACTGTCTGCCTCCAGTCTGACTGCCTCCTGGTAGGCTTCGCCAAGCTCTAATAATGCCGCGTCATAGCGTCCCAGCGTCGCAAGTACGGATGCTTTGCCTTGCTGCACATTCGTGAAAAGGACACGATCTTTGCATTGTTGAGCGCATTGTGCCGCTTTGCTGAAATAGTGCAGGGCATCCTGATACAGGCCGCGATTCGCAAAAACTTCCGCCATCGTAAGCTGCGAGCGACAGCGTTCACTGCAAGTAGTGGATCGCAGGCCGCCACCCCGCAATAGCAGGCGCTCGGATTGCTGTAGACTTCGCTGCGCTTCATCGTAGCGGTCCAGTTTTAATTGACAGCTGCCGATTAAGCGAAAGAGCCGGGCTTTATACAAGGGGGCATTTCGTAGTTCGTGTTCGCCTAACATCGATTTGGCCGCCCGCAGAGCCGCGGGGGGCGAGTGGAGCATCTGGTTCTCGATTGCCCTTAGCTTTTCATTGAGTACCTGATGGCCGCCAGTGGTAGCGGCGTCTGTCTGAATTGGGTAGGTGTAGCGCATAAAGATCAGTCCACGAATGAGTCGAAGATTAACAAGGGGCAGGTTCGGGAGCCTCCATTATATCTCCGACAGTGAGTAGGGAGATACGATGCCTGATTCCGCTGATCGAAGGCGGCTTCGGGCACCGATTTGAATGTGAAATTTCGTGCCGGGCCGTCGGCACGACGATGGAGCTATGTAGTACCGGGCGCACAAACATCCCCGGTGTGTCGCCGGAACGGCAACATCCCGCTATTGCGCCCGAATGCTGTGATTTACGTATGAGAATAATTGGAGGTGTGTCTACACGAGGGTAATTATTAAGCGTATAACCAATTGGTACTGCGACCTGATTACTCAGCCAATCCTTTCACGTTATGCAGTCGATTCAAGTGCTTTTGCTCGTTTAGCGTTTACTATCGTACCCTGGTAAGCAACCCACCCCAGCTCTCACCATTGCTGTGCTCGAATCCATGGAGATCAGCGATATAACAATTCACCACGTCTTCAAGCTAAGAGCACCAAAAATACTACAATTCACGTTAAACGCAACAGCTTCTCGGTCCAAAGTCAAAAAAACTGTCTAAGTCCATACGTAGTGCCCTTTTATCCGGGGCTTGGCAATCGATTCGGAATCTCTAACTTGTAGTTTAGGTGCTGAACTGCATTTGTTGCGGGATTCATGTGTTAAGAACTTTTGCGCTACTCCGTTCTTATTCCGATTCAATCTCGGCCTTGCCAGAGCGAAATCTGACTGTCATCAGAGGCCTAATTGCTCTGTGCCTCCTGGTCCAGCTTTTGATTTCGTGGAAGGTCTGGCTGCCTATCCAGCGCGATCTGCCGCTCGTTCCAGCCTTCGCCAGCCTGCCGCTCAACTATGGCATCATTTTCGACGGCCTTTTATTCGGCGGCGCGATCGTATTGCTGTTGCTGACTACAAGGCGCCGCGTTCCCAGCGCCGTACTTGTTGCTTTCTTTATGATAGCTGGGTTGTTTGTACTTGAGGACATCACCAGGTTGCAACCCTGGTTCTACTTTTACTGTCTGGCCTTGCCGATCGTAATACCGACATCAGCTGCAGGTCGAACACAGGCCCAACGGGCTGGTTTACTGTTGATGTTCAGTGCATTGTACTTTTGGAGTGCGCTGCACAAATTCAACACTTTTTTTCCTGACGATGTGTTTCCCTGGCTGATGCGTGCTTTTGACTTATCCGGCTTTGCCGAAAGCCACGCGGATTTGGCCTACGTGGCGCCGCTCGTGGAATTGATGATCGCCGTGGGCTTGCTGATTACGCGCGTCCGGCGCTGGGCTATCGGCCTGGCGATTGCCATGCATTGCAGTCTCCTGTTTATCCTTATCGCAAATAGCTGGAATCCCGTCGTGTGGCCCTGGAACCTGGCGCAGATCGTGATCCTGTTGCTCATGGCGGCATGGGAGAAAAGCGGCCCTTCCTTCAGCTCCTTAGCGCGGATGTTGCGCTCGCTCGGCAGCTCCGCGCGCATCGGCACAGCACTAATCATCGTTACCTGCCTGCCGGTATTTAATCTTGTCGGCGGTTGGGATGATATTCCATCATTGCATCTGTATTCCGGGATTCACAGCGAAGCTGTTTTGTTCTATGCCCCGGATGCGGCGCCCTCGCTCCCTGCCGCCGCCATGCCTCATCGTCATCGTCCGGTCGAGGGCAGCGTCGAGTATCTCTCGATTGATCTCTGGGCGCTGAATGAACTCGGTGTGCCGTTCTATCCGGAACCGCGCTACTATCGGGCGCTGGCTGCCACCTTGTGCAGGTCACTAGACCTCGATAGTACTGCCGGACTAAAGATTGTCGAGCGCCAGCGCTGGACTGCCGAAGCGATTGTCAGCTCATTCAGCTGTCGCGATTTGTGTGGGAAGTAAAGAAAAGGCAGGAAGATAATCGGCTTAAGCTATTGCTGTCAAGATGATTATCCCTGGTAATCGAATGTTGACTTTCAACACAAAAATCAATCAAGAATCTGTAGAATCCGGTCGGCGCGTTGTGTTTCGCTTGACAGTACCAACATATAGACGCCTGATGGAATTCCAGCCAATGTTATCGTGGCGCGGTAATTGCCTCGTCGCCGATTCCGGAAGAGGACTTTGTGTATTGACTTACCGTTCATATCGACGATCTGCAGCTGCAGATCGCCATCTTCAGCTGTCGTATAGTCGACTTCGAGAGACGATCGAACGGGGCCGCCTTCGGAGGGAATTCGCAGCGCGATTCCCGCACCGCCCTGGTACAGCCGCGTGTGATTCCCGGCGCGGCAAAGATTTTCGAGACATACTTCGCCGTTGCGCGTGGCGCTCTCAACCTGTCCACCCAGCCATGCGACCGAATCGATGGTGACCTCGGTGCAGGAATCGTTGCCGAGCAAGGCTTCAAAGTCAAGCAGGCCCAGGGTGCTGCCGTCGAGCGGCAAACTGCCTTGAATCTGCACGTGACGGCGCTCACCGACGATACTGCCGAGTCTGGCGGCATCTGTCGGAAGCATAATGGTCTTATTGTAGGAGAGAAACACTTCGAATCCCGTTGCGCCGCTTTCGATCAAGTCGACGGCTCCTTCGATCCAGACGGGCAGGCTGAAGCGCTCGCCGGTGTTGGGACGGACTACTCCCGCTACGACCGTGACTCTGCCGATAATGTCCGGCTCGCGTCCTTCCCCGCGTACAATTGTCGTAGCCTGAACTCCGATACAGGGTTGGACGCTGCGAACCCTCAGGGTCGCGCTCGTATCGAAATCATTACCCTCGTAGCGTACGGTCACCACGACGCTGTCGCCGGGCGAAAGGTCGCTGATGTCCGATGCTTCGATTCCGACAATTGTAAAGTCACCCGGAATGTCAAAGTCGATCTCCTCGATAGCCAGTTTGCTGCTGCCGGTATTGTAAAATACGATCCGGCGCGTCTGGCCGGCTGACATCACGCTGGACTCCAGGACTGCCGATTCCCGGCTCAGGCCCAGATCTGCCTCCGTTTTGCGGGCAAGCAGTCTGATTTCCTTGCGTACATCGCAGGGACTGAACAGCAGCTCGATCTTACCTTCAAAATTGCCGGTCGGGCTATCAGGCTCAGGGACAAATCGG
Source organism: Candidatus Kapaibacterium sp. (assembly GCA_028284775.1). Lineage (GTDB taxonomy): Bacteria > Bacteroidota > Ignavibacteria > Kapaibacteriales > UBA7675 > JANQRB01. Next base: position 4,509 of record JANQRB010000074.1, on the reverse strand, counting down.
ACGTTGTAGGTCCGGCCTGATCCATCGGAAGGAAGCTGATCTCCGATGCTGACGTCCGTCGTGAACAGTCCGCTGACCGCTACGTCGCTGATCACGCCGTCGGCATCGGCACTGCCGGTGTTTCGCAGCGTAAAGCTGAGGGTCTTGCTTGCAGAACTGCAGAATACCAATTCACCAAGATCCAGGACATCGGGCGCACTGAAGCTGACGCCCTGTTTGCTGCCCCTTACCGCAATGGCGATGTCGCGGCCGCAGGGCTCATAGCGCAGCTGCAGCAAGTCGTCGAAATTGCCTTCGCCGGCCGGTTCAAATACAATCTCGACCTCGACTGATGCGCCGGAGGCAATTAGCAAGGGCGCCGCCGGACGGAGACGGAAAGGCGGCGTGGGGCCGAGCCCTTCCAGGCTGATGTCAACATCGGAAGGATTGCTGATCGTCATGCTGGTGCTGCGTTGTTGTTCGCAGCCGGTCAATTGCTCGAAATTGATTGCGGCGAGTGATGCGCGCAGCTCCGGCGTCAGGCGTCGTCCACGCAGCACCAGGCGTAGCGTGTCGTCGCAATTCTGCGACCGGAAAGGCACAAGCACTTCAGTCGAAAAATTGCCGGCGGCGGACGGCGTAAACTGCATCAAGAGCTCGACCGAATCACCGGGGTTGACGACACGCGGGAAGGCGGTCAGATTTGCGAAAGGACCCTCGAGTATGATCGGCCGCCGGGCTGTAATTGTCTCACGTCCTATGTTCTTAAGGTAGAACCCACGCGCAATCGAAGCGGCATCGCAAACGAGACTCGTCCCAAAATCGACTGTTTCAGTGCTGAGAGCCGCTAAAGCTTCGGTTTTTTCGCCTTCCAGAATGATACGCTCCTGAAAGCCGCAGCGACCGATGGTCAGCAAGAGCTCGCCGTTGAGTTTCCCCTGACGCGTCGGTTGGAACTGGATACGGACTTCCTGCTCCTGTCCGGCCCGCAGTGAAAACGGTGATGCCGGTGAAATAAGCGAAAAGCCGTCGCTGGCGCTGATACTGATTTCCTGGTCTTCCCTGCCGCTGTTGCGAATAATGAGCGTCTCCTCTTTGAAACTGCCGCACTCGCCCAGCTTCCCGAAATCCAGCCGACTGGGTTGTATGCTCAGACGCGGCGATTCCGGTACCGTCAGCCGGATACTGCCGCGTATGGTGCATCCGCTGGGGTCCGTTACAAAGACCGTATAATCGTAAATGCCGGCCTCGCTGCGTTCAAAGGTCGGGTGTGAGGTACTGGCGCCTCTCAGGCCGACGCGCGGCGACCAGGCATATTCAAAGTCATCGTCATTTAGCTCGGTATCGCCTACGACGACCTCGATTTGAAGTTCTTCGCCCGGACAAACGGTCTGGCTCGGCGTCAGATCCAGAGTGAAGGAGTTAAGCGTTACCCGCACCTGATGGCTTGTAACACAGCCTTTGGAATCGGTGATCTCAACTCTGTACGTCAGCGTGGTAACTCGCAAGTCTTCGATCAATGCAACCGGGTTAGCGCTCTTCGGATCGTCAAGCCCTATTTCCGGCGTCCATTCATATTCGTACTCGCCCGATCCACCGATGGCCGTCGGAGCGCCCCCCAGGGGAAACGGTACACCCAGACAGACAATCGTCGGCCGCCCCGCATCCGCAAATGGGACGTCATTGGCAAGGACGCGCACAACCGCTGTCGAGCTGCAGCCCCTTTCATCGGTAACGGTCAGGCGATAATCCTGTCCCAGCAAAGAAGCCTGCGTTACGACCGGATTGGCAATGGTCGGATCGTCCAGGCCGAAACTCGGTGTCCACAAATAACTCAGTTGCCCGCTGCCGCCCTGCGCCGTCGGCTCGCCGCCCAATTGAATCTCTTCGCCCGCGCAAACTTCGATATCGTCGCCGACATCGAGCAGAATCTGCGGCAGAACCTTGATGCTGACGACATCTTCGGCCCGGCAGCCGCGCTCATCGGTTACCGTCACGGCATATTCGATGTCACTGGCGGGATTGGCCAGCGGCCGGGGCGCTTCTGGATCGCTCAGGCCGTCGGGAGGCGTCCATTTGTAGCTGAAACCGCCGGCTCCGCCGCTTGCGAAATTACCAATCCGCACCGGATTGCCGAAGCAGATGGTATGATCGGGTCCGGCATCGAGATCCAGGGTCGTGGAATTGCAATTTAGTTTGGAAACGAATACGTCGAGGCCGCCCCGGTCGCCGGTATTGTCCGTCACCGGGAAATCGTCGTTTTGCGTCCGTCCGGTAAGGTACATCTGTCCCCGCCGGTCGAGATCGATGGAACGGCTGAATTCATTGGGGCCATCGCCGCCGATATAGGTCGAATAAACAATGTCGTCGCCGTCCGGGGTAAACTTTGTGACGAAAAGGTCCTGTTCGCCGCTCAGCTTTTCGTCGCAGGGGCCGCCGCGCAAAGGGAACAGAAGCGTTGATGTTATGCCAAAGACATGCGCCTTGCCCTCGCGATCCACGGCGACGTCGTGCGCGGCATCGGCCTGGCCGCCGCCGAGAAAGGTCGCGTAGTCCAGGTCGTCGCCGTCGCGATTGAGCTTGGCGACATAGGCGTCGCCAAGGCCCTTGTAAAACCGATCGTAGGCATTGGCGCTGAAAGGAAAATCGTTGGAAAAGGTGGTGCCGCAGAAAAAGACATTACCCACATCGTCCAGGTCCATGCCGCCAAAGGTTTCCTCTAATTCACCACCGACAAAGGTGGCGTACTGCAGGGCCGAGCCGCTGGCGTTGAGTTTTACCACGAAGGCATCGCCGCCTTCGTTGTATGATCGATCGTAAGCGCCCACGGTTGTCGGAAAGGAGCTCGATTCCGTTTTTCCGCCGACATAGACATTTCCGGCGGCATCGACATCGATCGAAATGCCGATGTCGAAGTCGTCTCCGCCCAGAAAGGTCGAAAAGAGAAGACTCGAGCCGTCGGCGCTGAGCTTGGCGGCAAAGGCGTCTTCCCGGCCGTTGTGCGACACGTCATAGGCCCCGGCAGTGGCGGGAAAAAAGCGCGTCAGGGCAAAGCCCGTAATGTAGGTATTGCCGTTCAGGTCGATCGCCAGGTCGCGCCCTTCTTCCCAATCAGACGAGCCGATAAAGGTCGAATAAATGATCGATCCGCCGCTTTGATCCAGCATGAGAACAAAAGCGTCCCGATTGCCGCTGTGGGTGAAATTGTAGGCGCCGATCGTTGCCGGAAACAGGGGCGAATTAGTCCAACCGGTCACAGCGATATTAAAATTGGCGTCAACCTCGATGCCGAGGCCCTCCTCTCCTTCCGTATCGCCGATATAAGTGGAAAAGATCCGGACACCGCCAGGGTTGTATTTGGCAACGAATACATCCGTGTTGGCGCCCTTGAGCTCGCGCTTATATGCGCCAACGGTCGTCGGAAAATCGTCGGAGCTGGTCAGGCCGGTAATGTAGGCATTCTCGAAGCGGTCCGCGACAATATCATTGGCGTCATCCGAGCCGGTGCCACCCAAAATTGTAGAATAAATGAGTGGGTCGATCACGAGATCATGCGCCTGGGAGTAGGTGCCGATTTCAAAGCCCACCCCCCCGTCGGGAAGCAATCGAAAGGCGCATTCAACCGGGTGCTCCGCGTCTCCGATGCGCTGATAAGCGTACAAGCCGCGGTGCCTTAGCTCGCCAAGGCTCGTCGAAAGCAGCAGTTCCCCTGACCTATCGATGGCGATTCGGTCGACGCCGTCGAAGCGCAGGCGAATCGAATGCGGGTCGGCAAAAGGCTTCAGCACATAATCATAGCGCACCCTGCCTTGCTCGAAATACAAGCGTGTGTCGATACCCGGCTGCAGATCGCGATGACGCAACTCGGCATAGAGCGGCACTCCCGCATACCATTGATCAGGATCATTGCCGTAAAGATAGTTGTGATATTCGTCCAGCTTTTGACCGGGACTGATTTCCGCCGCACGGCCGCCAAGCTGCATGCGGATACTATGGCCTTCGCGAATGGCGCTGACTTCAATGCCGGTCTTCCCTGGAGCTGCTGCTTCGGAGCTCGGGACGGCAGATGGCGGCCCGATCCGATATAAATCATACACAATGGCGCTGTTGGTAACCCAGGTCTGCATTCCCGGTGTCCGTGCCAGGAATCGTACTTCCTCCGGCCATTGACCGCGATTCTCGATAAAACATGCGCCGGTATCGGATGCCGTGCGCGGAGCGGCGCTATAACCGTACAAAATGGATGAAGCTGCCAGAAGCAGAGGAAGGAACAATCTGAGCATACGACCTTTACGTGCGTTCGACCTGCCTGCTGTTAAGATACTGCTGAGAAATGAAACGCCAAGACCTTTTTGGTCACAGGGCATTCCGCGACCCTGTTCTTCTCTGACGCGGAAGGCAGGTGATATTATTGTCGTAGCAATAATTGGTTCGTAAATTTTTGGTCCTCTGACGCACCAACATCGTTAGGGCTGAGGCCGGGGATCGCCTTCCGGACCGAAGGACAGTTGCAGGCCGGCCTGCAGACGA
>JANQRB010000073.1 GCA_028284775.1 Candidatus Kapaibacterium sp. | reverse complement strand
TTGAGTTGCCTGACTCTCCATTCCGCAAGTTTCCTTGACGGTTCCTTACCTTTATGTGCTTTCTACTTTCAAAGAACTGTGCCGCCTTCGCGACAGAAGAGCAACAAAGATACGGCGCTTGCCGAGCGAATGCAAACATTATTTACAATTCATTTACAAAAGCATCATTTTTCTCGAAGAGCGGCAAATGAACGGCAACCCAAATATCGCTGCGCCGACGCCCTAGCGATGCAATGGCAGGATCATCGTTGCGTGCTGCAAATGATTCGAAAGGCTGATATAGTACGCGCCGGATGCCAGGGGGCCCGTCCGCAGGCGCAGGCTGTTCCGCCCACCATGCAGGGATATCGCCGGATTGTAATAGACACGACGGCCGTAGGCATCACTGACCGTCGCGCTGAGCATCATCCCGCCATCGGAATCCACCTCCAGCTCAATTCCTCCATTGCCCGGACCGGCACGTGCCAATGCCAGGCGAAAGCTTCCGAGCAGGCGCAGCGCTCTGGCAACCGGAGCACAGAAGTGTTCAACGGTAAAAGAGCCGTCGAATGTCTGCACGCTGTACTCGGCGTCCAACGATTCGAAATGCGCCGCGCTGAAACGCAGGGGCGTGGAATTCGGAACAGACGGCAAGGCCAGAGTTGGGATCCTGACGAGCAGCCCGCCCTCGCTTGTTAAAACCGGATTTCGTTCGATATCCTGACGCCACAGGCTAAGGGTTGCGGTGCCGGCGGCAAAGTCGAAGCTCAGTGGCAGCGGAAGAGCAGGGTCTCCGCCGTTGAGGACATGAAGAGGCGCCATGAGCCATTTGTCGAATGCCAGCGTCAAATCGATTCGTTCCGGCGGTGTCTCCAGGAGGTTGCCGCGCAGTCCAATGTCTACCGACACTGTATCGGCCCGCTCGGCAATGTAATCGGCAGTAAACAGTTCAAGCGCGTAGGGTGACGCCGCACGCAAATCGATGAAAAATTCCTGCGGGCAGGCTTCTCCGATGACTACCCGTAATCTGTTACGGTTGCTGCCGCCTATACCCGGCTGATAACGCAGCAGCAGGGATGTGGCTCCGGGACCAACCACCGCCGGCGCTTGCAGGGGACTGAAGCCCGCTGCGTCATCGTCGAAAACAAGCGCTGTCACCGGTACTGCCGCATCGGACCGAATGACAAGCTCCTCTTCGGCCGTGCTTCCGATCGGCACAAATCCAAAATCAACACTCAGAGGCGCGATTGAGATGCTGGCCTGGGTTATGTTAACAGCCAGGGGTATGTGTTCGACAGTGGTATCATAGGCTAGCAATAGTGTATCGCGAAAGAAACCTGTGTTTGATAAATCAACTACAATCTCGATTGATTCGCTGGCGCCCGCAGCCATGGAATATGGTATCGTCGGCGCTTCGAAACTGAAGGCCGATTCGCCGCCGGTGAGCACCAGCCGATCGATGCGAAGATTCTTGTCGCTGTCGTTTACAATGTCGAATTGTTCTCGCAGCGGTTCCAGGGCACAATAGTGAATACCGAAATCGAAACGGCGTCGCGAAAAACGCAGCGAGCTACTGACCGATCGCAGGTCGATCGGTACCTCCAGTCCAAACGGGCAGGTACGAAGGCCTTCCAGTCGGATCCTGCCGTTTAATGCCTGATCATCCGAACTGTTAACCCGAACAGTCAAAGTCGTGAAGTCGCCGGGCAGCAGCGTCAACGGCAGATCCGGAGCAAAGAGTTCCCACTCGGGACGCAGTGGTTCGAGCTGCACACTGCTGAGCTCGGCCGGATCGTTACCACGTGACTGAATTTCGATTGTAAACTCGGAGTCTTCGTTGCTGCGGATGTCACCGGTGATGAAAGCTGGGTCGGCCCCCAGGCGCGATTCGCGGGCGAAGCCGCGCAGCACAACATCGTAGAAGTCACATGGCTCGATCCGAAGGCGCATTGTGTCGACTATCATACCGCCTGTCTGCGGCGTAAACTGCACCTGGAATTGTCGCGGCTCGCCGTTCCGAACTCGCACGGGAAATTCCGTATCGGCGACCGTAACGCTGAAGTGTTCAGTGCGGAACACAGGTTCCGCTATGTTGGCGCTGGCATTGCCGGTGTTAATAACAGAAAGATCCAGTTTAATCGTGCTGCCGACACAGACCGTATCGAAGGCCAGCGAGCGCGCAGTTTCATCGAGCACCGGCACGCCGCGTTCGCCGCCGATCTGAATCTCGAGCGGATTATTCAGTCCGACATCCGGTCGCCGGTCATTGTGAAAAAGGCGCAGCAAGCTTTCGCGCTTCTCGGCAATCGTCGTGCGAAATTCGATATCGACTGCGGCAGATGCCCCCGGCGCGATTGCCACAGGTAGCTCCCGGCCATTGTCCCAGCCGAGGATAGCAAATCGATCCGGATCCGGGCCGCCCAGTTCGGCATTGTCGATTATTAGCGTGTCATTACCCGCATTGTTAATCGTAATAGCCCGGACGCCGCTCTCACGGCAGTGGCCAAGGGCAATCAACAAGGAGGGTATCGTTTCCAGCGCCGGTGAGAGTCCAAAGGCGCGGACAGTAATAATATGTTTCTCGTTGCATGGCTCGAAATGAAGATGGATTTGCGCGCTGTCCCAGCCGATGCGCCGTGACTGTACGGCAAGCTGCAGGGCGACTTCGGAGGCGGCTTCGAGCCTTGCGCGGTCCGGCAAGTTTAGCACTGTCCGCTCCCCGACCCTGAGTTCCACGTCGAGATTGCCGCTGATCGAATCCAGTACCAGAAATTCTCTGTTCGGGCCCGCGTTACGCAGAGTGGTCACCAGCTTGCGCGGCGCGGCAACAGGCAAAGCATCGATCTGAAACTCGCGGCGATCCAGGCTGCTGAACAATCGCCGCGCACGTCCCTCTAATGGAATCGCAATCAGCGTATCGCAGGGCGCAACTTTGATTAACAGCGTATCACGGAAATCCCCTTCCACCGGCGGCTCAAAGCTCAGACGCAGTACTCGCGATGTACCGGCAGGTAGCTCCACGGGCAGTACTACAGGCGCATCCACCTGAAAGGCAGAGCCCGCGCCGACGATTCGAATCTGTGTTAAATCGGCATCGACAATGTTATCGCCTGTCAAACGAATTTCGCGTTGTATTTTTTGGCGATCAAAGCAAAATTCACCGAAGTCCAGTTTCGCGCTGTCCGCGACTATCACCGGGTACAGCGCCGTGCCGTTTAGTGGTACCGACAGTGGATTTTGCGGTCCGCGCGATTGAGTCGAGTCGTTGTTAACTATAGTCAACTCAGCTGTTTTGGTGTCCGAGCTGCCGGGCCGCATTCCGACGAGCAGATAATCGAAACTTCCCGCTGCGATTCGCACGGGCAGCTCAGCACCGCTGCTCCAGCCTCGCAGACTGAAATCGTCAGCGTCGAGACCTCCAAGTGTCACATCCTCAATAACGAGATCGGCGTTGCCGGTATTGCGGATCGTCAGTGAATCGACAGCGTCGCTGCTGCATGCCAGATTAATTGTTAAGGAGCTTTCACTGTCGATGATGGGCGAACGCGCATAGGCTCGAACACGGATGATAGTATCCCGGGCGCAGGGTCCGATGACAAAACGATAGCGCGCTTCAACCCAGCCCGTGTCAACCGGTTCAATGTTAAAGTTAAACAGCGTGCTCTTCGGTACCGGGAACGGCATGTTCTCCAACACATAAATACGGTCGCTTCCATCGATTTTTTCAACCTGCTCAATAAACTCCTCACTATCCAGCGTCTGGTTCCAACGCAAGCCGACGCCGGAGAAGCGGCCTACCGGTACCGGATCGATGAGCAGCACCGAGTCTTCGGGCATCAAACTTCGTTCGTGTGCTTCGAGAACGAGCGCGAGACGCAATGCGGCTCCATCATCGAAAGCTAGGCGCAGAGCGCTCCCCTTTGACCCGGCCGATGCTGGGGCGGCGCCGACAATAATCTGAATGGAGTCGCAGGCCCCGATGCTGAGCTCGCCGACAGGCGACACCAGGTAAAACTCATCCTTGTCAGGACCGCCGAAGTCAGCGGACGCCTTAACAGGCCGCGAGCTGCGGTTGTAAAGCCAGATGGCCTGCGCGCGCTCGTCCGGCAGACAGACATCACCGAATTTCAACGTATCGCGAGCGAAGAGGTAGGGCATTCGGAGCGATCGATACACTCCTTCGCCCACCAGCCAGCCCTCATCAGCATCAATAAAGTAGATGTCATCCAGATCGCCTTCCTGAACGCCGCAGTTGCGCAGCTGCCAATTCCGGCCGGCATCAACCGTATGATAGACGGTCCGGTCGGCCCCGCAAGCCCAACCGCTTTCCTGGTCCAGCAAAAAAGCGCCATACATTCGGCGGCCCACATCGCTGCTGATCCAGCTCGCACCGGCATCGGTCGAAAAGCGCATACCGCCGCCATCGCCGCCGCCGCTGCAGTCATCGCCGGCTACGGGCAACAGAATCGCGCTGCCGGGAAGATCGCCGGCCATCGCCAGCTCTTCATGCCAGATATTGCTGCCGGTCGAGTTGTCGATACTCCACGAACGCCCGCCGTCGCTGCTGCGCCACAGATTGCCGCTGCTCACGGCATACGCTGTTCCGCCCGCTGACAAGAGGCGCAGGTCGGTGAGTCCGCTATTCGCTGTAGAATGGACTGCCAGGTCCCAGATTGCTCCGCCACTGCTCGTGGAAAAAAAATACTGTTTGCCATCACAACCACCCCCTGCGACCACGCCGTTATCTTCATCCACAAAATCACAGCCCCAGACTGATGTTACAGCCGCGGGCAGTGCAAGCTTAAACCAGGAGGCGCCCCCATTTTCCGACTTAAACATTCCAGACGGTCCCGAGCAGTATCCCACGTCGCGTGATCCGAATGAAATGGATTCCAGTTGACCGCCGCCCGTAATCGTGGCCAGGCGCCAGCTGTCACCGCCGTCAGTCGTACGCAGCACCCGACCGGCAAATCCGCAAATCCATCCAAAACGTGTATCGGAAGCCAGAAAGCTTACGTCGAGCCAGTGATGGTCGGGCAGCGGCAAGTCTTCGATTTTTTGCCACTGGGCATTGCCTGGGGCCGGCGACAACAACAGAAGTGCAAAACCTGTTGCCAGGAAACAAAAGGTCGCGATCAATTTCATGGACAAGGCCGGGACACGGGTATGCAAAAACGACTTACACCTGCGAGAATGCCAAAATCTCCGAAGAATCCGGCGTAATTGCAAACCGGAAATTATTCGAAATTCGAAACTGTCGAGGATTCTGTCTTCTAACTTCTTGCAAAAGTAGGCCAGAACGAGTCAGGAACAGCCTAGTGCCGTTTTTCGCCTTAGGCTCACAAATGGTACCAGCTAGGTGAAGAATATCTTCTGGAACTCCGCCTAGAGGACGTCAAGGAAGCACTTTCGCTAGCAGAGCATAGAAAAAACTGCGGGAACTAGCGTAGCGCAAGGACACGGCCGTCCACAGCCGGCATTGCTACACCGATCCGATCCGCCAGTGTCGGCGCCAGGTCTGCCGGGGATACCTGCTCTTCCAGCTCGCCGGGCGCTACACCCGCGCCAAAGAAGATAAGCGGCACAGCGCGATCATAGTCGTAAGGTGAACCGTGAGTTGCCGGCGTGTTGCCGAATATCCAGTACTCTTTGGGGCAAATAATAACGTCGCCGGTCCGGGTTTCGAAAGCGTTCTTGCGAAAACGGTCAAACAGCTCGGCGTCGACCGAAGGCGGCTGGCTGCCGGTCTTAATGTCCTGCCTCGTCAGCACCGCCGCCACTCCCTCTTGACGCATCGCGAAGGCGCGGATAGAATCGTAGACAGCCTGCTCGTTGCGCGTGGCGGCAAGGGTTCGGGGATTGACATACAAATGCGGCAGATGCGCCGCATCGAACCAGCGGTGCGCAGTTTCGAATGGAAAAGCGGCGCTGAGGTGAGCATCCAGCTCATCGACGAATTCCAACTGATCGATGCGGCCCGCATCCAGGCCGGCCGCCGCGCTCTGCTCCGGAATCGGCGCAACGCCGTGATCTGACGATACAGCCAATAGATAGCGGTCACGGCCGATTTCGTCGTCAAGATATGCGATCAGATCCGCTATCATGCGGTCACACTGCAGGTAGGTGTCGACGATTTCGCGGCTGTCCGGCCCGAACTGATGGCCAACGTAGTCGGTTGTCGAGATGCCCAGCCACAAGATATCCGTCGCCTGCCGTTTACCAAGCTGTTCGGCTTCTATCGCCTTTTTGGCCAGGTTAAAAACGATGTCCACTGACGGCGGACTGAGAAAAAAGCTTTTGAAAAATGCTTCGCTCGTCGCGGTGCTCAAGTCGGGCAACTGGTGCGGGAATCGAGCTGTGCCGCCGGGAAATGCACCTTCACCCGGAGCTTCGTCCGGCACGGAATACGCTTCATCCGCGAGGGCAGCATTCCAGTGGTAGGAAGAATACCGCTTACATTCATCGACCGCCGTCCAGCCGTGAAGCCAGCGGGGCAAACTGTCGCTATAGTAAGATGACGTTGTAAAGGCCGACGTTGAACGGTCGAACCATAGCACTGCGTCGGCTCTGTGTCCCCCCATCAGAATAGCGGCGCGATCTTTAGGTGAAATGGCAATGACCCGCGCGGTGGAGTCGCTTTTTTTAAGCCAGTCGCCCAGCGTTGGCATTTGCAGATTGCGAGGCGAGCGCCCTTTTTGTCCGTCGCCGGCACCAAGAATCTTTGCCTTGGAATCATCGACGGCATACGAGTCCCGATGACGTTGCCGGTCGTAAAAATTATTCAACACAATCCCGTTTTTGGCAGGATAAGCGCCTGTGCTCAAAATCGAATGCCCCGGGCCGGTGGCCGTGGCCGAATGTGTGAATGCGCAATTTGAATAATTTCGTCCGTCACGCAGCAGTTGCGCGAAGCCATCCTCGCTCCACAACTCTCGCCAGCGACTGAGATAATCTGCACGCATCTGGTCAAAGGACACGACAACCAGCAGCCGTGGTGTTTCCGTGCTGTTGAGCGCGGCTTCCCGCTCGTCGGTTCGGCAGCCAGTGGCAACAATGATAAGGAGTAGAAAGCTGAAAAGTATTCGCTTCATATTCACGACCATTCGTGCACGATTACGGGTCCTAGAAAACGCAACGATAATTTAGAAGTCTTGTGGACAGACAATTTAGAGAAATACTATTAAATAGCGACCATTTCAAACCGATCTATTGGGGAGCGATCTCAAGCTCCAGTCCTTCGGAATGGCTCGCAAACTCGGGTGCGTACATCGATTGAATATTGCTTATGCCGTTGTGAAATCTACCGGCCTGGAAGGCGCGCAGATCATACTCGAAGACATAGCGTCCTTTAGGCAGCCAGTCAAAAAAGAAGTGCATGGCGGCATCGCGAATGCTCTGATAGTAAGCCAGACCACTGCGATAGCGATAGCCGGACAAGGCCTCGATTGGTTCCAATCCCGCGGCGCGCATATCTTTCATGTGGACGTATTCCATATCACGGTCCACACTTAACTCGATTCGGACCGTTAGAATGTCGCCTACCAGGAGGGCTCCATCCCCGCCCAGCGCCTTGAGCGTCGTGCCGTTCGCGTCCTGTTGTTTAACAAAGATCTGTTTGTTAAGCTTGAGCGGTGAAGCATGAGCCTTAATGTTATCCAGGCGCTCGAAGTATTGCCAGTACATTGCGCCCCAGGCAATTCCCGGCGTTGTTTTCGTCACACTGATTTCTGCCAGCGACGGCTTGACGTCGCTGCCTGACCACGAGCTACGAAAATAACCGGTACCCGCCTGCACGCTGCTGCCGTCCAGTTTATGGGGATCCAGCGTCTGACCGGCGACGTCGATCCTGACGAGTTCGTCATCCGCAAGCAGATCGGCGCCGCGCCCCAGCAGAGCATAGCAGGCCATGGTCGTTGCTTTCGTCGTTTTCCAGTCGCTGGTTTGCTTTTGTTTAAGCAACCAGATTTTCATTTCTTCGACCGCCGCGGCATCGCCCGCCGCCTCATCGAAGAGCTCGATTAACATTGCCTGTGTTTCAATGGGCGCCTGATACCAGTACCAGCCATTGTTCTGCTTCCAGTACATTCCCATTTCTTCAGAGTGAATCGCCCGCTCGCGCAGTGAATGTAGAATCTCCTGCCGGGTGAGATTCTTACCGGAACGGTGAGCCGCCAGCGCCATCATTGCCTGTGTCAACAGGGGCCTTTGCGTCCAGTGCTGCGCTACTTGCCGGTACCAGAATTCGCGGGCTTCTTCCGCCTCTTGGTTTCGATCTACGATGGCGGTCACGAAGAAGCTGCGGGCATAGAGATATAAAATAACATCGTGCGTCAGGTGGTTGGCCGTCGAGTCAAAGTCATCGCGCTCACGCAGTTTTCGGTAGTGCATCAGCATCGTATCATCCGCATACATCAGTGCACGCCGCTTCATTTCGGTAACACGCGAATCGGCGAGGTCGACGCCCATATGATCCAAATGCCCCAGGCCGGCCAGGATGTGCAGCGTGATAAAGTAGCTATCCCTACCGCCGGCAAACCAGGGCCATCCGCCGCGATTCGACTGGCGTTTGTGAAGTTCGCCGATTGCGGTTTCACGTGCCTGCGCCATAGCGTTGAGATCGAAGAGAAGGCCGATGCGCTGCATGCGCTCCGCCTCATTGCGCCCTTCCATCAGCCAGGGCGTTTCTTCCAGGAGCAATTGTTTAAGATCCTGATTGCGCTGGAGCTGCGACTGCAGTTCATCGCGCTCACGCCATTGCTCGAAAACGCGTTTAATCCGAGGCTTTTGCTCTATGATATGTCGGGCCAGACTATTGGCGTACAGGCGGGCAAAGATTTGCTCCGAACAGTCGTAGGGGAATTCCATTAAGTAAGGCAAAGCCTGCACCGCGTACCAAGCCGGATTGGAAGTCATTTCAAGAGTGAGCTTGTGATGACGCAGCGTTGACGACTGCGCCGATTCAGCCAGTTTATCAAAGCGAAACTGGCGTTGTTGCTCTCCCCGGACCGGCAACGGTAGCGACTCCGTCACCATAATGCGATTCGGAAGTATAGGCAAGACGTTTTCCTCGCCGTCGCTGAATCCTTCGGCGCGGGCGCTGACGCGATACAAAATGGCGTCGATACCTTCCGGTATGTTTAAGCGCCAGCTGAGCGCAGCACTCTGACCCGGCCCGCAGACGAAAGATTGCCCCGACGCATCAAGCCCCAACTCGCTGTTTAGGGCTTGCATAGTAACTGGGTTAAACAATTCAAGCTCGGCATGGCCGGTCAAATCTTTGTCGCTCAGGTTGCTCATTTTTACAGGAAAATCGATCTGATCGCCTTCACGCACAAAACGAGGCGCGTTGGGCAGTACCATTAACTCTTTCTGCGTGATGAGACTGCGCTCGATCATTGCTGTAGCCAGTGAGGGCGTATGCGCAAATGCCCGAAACTGCCAGCGCGTCAAGGCATCCGGCATCGTGAATTTCAGGACAATTGCGCCGTTCCCGTCTGTTTGCAACTGCGGATAGAAAAATGCAGTTTCGTTAAAATTGCGTCGGAGACGCAGCGGTGGCATAGCTTCGTCGCCCGGACCGGATTCTGCAGCTGCGCTTTGTAACTCTTCTCCCTCCACATTGACGACGCCTCCAATCGACGCGTTGCCTACTTCGACTTTTTCGATGATTTCATCCGACAGATCGCCGTTCATTCCCCTGAGCATAACACTTTCAAGACGCGGCGTCGCCATCGCTTCGGTCTTGTAATAGCCCTGCGAAAAATAACTGTGATTGCGAAAATCTCTCGGTAGACCGAACAGGTTCAGACTGATAAACTCAACCGAAACACGGTCGCTGCGCCGGTTCCACCAGTTAGCCGTGTAGACAGAAGCAGTGGCGGTTCCCAGCGCCTTAACCTGTAATTCAGACGAAGGGCGAACATTTGCGAACAATGGCCAGGAATACGAAGGCCAGCGCTGTGTAAGAATGTCATCCAGCGAAGCGTCGTACAAAGTCGCCACCATTTCGGCCATCAGGCTTTCTGCTTCCGATCCGCGGATTGTCAAGCGCCACTCTTCGGCGACGCCTGGCTGCAGTCGATCGCGGAAGCTTGCCATACTGATATCGAGTTGTTTATTTGTCCAGGGCACAGTCAAGGCGATATCTTCCCGATAAACCCGGTAGTCATTAACAAGCAGGACACTGGCCCTGAGGCCGCCGCGATGCGCCTCTGTCACCGGCAGGCTGACAATCTTCTGGCCGGCGTCAATGTTGAGCAGCTCTTCTCGGAGGACCAAATCCCGCCTTGAGAAACGGACAAAGACGCGGGCAGACGGCAGCGCCGAGCTTATCAGCAATTGTGCTGTTTCTCCGGGCTGATACTCTTCCTGCAGTGCCAGACATACGAAGGGGCTGTTAAGCAGCGCTTCGTCCTCGTCTGGATCATAGACTGTCACTTGCCGCAGGACTTCGACTTCCTGACCGAAGGGATCCTGACTGCGCAGTGTGACCCGGTAACGGCCGGGAGCCAGGTTGTTTAAGGCCCTGATGCTGTCCCGTCCATCGGCGGCCGTCGCGAATGGCAGCTCGGCAATCCGCTTCGCTACATCCCAGTGTGTCGGGTCGTCCTCGCGCTGGTATACATCACGGGGAAAGTCACGTTGAAAATCAGCGGCGTCAAGAAGGAACTTGTCGGGCGCCGACCAGAGACGCGGCCGAAGTAAACGCGCTGGCGGCGTTAAACGATCAACCAGCACCTGCCCTTCTGTGGCAACCGGATCCCCGTTAAGATTCGTTGCCACGATCGTCAGGGGCTTAGTATCACGTCGATTGCGAAACTCGGCGCTTTCAATCCGCAGCAAAGTTGAGGTATAGCCCACTTGGACAGTTAAACTCTTCGACCGTGTTTCGCCGCTGACATCCGTGACCTCAACCTCCACTTCATACGCGAAGACAGGACGGTCGGCGGGCGGGATCGTATAGTCAGGCAGGGCATGAAACTCGAGGGTGAAGTTGCCCTCGGCATCTGTATGGCCGTCCCCGCTCTGCAGCTTCGTCGCCGATCTGTTAAAGGGAATGCGTCGTCCCCACTGCCAGTAGGGAAAGGCGGCACGGCGAGTTACCGTATAGCGCAGACGGCTATTAGCGATCGCAGCACCAGCGAACGCGATTGCTTTTCCTTCCAGCCTGATGACTTCGTCCAGTTTGTAGCCCCCTTCCAGCGGCATGAATTCGACCCTAAACCGCGGACGTTTGTATTCTTCAATCTGAATAGACAGGCCACCGCTTTCGTTCTCGATACGTAGCGCGCCGGTCAGTTTTGCGGGGGCGGTAAATGTGTGGTGAAAAGAACCGAATTCATTCGTCCGCACTTGCTGACTGCTCACTTCCTGCCCATTAACATCCAACAAGCGTATTTTACTGTCTTCGCCGGACAATACCCGACGAAATGGCGCTTCAACGTTTTCTTCGGTCATTATGCCTTTGATGTGAATTGCCTGTCCCGGGCGATATATTGCCCGATCAGCAAAGAACAGCGTGCGCCGCTGTGATTGGTGCGCAGAACGATTACGGTAGTTCGACAGCCGTTTGGAATAGTAGTGATCTTCGCCCTTGCTCAGCTCGATCGTAAAGTAGGAATGATTCCCGTTTAACAAACATCGCAGCACACCGTTTGCGTCCGTTGTGTATTCATCGCTGCCGAGAATGACGTCACGTCGCCGGTCCCGACTATAGCCCCAACTTACAACCTTCGCTGTAACATCTGGACGCGGCCGGCCGCGCAGCGCATCGAGGACAGTGATCTCAGTCTGGCCATTCGGCATCTGCGAGCTAAGAAAACAAAATCGCGTGCCCCATATCAGCACCCTGGCGACTGCACCCTTTGACTGGGCAAACTGCGGATTGTCGCTTGCAAGCAGAATGTAAGCGCCATAGCCCGGCGCCGGCGCTCCCAGCTCCACCACGTGTTGGCGGTAGTCCTCTGTTCCCGGAAGCTCCACGGTCCATTCTTGCTCCGCTTCCCGCTCCAGCAATTTGTCAATTTTGCCGTGCTGCATGCTGGCTTCGAGGTATGCGCGGCCATCGACGCGAATTAAACGAAAATGGACCGTAGCCAGATTCCGGTAGCTGAGCTGCATTCGAAATGGTTTACCCGGCGGTGTTGTCTCTTCCACACTCAGGCTAAGGTTTTTGCGCTTGATTTCCGATAGAAGCGCTTTACAGTTCGTGGCGCCCTTTGTCTCAGGCCAGGCATTAAGGGTAGAATCGCATATCGCCACTGCCTTCGGGTATTCTTCGCGCTCGTTGAGAATTTCGGCGCGCAGCGAGGCAACATAGGCTGCGGCTTCGATATCGGCGTGCGAGTGCTGTAGGTGATGTAAGGCCTCCAGGCATGCCGAATCGCGATCGAATCCGGCACTTATCTCGCGTACGTAACGAAGTCGCACGGCATCGAGATAAACCATGGCAGCGTCATTGTCCCGAGAGCGGTAATAGGTCAACATTTCTTGCAACAGACCCAGCCTCAGGTAGCGGGGATCTGTCGAGTCGCGCGGGTCGAAGGACTGCTCCACAAAATCTTGCATCGGCGCAAACGCTTCGGGAGTTGGCAACACAAAGGGCGGTGCGGGATGGGCGGCAGCATGATCCTCGGCGCTGAGCAAAAAATTCAGCGCTCGCAGGGTTAATAGCTCGTACAGGCTTGGCGGATGTTCGCCACGCTCCATATTGCCCTCGACCATCAGCTCGGCATAAACGCCGGCGGGAATTGCAGCAAGTTGGTCTGCAGGCTGGCGCGACTCGCGATATAACTGCAACGATTCGAGATAAAAGCGTCGGGCACTCCAGTTTTGAAATGATGACTGTTCGGACTCCGGGAGGTAGCTGCGCTCGTTGATCAGCCAGCTGTTGCTGCTGTAATGACCCCAGTACAACTCCGCCAGTATCGACTGTAAAAGGGCACGCAGCGGCGCATTGGCCCGGTCGATGGCTGCTCGCAATTCCTTTACGGTAGTATCCCGGGCATTCTCTTCGGTAACTGAATTCAGGCCCAGACGGTAGATCAGCGCTTTGGCATAATGTCCGGAGTGCGACTTGCGTTCTGCTTCAGCCGCAATCTGTTTCACAATCGCCAGTGCCGATTTATTCAGTTGCTTCTGCCGTAGACTATCCACGGCTTGCCACTGAAGGTCATAAGCCTCTTCTTCCGCCGCACTTGGCCGCAAGTCTTGTGAAAAGGCATTTTCTTTCATAAGGCTATACAGTATCAGACTGAGGGAAGCAACAAAAATTAGTGCCAGCATGAGCCGGCGAATCGTTTTGTGCGGCTGCATAGTAATTGCCTTAACTCGTTGAATTTGTACGGTCCGTCGGCTTCAATGTGCCTTGACCCTTGCGATTGCACATCAATGAGATACGGGGCCGCCAATGCTGCGGGAACACAAGCCCTACGACGTGCGCTGCCTTATGGAGTTGCTCCAAAAGCCTGGATTAAAGTCCGGGCACTCGAAAATACGCCGATGGACTGCGAGGAGCAAGAAGCCTTAATGTATGGGAAAACTTTTCATCGAGCCAGTGATGCTGCACTCTGGGGTCAGACGCGTGCGTGAAGATGTTGCGAGCGATGATGATGCGAGAAACAAAAATTCCGGTGGGCGGCAGGCTTTCTTCGCCATGCCGCCCACCGATGATTTTCAGGCAAACAATTGTCGCAGAAGTTTGCGCTTGGCGATAGGATAAACTGTTTCGGCAAAGGGAAAAGCCAGCTCCGTATCGAAACGATAGGTTGCCGGATTCGGCATAGTCGGGTTACGCTTGATGAGGCGCAATTTAAGCGAGTTGTCTGTCTCAACAATTCCGTCCTGCCGAACTGTTTCCACCAGACGCGTTTTAAGACGCCGGAAGCGTTCGTTTGCCGAGCTGAAAATTGAAACTTCATACTGAACGAGGTGATACGATTGTGCCCGATTGTCCGGCACAAAAAAGTATCCTTCTTCTAGATAAGCTGGTAATATTCCGACAATTTCAACCGCCAGATTGTCATCAACGAATTCGTAAATCGTCTGCCCTTCCTCGATTGTAGCTTTGATTTTCGGCATCGTCCACAGGATGAGCTCTTCAATTTGTGCGAGCACCGAAGAGTCCAGTGCATTATGCTCGTAGACAATTTCACGATTGACGACATCGATGTTCTTAACTTCGCGGGGCAATCCTTTGCGTATGCCACCGGCCGTATTAACAATGTTTGCAAGGGTGGAATGCAGATTGATCAAATTCCCAAGATGGGGATACAATCTGCTTTTGCTAAAACTTTTCCGAATGTTCTGCAGCTCCTGTAATATCATATAACGAGCTTTTTCGGCATCCTTGGCCGCTTTCAGGAACAGGTTAAGCGTCAAACCAATCATAGCTGCGTTCCTCCTCATTATCCGTATCCTCAGAACACGACGGCACCTAAGCCTTAGCGTCATTGTACAGATAGCGACCGCCACTGTCAAGTCATATTTGATTGCGATGACAATAGTTACCGGATGCAATACAATAGCGGGAAGACGAAATTCGGGCCGGGGGCTGCATTTTCGCAGAAAAAGACAATGGAGACCTTCAAAATGGTCTCCATTGTTTTTGTGGGATTCCGAACATTGTGTTGGCTCAACCAGAGACAAGAATATGATGTATCGATAGCCAGCAGTATACTACCGAAATCTCTTAAGCGGCAATTTGGACCGGTCTTGCAGAGCGCAGTAGAACGATCCGATTGCTCAGGACTTTCTGTTAGAGAAAAGTGAATATTTCTTGAAGGAAGCCATAGACATTGTTATGTTCGAAACATCGTTTAGCTCTACTGGAAGTCGTTCGGCCGAATATACTCAGTGCTCGTCGAACAATACTCGCAGATTAGGTACGGCAGCCGCTACCGAATACTTCTGCCACAGTACTTGCACAAACAAGGTCACAGATTCCTGGCCAGCCATATGCGTACGATTGCAGAATTCTCCCGGTTAATCGGCTAAGTTGTTCTGCTGAAACGTAATTTTCCAGCCTGCCGGCGGCTGTTCTGCGCTGACAGATTTGACCGTCGACACAGTAAATATACTACGCGCTTACGGCAAAATCAGGGGCACTTTTCGGTTCAGAGTAACAGTGTTTTTTTGCTATATTTGGCGCTCAACAGGAGCTGTCAGCAAGGCACGAATGCACTTTTTCAAGGTATTTAGGCGCTTTTGCAATATTAGCCAGAGGTAAAAGTATGGAAATAATCCGCGAAATTATTCGCGTGGCAACATCGCATGCATCATCATCAATTCGAATACTGGATCCGAGCATAGAGCAAAATGCCCTGAATCACTACTTATTTCATGGTATCAAAGAGAACCAGTTTACGACGGAAGACGAAGCCGCCAAAGTGCTTTTTGGATCAGATGCCTCGGACAAGCGCTTTTCCACATTGCGTGGACGTTTTTTTGATTGGATCAGCAACACGCTTTTTCACCTTAATATCCGGCAACCTGAATTTACCCCCTATCAGGAAGCGATCTACCAATGCAACCGCCGCATATTTTGCGCTCGTACCCTTGCCAGCTTCGGAGCGCGAGCCAGCGCCACGTGGTTTGCGCGCCGGGTACTCACCAAATCGCAACGCTATGACCTCACCGCCTTCAAGGTCCAGGCTCTGGAAATTTTGCGGGAACATTCCTCCTATACCGGCGCCGAAAAAGAGTTCGAATTGTATACCGAAGAGCTCAATGCCGCCTTCAAAGCCCGTCAAGCTGAAATCGAGTCCGATGAATATCTCTATCGACTGTACATGTATTATTCCAAAATGACGGAGATTGAAGACGACGTTATGGAACTGGCGAATCGCTACGCCAAGGATGTGGAAAAAGTTCGTAGTCAGGTAGACACCCGCACGCTGGCGCTAAATGATTATCGCATCCGGTCCATCGTGTCGCAGATTCAAGGCGACTACAAGGAAACGATCAGGGTGTGCGAGGAAGTGGAGCGCTATTTTGAAGAAAATACGCGTTTTGCCAGCAAGGCCCGCCTGGCTGAGTTTCTGCTGCTAAAAATGACCTGTTACTTTTATTTGAACGATTATGAAAGGGGCGGGAAGGACGCTGAAAGCTGTTTGGTTTACTTCAAAAAAGGTACGTACAACTGGTACGTGTTTCTTGAATATTATTTCCTTTTGGCCATGCATACCCGCCATTGGGAAAAAGCGGCGGAAATATTTCGTGAAGTGGTCTACCATCAGAGTTTTCGCTCGCAATCGGAAGATCGGATCGAGAAGTGGCGTATTTTTGAAAGTTATCTGCGCTATGCGCTCGAAATCAGTGACAAGGAAGAGTTGCTCGACAGCAAGGCGACCTTGATGGGACGCAAGTTCAGCCTGTATAAGTTTCTGAACGAAATTCCCGAATTCGACGCCGATCAGCGTGGCCGCAATATCTCAATTCTGGTGATCCAGATTATGTATTTACTGGAACGTGAAGACCTGGACATTCTTGTCACCCGCGGTCGTGAACTTGACCGTTACGCCAGCAAACATCTCCGCAAAGAGGATCACTATCGCAGCAATTGTTTTCTGCGCAGCATTCGCGTCATGATCGACAAAAACTTCGACTTCGAGCGCGCACGGGCATTGGGAGAAAAGTATCATCGCAAGATCAGCGGAACTTCCTTAAGCTATGATGGTGATTTTGACTCTTTAGAAGTAATTCCGTACGATCAGCTCTGGGATCGTGTGCTCGAAGTACTCAAAAAAGTTGAGATGGATTCTGATGGAGAGTCGGTCTATGTCGGGGCAGACGAAGAACAGGATAGTGATTAGCTTTCGGCCTATGAGTGAGCAATCAGCTTTGTAGTTCGAGCATCATACGTAGATAGCATGAACGGGCACTTAACGTTTCAGCCGTGAACAAAGAAACTCATCAATTAATGTGTGAAGGCTAAAGCGGCTGATTTCTGTACCAACTTAGTCGAAATGATTTCGGCTGATCACGTGAAAAAATAAATCAGGCAATTTGATTCCTTAATTGACCATTATTTCATATTTTCACCATGTTCGTTACGGCGGCTGCAGGATGCCGATTGTTCTTCCACCGGGAATTGCATGCTACCGTTCCAAAAATCGTCGCGAGAAAACATCATGAATGACACTGAATTGATTTTCGATGACGCTTTCGCTCGTAAGATCACGCTCAAAGCCAATGAATTATACTTACGTGACCATCACCCATACGAGTTTGCGGCTTTGATCTTTGAAGAATTGATCAACTTCAAAGAGACGTTTACGAGTTTGTACCAGAAGAAGATCGAGTATTTTTGCCAGTTTTTCGAGTTGCAGCGCGATTTTCTGTTTACACAGCGCAATGCGCAGCTTCGCCAGGCCAAAAGCAGTATCTGCGCCAAGGTAATGATGGATGACGAACTCGATGATCCCCTTAAACGCGAGCTAATCGAATCGCTCTCCGATCCCTACGAATTGATCGATCGCTTAATGTTTATGTACCGAGCTACGAAGCTACCAACTTCCGACTTTGTCAACCTGGGCGTTATTCACAATACCGCTGTCAATAATGACGCGGGAAGCGGCAACACCGACTCCGGTGAAGAACATTTCGTATGAAGACAGTCCGTAGCGCTTTCTCGTTGAACAAGCGCTGAAGCCAGATGTGCTACTCGATGAAGCTCGATACTGAAGTCATTGTTCGATCTAAGTCTAACGATTGATGGTTGCAGCCGATTGGCGAAGCTTCAGAAAGGATTCAATGAAACGCTAGTCGGCGGTATCGTCGCGCTGCCGTCTTCGGTCGGCCTGCAAATCCTTAAACTGCGCCAAATCATGCGCCAGATCGATGAGATTACGTAGAGTACCGGATTCCATACCTAAATACGTCGATTTAAGGTGATTGCCAGTTACTTCAGGCGCATTGGCGGCAAAAAACACTAGTGCTTCACGTAAATCCGCGATGCTTTGGCCGAATTCGCGTTCGAGCATAGGATAGGCATCTTCGGAAGCCGACGATTTATTCAAAACATTGTAGACGTTCCAGCTAACTTTACTCTGAAACACCAGCTTGTTGAATTCAGCGGCAGCGCTCGCCGTGACGCCAATTTCCAGGAGCGTTCCCACATCTTCCCTTTTGCGAAGCTTGTGACTGGTGAATTGATCCAGAACTTCAAGTGCGGCGAGAGTTTCCGGGGAAAATTCCATAGCGGTCACGGCTCAATTACATCCTTAATACACGACTGTCGCAAGCACAGCCGCGAAAATTTCGTTCATAGCGTCGCGGGTCGGAAGTTTTTTGTTGCTTGCAGGCATCTGCACCAGTGCCAGTTCGTAGTAGTTATCGAGTGAAGACTTAAACACGCCGGCCAGCGCAAAGGTAGCGCCATTGTCATTCGAGAATTCATAGAGGCCGAATTCACGGGTCCCGATTTCAACGACATCCATCGAACCCTGTCGTTTGATTGTTCCGGCCGACTTGCGTTCATGTTTGTGCAATCCCGTCCGGGCCAAACCAAGCAGCCCCTCTTTGGCAAACATCTCGTCGAGAGATTCATTTTTGCGAAACGCGGAAAAGACAAGGCTAAGGGTGTATTCAGGACTCGAAGCCACGGCGATGACATTGCTGGATACTTTATCCTCCACATCCACAAAAAACCAGTCTTTCGGCAAGCGGGCCACCATGTCACCCGATTCGGAATGTACAATTTCGTGTGACATTGCAATCGTCGGCTTGGGACTGAGAGCCGAAGTGCGAGCCGGGGGAGGCGTTCCTTCTTCTTTGACAATTATGCACGACGTAAGCAGCGACGCCGAGATAAAAAGTAGAACGAATGTCAGCCTGATGCGCATACGACCGATGGAAGAAGTACAAAGAATGCAGACAAAGCTTTACGAAACTACCATTATCTGTGAGCAAAAGTCATTTCACCGCCGCGCACAGCTACCGGGAGCTTGTTCTCCTCGGGCACTAACGGGCATGAATAGGCATAATTGTAGGCACAGTACGGGTTGTAGGCCATATTGAAATCGAGATAGTATATATCATCATCCGAGAGCTCCATTACATCCAGGTAGCGACCCGCGCCGTAGCTTTCCCTCCCGCTTGTCGAATCGCTGAAAGGCAGAAACAAATGTCTCGGATATAGCTTGGCATATTCGCCCGCATACTTAAATGCCGTCAGGCTGCATTGTTGTCCGCCGAGCTGGAATCGAAACTCACCGTAGCGCAAGAGCTCACGCTGCTCATCGCCTTTCGAGGTTTGCAGATAGACAATCTCCGGGCGTGCGAATGGTGCAAATTCGGCTCGTACCAGGTATTCCGGGGCCGGCTTGAAATATCGCAGACCTTCAAAGTTTTCACGATCTTCAGCAAGCAATGGCGACTGGCTGCCGCCGAATTCGCGATCTTTTTCCTGACGCCAGGCCTCCAATGCCTCTGCGTCAAATACCTGTGTCGAATTGTCGACGTCGGGCGATGAACATGCGACGGCAGCTAAGAGTGCCAACAGCAACAGAGGATAACCGGCTGGCAGACAATTCGACACGTCGCTCTCCTCAATCAAAGTTTTTCCACATCATCGATTCGACCGGCTTACGGGTCAATGCATTGTATTTGGCCTGAGCTTTTTTGTTGTAAGGGGTGAGAATTTCGCCGCTGACAACAAAGTATATTAACTGGCCGACCGGCATTCCGGCATACACCCGCACGGGCTTTTTAACCGAAATTTCCAAGGTCCACGTATTGCAAAAGCCGACATCGCCCTTGCCGGCTGTAGCATGAATATCGATGCCCAGGCGACCGGTGCTCGACTTGCCCTCCAAAAAAGGAACATGGATATGCGACTCGGTATATTCTTCGGTCACACCAAGGTAAAACTGATGCGGCTGCAGCACGATTCCCTCCGCGGGAATCTCAAGATAGTCTATCAGGTGATGACGGCGAGCGTCGAGCACTTCATCGCGATACAGGCCCAGGGTGGCTCCGAGGTGAACATCGTAGGAATTGGATCCCAAACACTCCCGCCGGAACGGGTCGATGACAATTGAAGATTTTTCAATGTGTTCCAGAATTTCAGCATCAGAAAGTATCATGAGCAGCCAAGAAAAATTCAATGGTAAAAAAGCAGGCCGGCCTTGCTCTACTTGTTCTCTTAGTGTTGGCTTAGAGATGCCGATTGCGGTAAAAGTTAAGCAAGAGGCCCAAAAGCGCCATATTCATAACGAGGGCGGTGCCGCCGACACTGAGAAATGGCAAAGGGATCCCCATAACGGGCATCAATCCCAGCGCCATACCGATGTTCACTGTCGAATGATAGAACCACAGTACCGCGATACCGATTGCAATGACGGAACAAAACTTCGAACGCGCCATTTCGCCCGTTTTGACGGCGCGGAGTACTAGCCCGGTCAGCAGGCCGATTACCAGCACGCCTCCGATAAATCCGAATTCTTCCGCCGGGACACAAAAGATAAAATCCGTCCATTGTTTGGGCACATAGCGTAATTGTGTCTGGGTGCCCTGCAAAAAACCTTTACCCGTCAGCCCGCCGCTGCCGATGGCAATTTTCGATTGAATGACGTGATAGCCGGCGCCGCGGGGATCCGCATCAGGATCGAGGAGGACTTCGATTCGTTTTTTCTGGTGCGGCTTAAGCACCTGAAACAGAGCATCTGGCGCAAATCCAGCCGCAATAATTATTCCGACCACCAGCGCAGTCGACACCAACCTGCGACGAAACAAGAGCGCTCCGAGTGATGTCAATCCGGCGGCGACATAAAAGGGTACTTCGCCAATCAAGGCCATAATCGTCACAAGGCAGGGAGCCATAATGGCGTATAACAAGAACAGGTCCGCCCCGGCCCAGAGTACTATGCCGAAGAACATTACGGCAAACACCGATGCCGTTCCGGGATCGGGCTCCATAAGCACGAGAAGCATTGGAGCGGCAATAATACCAGCCGCAATTCCCAGGTCGCGCAAAGTCTTCAGGTTAACATTGGGTGTAGAGATAAAACGCGCCAGGGCCAGCAAAGCACCAACTTTTGCAACTTCGGAAGGCTGAAAGCCGATTGGCCCCAGGTAGAGCCAGCTCCGTGCGCCTCCTCCCTTGATACCCAGCGCCATCAGCAGGAGCAAGAGGACAATCGAGACAGCATAGACCGCATAGGCCGAACGATACAGGAAGCGCTCGGGAACAAACACCACAACCGCCAGCATAAACAAGCCCAGAAGGGCATAGCTGGCCTGACGTTGAAAAATAACACTTGCCTCGGCATCGAAAGTGGCGGAGTAGATCGAGATCAGACCAATCGCTATCAGCGAGATCGCCAGCAAAAAGGTACTGAGATCGAAAAAATCTACAAAGCTACGTCGTATATCAACGCGATCGGCGTCCATAGTCCCTCTCTAGGCCTTGAACTCCTGACCGGTTATTCGACGGAAAGCATCGCTGTAGCGTTCGACAGCTAGTGCGATGATTTCCGCGGGCAACTGCGGCGGCGGATATTCTTTATTCCAGTCGGTGGTCTCCAGGTAATCCCGGAGCTTCTGTTTGTCAAAATTATACTGTTCGGCACCGGCCCGATACTCCTCGCGCAACCAAAAGCGCGACGAATCCGGCGTCAAAGCTTCGTCAATGAGCAGCAGCTGACCATCGCGGGCGACACCGAATTCGAATTTGGTGTCGGCGACAATCAAGTTGCGATCGGCGAGATACCTGCCGGCGAACTTATACAGCCTGAGGCTCATCTCGCGACAGCGGTCCATAATATCCGCGCCGGCGCTCGCGACCGCCTGCTCATAGGTAATGTTCTCGTCATGCCCTTCTTCGGCCTTCGTCGCGGGCGTGAATATCGGTTCAGGCAATTGCGCTCCGTTGCTTAAACCGGAGGGCAGCGGAATCCCGCAAATGCTGCCCTTCTCCTGATACTCCTTCCAGGCCGAGCCGGCAAGATAACCTCGAACAACGCATTCAATCGGAACGGGCTGTGTCTTGCGCACGATCATCGATCGGCCTTCGAGCTGCGCGGCATAAGGCAGCAGTTCTCGCGGATAGCCGGCCAGATCCGCAGTAAGGACATGATTTGGCACAAGATCGCCCGTCTTACCGAACCAGAACAAAGAGATACCTGTCAGTATACGACCCTTGCAGGGGATTGCCTCCCGCATTATCACATCGAAGGCAGAAATGCGATCCGTGGCGACTATCAGTAGATGTTCGCCAAGGTCATATACATCGCGTACCTTGCCGCGACGAAACAGTTGATAGCCTGGAATGTCCGTGGAATAGACGCTATTCATAAGCTTTTTACCGGGAAACTCAGCTCGATTACCTGCGCAGGACAATAAACTGGACCCGACGATTGGCGGCGCGGCCTTCTTCGCTGTCGTTCTTTGCGATTGGTCGATTCATTCCCTTGCCGACAGCTGAAAGGCGCTTCGGCTCGATCCCCTCGCTGATCATAAAGCGCACGACTGCCCGGGCGCGCCGCTCCGACAGATCCTGATTGAGAGCTTCGATTTCATCCAGGCTGACCGCCGACAACCAAGTATTGTCGGTGTGCCCCTGAATTTCAAGTCGGATTCTTTTTCGTTTCTGCAGCGCTTCGACGATTTCCAGCAACATTGGAAATGATTGAGGTCGCAGCGTATCGGAACCCCGATCAAAAAAAATCGAATTGCGGATGTCAAAGGTATCGCCGGCCGGCGGCCAGCGCCCCGCGCCGCTATCCGAGTTGCTGTCGCCTCTGGTTGTTCGCCAGAGCTTCTGATAGTCCAGCGCCAACTGCTTAGAGATCGTTTGATCATAAACACCAAAAGCACTTATAGTCTCGCCGCTATTGGGTACGCGCAGGCTGATATCGACTTCGTGCAGCAGGGGCGCTTCAGGTGGCTTGTACGTCACCAGATAATAGTTACGCAGGCTCAGATACAAATCCTGAAAGATTGCGGCGAGTTCGCCCCGCGAATATGCTTTGTAAAACTTGCCGCCGGTCTCTTCCGCGAGGGCCGACAAAATTTCGTCATTCGTATAGCCGAAGCCGATCGGAAATATCTTGACATCGTTTTCTACCGCCACGCGATAAACATCTTCAGCGGCATGCTCCGAGAAATTATCTTCGCCGTCCGTAAAAAGCACGAGAACCCGTGGATTGCCCGGCGCTTCATCCTTAAGCGCTTCGATCCCGCTGAGAGCGGCATCGTAGATCGCTGTGTATTGACCGTATCCCTGCAATCCTTCATCGCTCAATGCTGCGCGCAGAATTGCGAGGTCACTTGTCATTGCAACACTAACTTCAGCTTTGTTACTGAATTTGATGAGCGTTATGCGGTCATAGGAACGCTTGAGTTCCGCGAATATGCGTGCGCCGTCCTGGAGAGATTGGATCGCGCCTCCCATCGAGCCGCCGTGATCCAGCACCAGCGAAATAGAATACGGAATCGAGTCACCGTCACTGAATTCACGAACGGTGAATTCATCAATGACGCTCCGCTCCTGAAACACGTCCACCAGCTTCAGTTGCTCTTCGAGGTCGGTCCATACCGCACGGTAATCACCTGGGCCGCGATAATGCGGTGCAGCCAGATTTGTGACAAAGTTTCCATCTTCATCGAAAACCCGCACAAATGCCTGGATCTCTTCGGGATAGCGGGTAGCGTCCAGTTTCCAGATGTCGCTGCGCAATGCGGTGCCGGCCACGGAATCAATCGGTTTGGTGCCGGTCAGATAGATGGTAGGACGCTGGTCTTCTTCCGCCGACACGGCATAGTCTTCACGGCTCAGCTCAAACTCAGAACTGCGGCGGGACGAAAAACAGCCGGTGTTCAAGCCGATCAACACAATGGTCAGAATAAACACAAGCCCAGTCTTGCGCCCGAAAGTCTGCATACCGCCTTACTCCCGAATCATATTACAGTTTAACACCCATTGCCATACCGTCGCCCACCGGCACCATACAGGCCTGCAGCTCCTCACTGACGCTGAGCGCCTTGTTAAACTCCTGCATTCCCTGAACATCGGGCTCATCGGTGTTGGTATCGGCAATCTTTCCCCACGCCAGCGCGTTGTCACCTGCGATGATACCGCCCTGACGCAAAAGAGGTAGCGTTAGTTCCATGTACTGCTTGTATCTGGGTTTATCTGCATCGATAAATATGAAGTCGAATGTTGAAGCCGGCTGATAGTTCGTCAGCAGCGTGGCCGCATCGCCTTGCAGGACGTCGATTTTGTGACTCATGCCGGCCTCTTCGGCTTTGCGGCGGATAAATTGTACCGATTGCGGTTCTATTTCAAGGCAAATTACTTTGCCGTCCTCCGGCAGCGCACGAGCCATCCCAATTGCCGAGTAACCGGCCAGCGAGCCAATTTCAAGAATATTGCGGGCATTGATTGACCGCAAAAGCACTTGAAGAAAAGCCAACTGCTCGATTGAAATATGAATCGGGGGAATTCCGGCTTCTTCGGCTTCCGCATTAAGCCTGCGGAGAAATTCATCTTCGGAGGAAAACAATGAACAGACATAATCATAGCTTGCTTCGCTCATCGGAGTTCCTTTCATCCTTCACCTCTTCTTATGGCCGGAAAACAATTCGCTGGCGCTATCGCTCAGGGGCGTGTGCCAATTCGTACATTGGTATTGAGTCCGTGGCGGTAAATCTTATCAACAAATCGACGCAACTGTTGCAGGGTCGAATCCATACGCAGGCCGAGCTGCTCGTCATATAGCAAACGCGAGGCAAGACCCTTGCCTG
Organism: Candidatus Kapaibacterium sp.; assembly: GCA_028284775.1. Taxonomy (GTDB): domain Bacteria; phylum Bacteroidota; class Ignavibacteria; order Kapaibacteriales; family UBA7675; genus JANQRB01. The sequence goes on along the minus strand of JANQRB010000073.1, from coordinate 91,834 downwards.
ATTTCACATCGTGCACAAGGCCTTTGATATCACCAATCAATTCATCCGAATGTGTAACGGTTTGGTCAACGTTGGCGATCATGGCACCGGCGTCTTCCACCACGCGATCAAGCTTTCGCAGGAGTGTATCCACGGCGGGCGAATTTTGCTCTACCGCAGCTTTCAATTCAGTTGTTAATTCTTTCACGTTCTGCAGCGTCAAGGTCACATCATCTTTGTTGTCGGAGACCACCTGCTCCAGGTCACCCAGTACCTTATTGGCCCGGGCGGCGGACTGGCGAACGTTTAGGAGCAATTCTTCATCGCTAAGCAAATCCTTAGCCGCGGCGGTCATGGTATCGATATTTCGAATAATTCGGACGGCGTCTTCGCTCAAATCACCGGCGAGCGCCACCAGCTCGGCAACGTCCTTAGCGGTAGTGCCTGAAATTTCATGCGATGGGTCAAAAGCCTTGGCGGATATTCCCGGGACAATTTCTACTTTCTTGCCGCCGGTAATTTCAAGCATGGTGATGGTTGCGCTGGCATCGCTGCTGAGATCGTCCGTATTATCGAGTCGGGCGCGTACCAGAACGCTGCCACCGTCATTGCGAACATCGGCAATCTGGCCGCGCCGCACGCCGTTGACCGTAACGGGGTCGGCGGGCTGCAGCCCACCCGAATTTGGAAAGCGAATTGATATAAGTTTCGTCTGTCCGGGGACTGCCCAGCCGGTACCAAGGGCGAAACCTACAATGGCCAGTCCGATAGCAACAAAGGAAACAATCCCGACTCTGATCTCAACCGAGCGTTGGTCGCGCATTCGAGCTTCTTCACTCTTGGCAATTGTTCCGACAACAAAAAAAGCCCTCGGAGGGCTTATAGAAATCTATGCGACTACAAAAGTATGATAATGCGGACTAATATTAAAACGGCAAATCATCTTCCTTATCTACCGAGGCTGATGATGTTTGATTGTTGGAATAGGAATTGACTTCGTTGCCGCTGACCGCATTGTCATAAGAATTACGATGATTATTGGAGCGTGTATCCAGAATGAGCATGTTTTCAGCAACAATCTCAGTGATATAGCGCTTTTCGCCAGCCCGATCTTCGAAAGAGCGGGTTTGAATTCTGCCTTCGACGAACAAACGAGAGCCCTTTTTCACGAGTTCCTGGATAATCTCGGCCAGCTTACGCCAGGCAACGATATTGTGCCAATCAGTGCGTTCCTGCAATTGCCCATCTTTATCGCGCCACACTTCAGAAGTTGCCAGAGGAAAAGTCGCAACCGGATCTCCTTTGGCGGTGTAACGAACGTTAGGATCTTTCCCGACATTACCAATGAGAATCACTTTGTTTAAACTCCGAGCCATACAACACCTTGCACTTGGTTAGTATCCAGGAATCGTTCGTTTGCCGTAAGATTATTTGTTCTCGATTGATGTCAGATTGGATAAACAGGCAGTTCATAGCCGCTATCGGAGCAAGTATACAGATTTTTTTCTATAAAAGCTATAATGATTTTGAAACATATTTTATTTTCAAAACGAAAAAAGCCGGGGTCATTTCCCGGCTTTTCAGCAGAAATTTCAGCACTAATAATTTGCTAAACAAAGGCTCGTTTTCGCAAGATTTCGAAGATTACGATGTAGCCTTACGTACTTCGCTTGACAATTGATTGTTGATTTTCACCGCTGTTTCACGAATCACTTCCGACCGATTGAAAAAGCCGCTATTGACTTGTACCTGAATTTGTTGAAGTGACTCTTCACGTTGCGTATCAAGAATTTCCTGCGCTTGTGAAGAAAGCTCCAGCGTATCTTTACGTTCTTTTACTTGCGTTTCCGATGCCGGCTGCCGTTCATCAACACGAGAGGCTGCAGGGCTTCCAGGTTGAGGAGCTTGTAAGGGAGGTAATGACTTAATAGTCATAAGTTGGGCTCCTTCGAATAAATCAAAAGATATTTTCGCTTTTGCAGATCACGTAAACAAGCTTGTACTTTATTCTGCAGGTCGGGAAATCGCTCCAGAATCACTTTGTCTTCCTTTGCCAGCGCATCCGCGTACTTCTGCCATTGGCGCTGAAATTCTTCCGACCAAACGACGCCTGACTTTGCATTGCGCCAAGAGTCGATTTTGTCAAGCAAGTGACCTCGCTCTTCATAGAGATCGGTCATCTTTTCAATTTGTTTAGCACTTTTTTCGCTAACAAGTAAAAAAATTTTTCGTGTCAGTGCAATCGCATCCTGAAACAAGGCAAGAACCGCATCTTCATCAGATTTTGGCATCCGTTACCTGCCCCTGTTCAAAGCTGCGTGTTATGAATTGTGCGATTTTGAGCGACTCTTCGGCCGGAATCTGTCTGATCACCTCATTCGTCTCGCTGTCGAGTATTTTCAGGACAATCTTTTTCGTGACGTCATCAATACTGAATTGCACTGAAGTGTTGTTACTCAACATTTCCTGCAGGCGCTTCGAAATAACGGTAAAATCGGCGCTTGTTCCCAATGCTTCGCTATCCGACGTGCCTTCAGCTTCCGCCGTCGATTCCTGTTGGCTATCCCGCGCGCGTTGTTCTTCGGCGCGCGCAGCTGACGTCTGCAAAGAGACATTATCAGAAGGAGCGTTGGTTTCCTCGCCGATATTGGTCTGCGAGGATTCAACGGCAGTGACCACCAGCGGCGGTATCCCTTGCACGTTAGTAATCATAACGCAGTTCCTTCAATGTGCAACGTAATTCTGCAATTATATGTAAAATTTGAGGCATTTACCATAAGGCCATTCAGCAAGCTTCAATTGCAGCGCGGCCAGGTTAGGACGAGCCGTTATTGAAAGGATTGGAGCTGAATGACGAGATCAGGGAAAACTGTTGCTGAGCCTGCACGAAGAGCAATTGCAAATCTTCAAATTGCTTGCGAAGCGAATCAGATTGCACGTCCACCCTGGATTCAAGGGTGTCAACACGTTGGCTGATGTTTTTGATTTGCGTCGACAGCGAGTCTTTGCGCGCTTCGATAAGCCCCTCTTCGCCCAGAAGTCCATCCAAAGCGGAATCAAGACGTGTCGAGAAGGCCGCAAACAAATCCGCTACAGCCGACGGATCTTCGACCAGAGCATCTTTCAAGGCGTCAAGCTTGTCGATACTCAATTTACCATCGGCGGCAAATCCGATTCCGACGTCCGACAAGAAACGAAATGTCCCCGTTTCGAGTAATTGATCCGTTGCGACGCCTCGCAGATTCGACCGCAGGTTACCGACGGCAAAGTCACTACGCAATGGACTGTTCGAGCCATTGAGCGTGTCGAGTAAGGCGTTGAAGTTGTTCAGAAGCGGATTGACATTGGAACGGACACCGTCCGGATTAACGTCGCTGCTGATGGTTAACGCGGCGTCTGAACTATCCTGAGCCTTAAGCAGGGTGAACGACAGACCATTGATAATGTTTGTCACCTCATTGCTGCCACGGGTAACCGTGACGCCATTCACCTCAAACTCGGCATCGAGCTCCGACGAATCAGTGAGCAGAAAGCCGGCGTCAGTCGCACTGAAAGCCGTTCGATTGGCGGGGTCGGCGGTCAGCGCAGCGTCGATACCCAACTGCGCCAAAACACTGTCGGTATCGGTGAACTGAATCCGCTCTGCACTGCCGCTGTCACGAGCAGTCAGGGTCAGCCGCACCGTCGATTCGGTATCCCGCAGCACACCGGCCGTAATACTGATATCCTCGCTTGCGTTGACGGCATCAGCGATTTTCTCCAGTGCAGTCTCAAAATCTTCTGTGCCGTCGAATTCTACCGCGATAGTGACAGTTTCATCATCCAGCGTCAGGTCGAAAGATTTACTCCCGGCAGTGAACCCACTGGCATCGCCGTCATTCAGACGATCCGAAACCAGTATATCATTCGTCGCAAGACGATTGACCTTTAGTGTCGTCACGCTTACGACTGCATCACCATCAGCGGCAACTGTCGCGACGGAATTATCCGACGATGTCGCTTTTTTGGCAAGGAAGCTATCGATGCTTTCCGAGCTATCGGCAAAATCATCAATCGATGATGACAAGGCCTCCAGTCTCGAACGCAGCGAATTGAAAAATACCTGCCTGCTTTCGAGACTGTTCTTACGGAGGTTTAGATCGTCGATCGGTTTCTGCTGCGTACGGCGAAAGGCCTCGACCAGGAGATCTGTCGGTGTTTCGCCGCCATCGGCTAATCCATTGTTGACACGCAGTGCGGTTCCTAGCAGATCGGACATAGCTCGCTCACTTTAGGTCAAAAGCCTGAGCCCAGGTATCACGCAACTCTCTTATGATTTGCAGCGACTCTTCGTACTTTTTGCTGATGACGCATTTCTGACAATACTCATAAAGGCGGTATAACCGGGTCGCCTGATCTTGATATTCAAAATTAAGCGAAGTCATCAGTGTCGTCAGCACGCGATTCATTTTGGCGATATCGCGCTTCTTACAAGCCACGATATAAAGGTCATACATTTTCAGGATCAGTTTCTCAGGACTCCATTGTAACACTTCCTGTTCCAGGTATCCTGAGACCAGTTTTCCTTTTGCGGTTCCACCGCCATATGCTTTTCGCGCCGCAAGGTGTTGGGCTGAAGCCATAGTATTCCAGTCAAGAATGAAAACTATTGATTGTCGCTATTTACATCAGAAGGAAGGCGGCATTCGAATCTGCGCACCTTCCCTCTGATTGAAAATCATTCACTCCTGACAGTCAGGAAGCCCTTATCCGCGTTCACCTTAGCCCAGTAGCTGGAGGAATGTATTCGGACTCTGGTTGGCCTGCGCCAGGGAAATAATCGAGGTCTGCTGCAGGAACTGCGACTTGATAAGTTCAAGTTGTTCAAGCGCAACATCGGCATCTTCGATACGCGAAATCGCGGCATTAAAGTTTGTAATCTGCGATTGCAGCGCCGTTTCCTGCGAATCAAGCCGGTTGACAATACCGCCGATAAAGGAAGCGAACTTATTGACATTCGAAAGTGCTGTCGCAAAGCTTGTCAGCGAGGCGGCAATCGTACTGTCACCGAAAATCCCAAGACTGCTCGACGAGACCGAGTTGAGCGCCGACAGATCCAATCCAGACACCCCGGCGAAGCTCGTATTGCTCGACGAGTTGATGTTGACGGCGAAAGAGTTGGCTGTCGTCAGATCCACCTGAATGGTCAGCAGCGAGTTGGTCGCAGAGAATCCGATGACGAAATCACCGGAGAAGGATCCGTTGATTAACTCCTCGCCACCAAAGACAGTCGAATCGACGACCGTCTGAATCTGGTCAGCCAGACGGGCGGCAGATTGTGCCAGCGACACTTTCTCATCAGTTCCCAATGCGCCTGATGCAGCACTGGAGGCCGCGTTCTTAATTTCCGTTAGTAGTGAATTGACATTCTCCAGACCGTCCAAGGCGATAGCGGCAACGTTCTTCGCATCACCTACTGCATTCAAGGCTCCCTGAAGAGATCCTACACGCGAAGACAGGGCCTTTGATGTAATGAAACCGGCTACATCATCGGCGGCCGAGTTGATTCGCTTGCCCGTTGCCAGGCGTAGTTGGCGCTGCGCGATATTATCGTTCGCACGCGAGAGAGCATTGAAGGCATTTTCAGCTGGGGTATTGGTAGCAATTCGTCCACCGCCCGAAATCGCTGTCGGCATAACTACCTCCGTGATTTATCCATAAATTCAACAGAGGGCATCCTGCCTAACATTATCATCCACATCTTATATCGACGGGCCAGTCTTATTCTTTAAGAAAAATTTGTCTCTTGCTGCATTTTTTTCGCGGCCTTCCTGTTTTGAGGTACTTTTTACCCCAAAATACCATGGCATGCTCTGCATGACAGGTTGACAGGACAGAGGCGAAGAAGTGGCCTCGTCGTCAGATAAGCTTTCAAAGAACGAGCGGATAGGCGGCGGCGCTTATAAAGGCCGACACAGAGCGCGACATACTACTTTGCCGCTAGTTTGTAGCAAATGGTTGGAAAACAGGAGGAGAAGCCTTTAGAGCTTCTCCTCCTTGTTACTGGCTACTTTTTACTGAAGGAGCTGCAGGAAGGTCTGGGGACTGGTGTTGGCCTGCGCCAGCGAAATGATCGAAGTCTGCTGCAGGAACTGGGCCTTGATGAGTTCCAATTGTTCCTGAGCGACATCTGCATCTTCGATACGCGAAATTGCGGCGTTGAAGTTGGTAATCTGCGACTGGAGCGCTGTTTCCTGCGAATCCAGCCGGTTGACAATACCGCCGATAAACGAGGCCGTCCGGTTGACATTATTGAGCGCGCTGGCAAGACTGGTCAGCGTCGAGGCAATTTGCGTGTCGCTGAACACGCCCAGATCGGTGCTCGACACTGAGTTCAGAGCCGAGAGATCCAGCCCGCTTACGCCGGCAAAACTCGTATTGGTCGCTGAATTGACATCGAAGAAGAAGGTGTTTCCGCTCGTCGTCAAATCGAAGCGAAGGGTCAGGAGCGTGTTGTCGGCTGCAAAACCGATAACGAAATCTCCAGAGAAACTGCCGTTAATCAACTCTTCGCCGCCAAAGACGGTCGAGTCGACAACAGTCTGAATCTGTTCGGTCAGACGAGCAGCGGCTTGCGCCAGCGAAACTTTTTCGTCTGTACCGAGTGCGCCGGATGCTGCTGAAGAAGCGGCATCCTTTACCTGAGCGAGCAGCGTATTGACGTTGCTCAAACCATCGAGGGCAATTGCCGCGACATTTTTCGCATCGCCAACCGCATTCAAGGCCGAACGCAGCGAACCTACACGCGCCAGCAAGGCACGGGAGGTAATGTAACCAGCCACGTCGTCAGACGCGGAGTTGATGCGTTTACCGGTTGAAAGTCGGAGTTGACGGTTTGCGATGTTATTGTTCGCCGCAGTCAAAGAGTTGAAGGCGTTTTCCGCGGGGGTGTTAGTACGGATCCGTCCGCCGCCACTTAATGCGATTGGCATACTGTACCTCCATGTACCAGCTATGTTAAACCATTAAAAGTGGATACGGCACAGTACGGATTGACGTCCTTGCAACCACATCACTGCACCTAGGCATATATTCGGTTTCACGTTGCTAAACTTTAGTAAAAAGTGACGCTTTTGTTGATCAGCGGCAAGCTACTATTGCCCGATCTGTGAAAATTTGAGATTCCATCATCCGTCTTGAGTCGGGATTTTGACGGGATCGACCCCTGCCACTACGACAATCCGGTGGCAGGCGTGTACAATTCGGCACTCATAAATATTCAAAAAAGAAAGCGGCACATTATGGCTCTATTTACTCCTTCGGATGCTCTTGACGAACAGGCGATCCGGGATGCGCTGGCGCAAGTCAGCGATCCCGATATTGGAAAAAGCCTGGCGGAGCTGGAAGCTCTCCACTCCGTGGAGATTAAAGGGAGTAAGGTGAAAGTCTACCTGAAACTCATCCAGCCGCTGCACCTTGTTGCAAAACAAATCGACCTTGCCTGCCAAAAGGCTATTCATTCGATCGCGGCCGATGCAAAGGTGCAGGTCTTTGTTCAGGAGCAGGCGCCTGAGAGACCGGCAGGCACGGCAATCCTGCAGGGTGTCAAAAATCTGATTGCCGTCGCCTCGGGCAAAGGAGGCGTTGGCAAATCCACCGTTGCGGCGAATCTGGCGGTAGCGCTCGCGCAACAGGGCGCCAGCGTCGGACTGGTGGATGCCGATATTCACGGTCCCAGCGTGCCGACGATGTTCGGTCTGCAGGGTGAGGAGCTTCGTGCCCGTAAGACAGACGATGGTCGTGTGATGGGCTACCCTCATGAGCGCCACGGTGTCAAAGTCGCGTCGATCGGTTTTGTGATGGGGCGCGATCAGGCGGCCGTAATGCGAGGGCCGATGCAGGCGGGTTACTTTTCAACCCTGATTGAGCAAATCCACTGGGGCGAGCTCGATTATCTGCTGTTCGACCTGCCGCCGGGCACCGGAGATATCCAATTGACACTCTCGCAAAAAGTTCCGCTGACAGGCGCCGTCATCGTCACAACGCCACAGGATATCTCGCTTGCCGATGTTCGCCGCGGTATCTCGATGTTCAACAAAGTCAATGTCGATGTACTAGGCGTGATCGAAAACATGAGCTACTTTTCATGTCCCGCTTGTGGTCACCGCGAAGAAATCTTCAGCCACGGCGGTGGTCACTCGATTGCCGATGAACTGGAAGTGCCCTTCCTTGGCGAGTTACCGTTAGCAAGTAAGGTGCGACACGGCGGTGACGACGGCAAACCGGTTGTGCTCGACGATGACGCCAAGAACGAAGCTGAATTTATTACCGGTATCGCGCAAAATGTTGTCACTGAGGTACGACGCAACAATCTGCGCGCAATGGCAACGCCGACAGTCCAGATTTCTCTTTGATGAATCACAAATGCGACCTGCCGGACGGAGGTTGGAACCATGCAGCAGCAAATCGCAAAAGTTCTCGAAGGCATGCGTAGCTACCTGCAGGAAGATGGCGGCGATGTTGAATTCGTCAGCTTCGATCACGAGACAGGCGTTGCCTGCGTGCGCCTGATGGGCAATTGCAGAACCTGTCCGATATCCTCAATGACCCTGCGCGCCGGCATCGAACGAATGCTGAAGTTGAATGTGCCGGAAATCGTTCGCGTCGAAGCGGTGCCTTGACGCAGGTTCGACTCGCGAGTCGAACCTACCCAATCCCCTGTCACCACCTTCTTGTGACCGCGAGTCAAGCCTACCCTATCGCTTTTTAGCATATTCTTGCGACCGCGAGTCGAACTTGTCCCGATACGCTGTTACCGCGTTGATGCGACAGGCAGTCTCGGAGGGCCGGCCGGCCCTGTTCCGGCCGGCCCAACTCGATCGAAACGGATCCCAACAAAAAACAAGGGAGCCACAGTAAAACTGTGACTCCCTTTCTCCAGTGCAAGGCTCTCCCATTTTCAGTATTCGCAGCGGGCCGCAAGCGCCCGAAAGCTTAACGCAGCACCGTTATCGTTTGATTGACGGTGCCCGTCTCCGTCGTCACCTGCACATAATAGCTGCCGGCGGAAAGCTGCGAGGTGTCGACAATGTATTCGTAGGAACCGCGCGTTTTGACCTTGTTATTGACAAGCAACTTCACAGTCCGCCCCTGCAGATCAATCAGACGGGCATCGATCCGGCCGTTGTTCGGCAGGTTGAGGCGGACCGTCACTTCGTTGCTGACCGGGTTCGGATAACTGTTCACAGCGATAGCGCCTGCTGTAGGTTCTTCGCTATAACGCTCTTCCACGCCGGTGACAATGCTATAGTGCGTTAGCGCCGTCCAGCCCGCGATCCAGTTCTGGCCTGTTCCAAAGGCACCGATAAAATCGGCGGACGAATAAAAATCATCGCCGGCGGGCAAGGGCTGACGCGCATTCGTCAGGGCCGGGCTACCGGGGAGCGGACGCGGGTCGAAGGCAAAACCTTGTCCGCGGTTGATCGAGCGCAGTTGCGGATCTACAAGCCAGTTGTCACTGCTGACGAGCGTCGCCGCCAGCGTCGTTGGCCAGTTGGCGTCGTCATTCTCGGAGTTGTCGATCAGGGCCGGGAGCTCCGTACCGCCGCCGAAATTCCACCAGATATTATTGCTCAGCACCAGGTCGCCCTGTTCCATCCGGATACGGCTGTCGTCGCCTTTTTCCGGTGCAAGGTCTTCGACGCGCAGCGCCTTGTCGAAATAATCCGTCACAATGCTGTTGTAGTATTTACCGCCGGCATTGTCACGGAAGTGCAGCGCCGGCGTATTTTTGGCATTCGACGAATTAGCGCCTGAGCCGATATAGGTCGCATTGTAGATTGTTGGTATCGCATAGGGCTGACCCGTTTCCGGATTGGTGCCGCCATCATGCTCGCCGGCCGAATTGCCGCGATCGCCGGCTGCCAGCGAAAGCCAGAACTGCCCTTTGCCGCGCCAGCCTTCGTCATAATCAAAAGCGTCGTCGCCGCTGAAAACAACGGCCGCCCATTTGACATTGGCGGTGCCGCCGAACCACTCGATACCGTCATCGAGATTGGAGTAAATCTCGACATTCTGAATCACCGTTTCCGATCCGACCGCTCCGAGGGTTAATCCGTTGATTTCATTGTCAGCGCCGATCGAGATGCCGCCGTGACGGATGGACACATAGCGCACGACGCCGGAATTGTCATTGTCGTCGTCGCCACCGTATTCTCCCCGCGGCTCGGTCGGGTCGATGCCTTCAATCTGCCCCGTGCCTGTAGCGGTATTGGTGCGGGCCTTACCAAGAATCATCAGGCCGCCCCAGAGTCCGCGCTCGGTCCAGAGTACGTCCGTCGGGTCATTGACGTCATCACCGTCGGCGGTGAATATAATGGGCCGCTCTTTGGTGCCGTTGGCGAAAATTTTAGCGCCGCGCGCGATTATCAGCGCACTGGCGTTTGAGTTCTCGCCCTCGGCGCCCCAGATGACCGTACCGGCTTCAATAGTCAGCGTCTGTCCGTCTTCAACGAAGACACGACCGTTCAAACGGTAGATGTTGTTACTGGTCCAGACTTCATTATCGCTCAACTCGCCGTCCCGAACTTCCACCACTCCACCTGGTTCGTCGTCGGACAGGTAGCCATAGTCATCCAGCGCCGTCCAGTTCCGCAACCAGAGCTGGTTGCCGAAGGCACCCATGAAACTTGTCGATGTAAAGAATCCATCCGTCGGTGTCACGCGTACTCTGTCTGCGTCGAGTGCAGGATTGTTGCCCGCATTGCCGTCCGGACGGGGGTCAAGAACATTATCCGGATTGCGGCTGATACCGCGCAGTTTAGGATCGGCAATTTCATTATTGTCATCATTCAAAGCCGTCGCAAGCGTGGCAGGCCAGCCGGCGTCATCATTATCCGAATTGTCGATCAGGGCTTCCAGATTCGCACCGCCGCCAAAGTTCCACCAGAGGTTGTTGGCCAGCTCGAGATCGTCGTTTTCATAGCGAACGCGGCTGTCATCGCCTTTACCGGGGTCTAGATCTTCTATCCGGAGGGCTTTGTCGAAGTAGTCTGTAAAGATGCTATTGTAGTACTTGCCACCGGCATTATCGCGGAAGTGAAGCGCCGGGGTATTTTTGGCATTCGACGAAGCAGCGCCGGAGCCAATGTAAGTCGCATTATAGATCGTCGGAATCGCATAGGGCTGACCCGTTTCCGGATTGGTGCCGCCATCGTGCTCGCCGGCCGAATTGCCGCGGTCGCTTGCCGACAGCGAGAACCAGAACTGCCCTTTGCCGCGCCAGCCTTCGTCGTAGTCATAAGAATCGTCGCCGCAAAAAGCCACTGCCGCCCACTTGACATTTGCCGTACCGCCGAACCACTCGATACCGTCATCCAGATTGGCGAATACTTCAATATGTTCGAGGCGCGTGGCGTCACCGACGCCGCCAAGGGTCAGGCCGTTGATTTCGTTGTCGGCGCCAATGGAAATACCGCCATGACGAATCGAAACGTAGGTTACGACGCCCGAGTTGTCGTTGTCATTCGTGCCGCCATAAGCGCCGCGCGGTTCGGTCGGATCGATACCTTCGATCTGCCCCGTTTCGGCGGCTGTATTGAGACCGGCACGACCGAGAATAATAAGACCACCCCACAGGCCGCGCTCGTTGGGCAGAATGTCGGTCGGGTCTGTGATATCATCGCCTTCGGCCGTAAAGATAATCGGCTCGTCTTCAGTGCCGTTGGCGAAAATTTTGGCGCCCCGAGCAATAACCAGAGCGCTGGCGTTGGAGTTTTCTCCCTGCGCACCCCAAATCACCGTCCCTGGGTCGATGGTTATCGATTCGCCTTCATCAACGAAGACGAGGCCGTTCAAGCGGTAAATATTGTCGGAAGTCCAGGTTACGTCGCCGTCGATATCGCCGTCATTGACGTCCACGATATTCTGCGGGTCCGGCGTAACGTAGCCGTAGTGCTCCAGGCCCGTCCAGGTCGTCAGCCAGTTGATGCGGCCGAAGGCACCAAAGTAGGGTGCCGTCTCGAAAAAGTCGTCATCCTCGGGCCGATCGGCAATCTTACTGTCGTCCCAGGCCGGGCTGCCGTCGGCAGGGCGCGGGTCGAGGGAACCGTCGTCGGTTCTGGAAATCTTGGTGAGCTGCGGATCGACAATCTGGTTATTATTGCTGATAATGCTGGCGGCCAGCGTGGCGGGCCAGGTCGCGTCATCATTTTCAGAGTTGTCGATAAAGTCTTCCAGCGTCGTTGCGCCGCCGAATCCCCACCAGAGATTGTTGGCCAGCACAAGATCACCGTTCTCATACCGAACACGGCTATCATCGCCTTTTTCGGGCGCCAGGTCCTCAACACGCAGTGCTTTGCCTTCAAAGTCCGTGACAATGCTGTTATAATATTTGCCGCCGGCATTGTCGCGGAAGTGAAGGGCGGGTGTGTTCTTCGCATTCGGCGCGCCGACGCCGGAGCCGACATAGGTGGCATTGTAGATTGTGGGAATGGCGTAGGGTTCGCCTGTTTCCGGATTGGTGCCGCCGTCATGTTCACCGGCCGACCCGCCCTTTTCAGGGCTGTTGATCGAAAACCAGAACTGCCCTTTGCCGCGCCAGCCTTCGTCGTAGTCGTAGCCGTCGTCGCCGCAGAAGGCAGCTACAGCATATTTAACATTCGCGGTTCCACCGAACCACTCGATGCCGTCATCGAGATTGGCATAAATTTCAATGTGGTGCAACACGGTTTTGGAGCCCACTGCGCCGAGCGTCAGGCCGTTAATTTCGTTGTCGGCGCCAATCGAAATGCCGCCGTGACGAATCGAGACATAGCTGATTTCGCCGGAATTGTCTTCATCGTTGTCGCCGCCGTATTGTCCGCGCGGTTCGGTCGGGTCGATCCCTTCGATTTGACCCGAGCCGGCAGCGGTATTGATCCTGGCTTTGCCGAGGACGATCAGGCCGCCCCATAATCCGCGTTCCGTCGGCAGAATGTCGGAGGGGTCGTTAACATCGTCGCCGTCGGCCGTAAAGATAATCGGATTGCGGCGCGTGCCGCGCGCATAAATTTTACCGCCGCGGGCAACTACGAGCACACTGGCCTCGGAGCCATCGCCTTCGGCACCCCAGATTACCGTTCCGGGCTCGATCGTAAGCGTTTCGCCGTCTTCAACGAACACGCGTCCGGTGATACGATAAATATTGTCATTTGTCCAGGTAATGTCTCCGACCATACTCGCGTCATTGATGTCGATAACGTTCTGCGCGAGAACGCTAACGGGTAGTAAGAGCACGAACAATGGGAGCATTCTTGTAAGGATTCGTCTCATACAAAACTCCTGTTGGCTGATCAGTAAGTAATTCGTCAAGAAAAAATTCGTTTATTTCGTTAATTGTTTAAGCCCCGTTTCCGGCAGAACAGTCATCCGAAAAAGTTATCTGCAAGCCTGTCCTGGCGGACTGGTCGAAGCTACGGCTCAGCACCGGCATAAGGATCTCTGCAAACACACTGGTCGTGCGTTTGTCCGGAAGAACAATATCGTTTGCCATTGATTGTCCGCTGCCGTCGGATCGTCTATCCGCGATCACCGGCCTTTCACGAGATTATGACATCAATTGAAGGTATAGGATACGCCGAATGATACATCGACGCCCAGGTTGTATGATTGATAGATATACTCGGTTCCCTTGAATTCCTGCGTCTGCTTAAACTCGGTATCCAGAAGATTCGATCCGCTGGCTTTGATCGTAAGATTATCACCTACGCTTTGCGAGAACGTCAGGTTAAGTGTGCCGCGCGGCTGTTCGAAAACATCGGGCCCATCCAGCGAAACCGTTGCAAGGCGTTCGCCGAAGATGTTGTAGGCCAGGCCGATGTTCGTGCCGCTCTCAAAGTCGCTATAAAACAGATCGACATTGATGATAAACTCCGACTGCCCTTGCAGTGGCCGCGTATCGGGTGCGTCAGGCTGGGTGGAGCGGATACGGACCAATTCGGTTGGGCCGATTTTCACTTCGCTTTCCATCAAAGTCAGATTGGCGCCAATCTGGAAATTCTGCAGTAATTCAATTAGGTCACCGAGGGACTTGCGCGCTTCGAGCTCAACACCGTAGACAAGAGCGTTATCCACATTACGCGGTTGAATGTCTCGGTTGTCGGTCAGAAATACACGTTCGATCGGATCAGTGAAATCTTTATAGAATCCGCTGACGGAGAGTAGCTCGCCGGGGTTAACATACCATTCCCAGCGTAGGTCGAGGTTTGTCACCAGTGTCCGGTTCAGGGAGTCGGGGTTGCCGACCAGAACATCGCCGCGCACAAAGTCAAAAGAAGCAAAGGGCGCCAGCTCGCGAAATGTCGGACGAGCAAGGGTCTGAGTCGCCGCAAAGCGCAGATTCATGTCATCATCGAGCGCATAGATTAAGTTAAGCGAGGGCAGGACATCTGTCTCACTCAAATCGCCTTTGGCAACGCTCGTGTCACTGCTGATTAATGAGATTTCAGTTGACTCAAGACGTGCGCCGCCGATAAACCGCAGGTTCGGCAACAATGGCAAGTCAAGCATGAAATAGCCGGCGGAAATCTGCTGATCGGCATCGTACACATTCCGCGGATCGCTGACCTCCTGAACGGCTGCGCCAAAGCGATAACGCAATAAACCGCTGTTCGACGTGTCGACTCGAACAATGCCGACATTGTCTTCCGCAACGTAATCGACAAAGCTGCCGTTAAAGCTTGCCAGATCACTACTGTTTCGATACACGAAACGGCGTTCGCTGAACGATCGGTCCGTTGTAGAGTACAAGCCGCCGATTTTGAGCGAAGCCGCTAAATCATCCCATTGGGTAAACGGTATCTCTATGTCGACTTTGGACTCCCACAGATCTTCTTCGAGATCGCGGAAAAAACGGGCCGGCTCACTATAGAGATTTTCCGAGATGAAGTAGGAAGTATCGATCGAACCGTTCCGTTCGTTAATCGAAAAATCATCTGTTAAGAAACGCAGATCTGGTTCATTTTGCGACGAATTAGTTAGAGTCGAATTCCATTCCAGCTTCGATTCGAAGAGCTCGGGGAAGCTATGCTTACCGCTCAACTGAAAGGTCGAGACTTTGCGTTCCGAATATTTCAGGGTGCGTGTTTCATAGCGCTGATTTTCTTGCAGGTTGTTGGGCAGCTGCCCAATCAGATAACGCGCCGATGAACTTCCCTTTTGGTTGATCATCGAATTAAGGCTGAGCTCGTGGTTCGTGCCCGGCTGATACGCCAGCGTCAGCAATCCGCCCCAGGCAGCTGAATTGCTGCCTTTTGAATCTACCAGACGCAACTCATTGCTGAGCTCGGTGGCATTGCTGTCCAGTAGCTTCCAGCGCGCGGTGCGCCCGCCCTCATAAAAATCAAAGGAGCGTTTGTATGTTAAGCTCGCCAGAATGCCGACGGGAGTGTCTTCGCCGAGAAAGTCGCTGTTGGTGCCAACCGAAATCGACAGGCTCTGGTTAATGGGACTGGTGCTCGTTTCGGTGCCGAGAATATCATTGAAAGAATGTGAAAGCTCGTCAAGCAGAAGGGCCCGTTCCTCGGTAGTTGTGGTTTGCGTGCCGAGGGCGGGAACTTCGACTTCCGGATTTTGCAGGGTCTTCGGCAGATCGCGCGTCCCATCATCAAAACCCAGCCAATCGGAGTCGCCCCCCTGATAGGTCAGAATATCGTTAAACGTCGTTTCGGAATTATACGACAGGCTGCCGCTGAACTTCAGGAAAAATTCGCTCGGAAAAGACTTGGTACCCAGGTTGACGCTCCCCCCGGTGAAATCACCCGGTTTATCGGGTGTGAATGTTTTAACGGTGACGATATTGTCGAGCAGATTGGAAGGAAAGATGTCCAGTTGGACGGCCTTGCGATCCGGATCCGTGCTCGGCAGCGAGGCGCCGTTAAGCTGAACATTACTGTAGCGATCGCCGAGCCCGCGGATAAAAACATACTTTCCATCTACAAGCGACGCTCCGGTTATTTTACTGACGGCATCGCCGGCATTGCCGCCGCCCGACTGCTCAATACGATCCGCAGCGATGGCATCGCTCACAGACACCGCTTTTTGACGTTCACGCAGCAAGGCATTGTCATTGTCGCGCAAGGCCCGCGCTTCCACAACAACTTCTTCCGTAAGTATTGCATCGGATTCGAGCGCAACATCCAGTTTTGTGGCTTTGTCCGCTTTGACTTCGACATCCTTAATTGTCACTTTCTGATAACCGACACTGGAGATTTGTACGTTGTACTTGCCAACGGGTACGCGCTTGACATTAAACTGACCTTTAGGATTCGAGTAGCTACCCATCTTGGTCCCTACCAGAAATATCGATGCGCCGGAAATGGGTTTGCCGTCCTGCTTCGCTACGATCGAACCTGTAATTGTGCCTGTTTGTTTTGCCGCATTCGTTTGCGCAGGGGTATCCAATGCCGTGATGGCAAAGACCGCCATCAGAATTGCTCCGAGAGCAATCCTCCTTACGGTATAAATCATAAGGAAACTCAGTACATTTAGTGAAAAGGGAAAGCCGTTACATTCAAAATATCACGGTGCAAACTTAGCTGATGAGTATTACAAGCGGGTTAAAGAGTTGTTAAATTGAATTATTTAAATATTATTATTCCATTAATCGCAATACGGCGATCTAGCTCCAAGACAGTTTGCCGGATTACATTATTACGACGGTGTAAAAAGCACGTTAAATATCGGTTAACTGTGATGATTGCAGTACGACTAATCTTTAGCTGGCGACAGCCGCCAGTTTCTGGTCAAGAGCGGTCGCGAGACTGTGATAATTCATCGCGCCGAGTCCCTCCCAGATGATTTTGCCGTCGTGGAAGAGCTTCAGGGCGGGAATCGAACTGATATTATACTGGCGGGCAAGGCCGGGCTTCTCGTCAATATTGACTTTGACTACATACAGCCGCCCCTTATAGGACCTGGCAATATCCTGAACGACCGGCCCCAAGGCGCGACAAGGACCGCACCACTCGGCCCAAAAATCCACAAGTATCGGACGATCAGCTTTGCGCAATAGTTCGTTGAAAGAGCCTGGAAGTTGTTTGCCTGCCATAGTGATCACTTCATAATACATGTGCAACGATACCTGCGATTATTAGTTCACGAGCGAAGGCCAAAACTATTATATGCGTTTCGCTGGATGTTCGCCCCGGTTTCTGCAGACCCAAAAACCCGATCGCTCCGAGCCCATCGCTTCTGCTGCATGTATCTACGCCGAGAATTCCGTCCATTAGCCGCGAATTGCAAGCTGTTCATGATGATGATTGGCCTGGAAAGTCGTTTGGTGAACCTTGGCTGTACTTCTGACCTTCAACTTGAAGAATTCTGACGCAGACAGCAATACGCTCAGGTTCAAACCCCGGACCGCCGGATGATGTTTCGCCGCTATGAACGCCTGCCGGGCGGTTGGACTCTCAGCGATTTTCCGTAACTTGGCCCCGACAAAATTTTGAATCGGCGGCCTTCCTCCGTGCCTATGACAAGTATCTTCAAGATCTTCGGAATTGCGGTAGTAACGATATTTTACAGCGTTCTGGCAACATTGAGTATGCCTTTCGATCGCCGCGGCAGGACGTACTTCGCTTTGGCCCGTCGATGGTCGCGCTCATTCTTGTTTGTCAGCAACATCAAACTGGAGGTTGAAGGAAGCGAGCACCTTCAGCCTGACGAAAGTTATGTCTACGCCGCCAATCACAGCAGTTATTTCGATATTCCGGCGCTTTTGGCCGGCATAGACGATCGCATCCGCATTATTTACAAGCGGGAATTAGAACGCATCCCCGTTTTCGGTTGGCAATTGCGCCTGTCGCCGTTTATCGGTGTCGACCGCTCAAATCCGCGCGATGGTATGCAGAGTATCGCCAGGGCAACGGAAGCCATTCGCAGCGGTTCTTCCGTTTTGGTGTTCCCCGAAGGTACTCGCTCGACAGATGGTCGGCTTGCTGCGTTTAAGCGTGGCGCGTTTCTCCTGGCGGCGCGGGCACAAAAGCCAATCGTTCCTGTGGCTCTTGTGGGCAGCGCTTCCATTATGGAAGCCGGCAGCAGCAAAATCAGGTCGGGCACCATTCGCCTCTGCATCGGCAAACCGATTCCAGCGCTTGCGACACCCGGCAAGGAACAGGAGCGGGCCGCCATGGAGCAGGTGCGCTACGCTATCGCTCAGCTACTGAATTCCAAGGAATCTGCAAATCAATCCCCAAAGTTTGAGCATAATTCGTAAATTGTGTTTTCTCTATGTGAATAGAGTGTTTACAGTCAATTATCGAAATCCACAACAACAGTCGTAGCAAATTGAGATTCTGTATTACGGAGCTTGCACTGCTCCATATATCCCAGCAGGAAACGGATGCGTTCAACGAGCAGATACAGCGTGGACGTGCCCGTATCCGCAGCCAACACGACAGTAACACGATGAACAACGCAGCGCCCTCGGCCCGGCCGGTCGAGGATTCGACAGTAGAGACAGACGATGTCGATTCACAGGCGCCGTCATTGCATGCTGCAGCCGCTATTGAGTCAGATTTTGCAGACGGTTCTTCGCGCTTAGAAAAATGAACTCTCAGAATCGCGCTGTCGGCATCATTCCTGTTCGCTACGAATCGACGCGATTGCCGGGCAAAGCTCTCATAGACTTGTGTGGCAAAACGATGATTCAGCGCGTGTGGGAAGGGGCCCGAGAAGCGCAGTTACTCGACGCCCTGTTTATTGCCACCGACAGCGAGCGTATTCGCCATGAATGTGAAAGCTTTGGCGCCACCGTCGTAATGCCTGAAGGTGCATTCAACTCCGGCACCGACCGCATCGCCGCAGCGGCCGCCATGCTGTCCGATTCCTATGAAATCATCGTCAATATTCAAGGCGATGAGCCTCTTCTGAAGGGCGCAACTGTCGACAGCTTGATCGAGGCCCTGGAGCGCAACCCTTCCGCCCAGATTGCAACGCCGGTCCAACGCTGCGATGATATGCGCGAGTTTCACAATCCCAGTGTCGTTAAAGTTGTGAAAACAGCGAAAGACCGGGCATTGTATTTTTCGCGCGCGCCGGTGCCCTTGACGCGCAGTAATGACAGTGACAATTATGTTCAATACTTCAAACACATTGGACTTTACGCCTACCGCCGGGCGGCATTGCAACAGTTTGTGTCACTGCCGCCTTCCCCACTGGAGCGAATCGAGCATCTGGAGCAGCTACGGCTGCTTGAAGAAGGCGTCTGGTATCACTGCCTTGAAATCCAGGAGACCTTAGTTGCGGTCGATACCGCTGAAGATGCCGAGCAGGTCCGTCTGCTGCTGGAACAAGCATCCGACAACGGCGGCCTTTAAACGTAGAACGAGCGGAGTGAAAGTACGTCTTTCATTCCGCTCGTTCATTTAGTGCCGAAAACGAATCTTCCAATGTTAATCAATGGTGCAGGCCAGGCGCTCATGCATTGCAGGGCGACGGCATTTGCGTGCTAGTTCCTGCGAATCAGCTTGCGCGTCTGTGTCGTACCGTTGATCTCCAACTGATAATAGTACAGTCCGGCCGGCAACTCGACAAGTGACAAACGCAGCGTACCCGTTCCGGCGGGCCGATAGCCCGAGGAAAGCGTTTTAACCACATCTCCCCGTAAGCTCAGGATGCGAACAAAGAGATTGCCCGGCGTCCTGAGTTGATAGTCGATGCGGGCAAAGTCACGAACGGGATTGGGCACAACAGCCCCCAGAAAACTGATTGGTCCGCCTAGTTCCCCAACGCTCGTAGGCGAACCCGGCACTCCGTCGCCATCGAGAGCGATTGTATTGTCGCCGTTTTCAGCGTCTGAATTGAAAACGATGGCATCCTGGTAGGCACCGGGAATCTGAGGAGCAAACTCTACTTCGATATCGATCGTTTCACCTACCTCCACAAGAGTCGGCAATTGCTGCAGACGTTCAGGAACGAGCACGCGGAACGCCGGGTTGGACGGCAATTGTAGGCTGGAGATTTCCAGGGGCACAGGGCCGCTGTTGCGCAGCACGGCAATCAGTTGCTGGCTGTCGCCGACCTGCAGCGTGCCGAAATCCAGGTCGGCCGTTGCAATCTTTGCCGCCTGGGCAATTCCGCTGAGTTCGGTGTAATACTCGAATGAATCCTCGCTGCCGATTCCGAGGCGATCGCTGTACGAACCGCTGTTCTCAGCCAGGAAGCTGAGCTGAAGATCAAGATAATGAGAAGAGCCCTCAGAACTAAAAGCATCCAGCGTTAACGGCAAAGTCGGCGGTGAATCGATACGGAAGCCCGCGCTGCCGTCCTCCAGTTCGAGGCGCGTCAGAACCAGTTTATCCTCATCGGACTCATTGATGATCCTGATTGTCCGCTCCAGGCGCTGTCCCTTTTTTACTTCATAGCGCAGATCGTAGTCGGACACAGCCATCTTGATTACGTTATGGCCGATTGCCAGGGTTGAGCTGTTGCCGCGACGATCAACGAATGCCAGCAGCGCGCGCGCTTTTTGCCCCGCATCAATAATTTGCAGCGACCATTCGGCCTTATCCGACTGTCCAGGAACAAAATCATTAACCACCAGCCTGTAATTTTCGGAAGCGGAGGGAATGAGATGAACGGCCGCCAGGTTCGAGCGTTTCGTATCGCCGCCGGGATCGCTGACGCTGCCGCTGATGCTGCCATCCGGTCCTTTATCGAAAACGGCGATAGGAGCATCATCATCGTCGGTTTGCAAATCCGCCAGGCGGTTGCCGGTCGCAAAGCCATAAGTATCGAATGGCGAGCTGCCATAAGAATAGGCCGTGAAGGGCGTCAGGCTGCGAATGACATAGACGCCGTCGCCCGGCAGTTCGAGCGCCTTACTGGCATAACGCTTGCCATTGGCGCTGAGGGGAAATGTATGACCGATTGCTTCGCCGAAAAGCTCTTTGACAGGATTCCATTCAATATTGCCATCAACCACCTGCCCCAGCTCGAGTTCGACCGGGATCTGATTGTTGCCGTCCAGCTCATAGACTACATTGACAAAGTTGTTATCAAAACCCAGCCCCCCCAGAATACCAGGCGTGTTGAACCAGATTTCTTTCAGATACTGTGCCACCGGGGTCAATTCGATTTTGTAAGGATCCGCTTTGACATTGTCCAACTCCTGACCGGGGTTGTATTGAGTCACGCTGATCGGTTTGTCAGCGGAGATTGTGAAAGCGCCCGGCTCACCCTCAGCCACCTGCGCGTGGAGATGACCGACGCCTTCCAGGCCGCCGGCTTCCTGAATGACGCCAAAGACATCGCCATTGCGGTACACCGTCGTGTTTGGCTCGCTGGCGAAAACCTTAATCCATGAATTCGCCAGTCGGCCATGGAAAGGCGTCACCTGGTATTCTTTACTCCAGCTATTGGTCGGCTTTTCCATGCCCACGATGTAATCACACCAACGGGTTTCAAGCGGAACATTGGCGCAGTAATTGGCTGAAAGGACCGCGACCGGCTTGCTTGCAATCAACCGGCTGCCGGAAAGGTCGGCGCCCGGACCGATTGACGAAAGCGCCAGGACATCACCGCGGTTGAGCGTGTAGGTTTCTGTGTCGCCGGGGTTCATTCCGCCCGGTGTTTGCGTGGCGGGATTGCCGCCTAGCGTGAATTCGACTCGTGTGTCGTCAAAGGCAGCGCAGACGGTCGCCTCGCTCGGTAAGGATTGACCGGGATATATGGAGCTCATATCGGCATAGGACGATACGATGTAATCCGTACCGAGAGCTGAGACCGGCAAACCGAGGAAGCCGTCGGAGGTAAAGCGATAGCGTGTCACCCCGTACAGTACGATCGGTGCGCCCGCCGTCACATAAATCGCCGCCTGTTTGTAGACCTGCTCCACCGGCGGCTGCTCATGCGGCGCCTTGCGGTAAGGCTGCGCTTCATCCGGCGTCAGGGTGAACTCCACAACGTCATAGGGTGTCGTGACCTTCGAAACGCTGTAATTTAAGCGCGGAATTTCAACCGTCACCTGCGTTGCAAAGGGCGAAGAGATATACAGCCGATGCGAGTTGTCGGACGAGGAGTTTTCATAGCATGGGGGAAAGGAGAGTACGAACTCCCGCCCCGCATTCGAATTGTCGAACATCATCGAAAAGTTGTCCGCCGACTTGTCATCGCTCCAAAGAACAAGCGGAGCAATAAACAGGGCGCAGGCAAGAACAGATAGGCGGAAACAAATATTATTCATCGTGTTACCGAGTAAAAGTGGGTACTAATAGTTAGCGGAGGGCACAGGCAGTATTTCACAAAATTGACCAGAAGACACATCAAATACAAGTTAGTTAGCGGTCCACAGCATACCGGATACAGTAAAGCCCGCAGGTTCAATCTGCGGGCTTTGTTTGTTCATCTACTCGCTGCTTCCCGCAATGCAACAGCTAGCGAATCTTGGTCAGGACTTGCCAGGCTGTGAAACCGCCGAAGCCGAAGCGGAAGTAATATTGTCCATCGGCAACATCGCTGAGGTCGATCGTCATCGTCTGGACGCCCGCCTCCCGATATTCGCTCAGGACAAGCCCGAGAGGTCTGCCAAGCGCATCGTAGAGCATCACGCTCAGGTGTCCGGCTTGCTGCAGGCTGAATTCGATCAGACATTCATCACGAACAGGATTGGGTCTGCCGGCAATGATTTCAAAAGCTTGCCGCTCGGATGCCGAAACCGAATTGATGATTTCAAAGCCTTCACCATCCAGCTCGATTATGTTGTCCGTATCCTCACCGGCGCCCGATTCGACTTCAATGCGGTGGCTATAGCGCTGTTCGGCCTTCGGACTAAATCGTAGGGGAATGGTAATAAACTGTCCGGGCGGCAGCGCAAAGGGCAGATTTTGCAGCTCTGTCGGATAGAAGAGTTCAAACACCTCGCTGCCGAGATCAATGATACCGCTGATGTTAAGCGGAAGCGTGCCCGCGTTGCGAATCTCCACACTGCCCTCCGCGCTTTCACCTATTGCTACGCGGCCGAAATCTATCTCGGAGGCGAGGATAATAGAGGCTTCCACCACGGCTGTAATGTCGGTGAACTGGCGAAAGTCGCAGTCGTCGGCAAAGACGAGACGATCGCTGAATTCACCGATTTCGTCTGCGTTGAGACGAATCCTAAGATCGAGGAAGTGATCCGTGCCTTCGTCGCTGAAGGCTGCGAGCGAGAAGGGCAGGGCCGGCGGATCGAGCAGTTCGAAAGCGCCCGGCTGTTCGGCAAGCTCCAGGCGTGATACAACGAATGGTGCGCCGACGGAATGATTCGTGATACGCAGCGTCAGCTCCGGACTGGTACCGCGGTGCACCGTGCCGAAATCGACACGTTGCTCCGATACGCTGACATCAACCGGAAAGTACTCAATGACTTCAAGGCTGCGGTTGCCGCTGCGATCGACAAAGAGCAGCTGAGCGCGGGCCGCTTCGTTTAGATCCTGAACTTCAAGGCTCCAACTGGTGGTCGAATCGATACCGACAAAAAAATCGCGGACTTCAAGCGTATAGTTGAAGCTGTTCTCGGGGATCAAACGAACGATAGACAGATTGGACTTGGCGTCTTTGTCGCCGGGGTCGGAGACAACAGCGTCGATCACTTCGCCGCCGCAGCCTTGCGTCCACTGCGCCTGCGGAGCTTCGGCATCGGGCAGTTCGATATTCCAGGCGCGCGCATAGGGCGTCATACCATAGGTATCAAAATCTTGGGCGCCATGAATAAGCACACCGATCGGTTTTGAACAGCGAAAACGATACGCGCCGATGCCCGGCAACACCAGGGTTTTCATGGCATAGTGCTCGTCGCTTTCCGGTCCGTCAGCCAGTAAATCTCCCGGCGCGGATCCATAGAGGTCCTTCACCCGCTGCCATTGCCATTGACCGCCGTTAAACCTGGCAAACTCCAGATCATCGGGCACCACTCCGTTCTCATCGACGGGAAACATCAGATTTGCCCAGTTTTGCGTAAAGTTAGTTATCGACGTACCGGGTATGTGAAACCAGATTTCCTTCTGATACTGGCTCACCGGTTGCAGGCTGGTTTGAAAGGGATCAGTTGTGCCGCCATCGAGCTCCTGACCGGGATTGTAAAAGACGACATAAATAGGTTTATCCGCCCAGATCGTATTGGAGCTCGCGGGGCCCGTCTCGACCTGGCGATGAATAAAACCGACTCCTTCCTGTCCGCCGCCGCCCTGGCTAATAATTCCCAACACACGTTCGTTCAGATACACCGTCGTATTGGCCTCTTTCGCATAGACTTTGATCCAGCCACTCTGATCACGCCCCGAAATTTTTCCGACATGATAGTGCCGACCCCAGGTGTCAACGGAAAATTCCTGTGACATAATAAAGTCGCACCAGCGAATGTTCGTCGGGACGTTTGCGCATTGATTGCCCGATATGACCGACACAGGCCGTGTGGCCTTCACAAAACTGCCGCTCAGGTTGGCCTCACCACCGTTGCTTGCAAACGCCAGCACGTCGCCGGCATCGAGCAGGAAGCTCTTTGATTCACCGGATTTCATGCCGTTCGTTAAGATGGTAAAGGGATTGCCGCCAAGGGTAAACTCCACTTCCGTATTATCGTAGGCAGCTGTGATGACCGTTTCGCTGGGCAGGTTGAAGCCGGGATACAACGAGCTCATATCCGCGTAGGATGAGATAACATATTCGCGTCCAAGCGCTGCCACCGGAGGTATTGCCGCGGCGTCGCTGGTAAATCTGAATCGTGTGGCGGCGTTCACAAGGATCGGCAGGTCGGAGGTGACGTGAACGGCTTGCCCCTCGTATATTTCCGTACTCGGGGCCGGCTGGTTGCCTGATTTGTTAAATGGTTGTCCTTCGGCGGGACTTAATTTGAACATTATAACGTCGTTGGCAATTGTTCGCTTACTTCGCACAACGCCAATTCCCCCAACTTCTACGGTCACATCCGTCTCATAAGGCGACGATACATAGATTATTAAACCGTTGCCGCTGCCGCCCGCCTGCTCAAAAGCCGGCGGAAAAGAAAAATAGAACTCGGTGCCGGCATAACCGGCATTGGCAAAGTTTGGGAATTGCGGTTCGGGTTGCTCCTGCCCAGAAGCAGCAAGCGGCAGGCTACCAAACAACAATATCGCCAGCAACACTCGCAAGCGTAAAAAACACAGCATAATTCCACCCTGGATAAAAGAAGAGATTTCGTAGTAGTTTTTTAAGTGGGTATAGTCCAAGTAAACCCAAAAGACGTGTTTGCGACATTCAACAATCTCGCCGGCGCAGGGCCGACTTCGTACATCCCTTCGCGGCTGATATCAATGCAAAACTATAAGTTTTCGAACCACGAGGAGACCTTCCCACTCGGCGACACAGTAATACAGACCCGGTGCCAGACGCCCCAGCTTCAGTCCGATTTCATGCCCGCCAGCGGAATGATAGGCATCGGCAATAGTTTGCACTGTCTCTCCCAAAGGATCGACGAGACGCATGCGAACCTGTCCCGGGCTCGTTATCGCGTAACGGATAACGGTGTGGGAATTGGCGGGATTCGGTGCGGGAAGGAGCTCAAGGGTTGGCTGTTGCGAAGGGGGTGGCCGTTCGGCAATACCAACGCTGACTTTCTGCACACCGACCCCGGAAAAATAGCTGATGCTATCCACGACGAAGGCCGAACTATGGACCATAAACGAATCGGAATAGCGAATTGCTTCCCTGGGGCTGAAGAGAATCGTGAGGCCGTGCGATTCGCCCGGCCCGATCTCGCGCGGGAAAAAGACCGTCTTGTCTATGTTTTTGACACAGAAAATGTCCGTACTCGGAACCGTGACGCTGTCGATCGTAAACAGCTGGGTTCCAGTGTTGTGAATGTAGGCCACTATGCTATCCGTCGAACCGACCGTCACGTGACCAAGCTCAACATCGTGTGCGTTGATGATCGGTATCCCCGGCACAGCGCTCACCCTTGCATCGAGGGCTGCCAGGCCGAGCAGAACGCAGTCATCGCCCACCAGGAGCGAGTCGCTCAGATTGCCTGCGCTGGCCGCCGACAAAATAATCGTCAGCGGCGTATCCTTCATAGGCTCCAGCTGCACCAGGCCCGAGCGGGCTTCTTTGATGGCCAGCTCACCGGGATGATTCTTAAATCGCAGACGGCTGAGCTCCACCGGCCTGGAGGTTTCATTGCGAAGCGTGATTACTTTTTCGGCTGTCCTTCCCTGCATAACACTGCCGAAGCTAATCTCCCGCTCGGAAATCGTCACACGCAAGGCTTCATAACTGATGCTGAGCGTCGTGTCGTTGCCGAGACGGTCGGCAACGCGCATCGTTGCACGCGCATCCTGACGCAAATCCTCGACATGCAACTCAACCAATAATTCTTCGACTTTGCGATAGCTGTCCAAATACGGCTCGGAAACATAGTCGAGTCTCACGTTGTCACTTTCCAACGGCAGCAGGTGCACCGAGGCCAGGCCCTGGTCAACCTGCCGGGGTGAATCAGCGCCGCCGCTGCGTTTCTCACTAAGTGTAACGCTGAAGACTCCACACAAGCTGTCGGTCAGCCGAATCCGCGGACGCAGCGTATCGATTTCATCCGCTGGGGAAGTCCCAAGCGGATTGCGGCCGACAGGCCAGCCGTAGGAAAGGCGGCCGTCGCCGGTGCCGTACAACACACCGCTTATGCGCGCCTTGCCTTTAACCGCAAAGACACCTTCGTCACCCAGGGTCAGCCGAGTCCAGTATGTGCCGACACCTGGAATCCGGCGCGTCAAAAAGTTCGGATCGAGCTGCGCAATCTGTAGGCCGTTGAGGGTCAGGGAGTTCAGGTCGGCGGGATCATCGACCATGACGAATAAATCGAAGATGTTGGTCAGCTTGTACTCGGGGACGGCAAAGATGCAATCGGATTGAAACTGGTTGATCGGCGTCAGCGGCATCATGAAGGGGCTGTATGTCCCGACTTCATCCCAACTGGAGGAGTAGGAATACATCATCACGAGCACCGGCTTGTCCGCTTCCCATACACTGAGCTTGCGCACGGAGACAGGCCGCGGCAAGGCCTCCGGGTCTACCTCAAGCAATTCGTGCCATTCGCCGGCCTTGTCCAGCTCAAAGCTGCTTTCGTCTTCGAGCGCCAGGGTGAGCGGATCGTAGCTGCGCAGCGTGACTTTAGTTTCATCTTCGGAAGCCATCACCCGGAAATAGTCGCCGTATTGGTTGCGATCGAATTCCGCCGCCGCATACTGTCTTCCCCAGGCGTTGACCGGCGGAAGCATAGCCGAAAGATGATCCCGGGAGCCCCGTCCCGCGATTATCGGAATTATCGTGCGCATGTGATAGGACAGAAGCCCCACGGGCTTGTCGGCTTCAATGCTGCTGCCGCTGATATCGAAATCGGAAACTTTGCCGCTGCCGCTCAACATGTAAGTTTCGCCACGATCGAGCATGATATTAATCTCGTCGCCGAGAGTTGCGCCGCCGGGTGTCGAGCCAACACCGCGACCCTGTAGCTTGAGCTGCACTTTGGTACTGTCATAGGCCGCAACGACTATAAAACCGCCCGCGCGATGCGTTTGCGGATCGCTGACATCTTCAGAATGGTCGTAGTATCCCAGATGACGATAGCTGGTCCCCCAGGCACTGACCGGCACGGCGGTATAGCCATCGGACGTTAACTCGCGGGCAGATAAGACGTAGACGCTCACCGGGTCATCGGCCTGAAGGTGCACGCCCAGGTTTACCACTTCTTCACTGCTGCGATGCTCCATCGACCAAGGCAGGAGTCCGTTGGCAGCCGAGAATCGGACACTGGAGCCTGCGGCGATTTGTGCGGTGGTACTGATCCCCAGAGCCGGGATCTCATAGCGGACCGTCGTAGCCTGTTGAGAGACGACGTGGATTTCGAGGGCAACCTCAAGACCGTAGCCGGAGACTTCATTGGGTGGAATTGCAAGCCAGTACTCGTAGCTCGGCATAACACTAAGTTCATCGGGATGCGACTTGGGCGCAGCCTTCACCGCAGCTGCCGACAGCATACACGCCACGAGCACAACGCCTTGCCAGCGTAGGGGATGTCCGGACTGTATAGTGGATTCGATCATCTGTCTACAATGATTGACGTTGCATTCCAGCCAAACTACGTGTCATGAGGAAACGTTCCGCCACTGAGTTGAATTGGATTGCCGCACAGCAATTACGGGCAGCAGAACGACACACGAAAGGTCATGTATCGCCGAACGGTGGGCAGCAGAGGAAGGCAGTCGGGAAACTTCTCGCATCAAATCGGCGTGCATTGAGTGCCTCGCGGACCACAATCTATGCTTCCGAATTTTGCTCGCGGAGGGGCATTGCGAAGATGTCAAATTATTGAGATTTCTGCAAGGTAGATGAATCGTTCGCAGTTGCTGCGCTTCTAGTCTTTACCAATGCCATTGCTGAGATGGCTGACTTCAAGATGAAAGCACGACGAGCAGACGCTTGATTCCATTGATGCCGACCGCGACGAGAAACCCAATTTCCGACAACTTTTGGCCAAGACAATTCCAGGCCTGGACAAGCAACCCGCGGATAAAAGCTTGCGACAAGTTTCTTTAGCGAACAACCATCGATCGCAGCGAACTTTGCCCGGCGGTATGTAAGCGGTAATAATAGACTCCGGCGCGCAGATTCGCGACGGGAAGCTCAACGGTATATTCGCCTGGCATGTGAAAGGCCTCATCTACAACAGTTGTTACCGATCGACCGAGATAGTCAAACAGTTCCAGGGTCAGTTTGCCGGGCGCTTCAACCCGGTATCGAATGCGCGTTAGTGTCCTGGCCGGGTTAGGCTGATTTTGCGCCAGTACCTCGCCCGCTCTCCATTCTCCTCCGTCCACGGAAGTGGCAATGGGCTTGCGAACGCCGACTCCTCGCCAGTGTGAGCTACGGTCGCCCTCGCCGTGCAGGGTATAAATCGTGACACTCAATAACTGTTCCCCAAGTTCCGAGGGTCGGAAACAGGCAACATTAAAATAGTGGCACTCGCCTTCAGCAATCGATACAGGCAATCCACCTTCGATTGTTTTATTTTTGAAGATAAATTGACTGAGATTGTTTTGTTCGTCCAGCAATGAAATACCTGTCACAACCAGTGTATCTTCACCGTTGTTACACACTCTGATGCCTTCATCGAGGCAGACGGTTTCATCCAGGTATACTTCGCCAAAGTCGATGTCTTCGGTAATCGCCTGGGCAATAATGCCACGGCCGCGGAGCTCCGCCAGCGGGAAGGTATTACAATAGGTGGATGCAAACAGGGAGTCGCGATCACTCTGATTGCTGGCGCGGAGGGGCTGATATTCAATCGGCACATTGAAGGTCTGGCCGGGCGGAATAACAATTTTGGAAGGAAGGGCATCCAGGAGAAACAACCGTCGGTTGTTACTCTTGAGATAGATTTCATCGATGGTCAGCAGGTTAATTCCGGTGTTATGCAGCACGATCGTATCGCGGGCTTTTTCACCTTTGCGAACCGTGCCGTAGTCAAGGACGGGGCGGTCGGTGACAACACTCTCTCCGGTCGTGGTGTACCAGACGGTGTCCACGATCCGGTTGCCGGCCCGGTCGGTAACACTGTAGGCCGCCCAGCCATCGCGGAGCTTGTCAACCACGTTCAGGGTGAATTCAAAGCGCCCTTCTTTCTTATGAGGCTGCACTCTTGGCCGCGTCAACAAACTGAGGCTGAAATTCGACAGAAAGGTGGGATCCAGTTCAATAAGCGCAATTCCCTGATCAATCTGAGGAAACTCATCCGTCTGACGACCATTGCGCTGTTCCGTAGCTATGACCTGCACGTCGCCACAGACTACATTTTTGAACAATTGAGGCGCCAGGGTATCGAGCTGATCAATCTTGAAAGCGGAGCTGAATAAAGGCACGCCGTAATGACCGGTAGCCGTGCCGCCATAGAGATACATTGCGATTTTCGCTTTGCTTGACAGCGAGTAGGTCCTATCGCCATCTACCGGAATCGCCGCCCAGAAAACATTGGTTCCCGGCGCGCGATTATTTGTGATGAAGCCCGATACTTGTTTCTGGATGGATTGTCCGTTGATCGACACCGATTGCAGCAACTCTTTGTTGTCGTCTTCGGAATCGTCGATGGCAAACAAATGAATCGTTCCCAGTCCGGGCGGCACATAAAATGAGGCTGAACCCTGGATATATTGTTTTATCGGGGGAATCGTAACGGTAAATGGACTAATTGCTCGCTGTTGCGACGAAATCCCGTATTGCATCAACAACACCGGCTTGTTGGTTTCCCACACCGAGATGCCGCCGATCAGCGCGACGCCCGAAGTTTCGGGATCCACTTCGGCAAATTCTTTCCAGTCTCCGGCCCGCTGCAAAATACTCGAGCTTTGCCAGATAAGCTCACCCGTCAGCTCGTTGTAGACATGCACCTTGTAAACCGTGCTGTCCTCAGCCGCCAGCAGACGAAAGTAGTCGCCTTCCTCTGTGGCGCCATTGCCGAAGCGGCGGGTGACAAAGTTCGTGCCCCAGGAAGAAACAGGCGGCAGCATTTCCACCATATACGACGGCGTTACGCTCTGGGAGGCGAGCGGGACAATGGACTCGGAATGAAATGACAGCAGGGCAATCGGATTATCGGAACTGATCCGGGTGCCGCTGATATCAAAACTCTCAGAGGAGTCTACATGAGTGCGCAGAGCGTAAACCTGACCGCGCTGCAGCACAATCTTTGTCGCCGGATCACCGATACGTTTGTATTTGTGGCTGCGTCCGATGCCGCGACCCGACAAGGTAAATTCGACCGTTGTATTATCCTCGGTGGCGACGATCACGAAGCCGGAGCCGCGCCCTTCATCCCCTAAAAAGGATGAATTGTAGTTATAGTAGCCAAGGTGCATATAGTCGGTGCCTAGCACATGTGCCGGCAACACATGGAATCCGTCGGTCGATTGATTTTTGGAGCTATAGACATGAACATTGATCGGAAAATCAGAACTGACAAGGATTCCTTTCGTCATCACTCGTTCGATTTCCGTCGAGAAGATTTCGTCTTCCCACTGAATTTCATTCTGTCTTGACGAAAAAATGGCTGGTTTTTCGGGTGTAACTTCTTTGGTGAATCGACGACTGTTGACGGAATACGCCAACTCCAGGGTAACCGTTGTTTCAAACTCCGAGGTGACATGAATCTCGAAACGCGAGGCATTACCTTCACGTTCGGCTGACAGCACCGGCGGCAAAGCAAGCCAGAACTCACGCCCCGATGTGCTGGCGACCACTGCTTCAGTGTGACCGGCTCCATCGACTGCAATGAAGGAATCGATGTCGGCAGCGCCCTCCTGCGCATACACAGTCGCCGTTGTTCCGAATGCAAGGCATCCGACAAAGACAATCAGAAGAAAACGATTCATATCAGGCGGGACAATGTACTCGTATAGTTGCCGAGTTAATGACTGATACGAGTCTTTTGATTCAACTCATACGACTTTTTGATAGCCATTTTCCCCGGCAATTGCTGGATAAGTTAAGACAAATGTTGCATAAAGTAAACCCCCATGAAATAAAAGTTTAGCCATTCGGTAAATTTTTTTGCCGCTGGCATTGCTCCGTTTCGATGGAGTTCGTCGGTGATGCACTCATGAGAATCAAGGAACAAATGAATCTTTCGGGGCAAAAAAAAGCGAAGCCATTGCTGACTTCGCTTTGAATGGTCGCTGAACAATCGGGTTTCTTGAGCTAGCGCACCACAATTAATGCGGCCGCCGCGCTAAATTCGCCGGAATGCAATCGATAGTAGTACATGCCGGGCGTCAACAATTTCGTATCGAGCAATATGCTGTGATCGCCCGAGGGCAGAAAATCGTCGACCAGGACTGCAACCTGTTTGCCGAGCGGACTGATAAGACTCAATTGCGTCGGTCCTGCCGCAGCAAGCGTGAATCCAATCGTTGTGTTCCCGTCGGCGGGATTAGGATAACTACTACGAAGGATATAGCCGGGAAAGCGAGCATCGCTCACATCGCTGGGCGGATTGTCGGGATCGACACCCTTGCCCGCCCAGGTTGAACGAAACTCGTTCATGGCATCGCCGGGCTCGGTGGCATCGGAGACAAACTCCACGGTAATTTCAAAATCGCCCGTTGCTTCGGGTGTAAAACACATTCCCTTTAGCTGAATCGATTCGCCGGGCGGGACCGTGAAGGGAAGCCCCGGGTCAAGAGCACTGATGTCGAAAGGCGGTGCAATGCCTGTAATATCACTCACCTGTAAGGCTGCGGTACCAAAGTTGTTGATAGTCAGTCCTTCGGTATGACAAATCTGCTTGCCAATTTCGACGGTTCCGGCATTCCAGGACGATCCCACGCGAATATGAGAGGCAACGCCGCGTCCCCGGACAAGGCCCAATACGTAATCGTTGCAATCCGTCGAGGCCAACACCGAATCGATATCAGGAAGCGTTCCGTCACTGTCTTCATTCACCGGAATGTAGCGCACTCTGAATTCGACCGGGCTATTGGGAGCCAGCGTTAGCGGAAAGTTCGGTCCGTCGATGATAGTAAACACCGTGCTTTCCTGCAAGCGGAGCGAATTGACGGTAATGGCTTCGCCGGTTGGATTGGTCAGACTCATAGTCGCTTCCGGCGCTTCACCAAGACGTACGTCGGCAAAGTCAATGCGAGACTGCTCAAGCTCGATGATTTCCGCGAGGGGCGGAATGTCGAGGCTGTCGATCATCAAATTCCCGGCCCTGTCGAGTGCGAAAAATACGGCCTTAGCGCCGGATTGTCTATCGATCGCCTGCAGTCGGAAACTAAAGGAATTGATGCCTTCGAATCGTTCCAGGGTTTCAGGAGGCGTAATAAATACCAGTTCGGCATTGATGCTGCGCTCCGCTATCAGGCCAACCCGGGCGACACCCTGATCAATTTGACGGGGCTCCTCGTCAGCGGGTCCCTGCTCATTATCGACGACCTTTACTTCAATGCGGCTGCACTCCTCGGACGTAGTGTAGCGCGGCGCGATCGCATCGAACTCATTGGTCTTATTGACTGCCATCGCAACCGGAAAGCCGTAGCCGCCGCGCGTAGTTATGCCGTAGACATTGCCGACAAAACCGGTGGCACCCTTGACGTGGTACGCCCCGGGCTCGACTTGCAGACTTGCGAAGTACATATCTGTACCCGGGATGCGGCTGCCAAGAAAGTTCGGAAAGAGACTGGATACATTTTGTCCATTAAGAGTGACCGATTTCAGGAGGTTGAATTCCTCATCTTCGGGATCGCCTTTGACAAAGAGATGCAGGCGGCTGCCCGTAGCCTCGGCGGGAACCTGAAAAAGCGCATTGCGAACAGTCTGTTCCGTTGGCGGCACCTGAAACATATATGGCCGCGCATCCTGGGAACTCTCACCGAAAGAATATTGCATCAACAAGACGGGATGAGTGGTAGTCCACACAACCACGCCGTTGAGGAAGGCACCCGGATCGGAACGCGGGTCCGCAAGCTCGAAGTCCTTCACGTCGCCCGCCTGTGACAGAACTCCCGTCTTGCGCGATTCGAGTTCAAGACTGTTGCGATTCAGCACCAATGCTTCATAGCCGGTGTTGTCTTCGGAGGCGATTATACGGTAATAGCTGCGCTGATCGGAATTGCGGCCGGTTATTTCCAGCGATACAAACTTGCGGCCCCAGGCAGCCGTCGGCGGCAGCATCTCATTCAGAGCGCCCAGCGCTTGTGATGTTCCGGCGGCGGGCACGGTGCCCTGCTCCATAAAAGAAATGACGCCAACGGGCTTTGATGCGTTGATCGTCGATCCGCTCAGATCGAACGTGCCGCGCTGAGATTGCCCGTCACCGCGCACCATATACACCTGCCCCCGCTGCAACTGGATTGTTTCGCGTTCGCCGATCTCACGGCCGCCTTCGGTTTCACCACTGCCGATCCCATCCAGCGTGTAGGTGACATTCGTCCCGTCCTCCGTCGCGACGATGACGAAGCCGGAACCACGACGCACATTGCGCAAGACCGTTCCGTTGCGGCCCCGAAAGTCAAAATAGCTGAGATGGGTATACTCCCGGCCGAGCAGGCGGCGGGGAATCACGGCGAAACCATCGACGGCTCTGATTTTTTTAGTCAGTACATTGGCGACAAAGGGCTTGTCGGCATGCATAAAGATGCCGACATCCAACTTCTTTTCACTCTCGTCAATTTCCCAGGACCACTGCGCCGAATTGTCGTCGGAGGTAAAGGTCGTTACCTCGCCGGCGCGAACTTCTTTTTTGATAATTACGCCGATTCGCGGTACTTCCAACGTTACTTCCGTATCTTCGAAGGAAGAAACATAAATCTCCAGCACCGGCGCGCCTCCGGATCCCCAAGGCTTGGTAGGAGGAATCGCAAACCAAAACTCCTTGGCGATCATCGAATTACTGAGAATGGTTTCGGCGGGTTGAGCCACAACAGTGGGGCCATAACATCCAAGCTCGATACAGCATAGGCCCGTTAGCACTAGCAGGAAACGTTGGAATGCGTTCCCGTAACAAATGGTCATAAAATGCCTCTCTTCTTTTTTGAATGTGCGACACGTTGATACTTTGTACGCAGAATTGAAGGTGCCTCGATAGTCTGCAAGCTGTCAGTGATTTGGTCCCCATTTGCAAAGCAGCGCAAGTCTCGTAATAACATTCCAATCGCGTCACTCTTGCCTAAGCGCTTCTTTTTGACTCGGTTTGTCTCTTGTCTCTATTCTCTATCTGACGAACGCTACAATTCTCTACAATGCCGCAATGCAATAAATTGTCACAAAGCGAGGCCTGATATCAGCTGCCGGCAGAGCAGCCGGAAATGCAGTCACGACTCTTCGCAGAATTGTCGCCACGGACAAATCGGCGCGGCGGCGCGGCGGCGATTCGATTCAGGCGAAGGCGGGGATGAACCGTCCGGGTGATAGCGTGGTGCTTGCGCATATTCAGCTCTCCGCGCCGGAAGACGCTGAGTCGGCAGCGCGATGGCAGCGCGCCGAGGCCTGTCGACAAACACTACTGACATCCATCTGATGAGCGAGCGTGATCGCCGGCAATACCAATATCGGCAGCCACAGTCATTCCTGCAATTCTGCTCCGTCTGTGCAGTTCATCCTTGCCGACGATCTCGACATTCCTCAGCTTAACGACAGCCTTCCGCGTCGATGCGAGCCGCAGAATCGGCTGAATGTACCTGCGGCAAGCTCCTAATCACAGCTTTACCCGAGCGGCGCATCGTGGTCCGTATTCGCATCGATTAGAGTCGGGCAGGCAGCATAGATGCGTGCTAAAGCTTTTACTGGCGCAAATTTTTGACTGGGAGAATAGAGGGCGCGGTCGTGGCGATCGCCTCCGGTCGCGAGGATACCAACGGCAGACTCATCAGTGAAGCATTCTCTTCTTTGCAATTATGCTCATTGTGACACTCGCTGGTGAAAAATAACTCTCGTGTCAGCCTCATTGACAAATAATCACAACTATTGCTAAATCAATAGTTGTGAAATTATGCATCGTTCAGGATGCAGTATCAGATTGATCCCGGTTAGTTCGACTACCGAAAATCGGGCTTTGTACAAATCGAGTTTTGAGCCGGGTCCGCACGGAGATGCAGCTGTGTTGTCTTAGAATTCAAGAAGCCGTCGCCGGCTCTGTGATTGGCTCGATAGATAGCGTTGATTATTACGGTCGCAAGTACGCAAAACGCTGCCAGAGCTCGATTGCGGATTGAGTCGGCTTCACTTCAAACTCAAAGGCTGGCAATTTCTGCCCGGTGCAAGACGCACTGCCGGAAACACACGCGCAACTCCGCTGCAATAAGATCCGGCCACAGTACTGACAGCTCGCCAGAATGTTGTTTACTATCACTTCATACCGGCTGCCTTGTTTAAGTGTGTCAGCAACATCCCGCTGGATGAATTCTGCGCATCGGCCTCCTACCGTCCGCGTGTTTTTTGCCGAAGAGCAAATAAAATGCCCCTTTAGATAAAGGGGCATCTCATTCAAACTCCTAAGATTAACTGTCGTGAGACAGGAATTTAACGCGCAATGACGAAGGAAGCGGTTGCAGAAAAAGGACCTGCATTCAGACGATAATGATATACGCCGGAAGGAAGTTCTTTGGTCACTATGCTAACTGCATACTCGCCGATTGTCTGCTGTTCGTCCACCAGTGTCTGAATCACGTTGCCGAGAGCATCGAAAAGATCCAGGCGTACATGATCGTCGCCACCCAGCGTGTAACGGACAGTCGTTGTATTGTCGGCCGGGTTGGGTGCGCTGGACGAAAGCAGATAGCCTTCATATCTTGGGTCAGTGACATCGTCGACAAGACAGACGCCTTCGCCTTGCAGATCAAATTGAAAGCTATTAACAGTTTCGTCACCCAAGGCATCGCTCATTACCTGAACTGTGGTCTGATATTGACCTTCTTCAATCGGCTCGAAACAAATGTTCGTCACGAAGCGCTCTTCACCCGGCGTAAGGGTTTCACCAATTGCGGGCGAAACCTGAGAGAGGTCGAAGGGCGTTCCATCGTCGAGAACATAATCGGTGATGGTAAGATCAGCCGTACCGGTATTGCGAATAACGATTTGCACGTCATCATTCTCGTCAAAACAGACCTTGGTCTCGCAAGTGACGTTGCCGGCATCCCAGCCACCTTCTGTTTGAATATGGGGCGCAACACCACTGCCACTGAGCAGCCCAAGTACATATTCACGGCAGGTCGTCGTTGCGACCACAGTGTCGGTATCAGACTCTCCATCAACACTTTCCGCGGCCGGCGAATAGCGAACATCAAAAGTGAACTGGCCATTGTTGCCGGGAATAGTGAAAGGCTTGGGAACATCAGAGATAATCTCAAAGACAGTTCCGGTTCGCAGTTCCAGGCTTTCCACGCGAATTGACTCTTCCGAAGGATTGACAATTGTCAACGTTTCGGTTTTCGATTCTTCCAGCAGAACACCCGAATAGCGGATACGGGAGTCCTCCAGCTCAATAAAATCCGAGGCGGCCGGAATGTTAACAGTCAGAATGTCCCGGTTACCGGCGCGGTCGAGAATTCCATACACTGCCGTTGCCGGACTGGTACGGTTTTCAGGATCCGGTTCGACAGCAAATTTGAAGGATTTGACGCCATAGTTCTTAAGCACTTCGACCGGTGTGACGTACTCGAAAAATGCGTTAACGCTTTGTTCGTGGTAAAACTCCACGGCTGCGATCGCTTCATTATCCGTAACCGTAACTTCAAAGCGGCCGCAGCTCTCCTTAAAGCTGGCCTCGGGCGCCTGCGTGTCATTGGCCGCCAGCTGATTGACCGCCGTCGCGACGGGATAGCCATAGCCGCCAAGCGCAAAGCCGCCGCCGCCGGAGATATCGCCATAGGCATAAGCCGTAAATCGGGTGTCTCCTTCAAGGGTATACGCGCCCGGCTCCACCTGCAGGTTGGCATAGAAAAAGTTTGTTTCACCGACCCGTGCCACCAGAAACTGCGGTGACTTCGAGGCGACCGACTGACCATTAATTAACAAGCTAAGCCGTTTCTTTTTCTCAGGATCGTCGGGGTCGCCCTCGGCAAATATATGGAGACGGTTGCCGGAAGCATCCGGCGGAACCACAAATCTCCCAAATGACAACGTTTGCCCGAGCGGCGGCACAGCAAGCATATAAGGTCGCGCATCGAAAAAGTTTTCACCCATCGAATACTTCATCACCATAATCGGCTTGTCGGCAGTCCAGTGGACGATCTGTCGCAGAAATGCGCCCTGGTTGGTCTGCGGATTGACATTTTCAAAATCTTTGAACTCGCCGGCATTGGCAATCAAACCGCTTTTTCGCGACTTGACCGCTCCGTCGAGCCCCATTGACACCGCCTCGTATGCCGTGGCGTCTCTCGCCGCGACTATTCGATAATAAGTACCCTGGGAAGCGCCGCCAATATATTCGTGTGAAATCAATTCCGTCCCCCAAGAGCTGACGGGCGGCAACATTTCGGCCAGACCGCCGCGCGAAAACTGGGCCGCAGCCGGCAGAATAACCTGCTCATGGAATGAAACGATCCCGAAGGGTTTGTTGCCTGTAATACGGGAACCGGTGAGGTCGAATGTACCGCGATCGGCTTTGCCGTCACCTTTTACCATATATACCTGGCCGGCCGCAAGCGTAACCGTCTCACGTTCGCCGATCTCACGTCCCCCTTCCGTTTTGCCGTCGCCTACATCGATGCCCTTAAGATCGTATGTGACCGACGTACCGTCTTCAGTGGCAACGATAATAAAGCCGCTGCCATTAAAGGTATTGAAAACACCCGGGGTGTCATAATAGCCAACGTGAAGGTAGTCACGGCCCAGCAGACGGCGCGGGATTACGGCAAAACCGTCGGCCGCACGGCTTTTGGCTGTCACGACCGACACGACGATGGGATCATCGGCCAGTAATTGGATACCCAGATCTTGCTTCTTCTCGCTCTGGCTGACCTCCCAGCTCCAACTGGCTGAACCGTCATTCGACGACAAAACCGTCACCTGGTTGGCTTTAATTTCGCGCGTGACCGTACCGACGCGGCCGCCGCCGATTTCCATTTTGATCTCGGTATCTACAAATGATGTAATGTAAAAAAACAAGGCTTGCTGCGAGCCTATGAAAGCATTGCTCGGCGGGATGGCAAACCAGAATTCGGTGCCGACCATTCCGTTGCTAAGCAGCTCCTCCGCCGGCGGAATCTCGCCGTCAGCCTTCGCGCTGACCGCGAAACATGTAAGGCCGATTGTCAGCAACAGTAATACTCCGACGCGAAATCGGTTCCACAGAGTGTAGCTTAAATTCATGAGACGCTTCCTTAAATTTGTAGCGTGGAAAACGGGGTATCTTTTGAGATTTAATTGAATGTCTCTGCCAGCAATGCCGCTAACGATTCCAATGATTGTGTTGCGTCTTTCAGCCGATTCGAGTATGCGCCCAACCATACCCGAAGAATTAAGAACAAAGTTCCCACGCGACAGTACACGTAGAGCACTCGCGCCTATGCTTCTTATCTGGGTCAGTCGCGGGATTTTGCGTACCGCAATTTCTTGCCGTACGCATACCGACACCGAAAAGTGAGTCAGCAATGCCGCCTTCGGAGCGAATAGTGTCGAATCGTGTCTATTGTGTACTTCTACTCTGCGGATAGTCTAAGAAGAATACACACAATCGACTACGGCAGTGACGTTGACAGCTTAGTTCATTTTAAAGCCACTCACGTTGGTTGCTCCACTCCGAAGCAATATGGAATACGCAGCCTTTTGAAAGAAACAAGCAGACAGCCAATAGGTTGCAGCCAGCTGGAATCCATAACGCGTACGACACCCGATTGAAAGTTATGTCACAAAAAAGGCGGCTCTGAGAGCCGCCTTTCTTACAACGATTTTACGCTGAATTTACAGGTATTTACAGTTTTTCAGGATCAGTTGGCCTGAGCTTCTTCCAGTGGCGTCTGAATGACGATTTGAACGGTACGATTGTAAAACCGGCCCTCCGGAAGCGCGTTGGTGTATAATTCGTTGTCCTCGCCGACACCGTCCGATTCGAGGATTTTATACTTGCTGCGG
Source organism: Candidatus Kapaibacterium sp. (assembly GCA_028284775.1). Taxonomy (GTDB): domain Bacteria; phylum Bacteroidota; class Ignavibacteria; order Kapaibacteriales; family UBA7675; genus JANQRB01. The sequence continues at coordinate 52,270 of JANQRB010000073.1, read as the reverse complement.
TTCTTCTTGATCGACCTCGAGACGGTGGCGGCGCGGCGCACCGACAGTTTCTTGTTAGTTTCATACAAACCAACAACATCCGTGTGGCCGACGATATTAATCTCGGTGCTGCTGAATACCCGCGGATACACAAATTCTTTCAGGATTCGCGCATTGAGCGGACCGGCCTGATCGCTGTTAAACTTAAAGAGCACCAGGTTATAGGTTTCGAGAGTTTTACCACTTGCGCCGCCGCCCTCAAGCATCAGATCTTCCGTGCTTATCTGGCGTACCAGGATCGTAATCGGGTCGGAGATACACTCGCGGCCATTCTTACTGGTAACCACCAATCGGGCCTGGAACGGTGATTCATCGCCTTTCTTGGGCAGTTCGCCGTCGCTGCTCAGCCAATCCCATTCATGCGTCGCATCGGTGAGTCCGACTTCTTTGAGAGTTATCCAGGGCTTGCCGCCATGGCTCACTTCGATGCGCCGACTGGCAACAATATTATTGTCGATACCATTGTCCATACGGAATGTCATTACTTCCGGCGAGGGGAAGAGGGTCGGATCGCGATCCACGATCGGTTTCACGATTTCCCACTCGTCGCATAGCAGCTCAACACGCCGATTTTCAACAACACCCATCGAATCTTTCTTGTTGGAAGGCAGTTTAGGCAGGCCGCGCGATTCGACTTTCAGACGATCTTCGGCAATACCCCATACCTCGTTGAGATACTTAAAGACAACTTCCGCCCGCCGTTGCGAAATCGCTTTATCTTTTTCTTTCTCGCTTACCGTGCCGATGCAGCCTAAAATGTTGAGCTTGGCATCCGGATGCTGACGCAGTCGATACCCGTAAATATTGAGGATGTTGTAATACTTCTCAAAGGTACCGCCGGGAATCGACTGGTCTGAAAACGCAGCCGTCTGCGCCTGATTCTTAAAGAGGATATAACGATCCGGAATGACGGACTCGCCCTCATCAAAGAAAACATAGTTCAGGAGGGGATACAGTGAAATCGTAACGACCTCTTCCATCACGAGACCCTTGAAATTACCGAATTTCGGATCATCCGGGTGGTCGAGGGTGTAATTCGAAAAAGCCATTTCCGCCGCGAGTTTGGGGCGCTGGCCGAGCTTGAGCGTAATTGGCTCGAGGTTGATCGGCTTATTGGCGTCTTCTTTACGCTTAACTTTTTCAGGTTTATGTACGGTAAAGGTCGTCGAGGTTTTGCCATATCCGGGGTTTTCCGCCGTCACTTCCAGGTCGATTTTCATAATCGAATCCCTGGGATCGCCATAGTCCAGGTTATTGATATTCAGTTCGAAGTTTGTGACCGTACTGCCATCGAGCGTTCGCTTGATCCGGCTTTTGGTAACGGGATTGAATATCTCGACCGTTGCCGGAATGTTGGCGTCACTGCATTCGTCAAGCACGACTCCCGTCAGAACCTGCACGCGTGTGAAGGTAGGCACAAAGGCCATAAAAATGTCAAAGTCGCCCTGGTAGCCTTTGATATCCTCGCGGGTCGATGCAAAATATATGATATCCCCCGAGGCAGGCGCCGAGATAAAGAATTCATCCGCTTCGGTATTGATAGGACGGCCGATGTTCTCCGGCGTCGTCCAGTTGTCGGCCTCGTCACGACGGGTAATGTAAAAGTCAAAACCGCCGATGCTCGGCACGTGGCCTTGCGATGAGAAAAACAGCGTCGTGTTATCGGCATTGATAAAAGGCGACCAGTCATCCTGTTCCGTATTTACGGTCGGCCCGAGGTTCTTGGCTTCCTGCCATTCTTCAAACTCGAAGTCGAAGTCAGTATACCAGATATCCATATCTTCGCCGCCGCCGACACTTCCGGAACGGTTGGAAGCAAAATAGATACGGCTCTTGTCGGGCGCGATCGACGGCTGGGAGTCCCAGTCTTCCGAATTGACATTGCGGCCAAGGTTTTTCGGCAGCCCCCACTTACCTCCAGCTTCGATCTCCGAGGTGTAAAGGTCGCAGCCGCCGATACCGTCATCGCGGTCGCAGCCGGTAAAAACGAGTAATTGCTGATCAGCCGATATCGATGCAACACCTTCATTTTCGGGTGTGTTGGTGCCGGCCTTTCCATAGGGTGAATCAGGCTCGAGATTCTCCGGCTGGCCCGTAAAAACAGTATCGTAATTATCTTCCTTCGTCGTATACCAGAAATCGTGCGAGCGTTCACCATCAGTACCCATAATGCTGCCCTCGCGATCCGAGACAAAGTACAAAGTCTTGCCGTCGGCGCTGATTGTCGGCGCATAATCCAGGCCCTCGTAATTAACAGCCGGGCCAAGATTGATAATCCGGATATGCTCGTCGGAGATTATCCCGAGACCTTTCTCATCGTCATCCTGTGCGGCAGCGGAAAGTACGGTCGCGCTAAACAAATGCAAATGCTGTTGAGCTGAAGCGACTGCGATGTGGTCCGAAGCAGGGTGTACAGGTTGAGATGCGTTAGCGGCAGCAGAGGAGCTTGCCGGAGTTTTAGCACTAAGGGTATGAGCAATAACTAGCAGCACTGCCGTGCAGAATGTCATGAGAAGGCGCATACTCACCTACCAGGCTATAAATGGAACATTACGTCTGTATAATCGTAGCTTGAATGTGTTTTCTACTGCGAAGCGCACAAATTTCAATATATAAATTTCTCTACTATTAATCACATACGCCGGGTAGGTGATCCGAATGCTCTCGGGACCGGCACCACACAAAAATTCCACTGCGCGGGAGCGCATCGAAGAAGGCAATTTATGGAGTGTGTGTGCAAGTCTGGGAATCAAAAGGCAATCCAATTTTTCTGCCGCCTTTACCCGGCTTCAGTCTGCTCCGTGCATACGACTCTTGTACATCCTCCCCTTGCGCAGAGCAGCGCCAACGCCTATGTCTCTCTACCAATCTCGTGCGTATTGGCTGTTCCCTAACAAACTGTGCCGGGTAACGTTCCCGGCAGTACAGAAGGTTATGGCAAGCCAAAAGTTATTACTTAATACTCTTTAATTCAAACAATTTTTAGGCCTGATCAATTTGGCGGCACTGAATTTCAGGTGGGGCGAAGCGAAAGGAAACCGCAGAGCTCGATACAGTAAAAACCCTCTTTGCCAGCCTCGATCAGAGTGTTCCATTGACACGCAGATCGCCGATATGTCCCGCGTCAACGTGATTTACAAACTATCATGCATCTCAAAATGTTTTACGCAAGCCGAAGAGCAGCTGCCCGACCTGCAGTTTGAAGTTTTCGCCTTTTTCCGAAATGTTGGTAAACGGGATAACATACTGAAACATCGGCTGAAAGGTAAAATCATCACTGAACTTGATATTGAGACTTACTAATCCGGTAGCCGCCATCTGAAAAGAATTGAGTTCCGGAAAGTCTCCATCTTCCACGACAGCCGTCCGTCTCAGTGACTCGGCGAGAGAGATATCCAGGATCTGCCCGTTATCGTCGCGCAGGGTCCGCTGCGCCAATTGCTTCTCATGACGGATCGAGCCGGAAGTGAGAAAATGTGGTGACAGCCCCAGCTGCAGATTCAAGGCACTGAAGGGCGTCCATTGGATATAGGGGGTTAAAGCTATAAAGGAAAATTCAGTTTGAGCTTCATGCCGAAAGCGGACGGAGGTCTCAAGCGACTGCCCGTCTTCTTCCCCTTCGAGGGTCACGAATTCGCTTTCGAGCCGTTTGGCGGTCAGATTGCGCGACTCGCTGGTAAGCCTGATGCCGTAGGCCAGCGAGCGGGCAAACTTTTTCTCGTAAAATGCTCCGATGATTAATCCATCGCCACCGCCCTTCTCGAACTCGCAGATGCAGGCCGAACTGAAACTGCCGGATTGCGATACGAAGTTGAAGCCGAAAAGTACACCCAGGTGCCAGGGCCAACTCGTCCCCTTGGTAGGCCTGATGGGCGTTTCTTTCTCTTTCTTCACTTCGTCATCTGCGACCAGTGGCAGTGCCCCAAGGAGAAAAATCAACAACAATGAACTAATCCGCTTCATATCACGTGTGTAGTCTACTGATTAATGTGAACGCAATACCTACCTCTTCAGGCGGCACACTGTTTCCGGACGGCGGCCAATTTATCAAAGTCTTTGTTGGAGTGCAAGGTATTGAGTATGACATTCTTTAGTAATGCCGGCAAGGCCACAGCCAAAAACCTCCTGGAGAAACCAAACGTTACCAGTGACTTGATGCCTGTGGATTTTCAACAGCGCAGGAGTAGTTCCCGATGCTTCATCAGCTAAGCGAAAAAGGCCGTTCGACGGCGTCCGTCAGCAAGACGAAGGCAAGAAAGCGCACAAGACGGCGTCAGTCCGATTCCGAAGGACGCAGTCCGGGCAGAGCCAAGGGCGGCGCGCGTGAGGCGGCCGTGCGCATTCTGAACCGTGTCGAAGAGAGCGATTCCTACCTCGATAAGTTGCTCGAACACGAACTGCGCAGCGGCCAGCTCAACAAATCCGATAAAGCATTATTGACCGAGTTGACTAATGGAGTCCAGCGCTGGCGGGCCAGGCTTGACTGGATCCTCGCAGCCCGCTACCGCGGTGCCTATCATAAGTGTCAGATACCGATCAAAAACGCGCTGCGCATCGCTCTGTATCAAATAATGATGTTAGACAAAATTCCGCAGTCGGCCGCAGTTAATGAATCGGTAGAAATCATCAAACGATCTATGGGAATTCGTCCCGCCAATCTGGTTAATGCCGTGTTGCGGGCAGCTATCGCCAATAAGGAAGAAGTTCGCTACCCGGACAAGGACAGCGAGGCGGTTCGTTTTGTCGCGATCAACTACGCCCATCCCGAATGGATGGTGCAGCGCTGGCTCGATCGCTTCGGCGAGCAGGATACGATAGCCTTACTGGAGGCAAACAACCTTCGCCCCCGTCTGACTCTTCGTATTCACGAAAACAACAAGGATGCGGGGTCTGTGACGACCTTGCTTGACGAAAAGAACATCAATTACAGGGAATCGCCCTGGAATGCGGGGTCGCTGCTGCTCGCGAGTATGCCGCATTCGCTTGCTCAGGAGATTCTTCAACAGGGTCGGGCCAGCGTGCAGGATGTCAGCGCCTCACTTGCCACGCGGCTGGCAGCGCCCTCTCCCGGTGACACTGTCTACGACCTTTGCGCTGCGCCCGGCGGTAAAACAGTCTTTCTCGCTGAATTGATGCGGGATCAGGGGCAAGTGATCGCGCTGGATAAGTACAGCGCCAAACTGGCGCACATCAAAGCTAATGCGAAGCGCCTGCACCTAAACTCCATCGAGTGCTTGACGGCAGATGCGCGGGAATGGCAGAGCGATACAGCCGCGGATGTCGTCGTCGCCGATGTACCATGTTCCGGGCTTGGCACTCTGAGCAAAATTCCCGAGATCAAATGGAAGCGCGATGTGCAGGATATTCAACAGTTGGCCGACATTCAACGCGAGATACTGGCAAACGCCGCTCGGATGGTCAAAATCGGCGGTGCGCTCTTGTACAGTACCTGTACTATCGAAGCGGCCGAAAATCAGGAAATAGCGGCATGGTTTTTGCAAAATCATTCGAATTACCGTCTGGATCCGGCCGAGAGAATTTTGCCGTCGGAACTGTGTAGCGATGGTTTTTTGGAGACCCTGCCGCACAAACACCAGATGCACGGCGCATTTGCCGCTCGATTCGTCCGGGAAAACTAACATGCCCTTTCGCAATAATTTTGCAACCTGTCCCACGAAACTTCGTAGCTCGTCGATTGGCGCAGAAAAATTGACAGGTATGCTCGGTCCAGTTCCATATCGACGCCCTTCGGCTCTCTCCTATCGATCGGTCGTTTGGACCCTGGCCCTACTTGTTTCCTCCCTCGGGCTTTATCGGCCTTGTCTGGCTCAGCAGACTCAAATTCCTCCTTGCTGCATTATTCCATCCGCGACACCAAGCACAGCAGATAATGTCGTGCGGCGCACATTCGACGCGGCAGCCGGTGAAAGCATCTACATTGAAACGGAGCTTGGCGACATTAATGTTGTAAGCTGGCGACATAAGAAGGTGGAAATTGTCGCGAAACTGCACGGCAGCGAAGGCGAGGTCAACAGCTTCGGACTATCGCTGGCAAAATCCGGCCCCACGATTCAGGTGCGCGGGGCGCGCCGACCGCAGAAATTTAACCTGAGCTGGGGCTGGTGGAGCTTTAAGGTTGAATACATCGTCAAAGTGCCGCAGAGGTTTAATCTCCATCTTCACACCAAAAACGGCGACATCAGCGTTGCCAATGTCGACGGCGGAGTTCAACTGGAAACCGTCTCGGGTGACGTCCACGTCAAGGAGGTTGCCGGGGAGTTGGCAATAACAACCGCGGGCGGCGAGATCGAGGCCACCAAAGTCACGGGCGATCTGAAATTGCAGACCGGGGGCGGTGATGTAATGGTTATTAATGCCGTTGGTTCGGTTGATGTCGCGACTACCGGCGGCGACGTTGAGATAAAAAGCGTTAAAGGCAAGATTGTCGCCGCCAGCGATCGCGGTGATATCGCCGTCTCCGTAAGCGGCCGGAACAAAGGTCTTCAGCTTAACGCCGAGAGTGGCGATATCGATATCTTCCTCACCGGCGCTGTGAACGGCAATATCGACGCACAAACAAACAAGGGCGAAGTACAACTCAGTAATACGAAGGGCTTCCGCGGTAATATCAAACGCAAGTCCGTCAATGGCGCTCTAAATGGGGGCGGCAGCCTGATCAAAGCCAAAACCGTCAGCGGAACAATCACTATCAAACGCAAATAAGCTGTTGCGAAAGAGCGCCGGCGTCTAGCCTTCGAAGCGCGTGGTAGTCTTAACGCCTTTCACTTTTTTGAGCACCTCGAATATCTTCTGCACCTGATTGACGTTCTTGACATGAACCGTGACGATTCCTTCAAACATCGAATCGTAGGAATCGATGTTAACACTGCGGATATTGGTATTGTCACAGTTAACAATCGCGTTGGTAATATCGTGCAGCATGGCCGGTCGGTCGTCGCCTGTAATCTTGATTGCCGCCAGATAATCTTCTGTAAGCACCGATGACCACTCTACATCCACAATCCGCGGACGCAGTTTATCCATCATAGATTTAATATTTTTACAAGATTTACGGTGCACCTTGATGCCGCTGCCAATCGTTACGACACCGACCACATCATCGCCGGGCACGGGATTACAGCAACGTGCATAAGAGTAAAGCACCGAATTGCCGGAGCCGGCAACGCTGACTCCATTGGATTCCGTTCGCGCCGTTTCGGTGAAGCGATTGAAAATAATCGGCTGATCGGTGGCGCTGTTCTCGGGTTTAGCGCTGCTGCCTTCCCACTTTTCCTGGATCATTTTGCCTGCGACATCCACAGCAAGCGTTCCGGAGCCGAGAGCAAAGAAGAATTCACCGCGATTGTCATACTTAAGCGAACGAACGATCTTGTCGAGTTCATCATCGTTGATGTGAAGTTTGAGCTTCTTGGCCCGACGCTGCCACAAATAACGTCCTTCCGCCACCTTGCCACGCTTCTCTTCGTTGAGAAAGCGGCGTATGTTCGTCTTGGCTTTATGTGTGATAACAAAGCGCTCCCAATCCTTATTGGGCCGTTGGTTTTTCGACGTTATAATTTCGACCTGATCGCCGCTGCGCAGTTCATAGTCGAGGGGGACGATCTTCTGGTTAACTTTAGCGCCGATGCAATGACGGCCAACTTTAGTGTGAATATTGTAGGCAAAATCCACCGGTGTGGCCTTCTTCGGAAGTATCCGTAAATCGCCGGCAGGCGTGAAAACATAAATTTCATCCTGATAGAGATTTAGTTTAAAGCTCTCGATGAGCTGCTCCGGCGCCTCGTCGCCGGCACTATCAAAAATATCGCGAACCCACTGCGCCCATTCTTCAAGCTCTTTGTCTTCGACGTTGGATTTACCGGTCATTTCTTTATACCGAAAATGCGCCGCGACACCTTTCTCGGCCACTTCGTGCATGTTGCGTGTACGAATCTGCACTTCAACTTTTTTGCCCTCGGGGCCGATGACCGTCGTGTGCAGCGATTGATAACCGTTCTTCTTCGGAACCGACACGTAATTCTTAAAACGCTCCGGCACCGGCGTATAGATATCGGATACGATGCCGTACACCAGGAAGCAGTCATTATCGTTCGGGGTGTCGAGAATAACGCGGACGGCAAAGAGATCGTATATCTCATCGATTGATTTACCGCGGCTGACCATCTTGTTGTAGATCGAATACAGATGCTTGGCACGTCCGTTGATGTCGAAGTGAAATCCCTGTTCTTTTAAATGTTCCTGAATAGGACCCGAGAACTTGTCAATGTAGCGTTGCCGTTCGTCGCGCTTCGTATTAAGGGCATTCTTGATGCTGTCGAAGGCGGGACGATTGATGTACTTGAAGGCAAGATCCTCCAGTTCCCATTTGATGTTTCCAAGGCCGAAGCGATGTGCGAAGGGCGCGTAAATCGTCAGGGTTTCCCGCGCCATCCGCCGCTGTTTCTGCTCCGGTAGGAACTGCAGCGTCCGCATATTGTGCAGACGGTCGGCGAATTTTACCAGGATCACACGCACGTCGTTGATCAGCGAGAGCAGCAGTTTGCGATAGCTCTCGGCTTTGGTGATTTCGTGACTCTTGAACACATCGGTAATTTTGGTGGCGCCGTCGACGATATTGGCAACAGTCGGACCGAATTCCTGCTCGATATCCTTAAGGCTGAAATCGGTGTCTTCCACGACATCGTGTAACAATGCGGCTGCGACAGAGGCATCATCGAGCGGTAGCTCCGTCGCAACGATGGTGGCCACTTCCACCGGATGCGTGTAATAGGGCTCGCCGGAAGCACGCAGGTCCTTGCCGTGGGCACTGACGCAAAAATCAAAAGCCCGCCCTATCAGCTTTTCGTCTACCCGCCGCATACTTTTCCGGCATTGCGCCAGCAGATGCTTCTTCTTTGAATTCAGTTCCGCGTCCATTATGACCTTATTCACTTTTCGACTGTCACCAAGCGTTGAATTTCACTATTTATCAGTCTAAAACCAAGTCAGAGATTACAGTGCCGCAACAGGCGACCGATAAGGATAATAATGCATTTCCAGGCCCGCTACCGGTCTGGCTGCATGCTCATTTGTTGTGCCGGGGCTACGGTCGTAGCGACCGCGCCCGGACTGACTCGTAATTGACGAATAATGTCGTATTTTACCTTATGGCTGACGAGGCGCGGAAAGGACCACAATCCACAACTACCGACTTCTCCATCCGAACCATATACGATGAGTTGGCGGAGATCGGCGAGCTCGACTCTTTTCTGCGCGAATACCTCAGTCATCGTTATGCGAGCGACAAAGATTTTCAGGAAAAAATGTATGACACAATGTTCCGCAATTCGCCGAGCGTCGTACCGGCCCTGGAAAGCTTTCTGCTCGAAAAGCTCTGCGAGAGCATGGGTTTTTTTCTTGAGTATACCAAACCATGCAAAAAATTGAATCCCGAGCCATAAGCGCCGAAGTGGCAGGGCTGTTCGACAAAATCCGCAGCCAGGCCCGTGAATACTGCGACCTGATGGACGAGCTTCGCAGCCAGGCCGCCAGCAACCGTCAGCATAGCAAGCAATTGCAAGACGGCTACCAGGAATTGCGGCGCAGCACCACCGAAGCGCTGCAGCGCATGGAGCAACTTTCAGCCGAAGCCTTGCGATCCATCGAAGAAAAATCGCATGCGATCAGCCGGATCTACCAGGAGCTGGACAGCATTGAAAAGACGCGCAACTCCATTGTAAAAGCCAGCCAGGATATCAGCGCGCGGCGCGCGGAAGTAGATAAACTCCTCAAGAGCAGTGAGAAACAGATTCGCAGCCTGGTGAACGAAGGCTTCGGCGATCTTGAGAATAAAATGGCGCTGCAATTCAAACAGATCAAAGATGAAGCCTATGGCCTCGATCAGAAAATGGTCGGTCTGATGGATCTGCACCGGCGCGAAGTCAAAATGATTCAGGATGACATCGACGAATTCAAAAGCAAGGTGACGGAAACAAAATACATTGTGGATGAAACGACAAAAATCGTCGAGACCATGATTGCCGAAGCACAAGAAGAAGTCGAACGCAAAATCGGCTCGGCCCGCATCGAAGTCGATCGTATGATCAAGGGTATCGCCCTGCCGGAACACATGGAAGATGACCAGGTCCGAAAGTCGCTTGATGCGCTGCTCGGCAAAAACACGGCCCAGGGCGAAAGGCTTAAAGAGCTGGAATCGAAAATAGCAAGGGCCCAGCTACTTGCGGTGACCACCAGCATTGCCGCCATTGTTCTGGCTTTGCTGGTCTCCTTCGCTAACTGAATCAATGCTTGCCCGGATCTCGGATCAGTAACGCAAGGTCTTGCGAACTGCCTCCACCACGTCGCTTTCCTGCAATAAGATGGCGTTTTCCAGCCCTTTGGCAAATCCAACGTGACAGTCTTTGGAAGCGACACGGGCTACCGGCGCATCCAGAAAATCAAAACACGCCTCGCTGATTGAGGATGCAATCTCCCCGCCTATTCCTCCCGTCAGAAAATGTTCGTGGACAACGACGGCCCGGTTAGTCTTTTTGACTGAGGCGAAAACTGTCTGGCTGTCCCAGGGTCGCAGGCTGCGCAAATCGATTACTTCGGCGGATATGCCGTCCTTTTTCAGTTGGCGCAGCGCCAGGTTTGTTTTGTGAAGGGCGTTGCCGTAGGTGACGACCGTCACATCGCTGCCCTCATTTCGGATTTTGGCTTTGCCGAACGGAATGATAAAGTCATCGGCGGGTTTTGATTCGGACGTAGGACGATAATTATACAATGCTTTGGGTTCCACAAACACCGTCAAACCGCGGGAACGGACGGCATTGCGCATCAGCCCGACGGCATCGGAAGCATACGCCGGACACACGACACGTACGCCGGGCAGGTGCGCAAAGACGGCGTCGAGATTTTGCGAGTGATATAGCCCGCCCTGAATATAGCCGCCGCTGGCCAGGCGGATGACAAAGTTGGGCGAAAATTGCCCTTTGGTACGCCAGTAGTCGTGCGTGCTTTCAATAAATGCTTCCATTGCGGGCCAGAAGTAATCAGCAAATTCCGCGCCCTCGACCACCACGCGAATGTCGTCGCGGTAACGGCAAAAGCCGTTGGCGGTGCCGACGATCGAGTCTTCGGCAATCGGGGAGTTAAAAATGCGCTCGTTGCCGAACTCGTCCAGCATACCCTTTACGACATTGAAAATGCCCTGCTTCTTCTTCGAGGCAACATCCTGCCCCCAGAGATAGCTGTGGGGATTGCGCCGAAATTCTTCAATCAGAGTTTGATTGATAGCTTCGCGAAAAGTGAGCAATTCACCATCCGGATCGTGCCGGTAGCTTTGTTCCGTGGTATCGTCATACTCCACGACAGCATCCGGCATTAGGAAAAGTTTATACGACTCCGGATCGGGATCGGGCGATGCTTCCGCCCGGTCGGCCGCCTCGAATATTAGCTGCTTGTTGCCTTCTTCGATGGCGCCGAGTTCTTCTTCCGTCAGGATTTTCTCCTCGAGCAGCATGGCGCGATAACGATCCAGCGGGTCGCGCGATCTCATCTCTTCGATTTCTTCGGCGGTGCGGTACAGCTCATGGTTGTCGGAATTGGAATGGGACCCCAGCCGCTCGCAGTCGGCGTGCACAAATGCCGGGCCGGCGCCCGAAAGAACATATTCGCGCGCTTCCTCCATTGCCCGATAGGAAGCAAAGGGATCCAGTCCATCGCAATTGATAATTTTGAAGTGTTTGAAGCCGACAAAGTTGTCGGAAACGCGGGTGTTGGCCGTCTGCTCTGTTACCGGCACCGAAATGCCGTATTTGTTATTCTGGATGACGAAGATAACCGGCAGCTTCTCCAGTGAAGCGGTGTTAATCGCCTCATAGAAGTATCCTTCGGAACAGGCCGATTCACCGCCGGAATAGATGGCGCATTCGTCACCCTTGAATTTTTTGATTGCGCGCGCGACACCCACGGCATGAAGCGAATGATTGCCGGTACATGACGAGCCGTTTTGAACCCGAATCGAAGGTTTGGCAAAGTGATTGCTCATGTGACGTCCCCCGCCGGCGACGTCCGCATCCTTGCTGAGGCCATTCAGGATCAATTCATCTACGCTCAATCCGGCTGCGAGACAGGTCAGCATATCCCGGTAATAGGGGAAAAGAAAATCCTTCCCAGACCGAAAGGTTTTGCCAACCGCCAGTTGAATGCCGTCGTGTCCGGCATAGGGAGCGTGATAGGACCAGCCCTTGGCCATTTTCAAATAAAGTGCGGCTTTCTGGTCGAGGCGACGCCCAAGGTGTAGTAAGGAATACCAATCGACGATGGTATCGCGGTCGAATCCGTTAGTGTCGAAGTGTTTACTCCCGGCAGGCGGCTTAGACGAGGAACGACGACGGCCTGCAACCGACTTGCGACCGCCTTCGGAAGAGCTGCGCCTTTTGCTTGCCGCCGTGGCCTCTTTGGCGCCGTTCCGACCGCCCTGCTGTCCGTTTCCCTGGTTGTCCGCCGCTTTCGATGCTGCACTGTCGCCGGTAGCCTTCGCTTTTGCCATTTTGCAACCTTTCCAAAAGATTCACAAAAAGTCGATTTCATCTGTGAGAATCGCCTGTAGCCTTGACGACGCAGGACAGCATACACGCCTATGTCGTTATTCTGGGCAGACACAAAGGTACGATTATTCCCAATAAAAACGATCGGGAATTGGCGTGCAAAGCAAGCGCGGCGGCGGGCGGATTAACAGGTGATTCCCGTCCTTGCCGCTCCTGAGAATTGCCATGGCGGACACCGCCGGCAATGCGGATCTCTATGCGGTGGAGCGCCTCTCCGATACTCCGATTGGCAGCCTGTGCGCGTCGTCACTGACCACGCTGCTGTTCACCGCTTCGGGAAACCCTGCGAGTGCCGCTGCCTATCGTTTCTCTCATTGTTCCCACCCTTAAACTGCGAGTGGGAAATGCAAATTTTCGTACTTTAGCGGCTTATTTGTGTGGGAAACAGGCATTCTCCATCTCTGACCATCTTACGAGCGACATCGCGGACATACCTATGGCGGACATTATCGGATCCGAGCTCAAGCACGATCTTCAGTATGAAACCAACTTCGACGCCAATAAGGAGTTGTGGCGGAAAAACGCGGCGCAGGCGGAAGAAATTAAGGAAGGTGGAGGCGCAAAGGCGATCGCCAAGCAGCAGGCGAAGGGTAAGATGACCGCGCGTGACCGCATCCGCGCCCTGCTCGATCCCGAGACCTATTTTCTTGAGATCGGCCTCTTTGCCGCCGAAGGGATGTACGAAGAACAAGGTGGCGCTCCTTCTGCCGGCGTCATCGTCGGGATCGGTCTGGTGAAGGGACGCGAGTGTGTTATCGTCGCTAATGATGCCACCGTGAAAGCCGGCGCCTGGTTTCCCATGACCGCCAAAAAAAATATGCGGGCGCAGGAAATCGCGATCGAGAATCGCCTGCCGATTATCTACCTGGTTGACTCCGCGGGCGTCTTTCTCCCGATGCAGGACGAGATTTTTCCCGACAAAGAGCATTTTGGCCGGCAGTTCCGTAATAATGCCGTCATGTCGTCGATGGGCATCCCGCAAATTGCCGCCATAATGGGGCCCTGCGTCGCCGGCGGCGCCTATCTGCCGATTATGAGCGACGAGTCGTTAATCGTGGACGGTACCGGCAGTCTCTTCCTGGCGGCACCCGCTCTGGTGCAGGCCGCTATCGGCGAACGAGCCGAAGTGGAAGAGTTGGGCGGCGCGACGATGCATACCTCACTCAGCGGCGTTGTGGATTACAAAATGGCCAATGACGAGGAGTGCCTCGCCAAAATTCGCTCGCTCGTCGACAAGCTCGGACCGCAGAAGGCGGCGCAGAATGTCTTCGATCGCCGTACGCCCGTCCCCCCCAAATTCGACGAGGAAGAGATCTGGGGAATATTACCGGCCGATCGCAGTCGACCCTACGAAATTCGTCAATTGCTGGCCCGCATCGTAGATGCATCGGAGTTCGATGAGTATAAAGCAGACTACGGCAAGACAATCGTCTGCGGCTATGCGCGCATCGATGGCTGGGCCGTGGGAATCGTGGCTAATCAACGTGACGTGGTTCGTAACGGCAAAGGCGAGATACAGGTCGGCGGCGTCATTTACAGCGACAGCGCCGACAAAGCGGCCCGCTTTGTTATGAACTGCAACCAACGCCAGATCCCGCTGATTTTCTTTCAGGATGTGACGGGATTTATGGTGGGTACCAGAGCCGAACAGGGAGGCATCATTAAAGACGGCGCCAAGATGGTAAATGCTGTCGCCAATTCCACCGTCCCGAAATTCACCTTTATTATCGGCAACAGCTATGGCGCGGGCAATTATGCCATGTGCGGCAAGGCCTACGATCCGCGTTTTATCTTCGCCTATCCCTCGGCAAAAATCGCCGTTATGGGCGGCGCGCAGGCATCCAACACTTTGTTAACCATCCGCATGGCTTCCTTAAAGAAGCAAGGCAAGACCCTGACGGAAGAAGAACAGCAGGCGCAGCTCGCCAAAATTCAACAGCGCTACGACACCCAGACCACCCCTTTGTACGCCGCTGCCCGGCTGTGGGTGGACGGCATCGTTTCTCCGCTCGACACGCGCGCCATCATTTCGCGCGGTATTGTATGCGCCTCGCACAACGCTGATCTGCCGCCCTTCAATCCGGGCGTCCTGCAAACCTGACCTTTTGTCGCCTAGGGCGATCAAGGCAGGGGATTCAAAGCCATTGCGGGCAAATCCTGAACGGCCACCATGGGGATATCGGCGCCGTAAGCCTCGTTGAGTATTTTGATCATCTCGTTGGTAAGAATGCCATAGCCTTTATTGGTTGGATGAATTCCGTCCAGGCTCACCAGGCCGCCCGAAATGAATGTCGTTGTTAAAGGCGTACTGCCCGTAACGCGCAGGCCGCTTTCCGTTGCTCGCTTCAGCAGCGCACGCAGATCCAGCAGGTGAATTTTGTCATGGCTGTTAACAGCCGCATCGATTGCCCGGTTGTACGCGGCAATCATCGTGTTCACCAGCGCGGCTTCCTCGCTGTCCAGTACGAACTCATCCGGTATTGGTGTCTGCGTTCCCCATCCGGCGCTAAGGAGTGAGTCCTGCGGCGTAGTTAACAGCACAAAATCATTCGGTCCCAGTTGTTTAATCTCAGCGGGTGTCGGGCCGGTTTGCGCGACAAAGCCATTGGCCCCTTCCTGAAAGGCAAAACCCAGTTGCTGATACACCGGCACCTGGTTTAGCGCCGCGGCCTGTTCCGCCGTCAAGCTCAGGTCGTTCCACTTAATGGTAGTAAAAAACGGTGAGCTTGTTAGCTCCGGTACATTGCCGGCCAGGACGATTGCATCCGGCATCAATTCAGTCACGCGGTCATAGAGCTGTTGAATACCAATGCGAAAGGCGTTGCTATCCGTCGGCGCGGGCAACAGCGAGCCGGTAGCGCCGTCGGTGGCAAAAAGCAACACATCGTTGGAGCCGATGATGGAAACCAGCACATGAGGATCCAGGCTGGCGGCCTGCTCGACAAAAGTAGCACCGGCCGATTGTCCCTCGACGCCGATCATACGGGCATAGGGATTAATACGCGTGTTAAAGGTCTCGTCGTCCGTCATATCCGCCACCAGCGCGCCAGGGACACCGAGGTTGTGAAAGGGTATACCGCTGCCGCTATTCGAAATAACACCCAGCGAAGGTCCGACATCGAGAATCGGCCGCCCGAGCTCATTGAAGCCTCGCAGCAGCACGCGCGAAAAACCGAAGCCGGGATCGGGAAAAATCGGGTAGCGGAAGTCTGCCGCAGGCATTCCCATTTGTTGAGCGAGCAAAAACGGGCTGTTAAATTGCGAGGCGCTGGCATACATAGCGCCGGACTGAAGGCCGGCCGTAATGCTGTTGCCGATCGCCGCCACGACCACCGGACGGCCGTCTTGAACAATACTGCCCAGGTCGCCGCTGCCCGGTTCGACAGCCAAATCCGGATCACAGGCGCTAAGCGCGAAGGTCAATACACAAGTTAACAGAAGAATTTTCAGGTTCAGAGCGCTACGCGTGTCATGTAATTTCATGGAGCATCTCCAGGAAAATGATTCGTGAATGACAAATCTGGTGAAAATGTTTAAAGGCTGTAGTTCAGGCTGACGGCCGCAATATTGGCCCAGGCATTGTAAACGCCGTTGAAATTCGCCGGGCTGTTTTCCACTTCACGTTGCAGACCGATAATACCGAGGTAGGCCACATCGAGCGACATTTGCTCACTAAGCTGAAAGCCGGCGCCGACGGCGAAGCCAAGACGGTCGGCATCCGGCAACAAGGGCTGCGTATACATGCTCTCGACCGGAACGGCATCGAAATAGAAGGCCCCGCGCAAAAGCAGGTCGTCCGACAGGCCGTATTCGGCGGCAAGTTGATAAATAAAGGAGTTTTCGTATTCGCGCGGGTTAACGACATCCAGCGATTCCGAAGGGTTGCCGGGCGCCTTGTCGAAGTGAATCACCAGCGTGTCGTAAGATGACCAGCCAACATAGTCGACGCCCAGAGCGACAAGCAAGTCGTCGGAGACCTGATAGGCAAGGCCGGCGCGCAGATCGAAGGGCAGGTCTATGGCGGTACTCCCGGCACCATCCTGAAACAGCGGACGCAGCTCATCGAGCACAGTAAATTTGCCTTCGCCTTCATACTCCATATTGATGTTGTGGCGATAGGAGACGCCGATGTGCAATCCCTCACTGGGTGTCGCCGCCAGGCCGAGGTTGAAACTGAATGCCTGGTCGTCGGCTTCCATATCTACCTGCGGTTCCGGATCGAAACTGAGAATTTTTTGCCGTAGCTCGACCGTGCCGAACGCCATGACAAAGCCCGCACTGAGTGACAACCGGTCATCGAACAGAGAATAGGCGATATTTGGGTTGACAACAATGGTTTCCAATGAAGATCGCACCGCCAGATTGCGCCCCGTCCAGTCACCTGGCCACTCCGTGCCCAATCCATAGGGTACAAAGACGCCCAGGCCGGCGGCCAGATTCATACTCGTATCGTTCCAGACGGCATACAAGTTAGGTATCAAAAACACCTCGTCTTCGAGGTCGGTTGTCCTGAACTGATTCTGTGATGTCAGACCGGTAAACTTAGCGCCGGGCATGATCGAAGCGAGTCCCAGCGACAAGTGAATTCCGTCATCGAGCTGCGTCATCCCGGCCGGATTGAAAAACACCGTCGACGCATCTACTCCGTGTGTTGCGACATTGAATCCCATGCCGATCGCGCGGGCAGAGTTGTCGCTGATCTGGAAACCGCCGGCAAACGCGAGTTGTGGTATTGCTATGAGGATAACAAGGCGTAGCATGTGATGCATAAGGCCACCTTACCGTGATTCGTAAAAATTGGCTTTGTAAAACAACCAGGCTAAAGGGATTAGCAAAGCTTCAATTCCGCTTGTGCATACTAATTCTGTGAAAGCGAAGAAGATAAGCAATATTTGCACGTAACACGCTAAATTTTTCTCCGCACATTCGCGATGATTTTTGCTAATTTATACGCTTTCCCGAAGCAATGAAATCCGCACAGCTTGTCGTACAAGGCTGGTAAAGTGGCGATGGTATGCGTAGTATAAACCTTGCGACAAAAATTGTGTTAATCTTGTCACTCCTGTGCTTCGGACTCTGTATGGAACTCCGGGCGGATGACGAGGCGGAAGACGAAATCGTCATTCGCGGAATCGAGTATGAACTCTTGCTGGAGGGCAGCGCCTGGCCGCACATCGTGAGCCCGCACATTAGTGATCAGTTTATCGAAAACGAATTGCTCTTTGCCGAAGGCGAGTACCTGGATGAAGGACTACTGGCGGAAACGGAGCGCAATCTGCTGGCGACGGGACAGTTTGCATCGGTACGAATCGAACTTGACTCCGTCAGTCGCTTTGCGAGCAAGGTCGTTATTATTTTGGAGCCGCAGCCCCGAATCCTGCCGCAGCTACACCTTGCTACCGGCGGCGATGAAGAAAGCTTCGGCCTGGGTCTGACCCTCAGAGACGCCTCTTCCGGCGGCACAAGATTAGGCGCGCTGGCTTCAGATCGCAGCGAAAACGACATCGGTGCCAATCTGAATCTCGATCTGGCGCTGCATCGATTCCTCGGCACTCCTCTCAGTATAGCCGGGCAGCTCGACTGGAATGACGCTCGTCGCGACATCAACGCGCTTGCCGCCAAACCTTTGTATTCTTCCTACGACGGGTTTGCCTATGGATTGAAGGTCGAAGTCTCCGATGGCTTCGAGTTTGTCTATCCTCTGCCGGACTCTGTACAGCGCGTCGACCAGAGCCGGCTTCGCGGCGCGGCGTGGTTTAGCAGTGCCTTGCGAAAGGACGACCGCTTTATTATCACGGCGCTGCTCCTGCTGGACGATGTGGAAAGCGACAGAGCGGAGCTGCGCCGTGCACTGGACAACTCGGGCCGTTTCCTGCTCGGCTTCTCGTCACTTGCGCAGGAGTTCGGCAGCGCCGTTACGCTGGATGAGACCGCCAGCGGACGTGTGCCGATCGGCGCCTGGGGCACGGCCGTGCTGGGCAGGGCTTTTCCGCTGGCGTCGGCAGGCGAAAAACTTTTTTACGCCGGAGGACAGGTTCAGTTGTCCGCACTCTTGGGTGAGGCCTATCTTTTTGGCAGCCTGGCGGCGGGCAGCGGTTTTCAGGATTCCGAAGCTCGTTACACGCATCTCAGCTTCAGAGGGCTGGGACATTTCAGACTATCGTCTTCCCTCTTGCTGGCCGCCCGCCTCCGCCAGCAGACATCCTGGAACTGGGATGCATTTCGCGATCTGCTGCTGGATAGCGATGCAGGCCTGCGCGGCTACACGGCCAACGCCTTGCGTGGCGACAAC
Source organism: Candidatus Kapaibacterium sp. (assembly GCA_028284775.1). Classification (GTDB taxonomy): domain Bacteria; phylum Bacteroidota; class Ignavibacteria; order Kapaibacteriales; family UBA7675; genus JANQRB01. Next base: position 33,325 of record JANQRB010000073.1, on the reverse strand, counting down.
CGCATTATTGCTAGTGTAGAGGCGCGCCTGCGGCCCGGCTGGCGGCTTGCAGGATTCGATCTGGCAATGGCGCTGTTTTACGACGCAGGCGCAATTTGGGATCAGGAACGGCAACTGGCCGACATCAGAGTGCATAAGGCTCTTGGCGCCGGGCTGCGTCTTCACCACGGATTCTTCGGCGGCAACAATGTTTTCCGGGTGGATGCGGCCTACAATTTCGATCGCAGTGAGATCGGTCAGATCGTTCTCTCGACCTCTCATCCTTTTCCACTCTTCGGCTCGCACGACTTTGAAGTTCCACAATTTTTCGGCGAGCAGATCGATCGCGAATAATCAACGAAATTACAGCAATGTTAAACTGGTTGAGGAAATATGAAGCAGGGTTTCGCAACAAGAGCAATACATGCCGGCCAGGATCCCGAGGGATTAACCGGCGCCGTGACCGTACCGCTCTTTCAGACCTCCACGTATGCGCAAACGGCTGTCGGGCAGCATAAGGGTTTCGAGTATGCCCGAACGCACAATCCCACGCGCCTGGCCTGGGAAAACAATATTGCGGCACTCGAAGGCGGCGCTCAGGGCGTGGCGTTCAGCAGCGGCATGGCCACACTCGATTCCATCATGAAGTTGTTTGCCCGCGGCGATCACATCGTCGCATCCGAAGATATGTACGGCGGAACCTTTCGCCTCTTCGACAAAGTGTACCGCCGCTTTGGCCTCGAATTCAGCTACATCGATATGACCGACCCGACCCGTCTGGCCGACGCCCTGCAGTCGTCGACAAAGATGGTGTTCACCGAGTCGCCAACCAACCCGATGATGTCGGTGATCGACATTGAGGCCGTTGCCGGGCTGTGCAAAGCCCACAATGCGCTGCTGGTGGTGGATAACACTTTTATGACGCCCTATCTTCAGCGGCCGCTTGAGCTGGGAGCCGATATCGTCATGCATTCGGTTACCAAGTATCTCGGCGGACATTCCGATTTGGTCGGCGGCGTTGCCGTGACCGGAAGCGATGAGCTGGCGGAAGAGTTGAAATTTGTTCAGAATGCGGCAGGGGCCGTCCCTGGTCCGCTGGATTGCTGGTTATGCCTCCGGTCCAGCAAAACTCTGGCTCTGCGAATGCGGCAGCATGATGAAAATGCGCGGGCCGTCGCCGAGATGTGCAACGAACATCCGAAAATCGAAAAGACCCTGTATCCCGGGCTGCCATCTCATCCGCAACACGAGCTTGCCCGGCGTCAATCGAGCGGCTTTGGCGGGATGATATCGATAGAACTGGGGTCGGAAGAACGCGCTCACACATTTGCCGAGCGGCTGAAGATCTTCCTCCTGGCGGAATCGCTGGGCGGTGTGGAGTCGCTGGTCAATCATCCGGCCTCAATGACGCACGGCAGCGTACCGCCCGAAACACGCAGACGCCTTGGCATCAGCGACGGCCTGATTCGCCTCTCCGTGGGTATCGAAGACAAGGCCGACCTGCTACGTGATATTGAACAAGCGCTGGACGCCATCTGATTACCATTCTCACGGCAAAAAAAAACGGAATCAGATGTGAGTCTGATTCCGTAGCACTTATTTGCAAGCTCCGCGTCGAAGAAGCAATTACACAAAGACACCATTAGAAGACAGAGAACCGTTTCGGCGCGTTCGGTTCTTGGCATGGTTATGCCCCTTGCCGTTGCCATTTGTGGTAGCCGTTAATGCAGCCTGACGCTGAGCGGGGATCCAGCCCGGCTCCTCCTCCTCGAAGAAAAAGAGCTCTTCGCCGAAGGCCGGCTCTAAGTCGTCCAGCCAGAGCGCCTTCGGGTCGTATTTGGCATAAAAGGGGCGCAGCACCCAATCGGGGTTTCGACCCTGCAGAAAACGCAGCGTAAACACCTGTTCGCCCGCCACCTCGCTCAGGCCAAGTATCTCGACTTTGCCCGGGCCCGCCGACATACTTGGTCCGCGAACCGTTCGCGACAATCCGCTGACACGCTGATAGGCCGCTCGAAAGATGCGCCAGGCGCGCTCCAGGGGAACGCCGAAATAATGCTGAGCGCCGGTGTCCCGCACCATAAACATATAGTAGGGAATGCAGCCGAGGCTCACCTGCTCGCGCCACATCGTCTCCCAAGCCTCTGCATTGTCATTAATATTCTGCAGAATCGGCGATTGTGTACGAATTTCCGCACCGATTGACCGCAAGCGTCCGATTGCTTCGCGCACCGCGGCTGTTCCGAGCTCCCGCGGATGATTGAAGTGCGACATGATGGCAAGGTGCTTGCCGCGCTCCACAATCCCGCCCAGCAATTCCATCAGCTCGTCGCTATCCTTATCATTCAAAAATTTGTAGGGCCAGTAGCCCAATGCTTTGGTGCCGAATCGGATGCTGCGCAGGTTCGGCAGTTCCGCCTCCAATAATGGCTCTACATAGGCGCGCAGGATCTTGGCACTCATAATCAGGGGGTCGCCGCCGGTAAACAGCACATCCGAAACCTCGGGATGCTGCCGCAAATATTCAATCAGCGAATCGACTTCTTTAGAAGCGAATTTCAAATTATCCAGGCCGACGAACTGCGGCCAGCGAAAGCAAAAAGAGCAATAAGCATGGCAGGTCTGGCCCTGGCTCGGAAAGAAGAGAATCGTCTCCTTATACTTGTGCTGCGCTCCGTCGAGTTTACCTTCGTAAAGCTGGGGAACATTGTGTTCGAGCTGGCCGGCGGGATGCGGGTTAAGCTGCAGGCGAATTGCGTTGGCAGCTTCTTTGATAGCCTCGCGGCTGGGATTGGAGCGCAGAACACTGGCCATTTGATCATAGTGTTCAGGCAGGAGCATCTCTTTTTGCGGGAAGGTCAATACGAAAATCGGATCATTCGGGACATCTTCCCAGCGTATGAGTTCGTCGATAACGTAACTGTTGGTCTTGAAAGGTAAAACACTGCCAACCACTTCAATATCAAACATCTGCTCTTCGCTTAAGAAGGCTTGAATCTGCGGAATACGTCTAAAATTGTGCAGACTGTATGCTTTGTACTTCGACTGTGATGCTACGCCATTGCCTGCCGTCCTTTGCATTGCCTCTATTTGTTGCAATATGCTACCCTCCTCGTAGATTTAACTAAGTAAACACTCTGCATTTTATGCGGCATACTCACTATCCCGCCGGGTCATTACCCTGTGTAAAAAGACATAAAATCGCGGAGCGGGAACAAATACCCTCTCCGGCGACAATGCCGGCGTCGACGCCTTGCAATCCGGGTCAGGACCGAGACTGGAGGCGCATATCAACGATCCAATACGTGCGCAGCGAACGAGACTACAAAATGGCAGTCGGCGCTTTGGCGGCCACGTGGTTATGGTATGCCGCGATTCCGTTGCGCTGCTGCCGGTCGTCAATCCGATTGGAGTAACTATCGAATATCACAATGCACGGAACAAACCGGGACGAGTCCCTCGATCGCAGAAAGCCGATAAAGTCAGAACTCAAGCTCACATTCTTGCGATGGATTCAGGCGATGTTTGCTAATGTGCATCGGCTGATTCGCCTCACCGCAGAATGTCTCCGATCGCTTCGAAATGACCAACATTCGCGATTCGAAAAAAGTCAAGGATTCGGAAGGTAGGGAAAAGTATCGATTTATAAAAATTTCGGGACTCTCGGTCTCATATTCTACCGTAATTGCAAGGCAATGTTATCCGATTCACCCAACACGACCCGAAAGCGATTGGTATCCCGTAAAGCGGGTGCCTGTCCGCGCAATTGTCGTTCAAAGGATGTCAGGGAATCCGGGCTTATCGTCGACGGCAGAACGATTTCACCGGAGATACCGGGGTACTTCTGGAGAATTTCACCAGGTTTCGCTTCCGATTGCTGCGCCCGCAAACCGGCCAGATTTGCTGTTCGCCCCTGAAATTTGTTAGGCAGCCACTGCAAATCGATACTGGCAGGCGCGAAGCCAAGGGATGCCGCAATATCCCGTCGGATCAGGGTTTCCGCTGTGCCCTCCAGGGTATGGGCGGCCAGGTACACGACTTCGATGGTCGTTACGCCGGTCTTCGCGCGCAAGATCGTATTGACGCCGATAATCGAAACGTCTGACAATCCGCTGAATGAGCTGATGGCGCGCTGAAAGTCCAGTTCAACCGTTGAGAGGCGATCGCCGAAGGTCTGGTTGTCGCCGCTTTCCTGCGAAACAGGCCGGGGGCCGATTTCCGCCGAGGCACCGATGTTACCCTGACTCTGCACGAGAATCAATCGCGTCGGTATACCGAGGACATCGCCGGCGGCGTATTCAAAATTATCTATGTCGGTTTTGCTAAAAAACTCCTTTGTTGCCACGCGAATTCGAGCCTGCACTATCTTTTCCTTCCGAACCACCTCCGTCGAAATTATCGAAGAGCGTTCATCCAGCTCAAAGCGCTGCGCGGCGAGATCCTTAATCGTCGTTTCGATCGTATAGGTCTCCGAGATGTCGTTGATGGTTTGCTGCAGGGGAATTATCAACGCGAAGCTAAACAAGGCAAGTACGATCAGACGGGCGCTGATTGTGCCGGTAGTTCCTAATAGGCGAGCAATGCCGAAGGGCTTGAGCAAGTGCGCCAGCAGGCCTCTGGAAAGCTCCTGCCGCTTCCACTCGCGGATGTATTCCGATGCTTCGTGTTTCACCACGCCCAGCATCAGCAGTACGATTACCGCGCCAATGAACATCGCCACGCAATTGGCGCTGACCGACAGCAGCCCGCCGATAACAATGTCCGCCAGTGCCTTCGTAGCCGTCCCCGAGCCGATACCGTAACCGATGACCGCCAGCGAGGGAAAAACCAGCAGCGCCACGATTGGCGACACCGCGAAAATCTCGACCTGGCGCCCCCTGAACATCACTATCGGGACAAAGATGCCGACAAAAAACCCGAGCGTAAAATCGAGGACAGTCGGTTCGGTGCGCTGAAGTACGGATTCCGGTATACCGGTAAAGGGTACAGCGGCGGCGGCAATTGCGCTGACGCTCACAATCACCAAGGCGGTTATCAAGAGCTTCAGCATTCCCTTAATGAACATATAGACGTCGCCTTCGGTCAGACTCAGGCTGAGCGTATTGAGCAGCGCCAGGATAGGCGAAAAAAACATGCCGGCCAGGACCACGGTGGCATTATCCATCATGAGGCCGAGGATGGTAATAATCGTGGTGGCAAAGATCTGCAGCCAGAAGACCACATTCTTGAGACGCAGCGAACGCGTTGAAATGTAGTCGATCTCCTTAAAGCGCCGCTGGCTGATGCGCAGCCAGTGAATCATACGCTCGTGAAAGCTGTGCCACTCATCATCGGACCATTCGCGGTCGTCGCTGGCAGGCTGGGATTCGACGCTGTGGTCAAGATTGCGTTGCAAAAGAGGCTCGGCGTGTTTTGCGCCGCCCGGGTCATCCGGCGCAGGCACATCGACCTCTGCTTCGGTATCCTGCGCCGCCGCGGTGCTATCTTCCTCCTGCTCGCTTTCAGGCTGTGCCGACTCCGCGTCCTGGCTCACTGACCGGGGCTGGAGACGTTCAGCCGAGGCAATGACGCCGGTCATGAAGATGTTTGTCAATACAATTACACCGAGAGCATAGAGGGGAAACAGGTCGGTGCCGGCGATCTGCTGACCGGTGGCGGGGTGTACCCAGTCGAAAATGTAAAAGGCCATTACGGCGGTCGCCAGCCCGCGCGGCAGCATTCCGTGCATAATCATCTTTTCATAGCGCGAGTACTTGCTGTTGAAGCGCTGAAACAACCAGACGCCCAGCAAACGCGCCGCCACACATACCAGCGCGATAATAGTCAGATAGCCGGCTCTCTCCCAGGTCAGATCGTCAAATTTCAGCAGCAGGCCCAGCAGCACGAAGAAAAAGACACGCACCAGAAATGAGAGTTCGATCGTGATGTTGTGCACAAATTCATCGAGAGCGAACTTGGTTGCGTCTACCCGGATGCCGATCGCCTGGCGAATGCTGCCGGTCACCCGCTCGAGTGTGCCTTCTACATTGGCGAGAACCATGCCGAAAAAGAAGACGGCGATGACACCGCTGCCCCCCAGATGCTCGGCGATCCAGTACAGCAGGAACAGGAAACCGAGCGTGAGCATATATGAAACAGATTCGCCCCGCAGACTGCCGATAAAACGCGCCCACAAAGCGCCGGCTACCAGCGCCAACAGGATTGCCAGGAACATCAGCTGTAAGAAATCGAGGGTGACTGTCAATGGATCGGTCGTTTGAGTCTCGTACACCTGAAGGCCAATAATGACCGTCACGATGATCAAGACATCGGCCAGGGCCGGCTCCAGGTACATTATCGTTTTAAATCCTTCGCTGACCTTCAGCCGGTTGACGATCGGTAGAATAATGGCCGGGCTGGTGCCGCCGACCAGTCCACCCAACAGAATGGCTGGCAATAATTCGAGGTCCATAAAGAACATGGCGGCCGCGACGGTCAGAAGCAGCGTAAGAAAGAAGACCGTTACCGTCAGCAATATCGCCTTGCCGAACTGCTGGATAACAGTGCGAATGTTGAGATCGAGACCGCCCTCAAACAAGATGATCAACAAGGCGACCGTACCGAAGACCGACGCATAGGGCTGTACATCTTCGAAACGAACGACTCCGAATACCGGACCCAACAGCACGCCGATCGTCATCAGCAGCAAAACCGAGGGTATTCGCGTGATGCGAAACAGGACGTTGCCGACAAACCCGGCGACAATAATGCCGCCGAACATCAGCATAAAATTCATGAGTTGGTCTCCGTGCATCCCTGGCCCCTTCCTTTGGTGTTAACGCATTACCATCAGGCGATATTCAAAGCCTTGCAAAACATAAACATTGTGCTGACGGTTGTTACAAGATTAGCGAATTAATGATTAGGACGGAGTCAATTGACGCTTGCCTGCCGCAATTCAGGGCCGCAAGACGCCTTCGGACAGGCGCGCTGTGAGATTCTCGCATCCGGGCCTGCCGGCGAAATGTGCGCTGCCGCTCCTGAATACCGGCCGCGTTCGGAGTCTCGTTGTCAACACCTGACCGATGCCGGGCTGAGGTCGGAAGACTCCATAGGTCGCCAAACGCTCTATTTAGCGTAAAAACGTGAATTGTGCAACAAGGGGCTCAGCGAAAGACCTGCCCCTTCCATTTGACGCTGCGCGGCAGCAAGAAGAATGGAATCACCAGCTCCAGCAGCATGAAAAAGGGCACGGCGAGCAATAGCCAGGGAGCCAGCCTGCGGAAGCCCAGTTCGCGCAGTGAGGGCCAGAGCAGCAGGGTGTCGCTCAGAATGCGGAAGGCGAGGACGCCAAGCAAAAAGATCCAGGCACCCGAAGCCAGCGCTGTGATAGCTGCCAGCCAGATCGCGGCCGAAGAAATGACGAAAATGGTGGCACGCCAGCCAAGCGCCTGTCCGCCCTTGGCCCATCGTTGGTGCTGGCGGATAAATGTCATCCAGTTTTCTGCGGGCAGCGTCGCAACCTTGAGTCCCGCGTGGCAGGGATAGCGAATCTGCCGGCCCGACCGTGCTACAGCCTGCAGCAGCGCCAGGTCTTCGGTTACCGAGAAGGGAATACCGGCAAAGCCGCCCAGCTCGTCGTAGAGCGATCGACGTATCGAGAGATTATTGCCGAAGCAGCCTAGCGGCTGTCGCAGGCCGACGCCGGCCGAAGCCATCGTATGATTAAACATCCACTCCAGCGCTTGCAGCGTATCGAATATCTTTTGCGGCTCGATGACGGTAAATGATGCGACCATAGCGGTTGCCGGATCGTGGTACAGGCGTCGAGAGTATTCGATCCAATCGGGCTCGACAGTGCAGTCGGCATCCGTCATCAGAAGAATCTCGCCTTGCGAGCGCAGAATTCCCTCGTGCAGGGCTCGCGGCTTCCCTTTCAGATTCGCCTCGACCTCGACGGCAGCTGTATTGTGAACGATTAATCCGGGAAATTCGCCGCAGAGTTCCTTCAGCACCGCGGCAGTCCCATCAGTGGAACGATCGTTAACCACGATCAGTTCGCAGCGATCGCGCACCCCGCGGCATGCCATTATCGATCGGACGCAAGGGGCAATGTTCGCTTCTTCATTGCGCGCCGGCACAATAACACTAACGTAAGGCTGGTAGCCCTCGCGCAGCGTCGGCAGCGGACGACCGCGTTCACGCCTTGCGCCGAAAATAAAAAGCAGGACCCGCAGGGCATACACGGCGCAGCCTGAAAGTACAATGATGGCGAAAAGAGGCACAGGCACCTGGAGATGGTAGTAGGAACTTTTGCGTCCGGCGCAAAATTATCCGACCGTCTCAAAAGTTCCAAAATTCGTCGCGTAGGAGCTCAAACAAATATTGCTGCGACACGTCTCCGCTCACTCTATTTGGCAGGAAAAGAGTCTCACCGAGGTGTATGGAAGAGAGGAACGACACAAAGCAGGGGCCGGCCGCGGGTGGTGTTGATGTGGTCGTGACGACGGACCGACGAGCCAAGGCAGCAAAAAAACCGGCATCGATGCGGATCGACCTCGTCAACGACGCGATTACCCCATCGATGTGGATCTTCGCCCTGCCGATGATATTCAGCTTTATGATCAATGCCATCTATACGATGGTAGACCTTTACTTCGTTTCCAAGCTGGGTACTGACGCAACCGCCGCTCTCGGTTGGGGCGATTTCATCTTTTTTCTGCTCTTCACGATCATGAGCGGATTCGCCATGGGAACGGGCATCGTCGTGGCGCGACGGGTCGGGGAAGGCGATTGGCGGAAAGTGAGTGAAACCGCTCTCCAGGCCGTGGTATCGATGGGTTGCCTGGCATTCGCCGTAGCGATTGTCCTGTTTTTCACCATCGAGTATCTCCTGGCCTTCCTGAATATGACCGATAAAGTACGGGAGTTAACGACGCTCTATATCTCGGCAATCATTATCGGCGTCCCGTTTAACTTTCTCTTTTTTCAACTCAGCAGCATCTATCGCTCCACCGGCAATTCGATTTTCCCGATGATCCTGCTCATTGTTGCGGCAGTCTGCAACGCCGTACTGGATCCCTTTCTGATATTCGGCATCGGTCCTTTCCCGGAGCTTGGCATTCTGGGCGCCGGCATCAGTACGGTCGTCGCCCAGGTCGTCTCGGCCGGTCTGGGTCTGCTGGTCCTTTTCTGGGGCAAGGCCGGCATCAAAATCGACTTCCGGATTCCCCGGCCCGATTTCGGCATCATCGCGACCATTACCCGTCTGGGCATTCCGAGCTCGCTGCAGATGTTCTCGGTGAGTATTTCGCGTCTGCTGCTGCTTCAGCTTGCGGGCGGCTTCGGCGCTTCGGTAACGGCGGGTTTTTTCATCGGCACCCGCATCGATTTTTTCGCCTGGATGCCCATCTTCGCTATGGGCGTTATGATCCAGACCGTTACCGGCCAGCACCTCGGCGCGGGCAAGGTGAAACGCGTGTATCAATATTTTAACGCTTCGTTCTGGCAGACGCTGCTGGTTGTGGGCGTACTTGGCGCCATCGCCTATATTTTCGCGGCGCCGATCGCCGACATTTTCGTGCCCGAAACGTCGGTCGGCGACCCGGCGGTTGTCGGCTATACTTCGGAGTATCTCAGTATCGCCGTCTTTGCCTATCCGTTTTTTCTCCTCGGCATCATCTCGACCCGTTTGTTAAGCGGCGCCGGGATGACTTTCCGCTCAATGCTCATTGTCAGCGGCAGCCTTTTTCTCATTCAGGTGCCGCTCTGCTATGCTCTCAGCACCTGGACGGAATTGCAGCAAAACGGGATCTGGCTTGGAATTTTTGTTGGCTACGTACTCTTTTCACTGATCGCCTATGCCAGTGTCCGCACAAATTCGTGGATGAGGGTCAAAAACGTTTAACGCACAATGTCTGAACACGATCTCATACAGGCCATCCGGCAAACCATCGACGCCGAAGTGCGCCCCTGGGTGGAACGTGACGGCGGCCGTATCGAGCTTAAACACTTTGCGGAAGGTACCGTCTATGTGAAGCTTAGCGGCGCCTGTGAAGGCTGCTCCGTGTCGCACATGACTCTTAAGCTGGGTGTTGAACGCACGCTGCGCCGACGCTTTGTACAGGTAAACTGCGTTAAACTCTGGGAATCTTAAGTCTGCTTCCGGCCTTCAGCTTCATCCCCTCCTTCGGCCTCGCGCCAGATCTTTGCGTGCCACCATCGGCTCAGCCGACGCGAAGCGAAGAACAACAGCAGGCCGGTCAGCAGCTTCAGGACGTGACCGACAGTCGACCATCTTGTCGAATCGACAAGATGGTCGACCCTGTCTTCCGGGGCCTCCGACACAAAACGCAGATAGAGCGAGGCCTGATTCACGATTGCGGGTAGAGACGTGGCGATGACGAACAGGCCGATAGCTGAAAACAGGACGGCCTGGATATACCCCGGTTTCGTCGTCGAGGGTCCCGCCGGCGCGGCTTGGTCATCCTGAGGAGTTTGCGGCATAAAGCGCTGTGCCAGGTCATCGCTGTAGCGCATTAAAGCCCCGCCGATGGCCAACTGAGCCAGCAGCGGCAGCACGACCATCGTCACGGCGTTAAGGAGGAAGAATGGATCCTCCCGCATGATTTCATCCGAGAGCACAATGCCCAGGGATTGCAGCATTGGGAAAACCTGGATAACGATATACAGCCCTAACAACCTGAAAACCAGGGAAGTAATAAAATGCCCGCTCATAACTCGATCTCCATTAGTCATTCGAATAGAAGTCTGCTGCAGCTCGATGGCGCCCGGCTGCCGTCCCCTGTTACTCGGCGTCTTCGCCCTTAAAAAAGGTATAAACTTTCTCGGCACTCTTGTTGCCGATCAGGGCTTCCAGATCCGTTACGGTCGCATTGCGTACGCCTTCGACGGAGCCGAACTCGATTAACAATTTCTGCGCCGTTTTCTGACCGATGCCCGGGATGTCCGTCAGTTGCGTGCGCAAGGTTCGTTTATCGCGCAGCGATCGGTGAAAAGTGATAGCAAAGCGGTGGGCTTCATCCCGCAATTGCTGCAACAGCTTTAAACTCGATGAAGATTTAGGCAGCAGCAAGGCTTCGGACTCACCCGGCACAAAAACTTCTTCCAGTCGTTTGGCCAGGCCGATGACGGGAATCGCGTCGAAAAGCTCCAGATCCTTCAAGATGGCGACGGCGGCTGAAAGCTGTCCTTTGCCTCCGTCGACGATTATGAGGTCGGGACGCTCGGACTCCTCGCGGAGCATCCGCGTATATCGCCGGCGCAGCACTTCGGCCATCGCCAGAAAGTCGTCCACACCCTCAACCGTCGTGATCTTATATTTCCGATACTCGGACTTGCGCGCTTTGCCGTCGACGAAAACAACCATAGACGAAACGGTCTCGCTGCCCTGGATGTGTGAATTGTCAAAGCAGTCGATACGACGAGGGGTTCGCTTGAGACGCAGGTCGCGCTGCAGCGACATCACCGCGCGGGGCACCGTTTGCTCCCGTTTCAGGCGCTGCAGCTCCAGCTCGCCCAGAAGAAATCGTGCATTGGCTTCTACCATTCGCACCAATTTGAGTTTGTCGCCGATTTTAGGAACGATTATATCGACCCGCGCAGCGCGCTTCTTCAGCAACCAGGTCAGCAGAACGGCCCGGTTGGCCAGGTCAAAAGGCAAAAAGATCTCCTCGGGCACATCATCGCTTTCCAGATAAAAACGCTCAAATGTCGATTGCAACAGCTCTTCGTCCCTTTTGTCGTCGTGATTGGCTATGTAAAAATGCTGTTTGCCGATAAGCTTGCCGTCGCGCACTTTGAAAATCACGGCACAGGCATCCCTGCTGTTACGCGCCAGAGACATAATATCGCGATCGACGGGTTCGGTGGAAAGCACTTTCTGTTTGGCGGAATATTCGCGCAATAGCTGCAGACGGTTACGCAGCACGGCCGCCTCTTCGAAGTTCTGCGCGGCGGCGCGTTCCATCATTTGCGCTTCCAGCGTGCGCTCCACATCACGCGTTTTGCCCTTAAGCACCTGCACCGCCAGCCGTATCATGCTGTTGTAGTGCTCGTAATCCACATAGCCTTCGCAGGGGCCCTCGCAACGCCGGATCTGGTAATCCAGACAGACCTTGAATCGGCCTTCGGCAATTTTGGCTTCCGTTAAATCCAAATCGCAGGAACGGATAGGAAACAGCGTCTTGATCGTTTTGAGCACATACTTCATGGATTTAACATCCGTATAAGGCCCCAGGTACTTGCTGCCGTCTTTGATGAGTTTGCGGGTCGGAAAGATGCGCGGGAAAGGCTCCTTGGTGATGCGAATGTAGGGATAGGATTTATCATCCTTCAGGTTGACATTGTAGCGCGGCTTATGCTGCTTAATGAGCGTGTTTTCCAGAATCAGCGCTTCTACTTCCGAATCGGTGACGATGATTTCGAGATCGGCGATGTTACGCACCAATGCCCGTGTTTTGCCGTCGACCGGCCGGCCGGATTGAAAGTACGAACGCACGCGGTTCCGCAAAACTTTGGCTTTGCCGATATAGATTATGTCCCCTTTCAGATTTTTGAACAGGTAGACGCCGTTCTCTTTTGGCAGCCCCGCCAGCTTTTCATCCAGCGAAATTGCCGGCAGCGGACCTTGGGCCTCTTGTTCTTTCTCCATCGCCTTTTCGTCCTTGTGCATAATCCTGCCATCACTTGTGTCGCAACTGAAATTCTGCCCTTGTCGGTCCTGCGCCTGTAGCCTTCCGGCGATCGAGTCATGATACTCGCCGCCATTGAACAGTTCCTACGCTAAAAATCACAGGTCGCCATTTTGCGGGCGAATGACGATTTCTTCTATCATCATCCGTGGATTGCCGCTCAACAGATCGACAGCAAGTCCGGCCAGGTCGGCGGCCTGCATCATGACTTCGCCATGCTGAGCCAGCGCCTCCTCACTCCAGATTGACGTAGCGGTGGCGCCGGGTATCATGTCCAGTACCTTGATGCCCTGCTCGCGAACCTCGGCCCGCAGCGAGCGGCTGAATGCCAGCAGGGCGGCTTTTGAAGCGCCATAGGCCGTGCAGCCCTGAAATGCCGTCTGTGCGGCCACCGAGTTAATATTGACGATCGTGCCGGCTCGATTCGAGAGCATCGCCGGCAGCACCGCTCGGGTACAGAGGAAGGCGGCACGCATATTAATATTCATCATCGCGTCGAACTCGTCTATACTCAGCTCCGTCAGGGGCTTAAAGACACCCATGCCGGCATTGTTGATCAGAATATCGATGTCGCCCTGTTCCGCTGCTATTGCGGCGGCGGCGGCAACATCATCCGCCCGGCCGAGGTCGCAGGGCAGCGCCCGTACCCTGGAACGCTCCGCCAGCGATTTGGCCAGCGAATGCAGTTCATCGGCGCTGCGAGCGCTCAAAACCAGATGTGCGCCCTGCGCTGCCAGGGCTTCCGCCAGCGCCCGGCCGATGCCGCGGCTGGCACCGGTAATCCATACGCGTTTGTCACGCAGCCTTTGCGTCTCGCTCCGGAGCTCGGTCATTGCGAATTCCCTTTCTCTCGCGGTTTGAAATGCAGTAATTTGCAAAAATTCCTTCAATTGAATTGTGAACACTTCCCGGCCTGACCGTGTAAAACACGGCAATTGTCGCAAATACATGAGAGGTCTTCCGCCCTTGCGATTCGTTGTAAATAGCGGTACTTTTGTGTTTTTTGCTTAGTCTAACCCTAGCCAGGTACCGGGTATTTTTACGCATGGTTGATTGGATAAAAGAACAGTCGGGCGGCGACAAGCGGATTCAAAGCGAATTGCGCGCCGCCGGTGGGCTCCCAGCTCACATTGCATTTATTATGGACGGTAACGGCCGCTGGGCGCAGGAGCAGGGTAAAGCCCGCGTCGCGGGCCATCGCGAAGGAATCGAGAGTGTCCGCGACATTGTCAAGGCGGCGTCGCAGCTCGGTCTCAAAAACGTTACGCTCTACGCCTTTTCAATGGAAAACTGGCGCCGTCCTCAGGCGGAAGTCAATGTATTGATGGATTTGCTGTCGCGTTACCTTCGCAGCGAAAAGAAAGAGCTGCATGCCAACAATGTACGTCTGCGTGCCATCGGCAAGCTCAATGCCCTGCCCAAAAAAGTGCAGCGGCAGCTTTTTGAAAGCATCGAAACAATGAAGGATAATACGGGCTTGACGCTTACGCTGGCGCTGTCGTATAGCGGCCGCTGGGACATCGTGCGCGCAATTCAGACGATAGCGCTGGATGTACGCCGCGGAAAAGTGTCGCCGGAAGATATTACCGAAGAATCCGTTTCTTCTTACCTCCTTACCAACTCGCTGCCGGAGCCGGATTTAATGATTCGCACCAGCGGCGAAATGCGCCTGAGTAATTTCCTGTTGTGGGAGTCGGCCTACGCCGAAATTTACATAACAGACAAATTTTGGCCGGAATTTCGGAGAAACGAATTGTATGAAGCCCTTCGTGATTACCAGAATCGGGAACGACGTTTTGGCAAGACATCACAACAAATCGCGGATGAATCACGTGATCAATCATTCGTTCAGCGCCTGCTGGGCAGTATTAAGATTCCTTGACCTGAAGCGGCTGGTACCGCTCATTCTTGTACTGGCGGCTTCCCTGAATGCTGTTGGCATGGCGCAGTCCAATAGCGTGTACAAAATCCTCGATATCATTGTGGAAGGCAATGTCTATGCCGATCGCGCAACTATTATCGCCCTCTCCGGCCTGCGCGAAGGCGAAGAAGTCGTTATCGATCAGGCGAATGTCCTGCAGAATGAAAAGATCCAGAATGCCGTCAGCAAATTGTGGGGACGCAAGCAGTTCGACCGCATCGCCATAACTGTCGACAAGCTGACGCCGCTCGGCATCGTGCTAAAAATCGTCGTGGTTGAATACCCGCGTCTGAATGAAATAGTCATCTCGGGCAATGACGATATCAGCTCGGAAGATATTCGCCTGGCAATCGCTAAGTATCGCGGCGATATCTTGCGGGATTACGATGGCTTTCAGGCCGCCAAACGCGTCAGAGAGCTCTATGAGGAAGAAGGCCGTCCTTTCACGGAGGTCAGCTACGCAATCGAGGCAACGGATACCGCGAATTACTCGCGGCTTGTGATCGATATCGAAGAGGGCAACGACTTCTTCGTCCAGTCGATCTTTTTCGAAGGCAACAATGCTTTTTCGGATGATGAGCTTATCTCGGCGCTCGATGAAGTTAACACAAAGTCCTGGTGGCAGTTCTGGCGCTCCGATAAATTCGACCTGGAAGAATATGAAACGGGTAAAAAGAACCTGATTGCATTTTATCGGCGCAATGGCTACCTGGATGCCACTCTTGTGAATGATTCAGTCGCCTACAACAACAATCATGAAGCGGTCCAGCTGCATTTTACTGTCACCGAAGGCCAACAGGTTTATGTCCGGTCGATCGATTTCGAGGGCAACGTCGTTTACCCCAACGAGAGGCTGAAACAGCGACTGGACTTCGAAGAAGGCGATGTTTTCGATGAGGAGCGCTTCAATCTGAATCTGAAAGGCAACGAGAACCAGACGGATGTCGCATCGCTCTACCTCGACAACGGCTACCTGATGGTCGATCCGCAATCCGATATCCGCCGCATCGGCAATGATTCGGTCGATATTCTCATTCGTATCCGTGAAAACAACCAGTTTACCGTCCGGCGCGTCGACATTAAGGGCAACACCAAGACACACGATAAAGTGGTCCGGCGCGAGTTATTCGTGCGGCCAGGCGACTACTTCAATCGCTCGGCCATTATCCGCAGCATTCGCGGTTTGGGTGTGTTGAATTATTTCAACCCCGAAACCCTGCGCCCCGAGATCAATCGGGTGGACAATTCGCGCGTGGATGTGGCCTTTAACGTGGAGGAACGTTCCAGCGACACCTTCAACGCTTCGGTCGGTTTTGCCGGCTCATTCGGCATCACCGGTTCGATCGGCGTTACACTGAATAACTTCTCGATATCGGAGCCGCTGACGGGCGGCGCCGGCCAGGTATTCCGCTTCGAATGGCAGTTCGGCGGATCCAACAGCCTGCGGACCTTCACCCTGGGCTTTACCGAGCCCTGGGTTAATGACGAACCCCTGACCTTCGGTTTTAACCTCTTCGACTCGCGGCAGCGCAGTAGCTTCGACATCCGGCGGACCGGCGTCTCGGTCAACATCGGCCGGCGACTCTCCTGGCCTGACGACTGGTTCCGACTCGATTATCAGCTGCGCTACCTCCGCAACGATATCCGCGACGACGGCACCGGCACCTCAACGGGGCTCAGCACTGAAATCAGTCTCCGCCAATCCATCTCGCGTACGAATCTGGACAATATCCTTTTTCCCAGCGAAGGCTCGCGCTTTTCATTTGCGACGCAGTATGCCTTTGGATCGCTGGGCATCGGCAGCACGGACTATTTTAAGAACGACATCACCTTCGAGCAATACAACCCCCTCATGAAAATCGGCGGATTCAACCGCCTGGTGCTCTACCTGAGCAGTCAGTGGGGTTACGTGGTAGGTTTTGAATCCGACACGACGATTCCACCGACCGAAATCTACCGGATGGGCGGCAATGGCCTGGGCGGCTTCGCGGTCACGCCTTTACGTGGTTATCAGGATGAAGACATCGGCCCGCGGAACGAAAACGGCAATATTATCGGCGGCCGGTTTATGACGCGCTATGTAGCCGAATTGCGCTTTGCCCTGTCTCTCAGTCCGATGCCTATTTATCTGCTGGGCTTCGCCGAGGCCGGCAATGTCTGGACTGGTTTATCGACCAGCGACCCTTTCGATCTGAAGCGCTCAGCGGGCCTGGGTATGCGAATTCTCCTGCAGCCGATCGGCCTGCTCGGCTTTGATTACGGCTTCGGATTTGATCCGGTCGGCGAGTCGGGCGACCGCTCGGGCTGGCAATTTCACTTCCAGTTCGGCCGCTAAAAAGCGATTTAACAGGGTCTGCCGTCTACATTGTCGTTCGCGCATTAATTCGTATATTTGCCGGTATTTTTAAAAATATCCGACCGGAATTTCTCACGCTTATCGAAGGACGTTACATGAGTCGCAGAGTGTTCATCCCTTCCTGGCTTGTGATGCTGAGCGCCGTGCTTATGCTGCCAGTGATGCTGCCTGCTCAATCCACAAAAATCGGCATCGTTGACAGAGGCAAAATCATCGAAGAACTCGATGTTGCCCAAAAAGCCGACAAGGAATTGACGGACCTTTCAAAACGTATCCAGGATACGGCGATTCAAATGCGGAAAGACTATGAAGAGCGCATTCTGAAATACCGGCAGCAGGAAAAACTGATGACGGCCGATGCCAAAACCAGCGAAGAAAATGCCATCCGCGCAATGGAACAGGAGATACTTCAGTACGAACAGACCAAGCGGGCGGAACTCAACCAGCGGCGTGAGGATTTATTGAAGCCGATCCGTGATCTGATTGCGACGGCCGTCTCGGCGGTGGCGAAAGAAGAAAAGATGTCGCTTGTCTTGGATACATCAAGCCAGATGGTGGTGTTTCACGAAGATGCGCTCGATATTACCTTTAAAGTTATAGACAGACTTCGACGCGGCAACAAACCGAAGTAGTAAAATTAGTCCTGTTCGGGATGCAACTTTGTCTCCATTTATGCTTCCTCCTGCCTATGAAGAATCGCTACTGTAGTTCCTGGCAATTAAGGCTGCTCTTTTGCAATAATGGATAAAGGCATTGTCATGCGAAGCTCAATTGACAAACTGCAGAGGACGACGGTGCTTATCGTCGTACTGTGCTGCACGGTGGGTGTATCCTATGCACAGACGAAGGTCGGGTATGTAGCGACGCAGGTTATTCGTGAACGCTTTCCGGAGGCACAGCAGGCGGAACAGCGCATCAAAACAATGACGGAAGAATGGAAAAAGGAGTTGGAGGACAAACAACGCCTGATTGCACAATCGGAAGATGAAATTCGCAAAAACCGCCTGATCTGGAGTGACGAAGAGCGACGCAAGAAAGAAGCTGAGAAGGAACGTCTGAAAACCGAACTGGAACAGTTCTCCGCCGATAAATTCGGCCCTGGCGGTGATTTTGACAAGATCGTGCGCGACATGTATAAGCCGATCGAGGAAAAAATCGCAGCGGCCGTAGAAGCAGTGTCGCGGGCGGAAGGCTACGACATCATCTGGGACAAGAGCACCCACCCTCTGGTATATGTTAATCCTCGCTACGACATAACAATCAAGGTAATGGAACGCTTGGAGATTCCCGTAGAAGACCTTAAGGCCCAGTACGAAGAAAAATTAAAAGACGCGCCGGCAGAGACAAGAGAAAAACCCAAACGCAAACGCCGCGTTCGCCGGCGCCCGTCGCAGGACGATACCAAGAGCAATAATTCAAGCAACAACAATATTGAAAATAAAGAAGACGCAGCTTCCCCCTAAACAGCCGAAAGAGGAGCAGCTACAGCCTGTACTATGAGTAAAACAGCAACTGCGCACGAGATCTGCGAACTTGTAAACGGCAGCTTAGAGGGTGATGCGGATTTTGAGTTAACAGGTATCAATAAGATTGAGGAAGCCGGGCCGGGTGAAATCAGTTTTCTGGCTGATCAGCGCTACGAACGTTTCGCCGCGAGTACGCAGGCCTCTTGCCTGCTCGTCGACAAAAAGTTTAAGGCAGCTTCGACTGCCTCTTTTGCTTTGATTCGTGTCAACGAGCCTTACCGGGCATTTCTGACTGTGGCGCGATTCTTTGCGTCCGGCCAACAATTGCCTGCCGGTTTTCGTCACCCAAGCGCGGTGATCGATGCCGCCGCCGATCTTGCAGACAGCGTTTATGTCGGTGCGGGCGTCCTTATAGGCGCCAATTGTTCGATTGCGGAAGACGTTATCTTGCACCCGGGTGCAATTTTGTATGCCGATGTACACATCGGCGCCGGAAGCATCATTCACGGCGGCGTGGTGTGCTGCGAAGGGACACGCATCGGGCAACGCTGCATTATCAACCCGGGCGCTGTTCTTGGCGCTGAAGGCTTCGGCTTCTATGAACATAAGGACGGCAGCTTCGAAAAAGTGCCTCAAACCGGCAGGGTTGTCGTCGGCGACGATGTCGAGATTGGCGCAAATACCACTATCGACCGGGCCACGATGGGAGCCACGGTCATCAAGAATGGGGTTAAAATCGACAATCTGGTTCAGGTCGGCCACAATGCATCGATTGGCGAGCATACGGGAATCGTCTCGCAAACGGGAATATCGGGCAGTACGACTGTCGGCCGGCGCAATCGTATCGGCGGTCAGGTAGGTATGGTGGGGCATATCAGCACGGCCGACGATGTTTATATTGAAGCCAAGTCAGGCATCGCAAAGTCGATCAAAGAATCCGGTAAATATTTTGGCGCCCCGGCTGTTGCGCACAGCGACCATGTTAAACAGATTGTGGCCTTGCATCAATTGCCGGCAATACTCAAGGAATTTCGCGCCTTGCAAAAAACGGTTCATCAACTGCAGCGGCAGGCGGCTGAAAACCCCTCCGGCACCGACGGTTCGGCAGGCTGACTCTACCGCCGCCGAATTATCATGCTGTACTGAACCTATGTCTCACTAATGATTGTTTGCTGATGCACGCTCATCAACGTACCATTAAAACTTCTGCATCGTTTAGCGGGATCGGTTTACACACCGGCAACCAATCGACGATCACGTTTCATCCCGCGCCGGAAGACTATGGCATCAACTTCGTTCGCACGGATTTACCGGACAGCCCAGAAATTCCTGCCCTCGTGGATTATGTCGATGACATTTCACGCGGCACCAAATTGGCGATTGGCAATGCCGAAGTTCACACCGTCGAACATGTGCTCGCGGCCCTGGCCGGACTGCAAATCGATAACTGTCGTATCGAACTGACTGCCAACGAACCACCGGTCGGCGACGGCAGCGCGCTCCCCTATGTAGAGACCTTACTTGATGCAGGTATTGCCGAACAGAAGGCGCCGCGTCGCTACCTTGTGGTTCGGGAGCCGCTTCGTTTCACTAACGAAGCCAAGGGCGTCGATATCGTAGCGCTCCCGACCGATGACTTCCGCGTCACGGTGATGGTCGATTATCACAATCCAGCCCTCGGCAGCCAGCACACGGGACTCTTTGATCTTGAGAAGGAGTTTCTGACGGAATTCGCGCCCGCCCGCACCTTTTGCTTTTTGACGGAAGTAGAGGCGCTGCGTGAACATGGCCTGATTCAAGGCGGCAATCTCGACAATGCCATCGTCATCGTCGACAAGGATATGACCGAGCAGGAATTGCTTCATTTCGCCGAGAACTTCGGTCTTAAAGAAAAAGTCGTGCTTGGCAACAGCGGTTTGCTCAATAACAACAAGCCGCGTTTTAAGAACGAGCCGGCGCGCCACAAGCTGCTCGATATGCTCGGTGACCTGTCGCTGGCGGGCGTGCCGCTGAAAGCGCAGATTCTGGCGGCGCGGCCGGGGCATGCCAGCAATATCGAGTTCGCCCGCATGCTCCGCAAGATGTACCTCGATCAGCATGACAGCGCGCCGAACAAGGTTCGTATCAGTCGCGAGCCGGTACTCGACGTGCGGCGCATTCTGGAGGTCATACCGCATCGCTACCCTATGTTGCTTGTCGACAGAATTGTGGAGCTCGACCACAACGTAGGCCGAATTGTCGGCATCAAAAACGTAACGGTCAACGAACCGTTTTTCCAGGGTCATTTTCCGGGACGTCCGATAATGCCGGGCGTCCTGATCCTCGAGTCGATGGCTCAAACGGGCGGTCTGCTGATGCTCAACCGGGCCAGTGAGTTCAAATCCAAGCTGGTTCTGTTCATGGGTATCGACAAAGCCAAATTCCGTCAACAGGTCGTGCCCGGCGATCAGCTTGTCATCGATGTCAGGATGACGCGCCAGCGCGCAAAGACATTTTCGCTCAGCGCTAAGGTCTACGTGGAGGAAAGACTGGTGGCGGAAGCCGAGCTTCATGCAATCGTCGGAGAACGGGAAGCCTGATGAGCACACGGCAGATTCATCCCACAGCCATTGTAGCGCCTGGAGCGCGTATCGGTGACGAGGTCACGATAGGTCCATATACCGTTATCGACGACGACGTCACGATCGGCGCGGGCTGCATCATTCGCAACTCCGTCTATATCGCCAATGGAGCCAGAATCGGTGACGAGTGCAAAATATTTTCGGGGGCCGTGATAGGCACCGAGCCGCAAGACCTGAAATTCAGCGGTGAAGACTCACTTGCGATCATCGGCGACCGCAGCATAATTCGCGAATACGCCACCGTCAACCGCGGCACGAAAGCCAGCGGCAAAACGGTCGTCGGCGCCGATTGCCTGATTATGGCCTATTGCCATGTGGCCCACGATTGTGTTCTGGGCGACCATGTAATTATGGCTAACTGTTCGGAATTGGCCGGTCACGTCAACATCGGCGACTGGGCGATTCTCGGCGGCGGCACGCTTGTTCATCAGTTCTGTAATATCGGCAGCCATTCTATGATCGGCGCAGGATCGTATATCAACAAAGACTTGTGCCACTACCTCCTGGCCGAAGGCAATCAACTTAAGGTGTACGGCCTCAACAAAGTAGGCCTGCGCCGGCGCGGATTCTCCGCCGACGTCATCAGAACGATTGAAGAGTTCTACAACGCTATCTTTCATTCCGGCCTCAACGTCAGCGACGGCCTGACGAGTTATCTGCAACGCGAAGATCCGATCGCCGAAGTGCAGGATTGCGTTGAATTTATTCGCGCATCGCGTCGGGGAATTTATCGGGCCTCGAAGTAAGGCGCCGGCAAATAACGCAGCATTTGCAGGATCAAATCAATGTGCGGACGAATTGCCCAATTTGCCAGCGAAGAAGAACTGGCCGAACAGTTTGACGCCCATTTTCCCGTCACCAGGGTGGCGCTAACTCAACGCTATAACGGCGCGCCGACGCAAAACTTCGCCGTTATCAGGGGAAACGGCCCACGGCAGATTGAAATGCTGCGCTGGGGTCTGATCCCTCACTGGGCCAAGGAGCCCGGTATCGGCAACAAGATGATCAATGCGCGCGCGGAAACGGTCCGCGAGAAACCCTCGTTTCGGGCCGCATTCAAGTCGCGACGTTGTCTGCTGCCGGTGAATGGCTTTTACGAATGGCAAAAGACGCCTGGAGGGAAGATCCCCTATTACATCACTTCAGCGCGGGATCGGATGCTGGCCTTTGCCGGCCTGTACGAATCCTGGCGTGATCCGCAGTCGCCCGACTCTCCACCTCTCCGCAGCTTTACGATCATCACGCGCGCAGCCAATGATTTTATGAGCGGCCTACATGACCGGATGCCGCTTGTGCTCGACAGGGACGAAGAAGAGGTCTGGCTGGATTCCGACAGCCCGGCAGGTGATCTTGAAGCCCTTCTGCAGCGCAGCGTTGCTGAAGATGTGCTGCAGGCCTGGCCGGTGTCCCGTCGCGTCAACAATCCCCGCACGGATGATGCGGAATTGATCCTGCCCGCCTGATCAGCGCAGAATGTCCATCAACTCCTGCTCCAGATTTTGCTTCAGCTCGCGAATCTCTTCACAGACCGGAATAAACTCTTTCAGAAAACCCGACAGCAGGCGTTTGTTTTGCTCGTCCTGGCCGCCAGATCCCGACAGCGAATCCTTCAGCCAGTCCATAAAAGTGCGCCGAACCGGTGTTTGCGGCAGTTCGCTCAATGGGCGCTGCAACAGCGACGGGTCACTGCGAATATCGTCCAGCAAAACACCGAAGGATAACAGCACTTTGAGCTGCTCGAAGCCATTCGACACCGAAAGGGTATTCACCAGCGAAGTATACGATTTAAGGTAGGTCTGCCGCTCTTCGTCAACATTGGTAGTGGTAAAAATGTAGCTCAGCTCGCGCACATCCTCGCGCAGAACGGTGGTGCGGCCATTGACGAGCGCCACGCAACGCAGCAGATCCATCGCTTTGGCCTGCGTACGCGGTGAAATGTAAAAATCGCCGTCCGCCTGTCCCTGCGAACCGCGATTCACTTCGCGCAGGATTCGGTTGCGGGCGTATTCATAATGACGCACAACGAGATTTGCAAAGTAGAGCAGATCGGCGTCGATGGCGACCTGTATTTCACTGTCCCTGCCGCAGACGATAGCGTTCAGACGCTGCAGCGTCTGGAAGCTGACGGTGGCGGCCGGTTGCTTGATACTGCCGGAATGCTGCAGGTAGCGCTGCGCAATTTTGTACTGAAGGAATGGATTTTTGTCGGGCAGCACAACCGCCTTGTAGAGAAAGCGATCCAACACCGCCTCCGTAACTTCATTGACGCGCAGGTAGTTGGTGGAGGCGATCACTGTGTGTGTGACGGCTGCTTTATTCTGCACACCGCGAATCAGCGCGCGCTCGTTTAACAAAGAGAGCAGAGCGCGCAGGGTAAAATCATTGGCGTCGAAGATTTCATCGATGAAGCCGAATTCGCAATCGACGAGCGATCCTTCGGTATTATGAAAAATCTTGCCTGTCTTGAGCAGCTCAATATCGAGGCCGCCGAAATAGGTGTCCGGCTGTTGTTCCTTGCTGGCCTGCACTTTAAAAATGCGCGCGGCATGAAACATGCCGAAAATCTGCTCCGCCAGCAGGGTTTTACCGGCGCCGGTTCGGCTTTGCAGCAAGAGGTGCTCGCCTGTCAGCAAAGCAAAAAAAGCCTGCCGGATGATCTCTTCGCGATTGACGAGACGTTGCCTGACGAATTCCTGTGCATCCAGAATAGATTCTATCGCTTCCTCAAGATTGAATGCGGGATGCGCCGAACTGACCGCGTCTGCCAATTGATCCGCCATAAGCTGTTAACTGTAGGATAATATTGAGTAGCTCGTGCTCGACTGCTGACGGCCGCCATAGGCCCGCTGGACGCCACCAGCCCGCGAAGCCCGGAAAATACACATTTCGCCCAACAATTCACAGATTGCCCGCGGGGATGTGCCGCCGCGCTGTGGTCCCGCCGTCGTCCGGCTGTCGGCTGAAAGTTTCTTTTGATTGGAAGTGAACAATTCCGTAGTTTTGTAAACTATATACTTTTGGCAGAATTCCCTTCTGCAGGCATGCTACACATTGAATTCTCATCCGCAGGTATGCCGGAAAAATTGCAAAAAACCGCAAAAAAAGCTAATAAAACTCATACCAACTACATGGGTCTTCCAGTATGAGCGTAGGAAGTATTGTACAGATTATCGGTCCCGTTGTGGACGTCGAATTTTCCGATGGTGCGCTACCCTCGATTTTGAATGAGTTGCGTGTTTCGCGCAAGTCCGTTGAAACCGGGAAAGAAGAACAGCTGGTGTGCGAAGTTCAGCAGCACCTTGGCGAGTCGCGTGTCCGCAGTATTGCCATGGACTCGACCGATGGTCTGGTGCGCGGCATGAAAGTAGAGGACATGGGGCAGCCGATCGCAATCCCGGCGGGACCGGAAGTTCTCGGCCGCCTCATTAACGTCACCGGCACTGCGATTGACGAAGGCGCTCCGATCGTGACGCAGAAGCGTCTGCCGATCCACCGCCCTTCACCGCAGTTCACGGAATACACCACCAAAAAAGAAATGTTCGAGACCGGCATTAAGGTTATCGATCTGATCGAGCCTTTCACCAAAGGCGGTAAAACCGGTCTGTTTGGCGGCGCAGGCGTCGGCAAAACGGTGGTTATCCAGGAGCTGATCAATAATATCGCCAAGCAGCACGGCGGAATTTCGGTGTTTGCGGGTGTTGGCGAACGCACCCGCGAGGGCAACGACCTCTATCGCGAAATGGACGAAGCTAAAGTGCTTGAAAAAACAGCGCTCGTGTTCGGACAGATGAATGAGCCGCCCGGAGCGCGGGCGCGGGTCGCCTTAACAGGCCTGACGGTCGCAGAATACTTCCGTGACGAAGAAGGCCGTGACGTGCTGCTCTTCATCGACAATATATTCCGCTTCACGCAGGCGGGCTCCGAAGTGTCCGCCCTTCTGGGACGGATGCCCTCGGCCGTGGGGTATCAGCCGACGCTGGCCACGGAAATGGGCGCCCTGCAGGAACGGATCGCATCCACGACCAAAGGTTCCATCACCTCGGTTCAGGCTGTTTATGTACCGGCCGATGACCTTACAGACCCGGCCCCGGCCAATACCTTTGCCCACCTCGACGCCACGACCGTACTGTCGCGTCAGATTTCGGAGCTGGGCATCTATCCGGCTGTCGATCCGCTGGACTCTACGTCGCGAATCCTCGATCCGCACGTAATCGGACAGGAGCACTATGACACCGCCGTTCGTGTCAAGCAGATCTTGCAGACCTACAAAGACTTGCAGGATATTATTAACATCCTTGGAATGGATGAGCTTTCCGACGAAGACAAACTCGTGGTGCATAGAGCGCGACGCATCCAGAACTTCTTCTCCCAGCCCTTCCACGTTGCCCAGCAGTTTACGGGTCTGGATGGACGCTATGTTAAGGTGGAAGACACGATTGCCGGCTTCAAGGCAATTATCAACGGCGAAGTCGATGAGCTGCCCGAATCGGCATTCCGTTATGTCGGCTCGCTGGACGAAGCACGCGACAACGCCAAGAAGCAAGGACTCTAACAGGTTGTGACCATCAGAATTTTAGCCTCAATCGGGGAAGCGTAAACTCATGATTACCGGCAAACCCTTTGACCTGGAAATTGTCACCCCCTCTCGTATTGAATTTACGGGCAAGGTAGAGTCAGTCTCGGTACCGGGTTCTTATCGGCCCTTCCAGATACTGTACAATCATGCTCCGATCGTCGCTGAGCTGGAAATCGGCGAGATTCATTTTAACGATTCCGACGATCAGGATACCATTTATGCCAGCGGCGGCGGATTTGTACAGGTGTTAAACAATAAAGTTTCGATTGTCGTGGAATCGGCCGAAGAAGCCGGCAGCATCGATATTGAACGAGCCCTGGAAGCACAACAGCGGGCGGAAGATCGACTTAAACGACGGGAAGAATACGATTTCAAGCGGTCGAAACTGGCGCTCGCGCGCGCAATTAATCGCTTGAAAATCGCCGGCTACAAATTGCGAGATTGACGAATGGGTACAAGATCTTGATTCAACGAAAGCGAAGTCAGTGACTTCGCTTTTTTGTACCCGCAACGTGAAATGACAGATCGGATTCGTGGTTCCGAGTTTTTTTTTTGTTCAATTCCAGGAAAGGATCGAAGGTATGAATTCGGACAAAATACGGAGCGACGGAATTACATTTGACGACGTGCTGCTGGTGCCCGGCTATTCGGAAGTTCTGCCGCGGGCCGGCGAGGTCGCGAGCGTTCTGACCAGGAATATCGCACTCAAGGTCCCCATCGTCAGCTCGGCAATGGATACGGTGACGGAGTCGGAGATGGCGATTGCCCTGGCGCGGGAAGGAGGCATCGGCATCCTGCATAAGAATATGCCGATTGCGACCCAAGTCAGCGAAGTTGATCGCGTGAAGCGCTCGGAAAGCGGTATGATTCGCAATCCGATTACGCTTACGGCCGACAAAAATGTTCAGGACGCTTTCGATCTGATGAGCAAGTACAGTATATCGGGTATTCCGGTCATCGACACGGACAGGCATCTGATTGGAATAATTACCAACCGCGATCTGCGTTTCGAGCCCGATCTCAGCCAGAATATTGCGAGTCTGATGAGAGGTGAGGATCTCATTACGGCGCCCGAGGGTACGACGCTGGAAGATGCCGAACAGATACTTCAGAAGTATAAAATCGAAAAGCTGCCGGTGGTTGATCGTGACAATACGCTGAAGGGTCTCATAACATTTAAAGATATCCAGAAAAAGAAGAAATATCCAAATGCATGCAAAGACGATCAGGGCCGCCTGCGCGTCGGCGCCGCCGTCGGTATTGCCGTTGATGCCCTCGAACGCGTCCAGGCGCTGTATGAGGCGGGAGTCGATGCCGTAGTGGTTGATACCGCCCATGGCCATACCAAGGGCGTTCTGGATATGGTGCGCAGTATTAAGGCCAAGCTGCCTTCGCTGCAGGTGATTGCAGGTAATGTAGCCACCGGGGAAGGAGCTCTGAGCCTGATCGATGCCGGCGCCGACGCCATCAAGGTCGGCATCGGACCGGGGTCGATTTGCACAACGCGGGTAGTGGCCGGCGTTGGCGTACCGCAAATCACGGCTATCATGAATGTGGCGGCGCAGACCTCACGGCACAATATCCCCTTGATTGCCGATGGCGGCATTAAACAAACCGGCGACCTGGGCAAAGCTATCGCCGCCGGCGCGGATACCGTGATGCTCGGTAATATGCTGGCAGGTCACGAGGAAAGCCCCGGCGAAAAAGTATTGCTCGAAGGACGCGCGTATAAAACATATCGCGGCATGGGCTCCATCAATGCTATGCAGCAGGGATCCGCCGATCGCTACTTTCAGGATGTCGAAGATGAAATCGCCAAGCTCGTACCGGAAGGCATTGAAGGACGCGTACCCTACAAGGGACGTGTGAGCGAAACGATCTATCAGCTGGTGGGCGGGCTACGGGCCTCAATGCATTATTGCGGCTGTTCGACGATTGCCATGATGAAAGAAAAAGCGAGCTTTGTTCGGATGACCAGCGCCGGATTGCGTGAGTCGCATCCGCACGACGTGGTGGTGACCAAAGAGTCACCCAACTATTACCTGCAGTCGAAGTAGACAGCACTACATCATATTCTCTGAGACGCGCCTGCGGCAAACTGAGGACGGGCTTTTCCTGCGAAAAGCCCGTTTTTGTTGCGGGGAGCTCAACCGTCGGGAGAAGTCTTTCCTATCTGAAATTTGGGATTCGCGGCCTTGTCCGATTGCGAAAGGATTCGCGGATGGGAAAACATTGCCGAATTAACAGCGGATTATGTACATTTGTCGCTTCCGCCGCTGCCTACAGCCCTCTGCCGGCGGCGATGCTCGGCATAAGCGCCGGTACTTCATCGTGGTGCCAGACGCAGAATTTCGTTTAACCAGACCGCATCCTTGTAATGGACCGAATCAAGCTCATTCGCAAAAAACTGCAACATCTCAAGCTCGACGCTCTAATTGTCAATAGTCTGGTCAATATCCGATACCTGACGAATTTCGCGGGATCGAACGCGACCTTGATCATACGGCCGCGGGCACTGTCTTTTATCACCGATGGTCGCTACGCCGAGCAGGTCAGCACCGAACTTTTCCCCTTGCCCGGGCTAAAGACCTTCATCCAGCGCGACGTGGTGAGCTGCATCAATAAACACAAGCTCCTCAGGAATTGTCGCACGCTGGGTGTTGAGGCAGATCATATGAGCCTTGCGCAATACAATCGACTGCGCAAGGCGCTTGCGCCCCTCAAACTAAAGTCGAGCTCGGGTCTGGTCGAATCGGTTACCGAAAGCAAAAAGCCCGACGAAGTTGCCTCGATCCGTCAGGCGGCCAAAATAGCCGACGATGTTTACAGCTATATGCTCGGATTCGTTAAGCCGGGAATGCGCGAAAGCGACGTAGCAGCGGAAATATCCTACCAGGCCAAAAAACGCGGTTCCGAGGCCGACGCCTTTGACATTATCGTTGCCAGCGGTCCGCGGAGCGCCCTTCCCCACGGCCGGGCCAGCGCCAAAAAAATACGAAAAGGCGAACTCGTGACCTTCGATTTCGGCTGCTGCGTCAATGGTTTTAACAGCGATATGACGCGCACCTTTGTCATGGGCAAAGCAAACCGTGAGCAACGCAAGATCTACAACACCGTCCTCGACGCGCACCTTGCCGCCATCGACGCAATTCGGATCGGCATGCCCTGTAAGGATCTGGATTCGGTCGCTCGCAACATCATCAGCGAAGCCGGTTATGGCGAGGCCTTTAATCATTCACTCGGACATGGTTTGGGAATTAACGTTCACGAGAAACCAATCCTTTCTCAACGTGCCGGCAACAGCGTGCTGGTGGAAAACAGCGTCATAACCATCGAACCGGGCATCTATATTCCCGGCAAATTCGGCGTTCGTATTGAAGACGATATCTATGTCAGTCACGATGGCAATCACATATTAAACACGTCACCCAAAGAGTTGTTGAGCGTGTAGCGACACGCCGGTACAGCACTCAGCCCTTATGCGAACTGGCCATAGAGTCAGGCAGGAGTACTCCGGTATAATGAACAGTCTGCAATCGGTCGTAATCATTTCACACGATTTTGTGCCGCTCAGCACATCTTCGGTCCATCGCGTCCTGGACTTTGTGAAGTTTCTGCCGGACCACGGCTGGCGCCCGATACTGCTGACGGCTCCACCTCGCGCTCATCATTCCTGGGACGACACGCTGCGAGAGGAGGCCGAACAGCTGCAAGCGACGATTGTACAGACCGAAGGCAGCAAGGTCAAAACCGGCCAAACCAAAGTTCCGGCGCGCTTGCGCCGTCGCGTCGGCGATGGGCTGTCGTCAATGGTTCATCTTATCGAGCCTCAGGCGGGCTGGTACAAGAGCGCCTACCAGGCCGGACGACGCATTCTTCAATCAGAATCCGTTGATGTCATTTTCGCCACGGCCCCTCCTTTTGTAAACTTTATGGTCGCCCGCCAACTGGCGCAGGAGTTTAATCTTCCCTTTGTGGTCGACTATCAGGATTTGTGGGTTGACAATCCATATCATTTTTACGCGACCCCGCTGCATAAGGCCAGTAATGTTAAACACGAGACGGCGATTCTGAAAACGGCGGCAAGTGTACTGGCAACCTCCCGCCATACCAAGGAGGCGCTGCTGCGGCGCTACGGCTTCTTGGAACACAACGATGTTACGATAGTCCCGCAAGGATTCAATTCCGCCGATTTCGCGCCCTACACCTCAAGCGCTGCAATGGGTGACAAGCTGGTAATCAGTTACAGAGGTCAGTTTCTTGAGGACCGTACTCCCAAATATTTCTTACAGGCCTTGCGACGTTTTCTTCGCAAGTTCCCCGAGCGAAAGCCGCATGTTGAAGCCCGCTTCATCGGCGCTCTCCATCAGAGCGATCTTAAACTCATCAGCAAGTATAAACTTGAGGCGAATACTCTTGTAACAGGGCAGGTCAGCTACCGGGATGGCATCCGTCACATGGCTGAATCTCACGTTCTTTGGCTCATGTGTCGCCATAACATTCGCGCGCTCGGCACACTATTCGACTACCTGGGTGCGCGCAAAGCGCTGCTTGTCTCGGTTCCCGCCGGCAACATACACAACATTGCAGAGAGCTCTGAGGCTGCCGTACTGACGGCTCCGGACGATGTCGCGGCTATCGCACAAGCACTTGACTACTACTTCGAACTCTGGCAAGCTAAAACACTGCCCTGCCCCGGCGATGAGTTTCTATCCCAATTCGATCGCAATCGCTTAACAGCCGAATTGGCCCGCTTGCTGGGAATGGCGATGCATGTTTGACACGATGATGGCGGTGTTTGTTCCTGCGCCGGGCTCCGCAGTGCCTGACCCGATACTGCGACATTCGTGCTTCGGCCTATAGCAACCAGGTACAGCAGTCACCTTCCGGCTTCTCAAGGCCCGGAGACCTGATCGAGAATGGCCGCTAACTTGCCTGTTAACTTTTGTCGATTAAACCGGTCGATCTGCTCCGAATTTCCCTTTGGCAGCGCATTGTCACTTTTCAGTCGCGCAAGATACACGAGGGTATCCGCAAAGAGTTCGCTATTGCCCGGTGGAATGACAAAGGCTTGTGCAAAGCCCTGCAGAATAGTACGAATCTCATTAGGAGGCACGATTGCCAGAATCGGTTTGGCGCTGCCGATATACTCGAAGACTTTTCCTGGTGCGACGGTCTCAAAGCCTTTGTCATCCGCCCCGATGTTAAACCAGACAACGTCGGCTTGTTTAAGTCTGGCGACGGCAACCGTATGATCGACGTACCCGCAGTATGCGAAGCGGTCGCCGATTCCCAGTTCGTCGGCACGGGCACGAAATTGCTCCTGCACGTAACCGACCATCGTAAATCGCATCTGCGCATACCATTCCGGGTATCGCTGTTTAACAATTACCAACGCTTCATATAGCGCATATGGTCGGCGGTCCTCATAAAAATTGCCGGAATACACATAGTTAATTTCGTCGGGACCGGACGGCGGGAAGGAGGGCCCTCGATCGAGAGCGAAATCTTCGGGGTCAAAGCCCTGTTCTATGACGTGAATTTTCTCCTTGGGATCGGCCTCTGCATAGCGCTCCAGGAAGGTGTTGCGCACAAAGGGATTGGTGGTAATCACCGCATCACTGCCCTCCACGACCCTGCGTTCCATGCGCGCATGGCGTTGTCGATGCCAGGAAGTCCAGTAACGGTAATAGGGATAATCCAGCCAGGCGTCGCGAAAATCCGCCACCACCGGCAACCGGCTGCGATCTTTTAAGTCCTGCGCCAGGAGATGCGAGGAAAAGGGCGGCGCGGTGGTAAAAATGGCGTCGAATGCTTTCAGCTTGTTCCCTGACAAGTATTGCAGCGCTCGCCTGCGCCAACCCCCTTTGTTGTCCGGAATGAAAAAAAACTGACTGACCCGGTTGGCGACGAAGCGCAGCCTTTCATTGTTCAGTGCCAGTGTCTTGCGACCCTTGACCACCTTAAATATACCGGATGGCGGAAGGCGCCATATCGCGACATCCCGTTCCCGCAGGTCCTCAAGCAAGCTATCATCGAAGGCATAGTAGGCATGGGCATCGGTCGTCAGAACTGTGGCGCGCCAGCCATAATCGGCCAGATACTTGACGAATTTCAAGGGACGCTGGACGCCGCTGAAACCCATCGGCGGAAAAAAATATGCAATAACGAGAACATTCTTCATACGGTATGCACGCAGCTCCGGAACAGCAGGCATCGGCTGGCAAGGCGGCCGCTGATTGTGAAAGTACAAATATGCTTGTTTTATTCTGAATACACACAATCCCTTCGAGATTAAGAGACCTTCAGATAAAAATGCGGCTCGATTACAATTTGCGACCGCCGGCGCTCGTCACAGGGTCCAATTACGCAATTCCGTTGGAGGTGTCTTGCCCGGCAACAGCGCCGGCAAGGCTGAGATGAGACTCCTGGGACCTGATCCGGATAATACCGGCGGAGGGAAACGGTGCGAAGCGATTCCAGTCTTTCCTACCTGATACGACGTCCAAATGCAGTGCATCGCGTCTGCCACACCGGCAGGCTGCATTGGCGTACGCCAACGGATTACATTGTCACAATTCAACAAAATTACAGGTGTATGCCGTGGCTCGATTTTTCTGCCTGGTTTTGGCGCTTTTATCGCCTTCGTTGTTAGTAGCGCAAACGGATAGCAACTCGCAATCCACATCGGATTCCGTCAAGACATATACTGTACCCAGCGTAACAGTTACGACAACAATTGCAGACCGCAAGACCTCGCCCGTGGCATTTTCGGAATTAAGCCAGGCGGATATTGCCCGCAACTATACCTTTCAGGATTTACCCGTTCTGCTCAGTGATTTGCCTTCCACGCTGGTATACTCGGAGAACGGCAACGGTATCGGCTACTCGAATATTTCCATACGCGGTTTCGATCAGCGTCGTATCGCCGTGATGATCAACGGGATTCCGCAAAACGACCCTGAAGATCACAACGTCTATTGGATCGACTTCCCCGACCTGGCATCGAGCCTGGAATCCGTGCAGGTGCAGCGCGGAGCGGGTCTGGCGAGCTACGGGCCGGCGGCTATCGGCGGCAGTATTAACCTGCAAACCAGTAATTTCACCGACGAGCGAAGCATCACCCTGGCGAGCGGAATCGGCATCCAGGAGTACGGCGGTGCCGGTGACAGCAAGTATCAAAAGACGATCGAACGCTTTTCGCTGGAGCTGTCATCGGGTTTAGTGGATAACTATGCTTTTTACGGTCGCCTCAGCCGCACCAACTCCGACGGTTACCGCGACCAGTCATTCGCCACCCTGAACAGCTATTTTCTGAGCGCCGTCCGCTACGACGACAAAGTGACGACACAGATAAACATTTTCGGCGGGCCTCTCTCGGATGGCCTGGCGTATACCGGCATCCCCAAAAGCTTTGTTAAAGATCGGCAGTTGCGGCGCGTCAATTTCAGCGGATGGTGGCTGGATGAAGAAGGCAATGTCCAGGGTACCGTCCGCCGCCGGCAGGAAGTGGAGAACTTCACACAACCCCATTATGAAATGTTAACGGATTGGTTCGTATCCGATAATGTCACGCTCAAATCCGCGCTCTTTTACTACTCCGGCGATGGATTTTTCGATTTCGACGCTTCCTGGGCTGATACCAGCGCATTGGGTCTTA
The DNA here is from genome assembly GCA_028284775.1 of Candidatus Kapaibacterium sp. Classification (GTDB taxonomy): domain Bacteria; phylum Bacteroidota; class Ignavibacteria; order Kapaibacteriales; family UBA7675; genus JANQRB01. The sequence continues at coordinate 54 of JANQRB010000073.1, read as the reverse complement.
CTGCGGCGAATGGCTATCCTGACGCACCCGCGCCGACTAATGCTATCATCCGGG
>JANQRB010000075.1 GCA_028284775.1 Candidatus Kapaibacterium sp. | reverse complement strand
GTGTCGGTTACGGCCGGTGACTCAAAATGGATGATGCCGATTCTAAAACGCTAGACAGCCATTGGTGTTAACATCAATGCCGCCATCCGGGCCCGGGAGAATTGTGGATTTCTTCCGGGCCCTTTTCTATGCGATCAGCCTATCCGTCGCCGGCAAGTCAATGGATGTTAATTCTGCGCAGGGAACTCGTCCGAGGCAAGGGCCGTGAATCGTTTGCAGAAATCTCAACAACATGTGGTAGTCTCGGGGCGCATGTTTACATGCCGACCTGCTCCGGCGCAGGCTCTTCCAGCTCATTGCAGGTATAAAACACGAACTGCCCGCCGAGCTCGGTAAGTACATAAGCCTGCCGGTCATCGAAGGCCGATGTCAGGCGCTCGCCGCGCGCGCCGCCTTGTTGTCTACGAACGAATCGCCCATGTTCATCCACCTCGCGCTGCTGGCGTATCAGGTGCCCCACCGTCAAATCGTGGATTATCAGTTTGAAGAGATCGGCTTCGGCGGAATCGTCCCGGACCAGGGGGCCGCGCAGACGCCGCCAGATTGCAGCGCGTGTCGAGCCCGGCTGCTCGTCGAGACAGGCCAGAACCTTGAAGTGCGTCTCGCTGAACTTTTCGATCCAGTCGATAAACATACGCAGTATGTCGTCACCGCTGATGCTGCACACGGCGGCATTGCCAAGGAGATTACGGATATGCGCGCGCTTGTCTTCGCTTTCAGCGGCGGACCAATCGCGGAAACATTTCTTGATCAGCGCCAGATATGCAGGGCTGGCAAGACGGTCCTGAATGCGCTGATTTGTCTGATCGAGGCGACAGAATACTTCGAACAGGGTCTGTCCGATGGCAAGAATTTCCTCTTCCTGCACTTTCAGCCATTGTTGAAATAATTGATTAATGCGATCCTGCTCTTTTTCCGACCAGATTCCGGCGCCGGCGCCAATCGCCGAACCCGCGAAGGGGATAAAGCCGCTGACACAGGCCAGCGCAAAACGCGCCGCTTTCGGACCGCTGCCGGCCTTGAGCACGCTTTCCAGCTCATGACGAATTGGTGAATGTTCCTTTCCCATGCCCTCTGCCTTAGATGCCTGTTGACGGCTGCGGCACAAAATACGACATCGGCAAACGGCAAACAATGTTGGCGCCGGAGCGGCACGAATGGACAAGCCCGGTCCGACACAATCTTATCCAAGCAATTGGAATGGTAAAAATGCTCGTGCCGGCGCGGCAGCCTTAGCCTAGCTACGAATAGAAGTGTTCCATCGCAATCGCGGCAAGAGTCCTACCCTATTGCGGCTTAACGGCCCATCGTTTCTTCATTGCGTTCATAGCTGCGAAAACGAAGCAGGTAGGCCACGAGTCTTTTCATTGTCGGTTTCGACAGCTGCATGGCAAATTCCGGATCGCGCGGCAGAATCAATTCGTAGAGTGCGAAGGTATCGACGTGCAAATCGGCGATGGCCTGCGAGAGGACCTCGATACCCTGCAGCGGAAAGGCCTCCTGCTGCCTGGCGCGGCGGCGTTTGTAACTCATGGCGAGATTGGCGAGGCATTCTTTTTCCTCCAGCATAATGGGCAGTTCATCGCTGTCCCTGCTTTGCTGTTCTTTGTAGCCGGGCTCGTAAGCCCAACAAGCTTTGCACATCGCATACATCATCCAGTGCAGGCCCTGCCTGCGGCCGATAAGTACATTTCGTCGATGGTCCGCAGCGTCTTCGATGCTATAGATGGGCACAAAGTCCCAGGCATCGTATTCGCGCTTATTCGCCGCCAGGATCGCCTGCAGATCCCTGAAGATGTCGGCGTCGTTGCGGTTTAAGAGATGGGCGAGCGCAATGTGTTCGAGCGCCTTGTCGGCCTTGCCGCTTTGCTGCAGGTTGCGCGCCAGATAGCGCTGTGCCTCGAAGTCAATGGGATTGGCGGCTGTCGCTTTTCGCAAGAGGAGATAGGCCTGGTCCTGTTTGCCTTCGGCGGTATAAAGCTTCGCCAGCGCCGTTAAGATCTGACTGTTGACTGGCCAGCGTTCAAGGAGCTTCAGATAACGGTCGCGAGCCATGCCGAGGTCGCCCTTGGCAAACGCCCGCTCGGCTTCCTGCCGCAGACTGTCGGCGGTCGAGTCAGCCTTCATCACAGATCTGTAGCTCGTCAGTATCTGCCGCTCGTCCCGCAAGGCACCGGGAGCGACCAGCTTGTCGCGGTGCTGGAGAGCTCGCAGCGAATCATCGGGCGCCATCCGGAGCTCATAGCTCAACTTCGAGTCCTGGATAATCTGCAGTATCTGTTCCGGGCTGTTAAATTCCTGCCCGTCAAGAGGCGCGAGGCCAAAAGTTAAAAACGTCAGTAACCAAAGGCAACGCAAGGCCATAAGCTTCCTTCCAGGCTATAGTCGGATCGAAGGTCGGGCACTTCCGGCAACCGACCGATTGTAAGGGCCGACAGCAGGAATACTTCGCTCTAAAAATCCAAAAATGCAAGGAAGGAAGCGTAATAACAAACACTAAGGAGAGATGCCGGCACGGTCAAGCTGCTTCGACGAACTCTCTCCCCAGCTTCAATGCTCGATTAACACTTTGCTGCGGCCCTGGCTGCCATCGACAAAGAGTATTTCCGCCATGTATAATCCGGGCAGCAATTCCCTTACCGGTATAGCCACAAAGTGTTTCTGCCGCGGTACGCGCGATATCACTTCATTGCCCAGAATGTCCAACAGCGTGACTTTGCGCGCCGCGAGATCTTTAGCCCAGCTCAGTTGTACATAGGTCTGTGAGGGCGTGGGCTGCACGTGGATCTCCTGATCCGATGCAATCGGAGGCAGGCCCGCCTCGCGCGGCATTGCTTCCGGGGACAGTTCGATAAAGAAGAAGGTCGGGCTCATAGCAGCGATCCGGCCATCGACCGCACTTGCCACCTTGACGCGGAAGCGATCGCCCGCCAGGTCCTGGGGAACTTCCCAGCGGTAACTTTCTTTGCCGGCGGGAAGTCCGGAGGCAATCACCGTCCATCGACCGCGACGACCGTCCCACAGCGAAATGTCGACCATGTTATTCAGGCTGACAGCCTGCCATCTGATCAGAAAGGACTGTCCGGTCGCCAGCCGTTCGCCGCCGAGGGGCGCCTGGACAACAATTGCCGGCGCCTGCGCGCTGAGCCGGCTTTTATTAACAATACAGAACATCGATAGCATCAGCAATAGATACAATGTTCCTGCTTTGAGTTGGGATTTCATTAGTTCTCCTATCGGTTTTGACAATCGTATGTATTAATATTTTAACTCGCGAAGACCGAGTTGTTCACCGAGCCGGACGCTGTACGAAAAGGCCGGGAATGCACAAGGCACTCCCGGCAGATGAGCTTTAGTTGGAAATATCGCCCAGCACCCAGTAGTAGAAAACGCCCATTTCGCCAATCCTTGAGAACCAATGGCCATAATTGCTGCCGGTAAATCCATACAGGGAGCGTCCGCCCCATAAGTTGTTATGGAAGCCGTACTTAAAATCACGGCGCCCCATCTGGCGGTCGTCGCAGCCGATCGCTATTTCGACCAGATCTGCCAATCCGTCGACAAGGCCATCGGATACATTCCAGTTACCAGGTAGAACACCCTTAATGGTTTTCTTAGCGCCTTCGATTGCCTTTTGCCATTCGCCCGAGGCGTCGGCATTGCCGCGATCCCAGAATGCAAAGGCCATTATGGCCACCAAGCTAGGATCTCTGGACAGGCGATTGACGCGTAGAATTTCCTTGTCCATATTATCATAGACATCATTGAAACACATGTTGGACTTCGTCGACCAGTGCAGAGTGGAATTTTCGCGCGTGATTTCGGTAGCCTGAATGGCATTCGTTTCGACGGCAGCGGCATAGCCATGGATATACACATCGGGTTTACCGCTTCCAGGACAATTGTCATACTCGTCTTCGCGGGCCATAATGGCGGCGTCCACCCAGGCATAAAGGCCGGGGAAAGTCGTCGCCTTGCGAACACCCCTGGTAATCGGGTTGGCAAGCGGCGCATTGTCCGATGCGCGTTGCACGGCATTTGTCACAAAGATTTTAACTTTGTTCATGTGGGAAGTATAGATACTCTCCGCGTCTTTCAGACGCAGTTCAACGACTTCACCATTAAACTCCAAATCGCCATTGAAGCCGATTTGATAGTCGTAGGTGGTATTGCGTTTACCGTCATAGCGGCGGTTGTCGCGAACGTCTTCAACATCGATTACACGAATCGCTCCGTTTTCTAGCGAGGCTTCGTTTACCGGATGTGAAAACTTGAATTTTATCGCCGTATACGTTCGGTGCAGATTATTGTCGCCCCACACGCCCGGCGGCGGCGCCAGTTGCGCGGCAGGCAGGCCAGGGATCGCAAGGTACATGTCCGCCTCCTCTTTGTAGTCGCTGGGGAAATCTTCCACCTTAAACATTTTGAAGCTCCCCCGGTTCTCCATATCCATAAAGCCGATCTCCATCAGGCGGAAATCCGTCTTGAATTTATGCCTGATACGCCAGTCGCGGTCCATGGCAATGCGAAGGGTTTTGGCTGCCGGCGTGGGATGCTCGGGCGAGCACCACAAATCGTTGTTTTCCGGCTGACCGTCCGGACAAATCCATTCATCGGTACTATAGCCGGATCCCGCTTCGGCTGTCGGGTAATGGACCGCCTCTTCGGAACAGTAGTAGCGGTACTTATAGCTTACTTGTGTCAGATTGCCCTCGCTGTTTCTTGTCAGCTTGGGATACTCGGGTCGTAGCATTCGTCCGAAATTGTCGGCCTTGACAACATCCAGATAGCGGCGCCATTCGAATTCACCGCCTTCCTGCATGCACATTTCGACCGTCAGAAACCGAGCTATAGGCTCCACAAAAATATTGACATGCAGACTGCATTTTTCGGCCGGGCTGGTCAGCACGTAATTATACTGCAGGGTGGCACCGATCGCCGGCTGATCATAGGCCGTACCGCCTCTGTTGCCAAAGTTATCAAACCAATAGCCAATCGTATAGCAATCGCTTTGATGGGGTATGATAAAAGCATCCAGGTTGAAGTTTTGCGGATTCGGCGGATTCGGCAGCGTAATGCATCCGCGGAGCCGGCCGGGCTCGACTATTGTCCAGGTGATATCATTTTCGTCGAAAACATTACTGAGATTGTCGAGCTGAACATTTTCATTGAAAAAGCCCACATGGTATTTCACTTCCACGCAAATTGTCCACTCATCGCAATTGACGGTAGCTGCCGGACGAAAACGAGGGTCCAGGTCCCAGTATTTGTTAACAGCGGTCGTCCAGTCGGGCCGCGCGGAAGGGTTGATCATTTCCGATTGTTCATTGTCCAGACCGGGATAATTGCTTTTCCAGTGCTCAAACTGATAGCCCGGGTTGGGAACGGCGAAGAAGCTCATCC
>JANQRB010000070.1 GCA_028284775.1 Candidatus Kapaibacterium sp. | reverse complement strand
GTCACGCAGGGCGGCATTGGCGCCCTCGATTTTGTGTGCCTGTTGCTGCACCGTGTCGCGTTGGCGCTTGATCTCCGCATTTGCATCCTCCAGCTCTTTATTTTTGTTGCTGAGCTGCGTGCTGAGATTGCGGTAAATCTCCGCTTCCTGCCGTACCTGCTCAACTTTGTAGCGTGCTTCCATCTCCGCCACACGCGTACTTTGCTCTTCGTTGAACACCTGGTCCCGAATATTGTGATACTGCTCGTACCAGTGCAGCGCTTCGGCGATTGCGCCCTGTTTTTTACAGATTTCGAATAACTGAAAACGCGCGCGGAACATCGGTAGTCGGGCTCCGATAGCATCGGCTTTCTGCATCGACTGTTTGATGTATTGCTGCGCTTTGTCCTGTTCGCCAAGGTCGCGCGCGGTCAGGCCGATGTTCAGGAGAAGTATTGCCACGTTGTAAGAGTCGCCCAGCTCTTTGTACAAAGACAGGCTGCGTTCGTAATATTCCTGCGCATTGCGCCAGCGCTTCAGTTTTTTGTACAGGCCGCCCAGGTTGTTGTACGCGCCCGCCAGTTGCGAATTCAGACCGTGATCCATACACAATTTGCAGCACTGGCGCGCATGTTCAAGAGCCTGCTCCGGCTTGTCGAGTTCAATAAGGACGGAGGCAAGCAGATTCAGGGCCATAGTCTGCTGATCAATCTCATTGATGCTCGAGGCCAGAGACAGGCTGCGCTCGACCAGCGGCAAGGCTTCACGGGCACGGTTGGTATTGACTAGCACGCCGCCGATTTGCTGCAGGGCGCTGATCTGATAGTGCAGCTCGCCCGTCTTCTTGAAGAGATCCAGGGAGCGATAACTGTGCTTGAGCGATTGCGAGTAATCGCCCAATTTGCGATAAGCCAATCCTATATTGGCATGCAGGCGTCCAAGACGGGAGGGGCTGACTTCAACACTTGCCGTCAACGCCTCGGCCCAGTGCCAGCACTCTAAGGCGCGTACCGAATCGCCCGCCTGGTTAAATAGCATCGCCGCCTTGCTGAGCGATTCCAGCAGATACGACGAGGGTGTACTTTCGGCCACCAAACGCCGAACTTCAAGACGATGTTGTTGGGCGTCCGGCTCATTGCCGTGGCGCTCTTCGGCAAAGGCAAGGAGTGCAAACATTTCGACTGCCAGTGCCTGTAGCTCGGGGCTGTCGGCTACAGTGCCGCGAAGCTGTACGATGCGCCGCGCCGCCTTCCGCGCCGCCCCCAAAGACTCCGCCGTCGAGCTCAGCAGCGTCTCATGGATAGACTGACTCAAACGGCGCAGTTCTGCCAACTCCTGTTCGCTCGGAGCAGGATCCACTGTATTGTGTTTGCTCTCGTTCACCAGTCCGTAAGCTCCCCTGGCTTCGTAGATACCCTGATAGTACAATGGCTGAGCGCTCTGTACTCCCCATTTGAGCAGGCGAAGGCTTCAGAATCCGACAATTTCGCCCAGGCCGCCCCGCAGCGCAAACCATAAATAGCCGAAAAACGCATCATCGGCAGCGCGTTGATAACGAACCCTACCGCGCTCCATCTGGCCCGCTTCATCGGGGACATTGTTGGAACGCACAACAAAGGTATTCGCAAAAAATGACGTCAAGGCGCCTAAAATACCCTCTTCTTCCAAGGATTCTTCATCGAGGACGGTAATGCGCAAATTTTCATATATCGCTTCGACGCGTCCGCTTGCACGCCCATTGCGGACAGCGATGTCGAAGTCGGCCCGTCGGGTATGACCTTCTTCGATTCGCAGCGCTTCGGCGACCTTGAGAAATGAATTCAATGAGCGCAGATCCATTTTCTTGAGCGATCCGCTGTAATGCATTGAAAAATCAGGACTAGCGGGCAACATGCTTATATTGAGCGTGATCAGTCCCCGGCCCATCAATTTCGCCTGAGCTTCCAGGTGGGCGGGTTGCGGATCGGGAGACGCAGCGGCGCCGGAATACAGGTTTGCGAGCCGCGCCTGCAAATCGCTAAATCGCATTGTGGCGGGTGTCCCACTCCGTCGGTGCCGTTCGCCATAACTGAGCGCGGCATTTTTAAGCAAGAGCGAATCGATGCGCAGGGGCAGCTGCAGATTTGCCAGGATCTCCTGCGGCATTTTCGGATTGGATGATGTCCTGTCTACGGCCTTGCGTTTGTCACTGAGAACATCGAGGCGGGCTCCGTCCAGGAGAATATGTCCAACATGCAGGCCATTGCCGCTCAGCAATGACGACATTCGCAAATTTTCTATGCTGGCCTGGCGCAGCGACAAACGGAATCGGTCATCGCGATAGCGACGCTTGCGAAAATAGCTATCATCGTTGATTTCGGGAGCATATCGAAGCGAGTCGCACTGCAGGGCCGAAGCTGCGCCTGCCAGGCGCAGCGCCGCCACTCGCAGGCAGTAGTCGGATTCGCGGGGACGCCAAATTAAGTTCTCCGCCTCCAGGCGCAGCGTCGGCAATATCTGTGATGCCAGGTGGAGAGCGCCAGCGGCGGTATCGAGCCGAAGGCCTCCGGCGCTCAGCCGAATACCGCTGAGCGAATCCGCCCTCTTCAGCGTATCTCCTCGAAGATGTCCGACGACAATGCTGCCGTCCTCGATTGTCAGCGAGTCAGCGCGCAGAAAGCCAAACTCAGCCAGGGCCGATTGCGCCAATGGCAGCTCGATCATCGTTGAGACGGTTTTAGCCAGATCGGCGGAATCAGCTCGCTTACTATTTCCTGCGGCCGCCGCGGAGTCCGAAGCTATGGTAGGCGGCGGCCCTGGTCCCGGCTCCTCGTCGACTCCGGTCGGCTTGTTCGCTGATGCCGGGTTGGCGTCACGAAAGAGCGTCGCAGATTCTGGCAGCTCTGAATTGTCGAAATGCGCGCCGGTCGCAAAATAACGCAAAGCCGGCCGGCTGATCTTGACCGCCTCAAGCGCTATGCCGCGCCCGCCAAGCAGATCAAGCCAATCGACACCTTCACAAGCGATAGATTCGATCTTAAGAGTATACCTGGCCGCAAGACTGTCGCTTGCATCGTGCTTTCGCAGGCTGAGACTGTCAAGCGTCAGACTATTGTTCCACACATTGAAGTCGACAGCTCCCAGGCTGATAGTCGAAGTAGGGGTGCTGGCGTCACGGAGAGCCCTGGCAACAATACCATCAGCCAGCTGTTGCAGATATTGACCGGCAAAGAGAAAGAGAAGTAAGCCAGTAATGACAATGACGCCGCTTCCGGTCAACGCGATTCGCAGTGTTCTGCGTGACGGACGACGCGTCGTTGTCTTAGGTGTCTTGTTGTCGAATTTAGAATCTGGCGCTCCGTGCGAACTGTCGGTCATGGAGAACCCTGGTCGGCCGGTACGAGTGCTACAAAATCACAGCATTGCATTCTAGCAGTGCGACGCTCAATATACTGAATTTCCACCCAATCCCCAGGCCGGCTCAGCTCGCATCGGCCGACTCGCATTCCAGCGCACGCTTCAGCCGGTCGAGATCGGCGGCGACTTGGTTGCGGATGGTATTAACGACCAGGCCGGGAAAGAGGCCCAGCGGACCTTCCAGCTCACCCTCCACGCAAATGTGCAGCACTACGCCCCGCCCCTGAGGCTCAATCTGAAAACGCAGAGCATGCTCGATCGGTCCTGACAGCGAACGGACTGCAAAACGGTGAACCGGTTCGAATTCAGTGACGACTTTTTCCGAGCGGATTTCCTGCCCCAGCAGCAGTGATACTTCACTGAATTGGGTGCCGGCGGCAACGTTTGCTGACGGTGGCAGGCTCGTCTCTACTATGAACCCCACCCATTCCGAAAGGGCGGATATGTCGCTGATACGCTGAAAAACGCGTTGAGCCGAAGCTTCGATGTACAGAGAGTAGTCGATGTTCATAAAGCATTCCGGTTCGGGTTGCCGAGCGTTGAAAGGAGCAGCGTACCGGAAAAATGCCTTTATGTTTCAAGAATCCGCAGGGCCGGGATCAAGCTCAGCGCTGTAATTGCAGCGGCAGCGCCTGCGACATACCACCGGCCAGCACCCGTAGATAATACCTGCCGCTGGCGGCCGGCTTGCCGTAATCATCGCGCCCGTCCCACTCCAGCCGGTGGACGCCCGCACTGAGCTCGCGGCGCAGCACATCGGCTACCCGCTGGCCCAGATCATTGTAGATGCGCAGTGTTAGCTCGGTCTTGAGCTTCAGGCGCAGCCGGAGCGTGCAGGCTGACCTCGTGGGATTGGGAGCAATTTCGAGCAGCTCGAAAACCGGGCTATCGGCGTTAATCAGAGCGCTCGCGCCGACCGATACGACGGCTGTCGGGTCCACGGCCGGAGTTTTCCATGCGCCGCGACCATAGGTGCCTACCCGCAGGCTGTTGTCGTGCCGGTGATAGTGAATGTCGAGTGAGTAGACGTTCGGCAAACCATCATTGAATTCGGTCCAGTTCTGACCGCCGTTCAGACTGACGAAAACGCCCAGATCGGTCGCGAGGTATAAGTGTTGCGTGTTGCGCGGATTGACCGCGATCGCATTGCAGCCGATATCGGGAAAGTCGCCGCTGATATCCGTCCACGTCTCGCCGTAATCGTCCGATCGCAGAATATGCGGATTGTTTGGGAAGAAAGAATTGCGGGTCACGTACAAAATGCCTGCGCGCGTGGGATCCGCTTCCAGGTCCGTGGCCCGCCATCCCGGTGAATTATTGGTCTGCCGCCAGGTTTCGCCCTCGTCATTGGAACGCCAGAAACTATGGGCGCTGGAAGACGGATTGTACACGTAGGCATAAACGATCGTCGGATCGATTTGGTCGAAGCCAAGATGGAAACAATTGGCGATCGGGGCGACGCTGCGCCAGTCGAGTCCGCCATTACTGGTCTTGTAAATCTTCTGGGTACTGGCCGTAAACAATATTTCGGCATTGCGCGGGTGCATCGCCAGCGCGCTTACCCAGGGGCCGCTTTCGCCGATTCCATTGTTAATTGCAAAGGTGTTACTGCGAAATTTACCGGCAATCATCGACTTCTGGTGGTTGCCGAATTGCAGATCGCCGTAGATAACCGACCGGTCGCTGTGATCGATAATCACACGGGTGCCGTCCCCCACCTGCCAGTTGGTCCAGAGCAGATTGCCGCCGCTCAGTTCGGCCCGCTGCAAACCGTGATCCTGAAAGCCGCCGATTACAAATTCCGCTTCATTCGGCGCGCTTGCCAGCGCGTAGAACTGACCCGTAACGAGATTGTTGTTCTTGCGCTCCCAGCTCAGCCCCCGATCGGTAGACTTCGAGACGCCGCCGTCATTAAAAACATAAATGGTTGCGGGGTCTTCAGGGTCGAAGCCGATGCTATGCTGGTCGACATAGGTAAAGCCTTCGTGATCACCGACAAAGTTTACCGCCCAGCCGTCATGCTGGGTCCAGTGTCCTCCGCCGTCATCCGAACGCCAGAAGGTAATACCGCCGGCGAAAACCAGGTTCGGATCATCAGGCGCAATTGCGACAATGTTGTTGTACCAGCCCTGGCATTGACTGCTGCCGGTTTGAACGGGTTGACAGAAAAACTCCGGCGTATCGCGAATGTCGCTCCAGCTGTCTGCGCCGTCGTCCGTAACATACAGACCTTCGATTCCTGAAGTCTGGGGATTGACAATCGTCATATATAAAATATCAGGCTGTGAGTCGCAGATAGCCAGGGCGCTGAAGCCGATGCGTGTGCCGTCCGCCAGCCCGGCCGATTTGCGCGTCCAGGATTCGCCATTGTCGGTCGACTTGTAAACACCGTCGCCCTGTATCGCCGCATAGAGAATTGCAGGATCCAGTTTGTTAAGTACCAGGGCCGTCGCCCGTGTGCTTAACTTTTGCTGCCATGTTGCGCCTTCGTCACGCGAAACCCAGACTCCGTTGGTCGCCGCCAGATACACGTTAGCGGTATTGACAGGATCCCACAGCATGGCGAATGTTGCTACACTCTGCGATTGCAGAAAGTTAAATGAAGTTGGCTGCCAGGAAAGCCCCCGGTCGGTGGATTTGAGTACACCGATGCCATTGCGGAAATATTGAAAATTTCCATAGCCTTCTCCGGTTCCCATTAACATCATGTCGCGATCGTCGGGATTGATTGCAATGGATGAAACACCTACCGACGGCAGGTCGTCGGTCATCGGCTCCCAATAATCACCGCCGTTCGTACTGCGCCACAGACCACCCGCCGCCGAACCCGCCCAGAGAATCCGGCTATTCGTCGGATCGAAGGCATGCGACAACATCCGACCGCCGTAGCTGTCGATCGTATTCGGACCGAGCGACTCCCAATCGGCCGCCGGCGCAAAATCGCCTTTCAGCAGGGCGCTTCGGCTGTTGCGCTGCTGCTGCAAACGGCCGCTGCCGGGCAGAATGCCACGATGATCACGCCGCTGCAGATAAAACCACTTTAAGCGCATGTACGGATAGTAGCCGGTACCCTGCATACTGTCTTTGGAACGACCGGCATCGAAGTAACGCTGTTGATAATAATTGTCCCAGTAGTCGAGCGTAGCCTTTGCTAAGTCGCCATCGGACGCTTCAGCTCCCGCTGCGGCGCCATAGGTGTCGGCGGAGGAAAACTCCTGCCCGGCGAGTGAATTGCCGAGACCCAACATCAGGAGGCAAAGCGGAAGTTGAATCAGAAGAGATTTCATGACAAAACCTTTCAGGAATACGCGTCTTCTTTGTCGCGATGATTAAACAAATCCTGATGAAAGTGTAGCCCGACCGGTCCGGACGCTCCGGTGAACCGAACCGGCCAGCCTACGTGCTTCATCAGCAATTTTCAACTATCGATACAATGACGCGCTCCCGAACTGTGGCCGGCTCGTATCGCCGACGAATATTTCTCAATAGGCGAGCACTAGCGGCAGCAAGGCCGTATGCGTATCAGCCTGCACCCGAATGAAGTATACACCCGCAGGCAGACGCGTGCCACGCACATCCCGAATCTCAAAACGCAAGGTGTGCCTGCCGACAGTCTGCCGCTGTTTCAACAGGCACAGTCGCTCGCGACCTTGTAAATCGAACAGAGCGACACTTACCATAGCTGCATCGGTGAGAGAATAGCTCACCGCCGTCGTCCCCTCGAGCGGATTGGCGCTCTTGATTGTCAGCTCAAGTCCGCCCTGGCTCTCGGCGCGCTCTTCCGCCAGACTCGTAGCCGTCGGCGGAAATCGATAGATGTGGCCGTCTTCCAGGTTGCACATGTACAGCTCCCCCTCTTCATCCAGCCCAAAGCTCGAAATCGCATTGACGCCGTCAATCAACTCCGTGTTAAGCGGCGGAAGCTCGCCATCGTACTCCAGACTCCAAATTCTGCCCAGCAAAAAATCTGCGTAGATGTATTTGCCGACCAGCTCCGGATTGTTGCGCCCGCGATAGACATAGCCGCCGATAACGGAACGGCGCAGCGGGTTGCCGCCATACTCCCAGACCGGCAAGGTCAATCCCTCGGTTGGACAATCATCGGGTGGCGTAAAACAGTGCTTGCCTTCCATGATTCTCCAGCCGTAGTTGCCGCCGGCGTTAACTATATCAATTTCATCGTAATTGTCTTCGCCGTTGTCGCCGGTCCACAGCCAGCCGGTTAGCGGATCGAAGCTGAATCGCCAGGGATTGCGGAAGCCCCAGGCCCAGATTTCTTCACGCTGCCCTTCTTCATTGCCGACGAGCGGGTTGTCGGCCGGAATAGCGTATGGCAGATCGTCGGTTTGCCGGTCGACATCGATGCGCAGGAAACTGCCATGCAGGGTCGTCAGATCCTGACCGTTATTGTTGGGGTCGCCGCCCGGACCGCCATCGCCAAGCCCAATGTACAGATAACCATCGGACCCGAAGGCAAGCTGGCCGCCGTTATGAAATTTGTGCGGTTGATCAATTTCAAGCAAGACGTATTCCGAAAGCGGGTCTGCCCGGTTCGGGTCGTCGGCGCTGACCGAGTATCGCGCAATTACCGTTCGCTGCGGATCCGGAGCATTGTAGTTAACATACATGTGGCCATTGCTGGCGTAGTCCGGATGAAAACAGAAGCCCATAAGGCCGAAGCGATCGTTAAAGAGTACCTTGTCCGTCAAATCCAGGTAGACCGCTGCTTCGCTAAAGCCGACACTACCGCCAAAAACCATGACAACCCCTCCCTGCTCCGCTACCCACAAACGCCCGCTGCCATCGCCGGCATTCTGAAGGTCGAGGGGAAAGTTGAACTTCAGATCGGGAAACATCCGCTCCAGCTCCTGCGCGCTCGCAGTCCATGCCGAGAAAATGTTGAACAGCAGAAATGTGGCGATGTTGTTAACAAAAAATGCAAGACGTCGCTTTGGCCCCATAGATCCCCGGTAAGTGTTAATACAACAGTTGATACAGCACTATTTATTGCAACATGACATGTTTAAGGCTGCAATACAAATGTAAAATGCGTTATCGGTCGTGTTTATTGTCATTGAATTGAATGTTAAAACGCCCGCCATGCGGGCAGCCGGCATCGCTCCGCCTATCGACAGGCAGGCCAGGGATTGCAATGCCAATTAACATTCGCAATACCCCGGCAATGGCGCGAGTAAGCCAATCCCTTTGCGCAATGCCGCGGATGACAGCGACAGCACAAGAGTCAATTGTAATGAAGCTCATCGAGAGTCGTGAAGCCGGTTAATTAACCTGTGGCAGAATAGCAAAAGAAGCAACACGGCACGGGCAAATCAATCCAGTCAGATTGTGCCGGTCGCTAGCGTTGCCTCGATTCGGCTCTGCAAGCTCACACGCAACCGCCAGTCGCGGCTACCCGCGTCTGGTCAGTACATTGCAGCCCCTGATTGAAGATGTAGCGCGTCCTGGGTATCAGCCAATTCTCGTCGGATTGTGTTGATCGAATATTGTGTGTTGTTTCAACCTGTTGATGCTATCAGACGCCCTCTCGGCATGCCGCCTCAAGGCATGCTTGGGCATCCCGCGCCTTCAATCGCCCCCTTAGACACACTCCCCCTGGAAAGAGTTACAATGCCTGTCAAAAAAGTAAAATCAACTGACGAGAATACGCAGAGCCGCTCGATTAAACTCCGAATAGTTCGTTGTTCGCCATTGGCGGCGGCAAGCTTGCGGGAGCCGGCCAATCGCCATCGAAAAGCGGGCGCCGGTGACAAGTTTTGCGTATTCCGTCACAAGAGGTAATACAAGCCACTACTCCAGCTCGTCCCCAATATTGTACTTTTGCCATCGAGCATTTTTTCCCAGGCAAAGCTTAAACCAACTCTTTCATCCAACTCGTACAAAGCCTCGGCGCTTAACTTATCCGACCCTACTTCGTTACCGTTGTAGCCCGCCGAGACGGGCAACAATTCGGTATTGCCGTTCTCCAGCGATCGCAGCCCGCGGTAGCGAAGCATCAAGGTCAGCCCTTCGAGCGGCTGCACGCCGAGTTCCAGCATACCGCGTATTTCATGCGGGAACCAACTCATCCGCAAGTTAATACCGCTTTCCAGCAAAGCATACATTCCGGCAAAAGGAATCGAATGCGCGGCCTGCATCGAGATATACAAAGGATACTCGCCGTTGCCGAGCGCCATGTTGAGTTTGTCATCATCATTGCCGACCGGTATTCCCATACTAACGCCAACGTTGACGCCAACGCGGTCGGATTGCAGAAGTCCGATTCGCGCACCGGCATGAATGTCCGCGGGCCCCATTTTCGAGCGACGTAGAAAGCTTATGTGTTTAAAGAAAGGGATGTAAGCGTACAGGGTGATAGATTCGAGCCAACCATATTCGAAATACAAACTGGTCGTGAGAGTTTCATATTCACTTATGGGAAAAATGAATCCGTTGGGTAGAATGTAATCAGAGGCTGAAAAAACAGCCGTTGTGAATTTGACCATACCCTGCTCGGGATTCTGGAGCCATCCGCCGGCCTGTACCTGGCCGATGCAGGCGAACAACAAAACACTCGCTGCGAAGATTGTAATCCGGTACTTCATAATAGCCCACTCCATATCATCGATCGGCCGCGCACCTTGACGCTGTCGCGGCAAGCGTCGCAGTCCGAAGACAAACAACAACGATTTTGACAAGTTGGGAGTAATTGGCGGCGTGTGTAAGAGCTAATCAACAATTAGCGTGCCGAAATATATGCCAAATATTATTCGATATCAAGCCAGGTCTCGCAAGGCGGAAGTATTTGCGAACCCGGACAGTGTCGGAAATTCTCGACATGTCTTCCATGCCGGGCGCAACAGAGACATATTAGCGAATCTCTCCCTTACCAATTGCTCGTCAGTGTCGCGCGCAGCATAAACTCATCGTAGCTGTTAGCCGTGATCAGATCATCCTCATACACAGTTTGATCGGCGCGCAGCTCCATGCGGCCAAGTACCCAGAGTGGAAAGTCTGCCGTGGCAAACAGACCGCTGCGTTGCGAGTTGTCACCTTCGCGGGCAATGATGGTTCCGAGCGACACCGTCAGCTCTTCGAAAAAGGTGTAGCCGACAGCGGCATCGACATAGAGAGATTGATAATCCTCAAAAGCTTCATAGCTGAGGTCGCTAAGGTTCAGACTCAAGGCGATTGTAAGCGGAAATCGAAAGTACACATTCTGATTAAAGCCATAAGTGCTTGTGGTGAATTGACCCGCGCTGTCCAGGGATGAACCGTCGAGATGTGAAAACAGCAGATTGCTCGATGCGCCGACGCTGCCGATCCGGTAGCTATATCCGCTGGCGACATTTATCAGGCTAGTGGAATTATCGATAACAATGCCGCTATCGGCTTCGCTGCTGCTTTGGGATGAGGGACTGTAGCTGATACGCAGATAGGGCAGCCGGCGAATATTCAGGCCAAGACCGATAGTGTAGGAATCGGCAATGGTCGTCGCCCGCTTCCATTCGATCAGATTGTCTTCGTCCCGTCGATACTGCGCATTGAATGTAAGCTGTCGTTTCCAGACACTCTGCGTGGCTTTAACATCGAAGCGCAGCAGATCGCTGCGCAGAGTCGGAACGCCGTAGGAGAAGTAGCCCGGCCCCACAAAACGCAGCGAGGCGGCGAGTTTGCTCGAGGTCTCCGGGATCCGCAGTGTCGTTCCGACAGCCAGGGCTATATCGCCGTGGGTGCCGACTTTGGGATCGAATAGGTCATTTGCAACATCCGGCACATCTTCCGAATCGATACCGGGTCCGCGAACATCTTCCGTCAGGAGCGAGCCGGCCAGTTCGGCATCAAAGCTCAGGCGATTGCGGATGGCATCCAGCCTGAGGTCGATACCGGCCACCAGATTTTCACGCGGACTGACACGGAATTCGTTATTGCTGTCGAGGCGCAATGAAGACTCGTCGTCGCGACCATACAAGGCGGAAAAGATAACATGCGAACCATCTTTGCGTCCGAAGCCGATTCTACCGGCATAGAGCTCCTGTCCGAAATGCGAGAGCGGCACCGTGTCGCGTCGTAAAATAGGAATACGTGTACGCCCGCCGGCAAGGTGGAGATAGAAATTGCCCGGATTCCATTCGAGGCTGCCGCCGTCAATGGACACGCTGCCGAGGGTGAGCGGCGTGAAGCGCGGATAGATAGTGCCGACGCCGATTGCCGGCAGACTCATAAAAAAACGTTCGGTGCCCGACACCAGTCCCATAGACTCCAGGCGATCGAGATAGTCGCCCATGTCAGCATCGCCGCTGCTGAGCCTGCGCAGCTCGCGATACTCTTCATAGTGTTTGACGCGCTCGGGATCATGCTGGCGAAGAGAATCAAGGAAACCTTCTTCATCCGCCAAAAAAGACGTGTAGTCGTTTTCCTGCTCCAACTCGCGCAGGCGGGCGCTGACACGCTGCAGCACCAGAGCCTGAATATTCTCCGGACTGAAAAGGGCGGTAAAAGCATTGATGTCCTGCCGAAAGGACTCTTCCTCCGTCGACAGAAGAATATTAAAGCTGATCGGCACGCCATAAAGAGCCAGTGTGGGATCCAGTTCCCAACGTAAGTATCGTTCCGGCCGATCCTGAAAGCTGCCCTGGCGATTGGCGGAGAGGGCGTAGAAGCGGCTACTGCCGCTCAGGGTCAGCGGAGCCTGCTCAGCGTCGATTGAAAGCGGGGGCGCGGTCTGACTCCTGGTCTCCGCCAGACAACCGGCGATCAGCAGAGCCGCAAGCAAAAAATGACGGCAAGGTCGTGTCATTGAACTGCCCCTCGTTTACTCCCTTTGGCGCTTGCCGGCAATGTGCGAGCCTTCCTTCCGCATTCCAGCGATCGCAAACAGTTATTGGCCGCTGCCATAGAGGACGGCATCCGGCAGGTTAGGCGCTTCCGCCCAATCGGAGGAAATTTCTCTGCTGCTGCCGCGGCCCAGCTGTCCGTAGGTATTATCACCCCAGGCCATCAGGCTGCCGTCGCTGCGCAAGGCGAATACGTGGCTGCCGCCTCCCGCCACAGCTACCGCTGCCGCAATGGTCGGCACTTTCACAGGCTGCCAGGAATTGCTGCGGCTGCCATTAGCCAGCGTTCCAAGGTAGTTGTTGCCCCAAAGCCAGACGGTGCTGTCGCGCCGCAGGGCAATCGAGTACACGCCATGCGCCGCTATATCGACCACGTCGCTGAGCGCGGTGATCCGCCGGACGGCGCTGCTGTCGCTTTGCAGGGCAGGATCGAAACCGAGCTGGCCGCTGGCATTATTGCCCCAGGCCCAAACGCTGCCGTCACGGGTCAGGGCCAGAGAATGGTGATCACCGGCGCCGATTGCGACAACATTGCGCAGCCCGGGCACCAGCCGCGGCGTAGCGAGGATATAGTTTTTTGCCGGATGAGCGCACTGTCCGTAGTAGTTGCTGCCCCAGGCATAGACCTGTCCTGATTGCGTCAAAGCCAGCGAGTGCCCGTTGCCGGCGGCCAAATCGATACATGCAGGCAGCCCCATGACAATCTGCGGGCTTGCCTGGTCTTCACGCGAGCCGATGCCCAACTCGCCGCTGCGATTGTA
Organism: Candidatus Kapaibacterium sp.; assembly: GCA_028284775.1. Lineage (GTDB taxonomy): Bacteria > Bacteroidota > Ignavibacteria > Kapaibacteriales > UBA7675 > JANQRB01. The sequence goes on along the minus strand of JANQRB010000070.1, from coordinate 35,197 downwards.
GCCCCAGCTATACACCGTTCCGGCAGCAAGCTTCAGGGCCAGACTGTGACGGGCACCGGCTGCGACGGCAATGATACTGCTCAGGCCGCTGATTTTCCCCGGCTGGCTTTTGTCGCTCAGCGTACCAATGCCGAGCTGGCCATAGTCATTGAAGCCCCAGCTCCAGACGCTGCCGTCCTTCCGAACAATAAGCGAGTGTCCCATCCCGCAGGCAAGGGCGATGGCATCCTTAATGTCGAGTTTTGCCGGGCTGGGATTAAAGGCTTCGCCGCTATTGCCGAGCTGTCTTTCATCGTTGAGCCCCCATGACCACAGATCGCCTTCGAGCTGTCTGGCGTATATTTCGTGAAAGGTCGCCGTATCGAGATCATAGCCGGGCGTGTAGCTGCCGGAATTGTCACCGGCAGCCGGCGATAGAATGGCCCGCTCGCCATTCAGTCCGTTTTCCTTGTCGTCGTCAATTTCGGCTCTGATTGCCCGCTTGCCTGTGGAATTGGCGCGCTGCGCCTTGCGCTGCGGCAAGACGATGTTGTCCAATTCCCGCAAACCCGGCTGCAATTTATCCTGATCGGCCAGAACGAGTTTGCCGGGGCGCAGCGCCAGCTTCCCAAGGACGAAGGGTTCGGGCTCGGATGCGACGGCCAGCGAGTGTGCCATGCCTGCTGCAATCAATTTCGTGCTGGCGGCCGGTTTACTCTTCTTTTCATCCTCTTCTGCCAGCGTATCGCCCGGAATTTTGCGAAAAGACCACACTTCGCTGGCGCTGAGCCGTACATCGGCTGCACCGGCGGCGCCAAAAGCCTCCACCATCCAGGCATATCGCCGGCCATCTTCGAAAGGGCGGGCAGAAACGGGATACAGCAAATTCGGCGGACCGATATTTTCACGCTTGAAATGCAGCGGATTCTTGAGTGTGGCGTCGAAGGCCGTCTGCTTGCCGAAAATTTCATAGACTTTGAGCGAATACTTAATGCGGCTGCCGCGCGGCAAGGGCACCGGCGGCATCCAGGTAAACATCGGTAGACTCTCCGAAACTTCGGCCTCATCATCAGGCATCACGAGCATCAAGCTGCTGGCTTGCTCGATGAGCTGACTGAAACAGTCGCTGCCCAGCTCTTCCTCCGTGCGTTCGCCGTTATCGACCAATAAAGCAAAAACGCAGACTTCATAGTCGCCGGATGGGACCGTGCCTGTCCGGAGAAAGGCATCTTCGTAGCGTTTGATCGAGCTGATCCGTTTGATCGGGCTGATATCGCGCGCCGTTACACGTTTGAATTCGCGCGGCGCCAGCTCGAAAGTGGCGGATTCCGCCACAACCACTTCTCCATCGCGGGCCTCGGTAACAATACCGCGCAGGTAAAGCGTGACTGGTTCGCTGCCGAGGTTCGAAATGTTGAGACGCCATAGATCAGAGGCGCGCAATTGATTTGGCGGCGGCTGAAAAAGCTGTACCGATACGGACTGTGCCTGCAGGCCGACGCCCGCAAGAATCATCGCAACTATCAGACAGAGTACTGAGCGTGGCAGGTTGCCTGTCATGCGTGCTCCCGTGCTTAAAGCGATCTTGAATTCATCAACTTTCGTTGCTATTCAATTCAGCGGATAACGGAAGTTAATCTATGAAAATAATGTACCGCGGGCAAGCGCTTCCTCAGCTCGCTTGTTTAAGCTTCCTCGGTCTGTTTCTGAAAGCGCTATCAAGCAACTATTCCCGGTCGAATTGGATGTTGCAACAATTAACTTCTCCCAATCTACCTAATTGCAGTATCGGGACTATACTCCTCTATATGTTAAGTATTCAATGTTGCAACATCAAAACTGGACATCGGAAAGGCCGGGGATTGCTGTCTGGCATATTCCGCCTGCATAATCGATTGGGTAATTTTGGGGTACGCGCGGGCTCTTGTGCCGTTAACATGGGGCGAAACCGGCATTCCGGGCTCGTGAATGCTACGATTAGCGCCAAGCAAGCCGAGTTGTATTCTCCTTCCGAAAAATTCATTTGCGATCCAGAATCGGAATCGTGATTTTAGCCCAAGGCATTGCCCTTTGATTTTTCTCCTGCAACAGACGAGTCACAAGCAGTCGATGAAACAATCGATTTTCAATTTGTCCGCTGTGCGCCGCCCTCTAGCACCGCTGATGCGGACCAGCCAAACTCTCAGCGCGCAATTAATCGAACAGTCGGACCAGTTATCCTTGTCGCGGCGCCGACTTCTTGGTCTTGCCGGTGCGGCGGGCGTGACGGCCTCGCCCGCGCTGCGAGCCATCACACAAACTGCAGCCGGCGATTTGGAGCTGCGCAGTACCCAAGAGCGCGTGGCTTTTGTTTTGGGCGGCGTCGAACGCTGGGTAATCGACACGCGCGATTTCGGCGGTCAGGCGCTCCTGCGCCGACGGCGCGAGGGTACGACGGAGATCGTCGAGCTACGCGACGCCCGCTTTCCCGGAACATCGTTGACAGCCGATTTACACTGCGCGATCAAACCCGCCATTATGGGGCATCGCATGCGTCTGCGCTTCGCGCTGGGTGGCTTTGATGCCGAGCTGCCGCTGGAGCAGTGGCTCCTGGGAATCGTGCCCGCGCGCAGCGGAATGACACTCGACCATCGAGGTCCGCAAGGCAGCGGTCTGGATCTACAGGGCCAGGCCCAGGCTGAATACAGACCTGACTGGCAGTTTAGCCTGCGTGCGCCCTCGATCGTACGCTGCGAAGCCTGGGAGGCTTCGCTGGACGCCGATCAACTGCTCTTCGGTCTTGCTGAGCCGGATTTTCCATCCCTTCTCAAGAACGCTCCTCGTAGTCGCACACTCTTTCGGTTTCGGCGAGAAGGGCAGGACTGGCGCAGCAGGCCCTTTGCCCGGCCGCAAAACACCTGGGATCTGCAGGTGCCCGACAATGCCTTTGATGCTGCCTGCATCGAGACCGCCGAAAATCACAAAGGCCGGCAGCAAGGCGCACTATTGCTGGCGACCGACGACGAGACGGCCGGTATCGCGATCCAACCCGCCGGCGGCATCGCCGGTAGCCGCGAACTTCCATTGCGATTGCCGCTGCGTCAAGTAAGAGTCCTGCGAAGTTTCGGCCGGGGCAAAATCCACGAGAGCCTGAGCGCTCGTTTTGCCGCCGAAGCCGTATGGCACCATATAGACGCCTGCAGCCTGGAGTTAGGCGATACGCCCGCGACTCCCCCCTTTGAAATGCATGCCCGTGACGGCCGCCTGCGCCAGGTAGTTTGCGAGCCCGCCTTTTTGCGCCTCGGCACGCCCCTGGCCAATGCGCTGGTTAGCCCCTCGGCCATGGCGCCCGGCACACACTTGTTGATCGCCGCCGCCCCGCAACGCGGCGGCAGACGTAAGGCCACGCAACAAGCGCCGCAACGCCAAGCCGGACAAGGGCAATTGCAGATCGACGCGAAAAAGCTGACCGGTAAACTCATTCTGCCGGAAAGCTTCAGCGTTTCAATCATTCGGCCGGACGACCTTGTCGTCCTGCGTTTCGAGTTTTTTAACTTCGAGCTCAATACGGCCGCCGGTCAGCTTCGTCACAAAGACAGCGCTAAGACCTCCTATCTGGTGGTGCACTTTCAGCCGCAGAATATCGCCGAGCGCGCCTTCTATGAAACCGCCAATACCAGCGACGACAGCGAACCAGGTGCATCGGATGAAAAACCGGGCGCGCCGCCGATTCAGGCGCGAATCTCGGGCCCCAGCCGCCTGGCCTTCGTGGTGCCGAAAAGCAAGGGTACTATCGATTACAGTCTGGAGGGATTGCTCGACTGGTCAGAGTACTCGCTGAGCGTCGCACCGACGGCCCTGCCGCCGCCTGTCGTCCGTTTGCTGAGTAAAATCAGCAGCCTTGCGGCCGATTCGAAAACAATCTTGTCTGCCGGCGGCGGCGCAAAACGCGCGGAAATTGGTAGTGTGCGCAGCCGCCGACAAAATAACCGAACTTTGGGTCGCGTGGGTGATGCGCCGCCGAAGTCAAAGCGGACCCAGGGCCCGACTAAACAATTGACGCCGCAGGTTCGCGCGCAGCTCCCCCCTGCCCTTGGCGATGACCTGGACAACAACCAGGGAGTTATGAGCTTCCTGGCCAAAGATGTCATCAAGGATCTCGGTATCATCCAGATTAAACCGCAAATTGCCGAGCCGGGCAACAAACAGACGGCCCTCGAAATTCCCTATCGACTGATCATTTCACCCAACAAATACGGCTCCTGGGCACACAAGCTGCTGCCGGTGATCAATCCTCTCAATGGTCGCGCGGAGCTGTGGCACACACGCCTGGGCGTCCGGCGCCAAGACGGCAGCACGGACGAAGCGAACGATTACCTGCGCACAATCAGGGCTATCTGGTCGCCGGACTGGCACAAGACGGCGCCGCCGAGCGCTGTCGACAAATGGCCATTTCGCATGTCGCTGGACCGTCGTGATCGCTATGAACTGGTAGCCCTCAGCTCGGATTTCTACCGCCCCGATTATACGCCCGTACCCGTAGATGTCAAGCGCCTGATGCTCTCCTCGCTCGGCGCCTGGGTTAACGTTCTCGGCAACTTCGACCCGCCGATGGGCAATGGTCAGCCGACCGATGTTTCCGTCGAGCAATGGAAGCATCGCGGTACACAGGGGCGTGACCACTATGTCCGGGTAATGTATGCCGGTTACCTGTTTCCCCTGGGCCAGCGCGCCACCCTGGTGAAGATTACCGAGCGTAAGTTTGCGCGCACGCCACGGGGCGATATGGCGGCCTATATGTTTCAAAAGATGTATATCATGGTCCGCCAGCCCGTGAAAGTGATTCCCGCCGGCGGTCTGCAAGGCAGTGACAATGCCAATCGTGACCTGCCCTTGCGCCGAATCGAGATTACAACTCTGGTAACGCCGCCCATCGATCAGCCGGAAGACAGCGATATCGATAACAAGGGCCGCGAGGCTTTCTGGCCGAAGCTGAATACCAAGGACTTCAGCTGGCATATCCGGGCCAAGGACTGGGCCGGCGACGACCTGGAATTCGAGATGCCGCTGCTCTTCGTCTCGCAGGCATATGCAAATTCAGCGGACTTCTTAGCCAATAAAATTGCTCCGGCCTATTCCGCCGCGACATTCCCGGGCGGCGCGCACAAAAACGAGGTTGCCATGCAGGGGCAGCTCGTCAGCATGGCTCCGGCCGCCAAAGCCGGTGACACGGCGCTGGAAGCCAATACCCTGACCTTCGACGTCAATGTTCCGGCACAGGCCGTGCAGCTGGCAAAGAATCAGCCGCGCTTCTTTCCGCGTATGGCCGTGTCCGCAATCCGTCACGCTGAAATTGAGGAGTTAACCGGCAACGCCGGCGGCGCCAATGTCGCCTATGACGACGGCTATCTGGAGCATGGCTTCGATGGCGACCAAAACAAAGGCGAAATTTTTGTTAAGCTTGTTAACGCCATCTCACTTAACTTCGGGAGCAGTACGGACAAATCGGGTGGTCTCGCGGCTCCGACGATGGCGGTGCACGGTCTGTCCCGCATGATGGGGCCCGTCTCCGGCGAACCCAACGATCCCAATGCTCCGACCGGCGATGCCAATCTGACCGAGCTCGCGTCCGGCAAGTTCGACCCGGAAAAAATCTTCGCCGATGTCCTGAATGCCAAGCTCTTCGGCAGCATTAAGCTGAAGGACATTCTGCAGGTCGTCTTTAATATTTTGTCCAACCTGGATGAAGTTCCCAAGCTGGCGAGTGCGCTTTCCTACGGACTGATGGATGAGTATTCGGATAATCTCTCGAATGCCGCGAAGAATGCCATCAAGGACCGACTGAATCAGATGCAGAGCGAAGTGCTGGATTTTGTGGCGAGCGATATTCCGCTGCAGACAATCAAAGACTTGAAAAACGAGGCACAGAGCGCCGTCAATACCGCAAAGTCAAAAATCGACGCGCTGGCGGGAGCCTCGGATTCGGCGAAGAAAACTTTACAGGAAGAGATCAAACAGGCACTGAAAGCCGCGGAAAAAAATGTCAATGAAATTAACCAGTCGGCGGCTGAAAAGGTTAAAGAGCTGCGCAGCATGGGGAACGAAGCCCTGCAGAAATATGAACAGCTCACAAACACGCTGGACCTGCTGAAAAAAGGACTTTGTGTCGGTTACGATTGGGAGACCCCGGTAAAAAGCACATCAGGCGGCGCTCTCGGCGACCTTTTTATTTCACATGAAGCTAAACTTTCACTTTCGGCGCAGCTCTGCAAATCGCTGGATTACAGCGACCCCGCCGCAGTGGCGAGTCCGCCGGTCTTTACACTGCGCGGCTCCCTGACCAACTTCGAGATCAATCTGGTGGAGCCGATCATCGCGCTGCTTTCCATCAGGTTCAACTACATATCCTTCTATTCCAAGAACGGCTCGAAGCCGGACGTCAAGACCGATATTTCAACTATCAGTTTTAAGGGGCCGCTTAGTTTCGTCGACCGATTACAGGAGCTGATCCCTCGCGGCGGTTTCGGCAGCCTGCCGCAGATCGACTTGCAGCCCACCGGCATCAAGGCTTCGTACAGCCTGCCCATCCCTTCGATCGCGGTCGGCGTCTTAAACATCCAGAACATTTCGCTGAACGTTGCCGTCGCTTTGCCTTTCACTGGCGACCCCCTGTCGTTTTACTTTTCTTTTTGCACCCGCGACAGTCCCTTCCGACTCACCGTGTCGATGTTCGGCGGCGGCGGTTTTTTCGGCCTGGAGGTAACGCCAGACGGGCTGCGTCTGTTGGAAGCGGCCTTTGAATTTGGCGCGGCGATTGCGCTGGACATCGGCGTGGCCAGCGGCGGCGTTTCCGTGATGGCGGGCCTGTACTACAAATACGAAGAAGGTGAATCGACGCTGACAGGTTATATCGATATTCAGGGCCACCTGCGAATTCTGGGCCTGATTCGCCTGTCCGTGAAATTCTATCTGTCACTCACATGGCAGAGTAACGGCAAAGTATGGGGACAGGCAACGGTAACGGTTGAAATCGAGGTCTTGTTTTTCAGCGCCTCCGTGTCGATGACGGTTGAGCGTCAGTTTAAGGGCTCCAACGGCGATCCTCTGGTTAGCGAACTGCTGCTGGAAGACAACGACCGGCCCGGCCAGTCGCGTATGTGGGACAGCTACTGCGAGGCATTTGCGTAAACGTAGAAGGAGAGCCTGATGCTTTTTCAGGAAGTGATGTGGACTTTTGTTCCGAACGGCCTCAGTGGCGATGCCGCCAGCCGACGGCTGCATGGCAGTATCGTGGTGTCGCCGCGTCTGCAAACGGACGAAGCCCAGCCGACCAACAAACTGCTGAACCAGTACGCCGATTTTGTCGATTGGCCCGCCACCCTGGCGACGATCGATCTTGGACTGCAGTTCGAGGGCGGTCCCTTGTTTGATAATGCCAGCATTCAGCGCAGCGCTCCCACGCCGGATTCTAAACTCTGGCGTAGTTTGTTTGCCGCCGCCACCCTGGTTAAACCCTTCCGGTATAAGAATCTCCATGCCCGGCCAATCCTCTCCTATCCGCTGCGCAATGTTTTGGGCCGTGTCCGAAAGTCCTATGAAAAAATTGCCCTTGCATATCCGACGGAGCTTCCCGAAGCCGTTAACAGATCGGATAAGAATGTGCCGCTGCTTGTGAGGCGCGAGCTTGAAGACCTGCGTATCAGCCCCGAAACCTATCGTGCGTTTAAGCGTCAGCTTCGCAGCGAAATCGCCAAACGCGATATCAAGGCGCTCGAAGCGGAAGCACCCGACACCCAGCGTGACTTTTCGCTGGCCAGGCTGTTTTTCGAACCGAAAAACAAGGCCAATCCGGCCTTTGCCGCCAATGCCGACGGCAAACAGGGGCCGATTCTGCGCGTGCCGATTCAACAGGCCAAATACGACTTTCACGAGGTCGTCTCGCTGTTGCAGGAGTATCCGACGGTGCTGCGCATACTCGGCCTTGTCATAGACATCAGCGTGCCCTGGAGCAATGCCGTGCCGGTCAATGGTCGCGTATCCATCAAGACTTCGTGGTCCGGTAGTTTACAAACCAAAAACATGCTGCCGAAGTCGGCCTATGCGCTGGACCTTAATGCCGGCAGCTTCCTGCCGCGTCCCGGCGCCGGTTCCGATCTGAACAAGGGTCTGCTGAATCTGGGCGCCGGATCACAATACGAAGTCATGCAGGTCGATGTCGATGGCGCGGCCTTGAAACTGATGGACTTCAGCTCCAACCTGCACCGGATGAATGCACGCCGCAGCGGCGACTACCGCGTTAACAATCAGGCCGGACTGCCGGCGATACAATCGGCGGGCCTTGGGCTTGCGAGGAATGGACTGGCCTTCCGGCTGGCCCAGATGCTCATGAATTTCAACACCTACCACCTTGCATTGAAAGCCGCGGTACCCGGTGACGTGACGCTCTTTGCCGAAGATCTGCAGCGCGGCTATCGGATCGATATCTGGGATGACGCCAGCAAGGCCTGGCATTCGCTGTGCCGCCGCCGGGGCGAATACAGCGTCGATGGATTCGAATCTCCGATACCGGTTGATCACGAAGAAGGCACCATTACGCTCGGCAGCACCGAATCCGCTGACGACTCGTCGCCGGAACTCTTTTTGCACGAAATGCTGCTGCGCTGGACGGGCTGGAGTCTTTGTGTGGAACGCCCCGGTAAGATAATTGGCCTGGAAGACGAAGTTGCCCCCTCCAGCACACCCAAAGACCCGGATTTCCCTTTGGATTCATCGATGCAGGTTTTTCCGAAGTCGCTGCCGCGTTTGCGATTCGGCTGGCAATACCGGATCCGTGCCCGTGCAGCGAATATCGGCGGCGGCGGGCTCACGCACGATGAAGCGGATCCGAATGATTTCGGCCTCGCCACGGCCCTGGAAATGTATCGTCGTTTTCAGCCGGTGCCTGCTCCGGCTATCGTTTTCCGGGCATTACCGGGCAAAGGCGAATCGCTGGAGCGTATGGTGATCCGCTCCTACAACGATGCTCCCGACAAAGACGAGATCAAAAGCGACGCTGCCAGCGAGCGTCATGTGGCACCTCCCCGCGGCAGCCAATTACTGGCTGAGCACCACGGACGCTTCGACGGCCCTGCGGGATTGCGCAAGGATGCCTATGCAACTATGATCGCCTATGACACATGGTTCAACGAAGTCGAAGTTGTTGAGAATGATGCGGATGGCCTGCCTTTGCAGGATCATGAAGGCACAATCCACAAGCGCAAGCACAGCCTGGAAGACGCTGAGCAGCTTAGCTTGCCCTACAGCAGCGATCCTCTGGCACGTTCGGTCGTATTCCGCGGCCTGCCGGAAACAGCTCCCGGCTCTCTCCGTCGCATTGTCGGGGCGGCCGACAGCAGCGAAGCGATCGACTATAACAAAGGGTTGCTCGCCGTCGGCTTTGGCCCCGACGACTCCTGGCCGGCATGGCTGCCGTTTCGGATCCGGCTAGAAGAAGGGCCGGCTGAAATCAATCCGCCGCAATGGGACGAGGCAAATCGAATCCTGACCGTCTTTCTGGCGAAAGCTGAAACGGCGCTGGTAGACTATAGCTGCGCGCTGGGACAGGATATGGCGGAGGCTGAAAAGAATCTGGACCTGATGGGTATCTGGCAATGGATGCGTGATGGGGGTGCGACGCCGGCAATGCGGACGTTTGCACTGGCCGGTCTCATCTGGGCGCTGACTCCTTACCGCAAGCTGAAACTGGTCCACGCCGTCCAGCAGCCGCTTGCTGAGCCACGCGTCGTCAGCATTACGGGCCCGAAGCAGCTCGGCAAAACCTTCGCCGCGCTGCAAAGCCCGGAAATCAGGATGCACGGCAAAAGCACTGGCACCGTAGACGTGGAGTCATTCTGGAAAACACCGATCGATGACCCCGCCAAAGCCAGCTGGCACTATCTTCCGGCCTCGGCCCACATCAAGGAGCTGAAGCCCGGCCCCGAGGATACGAAGTTGAGCCTTTTTGCCAAGCACGAGTTCGGCGATACCAAATACCGCCGTGTTGGCTACCGGGCCGTTGGCACCACTCGCTTCAAGGAGTTCTTTGCGACATCCATCGCCGACGAAGATTTCCGACGCTCACAGGGACGCGACGATCTGACGGAAATCGATATCGAAAACTCGAAACGCCCGGATTTGCCTAAACTGCTGTACATCGTGCCCACCTATGGCTGGGAAAGCGAGACGGACGGGCAAACCATCAGCAAAACCCGCAGCGGCGGCGGGCTGCGCGTCTATCTGGATCGTCCCTGGTTCTCATCCGGCGATGGCGAGTTGCTGGCGGCCATCCTCATGAATAGCGGAGGCGGCCAGAGCGGTAACAACAAGGGCGGCAGTAAGGGCGGCAGCAAAGCCGGGCCGCAGTACCTGCAACAAAAAGTACAAGGTCTGGCGGCAACACTGCTCAAAACTCAAATTCCTGAGAAACTGAAACCCTACGTCACACAGTGGGGACTCGATCCTGTCTTTCTCTCGTCGCCCACGCCAAGCGACATGGCGCCGCGCGTCAACAATTTTCGCAATCCCAGCAAAGTCGGCAACAATCTTTCACTGGCCGAGCTGCCCGACAGCAAAGTCACCGCTGTTGCCTATCAGCCCGTCTTCGACGAAGAACGTCGGCTATGGTACTGTGATATCGAGATGGATATGGGCAAGTCGTATTATCCCTTTGTGCGGCTGGCACTCGCCCGCTATCAGCCGATTTCAGTTGAGGATGCCCATCTGTCGCGCGTGGTGGTCGCTGATTTTGCTCAATTGGCCCCGGACCGGCATGCCGTGCTCAGCTTCGACCCCGGCAATGATCAACTGTTGAACCTGACGGTTCACGGCGTCTCCTATCGCGCGAATGTTGTCGCTCATGTAAGCAGTGAGCTCGAAGTGAGCGTCGAACGCAGAATCGACGGTGCGACCGGTGACCTTGGCTGGCAACAGGCCGCTACCTATCGCATGGATCGGGTACACAGCAGCGACACCGGCTTCTGGACGGGTGAAATACCACTGCCCGTGCCCCGCGGCTCCGAAGCGATGCGCCTGGTCATTCGGGAATACGAACAGTTTGTCGGCGATGCTCCGGCCGAGGTATCGTCGGCTAATATTGCCGGTCACAAGCGTGCGCCAAGCGGCAGCGCCGTGGTGCGCCGTATTGTTTATGCCGACGTACTGGAAATCTAAGCGATCCCTCAATTGATTCTTCACGCTTGATCCGCAGAATGCATCTCGCTGATTGCCGGTCGCAAGCCTGCGGCCAGGCGGCAGCGCCGTGGTGTGCTGCATTGTTTATGCCGATCTACTTGAATTCTAACTGATTCCTTAACTGATTCTTCACGCTTGATCCGCAGAATGCATTTCGTTAAATTGGTATAACATACAACACGTTATTTGTGGATAAGGGTGTTCCAGTAATTGGGGTTAGCGAGCTGATTGTGACGAACAATATCATCAAGCGCCTTAGCATGTTTTGTCAAATGTAATCCCCGGTTCGTCGCCTTTCAGATGCAGCTACATGAGTTTTGTGCCAGAGAAATCGGGAATTTGCAATCTTCTTGCCGACAGCTGCAGAAGTTGTACCCTTTGACGTGCGCCTTCTACCCGCTAAGCGCCTTTTCGTGCATGCACGCTCTGCGAATACCCTTCAACTGTAATTAACCGAAACTCTCTTCGCTGCCAGCAACCGGTATCACAGCCCGGATGTGACAGTGTCCGCCTTGTATTCTAGCAGGATCGAATTGCTGCATCCCATCTCAGGTATGCCGTGCAATCATATCAGTCGTCCCGATCGAACACGTTGACCATACCCGCGAGTCGCTGCAAATGAACAACTTGAAAAAAGTACTGGTAATTGAAGACGAAGCCCCATTCCGCAAACGCATTACCCGAATTCTCGCCCTGGAGGGCTTTCAGACCCTGGAGGCCTCCAATGGTCGCGAGGGCGTCAAAATCGCTCTAAGCAATCTGCCCGACGTGATCATCTCCGATATCACAATGCCGGAAATGGACGGCTATGAAGTCTGCAAACACTTACGCAGCGATCCTTCGACCGCTCTTATTCCTTTCATTTTCCTGACTGCTCTGAGCAACAAGACAGAGATTCGGCAAGGAATGCGCTTGGGCGCCGATGATTACCTTATCAAGCCATTCGATCTGCAGGAACTTATCACGGCTGTCACGACGAGGCTGGAGCGCAATCAGCAATTCACCCGCCGGATCGATGATCAGGTTGAAGTATTCCGATCTTATGTCAGCACAACAATCCCGCATGAATTTCGGACGCCACTTACGAGCATCATGGGTTTTGCGGAGTTGCTCCACTCCGAATATGATACCATTGATCCCGAACAGGCGCGCGAAATGCTCAACTATATCATCAAAGGGGGCAAAAACCTCTCACGACTGGTGGAAAATTTTCTGTTGCATTCCTGGCTGTTTAGCGACGGCCCGGAGACGCGCGCGGTAGAGGAAGCGCCTCCGCAAGCCTCCTCCGAGCTCATCAGGGAAGTGGCGGTCAAGATTGCCGAGAGCCACGAACGCGGCGACGATGTGAGCGTCAAGGTCGAGCCGGCGGTCTTGTGCCTGGGGGAATCCCACCTGCGAAAAATCATAGAAGAACTGATGGATAATGCCTGTCGCTTCTCCGAAAAAAATTCGGCTATCACCCTTACAGCCGGTTTGAGCGATGGGGCATATCGAATCCTCATCAGCGACGAGGGACGTGGCATGAAGGCGAATGACATCGCGGCGATCGGCCCCTTCAAACAGTTCGATCGGCTTGTATATGAACAGCAGGGATTGGGTCTTGGTCTTGCAATTGTGAGACGTTTGACGGAAACCAATGCAGGCAGTTTTGAGCTGGAAAGCAGCGTAGGCGAAGGTACCACTGCGAAAATTATTCTTTGCCGCCAGGAAGAACAATGAAGGCGGGCGTCGGCATTCAGAGCTGCGTCCTGCGAATTTGACCGGCGAATTTAGGGTGAGAGCCCTCTGCGGTTGCGTACTGTAGGAGACTCTGCGCGTTCCTGCACTCTCAGGCAAACAGGTGGGTGGGTGCTCCCTCCGGAAAGTCGAGCCGTCTTCGCCCGCTCCGGATATCGATGCCGCCGATAGTCTTGCGGAGATTTGGAGTTGAATTGACGCGGCAACGACCTGGATTCAGGAGATTGCTATGGCACGTGCACTTCCCTGCCGCCGGTAGTCCTGCGGCGAAGGCAAGTCACCGAGAGCGGCTCTTTGGCGATTCGGATTCCAATAGAAGTACAGCAAATCCTTGCTAGCGACAACATTGAGGATTTGCTCGAAACGGTACTTGGGCAAGGTCAGAATCACCAGGCCATTTGGTGTTTCGTGGGGCATTCGGATTGCGCTCCCAACTTCGACGAATGCAATCATGCATACGAGCTTGTGTTCGCCGTTAAACAAGTAGAGAAATGACAATCGTTCGGAACCGAAGTACTTCTGTTCAAAGCTGTAGTCGCTGACTTTTTGTACGCGCTCACTCATGGCCTGCACCCCATAATCCTTGAAGGGAAAACTGGTTTTGATACTGGCTTTTGTAGGCTGAATCGGCGCTTTGTTACGAAGTTAGCAATTTATCAATAGGATGCAATTTCTTCGGTCCGACAAGCCTGTGGGTAGGCGCGCGTACAGCACAAAAGACGGCGGCCGTTATTCGCTGATCTCTGCGGGTCGCTGCAGATTTATCGATCGTAATGCTGGCGTCCGGGCGGTAAAAATTGTATACTTGGCGGTCATTCGCTGTAAGCAGCAGTCGGGTCCGGAAACATATTGCCGCGCGATGCCTCTAAAGAGTGCTTGCGCGGCAAATGCTAAGAATTGCATCTAGGAGACACTGATGAACGATCTTCAGTCGCAGGCGGAATTGGCGCCCGTGGACGTAAATGGCGCTTTGACGGCGGACATGCGTTTTGTCGGGATTGTGGCCGTCATATTCGGCGGTATTGCCTCCGCCAGCATTATTGGCGCAGTGGTCGGCGTCCCGCTTCTTTTGTTCGGCCTGCGGATTCGCGAAGCCGCCGTTGCGTATCGCGATTTTGCGACTGACGGCGACTCGCTTGAACTTTCGGCCGCTCTTGAAAAACTAGCCGGTGCCTTCAAGATGCTGAAGTTTGCCATTTTCGCGCAACTTGCGGTTTGGGCGCTGACAATTCTGCTGTTTATCGTCTTCGGCCTTAGTATATTAGGCGCAATTCTCGAAGGAGCGCCGGGAATGCGAGGCTTCAATTAAAGCAGGCAGCTAGTAGATAGATCGAATCGTTGACAAGCCAATTTTTCGGCAATATGCCGGGGCGAGACGCACGACGGATCCCACCCTATCGGTCGTAGTCGCTGCACGAGGCTTACACCCAAGCCTGGTGAGGCGGCGAGCGGCTCGCCCCGCTTTTTTTCGCTGCCTGTCCAGAGCAAATGCAGGTTTGCACCCAACCCCAGCGCAACAAAATCGCGAATCAATCCGCATTGAGACTGAGATCGAAGTACGCGTTCAATTCGAGCACGGCGCCGTCATAAAGGTATAATGTCGGATAGTGTTTATCGAGATTCATTGCCCGATTGCTATAGATAAGCCGGACGCCCGACCCGGGCAGCAGTCGCCAGTCAAAACCGGCTTCAAAAAAGGGATACCAGAAGAGCTCTTCGCCGTCCGCATTCACTAAATTCAGATCGAGATTAAGGGCGGCGAAGATTTCGTCATACAACCGATAACGCGCTGTCAGCTGCGCGACCGCGGCGTTCACCGACTTCGCGTCCTGATATTCAGTGTAGACGGCCCATTGGCTGAATGGCGCTTTGTATGCCTCTAAGGGATAAAGATTGCCGCCGATCGTATTGGCATAAACGCTACGTTCATCGGAACGCAGCATGACCCTGTGATCGACATAGCCTTGGTTAAACAAATGTCCATAGCTGCGCCACTCGATTTTGGCAGCCGCTTCCAGATCATCAGCCCGCAGCGTTTGACTGAAGCCGAGCAGCCATGCCAGTCGTTCACTTGCGGGCACGCTTCCGAATTCAACCCAACGCAGGGCTGCCTGAGCATAGAGCCGCATCCGCTCGTCCAGATCGAGACCCAGGGCTAATGTCGAGCCATTGTCGCTTAGTGAAGCGTCATCCGAGGTGGGAAAGAATGATATGTAGTTGTAGATGGACGCGGTGACGTCGAGCTGCAATTTTTCTGAAATGCTAATGTTGTTAACGGACAGGCTGAAGTCATCTACGTCGTTGATGTTAAGACCAATTCCGTTAAGCAGATCGCCGATCTTGGTAAAGGTCAGCTGCACATTGCGCCAGCCCAGATACCAGCGCGAGCCCTGCATCGCCAGGTTGTACATCGTGAGCCCTTCCTGCAGCTGGAGATTCTCGTAGTTGCCCACGGCGACGCCGAAGCGCAACTGCTCCTGACCAAGACGGACAGCCGAATCGAGCGCAAAAAGATAGCGGGGGTACACAATCATATTGTGCGTGTCGTGCACGCCGTAGGAAATTCCGCGATGCTCGGCAACCAGATCGAAGTTTACCCGGAAGCCATCCACCGGGCGCAGGTCGATGTCGAGCTCGACCCAGGTGCCGCCGTGATAAAGCGGATTGTCGGAAACAATGTCATTGTCTTCGATACTCCAGCGGCGCGCCAGTGCGGGTCGGTCTTCGCGGCGCGGCAGAAGATATTCCGGCAACAGGATGCGCATGTCGCTGCCGTCCCCCTGATAATAATGTGCCCCTCGCAGCTGGAAATCAACTCGCCGCCACCAACCGGCATTGCTGCTGTCACTGGCTTTCAGACCGGCAACTGTTCCGCAGACTAAAACTATCGACAGAACAGCCGTCTTTACACAACGGTAGAACGGAATCATTGGCAATCGAAGAAGTTTAATTCGCAATCTCTCGCCGCCGGTCATAATCGAATCGGGTGCGAGCAGAACATGCCTGCATCAACAGCATTGATAGCCGTAACGTTCAGAATCTGCCTGGCCGGGAAAGATTTTGCGGAATACAGTCTGAATTTTTCAATACCGGTGTCGGTCTGATCGCTGTTCGCCGCCCGGGCGTCGTCCTAAAACTCAGCCGACTTAGGCGTACGCGGAAAGGGAATGACGTCACGTATATTAGCCATTCCGGTCAGATACATCACGGCGCGTTCAAAGCCAAGGCCGTAGCCGGACATTTTGGTAGCGCCATAGCGGCGTATGTCGAGATACCACCAATAGTCTTCTTTGTTTAAGCCCGCTTCCTCGATGCGCCGCTCGAGCATATCGAATCTTTCTTCTCGCTGGGAGCCGCCGATAATTTCTCCGACGCCGGGAACCAACAGGTCAAGGGCGGCTACAGTTTTTCCGTCGTCATTGTTGCGCATATAGAACGACTTGATTTCTTTCGGATAGTCGGTCACGAACAAAGGCCCCTTAAACACTTCTTCAGCGAGATAACGTTCATGTTCGGTTTGCAGATCATTACCCCACTCCGCCGCAAACTCGAACTTTTTACCCGACCGTTGCAGCCGCTCTATCGCTTCGCTGTAACTAATGTGTTTAAACTCCGACTGGCGGACATTATCGAGCCGTTCTTTTAGCCCCTTGTCGATAAAACGATTAAAGAACTCCATTTCCTCGGGAGCATGCTCCATCACATAGTCGATGACATACTTAAGCATATCCTCGGCCAGCACGACAATGTCTTGAAGATCGGCGAATGCCACCTCGGGTTCGATCATCCAGAATTCGGAAGCGTGGCGTGCTGTATGTGAATTCTCCGCTCGGAAAGTCGGACCAAAAGTATAAACACGTTTGAATGCAGCGCAGAAGGTTTCGACTTCCAGTTGCCCGCTGACGGTCAGCGAAGTCTCGCGACCGAAAAAATCCTGGGTCCAGTCGATATGGCCTCCTTCATCGCGGGGCGGGCGTTCCAGATCGAGCGTCGTAACGTGGAACATTTCGCCGGCGCCTTCACAGTCGCTGCCGGTAACTATCGGCGTGTGTACATAGACAAAGCCACGATCCTGGAAGAACGAATGAATTGCATGGGCCAGCAGCGAGCGTACGCGGAACACAGCGCTGAAGGTATTGGTTCGCGGACGCAGATGCGCTTTGGTCCGCAGAAACTCGAAACTCTGGCGTTTCTTCTGGACGGGATTGTCGGGGCTCGCCGCTCCGACGATCTCGATCGACTCGGCCTTCAGCTCCACCGGCTGTTTGGCGCCGGGCGACTCAACCACTTCACCCACCACAATCAGCGACGATGCGATATTGAGCTTCGATACCTCATCAAAGTTTGCCAGATCCGTATCGAACACAATCTGCAGATTCTTAAAGAACGATCCGTCATTGAGCTCGATGAAGCCGAATCCCTTCGCCGATGTGCGCAGCGTTCGGATCCAGCCGCTGATACGTACCGACTTGCCGATATATTCTTGCGGTGTGCGCCAGATTTCCTTGACCGAGTTCGTTGTCATGCTCTACATTTGCCTGTCTAAGATTAACGAATTGCAATCCGGGCGCTCTACAATCGGCGCCGGGAATAACCAGAAATCTTCAAATTACGATTTATCCGGCGAAAAGCAGCTTTGCTAGCCAGGTAAAATCTATCTCCTGATCGGCGCCCTCCCAAGGCCGCTGGCGCACAATGCAGCGGGGCGATAGCATGCAGCGTTTATTTGGCTTCCCAGAATTCGTGTCCATTGCGGTCGATAAAGCCTGAAATATGCTCCGGCTGCGTAGACTTCTCCCGCAGGATCGCCGCCAGCCCATTCTCAAAGTTGCGGGCATAGGTGAATTTAACAGCTGTGACGGCGCGCCCCATCCTATCGATAAAACCGAAGGCATCGCCCTGACGCACGATGGCGAAGCCGTTGTGAAATGGTTGAATTTCATCGTACTGAAACGGGATTACGAGCGTGCCGTCGCGGTCGATATAACCATACTTCCCTTTGCGGTAGACACCGGCCCTGCCTTCGCTGAAGCTGCGGCAGATGGCCTGTGGGCGAAAGACAATATCGCCGCTCCGATCGATATATGCCGGGCCGTCCTGGTAGACCGCGGCCAGTCCTTCACTGAAAGATTCCGCCGATTGAAAGATGATAGGGATTGCCAGAGCGCCGCTCGTGTCGATGAAGCCGAACAAGCCGTCGAGCTCAACGCGCGCCAGCCCCTCGTGAAAAGCATCCGCGCGCTGATATCTGGCGGGCACGATCACCTGACCGGATTTATGAATAAAGCCCCAAAGCCCGTCCTTGCGCACTCGCGCCAAATCGCCGCGAAACAAATCAACCTTATCGTATTCCAGTGGTATGACGCTGCGGCCTTGTTTGTCGATGCAGCCCCACTTTCCATCTTTTCTTACCCGGGCCAGGCCGTCGTGAAACTCCCGGGCAGCGTCATATTGCGCCTCAACAATCACTGTCCCGCTGCGATCGATGTAGCCGAATTCGCCATCGCTGCGAATGACGGCCCGTCCATCGCGCAGCGAAGCACAAAGTTCAAAGCTTGCGGAGCTGGTCCGCCGATCGTTGGTATCGATCTGTCGCCAGCTTCCATCCGAACGTACCGCCGCCAGACCTTCGCTGAAAGCAAGGGCATATTCATATTTGCAGGCAATGACGAGTTTACCGTCGCGATCGATAAAGCCGTAACGGCCATCGAGCGCTACCAGGGCTCGATTGTCGCTGAAGGCGTGAATTTCTTGGTAGCGCGCTTTGGCAATGATCCGTCCAAGCGAGTCCAGCATACCCCATTTACCATCCGCGCGAAAGCGGGCAAAGCCGCCTTCCAGGCGTGTTGCCAGGTCGAAACGAGGTTCAATCACCAATTTGCGGTCTCTGGTGCTATATCCCCAGGCCTGTCCTTTGCGAAAAGGAATCAGGGCATCCGTTTCTGAGCCGGAGTCCGTTTTTGAAGGGGCTGCCCCTATGGCGACCAGGGACGCGACACAACACAACAACATCAAAAATCCGAGCGCTCTCATCACGTGCAAAGCTACCGATCCCATTGATCTTGCCGAAAGAAAGCGCCAAGTTATTATTTTCTAAAGATTTATTGATGAAAAATTGAGATCGCTTCTACAGATCCGGCTCTACGAGCGTCGCCAGATAGCTCGCCAGATCGACATCCGCCTCAAGATTAATCTGCTGCCGGATGCGTCCATGATAGGCCTCTACGCTGCGCGGTGTGAGGCTGACGATGCGGCTGATTTCACGAGTACTCAGGTTCATTTTGATGAGAGCGGCTATCTTGACCTCGGTGGCGGACAAGGTCGGATAACGGCCCTTGATGATTTCGCTGAAGGCCATATTGACGCGATCGAAGTGTTCGTCGAAATTTTGCCAGACATCGGTGTCGGTCTCCACCAGAGTAGCCAGCTCCTTGTTCAGCAGGTTAAGCCGCTCGCGCAGCTCATTATCCGGCGCTTCCATAATAAAAGCAAGTTCACGTTTGATGTTGTCGAGAATCTCTTGCTTCTGCATTGCAAAAAGCGCCTTCGCCGTTGCTTCTTTTTCTTCGGATTCATCAACCTGCTCCTGCTTTTCCGTCTTGAGCTGTACAATCTCCTGTTCTTTTTCCGAAGACTCTACTTCATAGAGAATTCGCAGACTCTTAATGCGCTCTTCGGCATCTTCGGTTGCGTGCCGTCGTTCGGCGTCATAGTAGTTTTTGTGGTGCTCGAAGGCCTTGGCGGTGTCGCCGTTTTGTTCATAAAAGTCGGCCAGGGCTTCGTGAACCTTATAGGTAGCTTCTTTCTTTTCGTCGTCCCCGAGATCGCCTGCCAGAGCCAAGGCTTCGTTCAGACGACGGAGTGCCGCCTGAACTTCACCCGTGTTGCTGTGTGCCTGTCCCAGTTCGATCAGCGTCTCCAGCCGTTCGACTACCATCGATTGATCTACCTGCATTTTTAGCGCCGCCTCAAAACAATCGACGGCCCGCTTGCCTCGCTGCACTTCCGCATAGGTACAGCCCATATGAAACAGCGTTCGCGCTTCGCCCTGTTTGTCGCTGATTTCCCGAAAGAGTCGCAGCGCCCTGCCATAATGCTCCAGGGCCTTGGGGGCATCGCCCAGATTGGCATAGGCTATCCCGATCTTGTCGAGGGCAACCGCCTCGGTTTCCTTGTCGCTCAGCTCCTGTATGATGCGCCAGCTTTTGATATGATATTCCAGCGACTGCTTAAAGTCGCGGATATCCTCAAAATTACCGCCAAGCTGAGCGAGTTTTTCCGCTTCACTTTTGCGAGCGCCGATCTCGCGATCGAGAGCGATCGACTTCTGGTAGTATTCGCGCGAGCGCTCATGCTCACCCAACTGCGCATAAAGATTTCCGATATGAGAAAGGGCGCGAGACTCAGCCCTGCGATCTTCGCGCTTTCGAGCGATACGAAGACTATTGCGGGAGTATTCAAGCGAGCGGCCGTATTCACTGGTGTACCAGTGCAAAATCGCCAGATTCTGAAGAGCGATCGCTTCAGTATCCAAGCGTTCGATCTCACGTGAAATTTGTAAACAACGCATATAGTGACGGCGGGCGGAAGCGTAATCCTTGGCACGCTCATCCAGTGAACCCAGGTTGATTAAGGCCGAAATTTCACCGCTCTTATCATGGAGCGATTCGAATATCAGCAGGCTCTCCTCCAGGCAGGCGCGCGCCTGTTTGGCATCTTCGAGATGGGCGTGGATCATGCCCATGTTGTTAAGCTCGCGCGCTTCGCCGCGGCGCATCCCGCCGCGCGCTGAAATCTGCTGACTCACCTTGAAACACTTCAGCGCTTTGTCGTATTCCTCGGCATGCCAATACACCATACCGGCATTCGAAAGTACTGTCGCCTGACTCTTTTTGTCGTCGATGAGCTTGGCGATCGTTAAAGCCGCCTTGTGAAATTTAATGGCTTCCGAAAACTGTTTCAAGGCCCAGAAGACCATTCCGATGCTGGTAAGAGCTGTGCATTGACCCAGCTTGTCGTCGGAACTTCGATAGAGCTTTAAACTCTCGCGATGATATTTCAGCGCTTCACTGACCTCGCCCAGGCTGTAACAGGCGCTGCCCATCTCAGATGCAGTCCTGGCCTTAGGCTCAATGGCGCCGATGCCGTCGAACCACATGTGCGCCTTGCGAAACAGGGATTGCGCAATGTCATAGCGACCAAAGGCGCGTTGACAGATTCCCAGAGTTAACAAACTCTGTGCCAGGGCATCGACAAAGACGCGCATTGTCTCGTCCTTCAATACCGACTCTTTGGCGTAGCCGTCGGCCTGATTGCCGCCAAGCTTGTTGGTCGCTGACTCAAAAGTCTGCTCCGCCACCGACAGCGCGGCCTTGGCTTCCCGCATAGCGCGTTCCGGCTCGAGCTCTAGATGTCGGTTAGCCAGGGTGGTGAGCTTTTTGATTTTAGCCAGGTTCTCCGCCGCCGCGAAGACCACCTCCTGATATTGTACCGCGGCTGACTCGCTCATAGTGTTACTCTCTCGCATTGTTTAAGAGACTTCGTCGTCTCCGCCCGTCAATTCGTCCGATAACTTCAGCCGTTCTTCCGCCTCATAGCTGACGGACTATCGATCTGTCGCCTTGACCCCGGTCGCACGCTCCCAATTCACAGCATTCTCCGGTGCTTAAGCTAAAAAATAACAAAGGCGTCCAAAGTGAATTTTCCCGGCCGTGCAAATCTTCCCAGCCGCCGCGTTGTCAATCCGAAACAAGGCCTGCGGTCGGTTCCGCTGCGGCCATATCATTGATAAAAATTTCAGACAGATACAGCCGTACATCTCCAAAGCGCCGTGAAAATGTCATAAAATTCATCGCATTCGGCTGATTGCTGAGAACAACGCGCGATGTAAATGTTAACACCTTGAATAGGGTTTATTATGGAGACAAAATTCGTTGTGGGCACGGAGCTTGCTCAAGCAGCCGGAGTTCCCATCTTCCGGTCCCGTCAGCCTAGAATTCGGGAAAGTGTCGTCGTCGAATCGCGCTCAGGTGATCTATGTCGCAGTTCAATTCGATGATCGGATTCCTCAGGCTGCCTATCCCGGCGGTACGAAGCAAGGACGGGTCAATCTTCACAGGTCCGGACGAAACAAATTCGGCGCAGCATTGTCATTGCAGTCAGGGCCCCCAAGCGTCCGGTAAGGTCTGAGGAGCGATAAATTGAGCCGTTTTTTTTGAAAAACACAGACATATTGCTATCTTTTGGACTGCGATTACATCCGGAACTGCGCAACCAATTTCTGCCGACCCTGGGATCGAACAGTATGATCCTGGTATTTCCGCATTTTATAGGCATTGTCAACATAATACCACATTCCTCATGCCGAGGGGATGTGGCAAACACTCCAGGTTAATTCTGTCAAAACACACAGCACAAGGTTTCAGACATGAAAAGAACATCAGTACGAAATGCAATGATGTATTGCACATTGGGAATCGGCGCGCTTTTTGCGGCAATGACGATTTTTCCGCAGTTAATTCTGGCGGGCGCGAAGGGATGGCTGCCAATTGAGTTACCACCGGCCGTCTGGATTCATTTCCCGGACGCAGCGTTCGAAAATTCAGCTGACAAGAGTAAGAGCGCCAGCGATCGCATTGCGGTTCCCACAACGGAATTCAGTCACGGCAATCCTTCCGCCGAAGAGCAGTACAGCCTGGAAATGATGAATCGCGCCCGCGCCAACCCCACCGAAGAAGGCGTGCGGCTTGTGGACAATAACGATGCCAATGTTCAGTTTGCGCTTCAGTTTTTCAACATCAGCAAAGATCTGGTCAAAAATCAGTTTGCAAGCTATCCTGCTCGACCACCGCTGGCATTCAATAACGAATGTCTCGTGGCGGCCGAGATTCACTCGGAAGATATGCGCCAGAACGATTTTCAGGGCCACACCGGCAGCGACGGCTCGCAGTTTTTTGAACGCTTGGAACGTCAGGGCTATACCGGAACATTTCTTGGCGAAAATGTCGCTGCCAGCGCCAGAAGTCTCTTCCACGGTCACGCCGGTTTCAACATCGACTGGGGCGCTCAAAACCAGCAAACGCTCGGCCACCGGCAGAATATCATGAATTTCAGGGCTACTCACGTTTTTACCGAAGCGGGCATTGGCATTGTCCACGACAACGATCCCGGCACGGGTGTCGGCCCGCTGATTATTACGCATGAGTTTGGCTTTCGCGGGCGCTTTTACATCACCGGGATTGTCTACGAAGATCGGAACGGGAACGAGTTCTACGATGTCGGCGAAGGTCTGGCCGGTGTCGATGTCGTACCCAATGACGGAGACTTTTTCGCCGTAACCTCCGAATCGGGTGGCTATGCCATTCCGCTGAATGGGCTGGGTACCATCAGCTCGGTAACGGCCTCGGGCGGCGATTTGACGGAGCCGATTGTCAAAACGATTCAGATTGCGGCCGGTTTTCCGACCCAAAACTACAAGCTTGATTTCACAACCGACGAGGAGACGTTGGTCCCGGCGGTCCCCACCCTGCTGATGCCTGCCGACGGCAGCGAGATCGAGCAGAACTTCATCACGCTGCAGTGGGAAGCGGCGGCAAACGCCGAAATGTATCACGTCCAGGCTGCTACTGACGAAAACTTTAACTCAATTGCCTTCGAAGACGAAAACCTGACGGCGACGAGCTATGACCTGACCGGCCTGCAAGCCAATATGACCTACTACTGGCGTGTGCGCTCAGCAGGGCTGGGGATGGTAAGTGACTGGAGCGAGACCTGGTCCCTTCGTTATGCCATTCCGGCGCCGGAGGGCACCGTAATCAGCGAGCCGGCCAACGAAGCCGTCGACCAGCCAGTCAACCCTCTCTTTGTGTGGCAGGAAGTAGCAAATGCCGAAATATACCGCCTGCAGATTGCGACTGACCGCAATTACAACAATACCGTTGTCAATCAGGAACTCGATCCGGCCGATGGCACGCAGTACCGGCTGCCGAACGCACTCGACGCCCTGACCGAATATTGGTGGTCCGTCCGGGCGGAAAACAGTAGCGGTGAAGGTCCCTGGTCGGAAACACGCAGCTTCACGACTACCGATGCTACTTCCGTACCCGAGCTGCCGCTCGCGGTCCGGCAGAGTATACGCGTGGCACCTAACCCGGTCGCCTCGGTTGCAAATATCTCATTCGTTCTCGAGCGTCACGCTGACGTCACACTCAACATCGTGGACATGTTGGGACGCAGCGTAGCCGTTTTAGTATCGGACCGTGAACTTGAGGCGGGCCCTCACTCTTTTGACTGGAATACCGCCGGTCTGCCCAATGGCAGTTATCGGCTTCGCCTGCAGGTAGACGAAGCTGCGTCGACAGCAGTCATTCTCGTCAATCGCTAGACGAATCAAAAAAAATGTTGAAGTAAAATACGCGCAGTCAGGGCTTTCAGACCCTGACTGCGCGTTTTATCTTATATGCCTCTTTCGCATTCTTCGCTCGCAGGATTGCGAGACGTAGGTATGTACATGGGCGTCTTACCCGGCAGACATCGACTTTAGACATCGAGTCTCCCCCACAGCAGATGCTGAGTGCTCTCGCAACAAGCACCCGGGCCCTCATCACCGCATAACCCCTTAGGCAGGACCGCGCCGCCCGGAACTCGACGATTCTCATCAGGGCACAGGCGATGAATCAGCAGCTACAAGCAATTTCCAATTCTCGACCGGCGTATCTTTAAGGTTCAGATTGCTGGCCAGATAGTAGAGACGTTGGGTATTGTGATGATCCCTCGCATAAACCCCGTCGCGATTGGTCGCAAAACGCTGGTGCAGGTAAAACGGCGGAATCGATTGATAATACAATGAAACGACGACCCTGGCGTTGCGCGTCTGCTGGCGCCCCAGCGGGATATTATAGCGGATTTTATCGCCGCCGCTGCCGTTCTGATACAAAGGGTCATGCTCCGCTTTGCCTTCGGCCGCAGTATGTTCAGCATAAGGGCCCTTGGGACTCCATCCTTTGGGAAGCAGCCTATTGTCTTTAATGATCTTGTCAAGCGCCATAAAGCTCGTCGTTATTTCGCCGATTGTGTTGAGCGCGATTTCCTGATAGATCTGCACCTGATTCTGACTGGTGATGACGTCATAGTGCGGCTCATAAGCCTGTTTGCCGTTGACCTCATCGAACAATTCCGACGGCAGACGGCGTCCTTCTCCATCGAGAATTACGCCAAGGTCATTCGTTCGACCGGAGGCCCATAAGAGAGTATTGCTGATCGTATCAATCAGCTGCAATTCGATGAAAGCGCGACGGAAACCAACGCCGGAAGGAAATTTATGCCCGGTCAGATTAGTGACCTCGACATCCACGCTCAGGCTTGCGTCGGAGGGCGCAATCCGCTGAAGCTCGACAACTGCGGTTTCCTTCTTGGCCAATTCATTACTGTTCGCTATGGCATTGGGCAGGCCGTCGGAGTTCTCAGGCATGAAGTCATACTTCTGGATACCTAATATCTCAGCGAACTGATTAAACATTTCCAGGACAAAAATGTTAATGCCCAGAAGCGTATGACGGCGAAAATCTTTGCGTTCACGAACAGTTATATCGGCAATCGGCGCAAGATTTTCCGATGCCGGATAGGTTTCATCCTGTATTGTGGCGATGCCGAATTCAAGTTCGCGTTGGTGGTAGGTATTCGGCATGTGACAGTCTTGGCAGGTCTTGACCAGATCCTGCTCTATACTACCGGTTTCATTTTGATACTGACTGTTAACCCACTCCATGTACGTAGTTTGTTCATAGTGTGTCTTCACCACATTGCCGGCCGTATCGTAGACCGGCAGGTTTACCGTATGGCAGGAAGCGCAGAGGCGTGACGACTTGACATAGGCATAATACACCGGTTTTATCGCCAGCGCTTCTTCCATCGGATGCGACACAACCGTCTCAAAGGGACCGTGGACGGTGTCAGGGTGACTGACCGGAAACTGTCCGGTCTCGATTTTGCTCAAATCCAGTCCGCCGCCGTCATCGACAATCTGGTGACAAACCTGACAGGAAATGCCATCGCGGGCCAGCGCGCCATAGGTGGCGTCGGGGTTGCTTCGCTGGTCCGTCAGATAAACAAACTCTTCCTTAAAGTAGCGTTGACCATCCGAATCTATCGTGTTCTGTCGCTGTCCCATAACCCCGTGACATCGAAAGCAGGTATTAACGATTTCTTCTTTGCGCGAGGGGTGCAGGATACCTTCGCTTTCCTGTTGTGCAAAGAAGACCGGGTCACGGCCTGCCAGGCCCATCATCGACCAGCTCCACTCGCCATAGGGCGAGACATTCATGCCCGCCCGGCCATCGCTGCCCGGGATATACATGTCAGTACCGAAGCCATCGTGGCAGGACATACATTGATCAGATGTGATGAATTGCTGTTTCAGCTTGTGCGGGTTGGCGATAACGTGGTCGTAGCCCACCGCGGGAATGGGAACGACACTGTCGCGGGCGATCGGTCCGAGTTCCTGATAGAAATTCACAAACTCGGGATTGAACTGCACCGCCCGCCGGCGAACGGGAAGCACCGGGTCGTCTTCATCGGTGGCGCGGCGAATGTGCGCCGAAGCGAAGGTCAGCGCTTCCCGGTCGATATCCAGCCAGGAGCCGTCATTTTTGTATACCAGCGGGTTACCGGCAAAGCCCTCGATATTATTCAGGGTCGAAAACGTCAGCTCGTCCTCCGCGGAAGCGTGGCAGCGGACACAATATTGGCCGAATCCAAAATTGGGATAATTGAACGGATCGTTGTCTACCTCCTGATCTTCGGAATAGAGGCCGCCCCAGAACCAGCCATCCACGGCGAGCGTCGTGTCTTTAACCATTATTACCCAGCCGCTGAAATTGCTTGTGACCGAGTCCTGCAGCAAATCCTTTTCCCGAAAAGTAATCGCGGCATCCTTAAAGTAGCGGGCAGCCGGCGGATTGTACATCTCCTTAATGATCATTGCATTTTGCGGGATAGAGCCTTTGCGGCCGCCGCGCAGCCAACGCATGACTCCGGGCGAATAATATATGCGCACGGCCGGATGGGTGCCATAATAACTGTTGTTCAGCCAGGGACCGGTATCGCGAATGCTCTTGTCTTTTTTCCAGCGCAGTGTTTTATATGCACCTGAACGAAGAAAGCGAAACATCAGTTCTTCATACTCATCCAGGGAAAGGGAGCTGGGCAGCGGCAGAGTGTGCTTATCACCGTCGTCATCGCCGATGTCCGCCGCAGAATGAGAGAAAGCGAATACGATTGCCATAACAATGAAAACGGCAGGCCTGACGCGCCGCCGATGGTCAAAATAGCTGATCATGTGCATGTACCCGATTTGGCTAATAGCTGAGGTAATTGACGTCAAGTTGAAAAAGCTACACAAGCCTTGATTTTGACAATACGCCCGGCCTGCTCTGGTTGCTCATTTTGTGCTTTGGTCGCTTAACTATCGGGCGCATAGTGCGATCTATGTACTTTGATTTTGAACCTACGAAATTTATCGCGAATTCCGATGCCATTATTTTCCACGGGCGCGACGCCTCGTTATATCACCCCCGCCGAATTCGGTGCAGCTGAAAAAATTGCGGAACACGGAAAGCCGGAGCCGACAAATTTCCGCAGAAGGACAAGCCCGAAATTCAGCGCCAGGCACTTTGGGCATTGAGGCGATGTAGGTCACTAATAGTGGATGCCGGAACACGGTGGTATTGATTTGGCCTGAAATCTTGTGATTGTGAAATTATTATTACTAGTTTTGTCGATATTCGTTACTGATGTACGAGCCTTCATCTCATCGCCAGGGCCTCCGATCGACATCAGAACGCGCTCTTCTTTTGCTGTGGGATATTTGTGACCAGGCATTCCGCTGCCGGAAGTAAATACGCTCTTGTGTGCGGCGGGCCTTGCGTACTGCTCCATTGCGAGGATGTCTACATCAATTAACGCTTCTACGTCCCAATATGCTGCGCTTTGTGCGGGAATCTGTAGATGATTGAGGAATTCGGGTATGGCCTATTTACTGATCGCAGATGACGATGACGCCACCTGCCGCGGACTGCAGGTGCTGTTGGAGAAAGAAGGACATCACACCGTGACCGTCAACAACGGCCTCGACGCTATCAGGAGCGCACGAAGCAAACGGCCGGATATCATCATCTCCGACATCAATATGCCCAAAATGAACGGCTATGAAGTTTTGCGCACCTTGCGCCAGGATCCCGGCACGGCCACAGTGCCATTCATTTTTTTAACCGTCAATTTTGGAGAGACTCATTTTCGCAAAGGAATGACATCCGGCGCCGATGACTATCTGAATAAACCCTTTGTGTCACGAGAGATAGTCGAGGCGGTGAATACGCGCCTGCAACGCCACCAGTCCTATCTTAAACAAATGGACGAGCTGCAACAGCAATTGACGAGATCTATTCCGCATGAAATCAAGACGCCGCTGACCGCCATCCTTGGACTTGCGCGCTTGCTCGCTGACAAAAAAACGCCCCCCTCCCCCGACGATGTAGCCGAGCTTTCGGAGCATCTGCTTGAAAGCGCCGAAAGACTCGAACGCCTGGTCGCCAATAATCTCTTGTTTACTAAACTACGTCTGGCGGTCGTTGATCAAACTGCGCGCCGGGAGTATCTCGGAGCCCCTTCGGAAGTTAATTCTTTTTCGCTGGAATATATCGCACAGGAAGCCGCGGCGCGGCGCGGACGTGGATCGGACCTGATCTGCAGAATCAAGGAAGGGCTTGTTAAAGTGCCGGTTCATTGCATGAAAAAAATTGTAGAAGAATTGCTCGACAATGCATGTAAATTTTCCGAACCGGGCAGCAACGTGTCCTTCGATGCTGAATTGACTGATGGCAGCTTCCGTCTTTCAGTCGCGAGTACAGGCCAGGGCATGACAAATGATCAGATTGCCGCGATCGGACCACACATCCAGTTCGACAGAAGCCGTCGGGAACAACAGGGTGCAGGGCTGGGATTGGCCAGCATTCAATTGATTGCAGCATTGCTTAACGGAAGGATGAACGTCATGAGCGAAGAAGAGGGACAAACCATTGTGGAGGTAGAAGGCAATGCCGTTTTTGATTAGACGCCTCCCCAGCATGATTCCACTGGTCCCGGGATCATCCGGCTATCCGACTCATACCAATGTGGAGAATGCCACGTGAAGATTCTTGTCATTGATAACGATCCTCTTGTCCTGGAGCTCTATCAACGTACTGCCCGAGAACTGGACCATGAAATCATTGAGTGCCGCTCCGCCGTCGCTGCCTTCGAGAGCTTTGGCGCGCATCGCTATCAAATGGTAATTCTGGATCTGCAGTTACCGGACAACGGCGGATTTGAAATTTGTCGCTGGATTCGCTCTCAGCCCGAAGGTCAGGATACAATTGTGTGGGTTACGACGGCTCAGTCAACTTCGGAAGTGCTTCGGCCACTCGTTGCAATCGGCGCCGACAATTACCTTGCCAAGCCCATTGATCCCACGAATTTGCGGATTCATCTTAGCCTGTCGGAGCGCCAGGTGCACCAGCGCATTATTCGTCGAACGACAGAAAGTAAACTCAAAGAGAGTGAATCGCAGCTACGGGAATTGTTTGCAAAGTCCAGCGACTTGATTCAAATACTTACCATGAATCAGCACTTCCTGTATGCCAACAATGCCTGGATTCGAACGCTCGGTTACAATGAGGCCGAGCTTAAGGAGCTTTCGGCGGTCGATATCGTGCATCCCGATGAGCGCACGCGCTTTAAGTCGGTTATTGATGGTCTCAGTCACGTAAACACTCAGGCGGCACTGGCGACAACGCTCATTGCCAAAGACGGACGCTCTGTATTCGTCGAAGGCTCGCTATACTGCGAAACGCGCAACGGCAAGGCTGTGCGCATTCGCGGTTTTTTTCACGATATCAGCTCGCGACAGCAAGCTGAGCTGGCCCTGCAAGATGCGAATGACGATTTGGAAGCGCGCGTGCAATCCCGTACCGTTGAACTGCAGGCAAGCAATGAACGCCTGCGACATAGCGAGCTTTACCTGCGGAAAGTGATTGATCTGGTGCCTCACATGATATTCGCCAAAGATGAAGAAGGCTGCTTCGTATTGGCGAATCAGACTATGGCCGATGCCTACGGCAGGACTGTGCAGGAGTTGATCGGCAAGTCACAACGAGTCATTCACAGTGTCCCGCAGGAAATCGAGCAGATGCTGCGCGATGATCGCGAAGTACTTGCCACAGGGCTGCCGAAGTTTAGATCATCGCAGGAATTTACCTTAACAGGCGGTGACAAACGCATGCTGCAGATTTCCAAGATTCCCCTGATGGCAGCCGATGACGGCAAAGGCACCGTTCTCGGTGTAGCCGTCGATATTACCGAGCTCAAGCGGATCGAACGCGAACTTACGACGGAACGATCCGCCCTGACGCAGCGAGTCGAGGAACGGACCTCCGAACTTCAACGCCTGAATACCGAGCTGGCGCGGGCTTCGAAACTCAAAGATCAGTTTCTTGCGAACATGAGTCATGAGTTACGCACGCCCTTAAACACCATCCTCGGGGTATCGGAAGCGCTGCAAGAAATGAGCTTCGGCGAGTTGAACAATGAACAGGTCGAGTCCATCAGTCGGATCGAACGGACCGGTAAACATTTAAGCAATCTGATTAATGACATCCTGGACCTTGCAAAAATCGGTGCAGGAGACTTGCAGCTTGAGTATTCCGACTGTGATCTGAAAGTCGTTTGCGAAGCGGCTCTGCTTGAAGAAGATCAGCTTATCCGGCAAAAAGAGATCAATTTGCATACTGCATTTGACGATAACTCGGTTATCCAGGGCGATGAGTATCGTCTGATTCAAATAGTCAAAAATCTGATAAACAACGCCGTGAAATTCACACCGGCCGGCGGACGCGTTTCAGTGACGACGATGCAGGACGGCGATGATGTGATTATCCAGGTCAGCGATTCCGGCATCGGCATCGAATCACATCGCATCGACAGCATCTTTAAACCGTTCGAACAGTTGGATGTGTCGCTCGCCCGGCGCTTCCCTGGAATCGGACTGGGATTGACCCTCGTCCACAATCTCGTAAACATTCATCGCGGCACTATTGCCGTCACGAGTATCCCTAACGAACGAACCGACTTCAGCGTCCGGCTTCCTAAACGATCCGCATCTGCCGACCCGGCGTCATCGACCGCGACGAAGACGCCGCAGACGACAGATGACAAGGATGCCTTGTTCGGCTCCATTTTATTGATCACTGACCAGGAAGCGACCATTGCGCCGCTCAAACGTCTGTTGCGCTCGGCGGGCACTAAGATTCATTCCGCTCTTTCCGATCGAGGTTACCCGGAGGAATTGGATCTGATCCCAGATCTGCTGGTGCTGGACGTCGGGAATAAATCCAACATTCAGCGACGCCTCATTCAGGCCTGGCGCTCAAAGACCGGACTACCGCATCTTCCCGTGCTTGTCTTTATCGATCACGACACTGCTGATGACAGCACGCCGGATGAGCTGCTCATTATGGTGCACAAACCGCTTTCACGATCGAATGTTAATGATGCCCTGCAGCAATTGGCGCAATCAGTCTATAGTAAACCACACGATGCCGACAATTCGTTTAGCACCAGTGACGAATAAAACACACGAACGGTAAACGACTAAACGAGCTGTATAAGAACCAAGAAGTGCGTAATCAACCCAGCAGTAATTTGTCAAATCGGGAGTTTAGGCAACGATGGATTCAAAAGCGACTATCCTTATTACGGATGATGAGCAAATTGTGAGAGAGACGCTCAAAGTCCACCTTTCACGAGAAGGCTATGACATAGTACTGGCCGTTAACGCCGCCGAGGCTTTACACTTGTTGGAAAGCACTCCGATCGATGTAATTCTGTCCGATGTAATGATGCCGGAAATGGATGGCTTTGAGCTCTGTAAGCGCATCAAAAACAACAAAGGGCTGCAGCATATTCCGCTTATTCTCGTAACGGCGCTCAACAGCAAAGACGACCTGGTCAAAGGCATTGACTCCGGCGCCAACGACTTCCTTTCCAAACCGGTTTCCGGAGTGGAGCTGCGCGCGCGTGTCCGGTCAATGATCCGTATCAAGCGGCAGTACGATGCTTTACAGGAGTCACTACGTTCACGTGAAGAGCTTGCGCAATTAGTCGTCCACGATTTAAAGAATCCCCTGACCAACGTCATGTTCGGACTCGATATGCTGCAGCATAGCGAGGATCTCAATGAGGAAGTTAGCTCGCAGATGCAGCGCATTAGTGAACAAGCGAAGCGCCTTAACGGACTCATCGAAGAATTGCTTGTAACAGCCAAAATGGACGCCGGCAAGCTGCTCCTTAGCCGCAGGGACATTGCAATACGCGATTTTATGCAGGAGGTGGAGCGTAACAACCGCACCTTCGCCGAAGCGCGCGACATTTCGCTGGCCTTTGAATATCCAGAGGACGGCTTGCTGAGTTTGTCGATCGATCGCAGTCTGATGCTGCGCACCATGGACAATTTGATTAGCAACGCCATCAAGTATTCGGATCCCTATACCTCCGTAGTCGTCAGATTGGCTTACCTCGACAGCGCCAACGAGAGCGAGCGCGATTTCGACATCAATATCATCGATCAGGGCTACGGCGTCCCGGATGCCGATAAGGAAAGTATTTTTAATAAGTTTGAAATTGGCCGGCTCAAGCAAAGCGGCGTACGGCAACATGGCCTGGGTCTGTCATTCTGCAAGATGGTCATCGAAGCCCATGGCGGCATTATCAGCGTTGTGGATAATCATCCGGCCGGATCTATTTTTAAAATCGAACTCTAAAACCGGGACGGCCAGGCCGATACCGCAACGCAACAAGCGAAACATCGGCCGCCCGGAATTGTGTCTTTAGGATGTCGGGATATTTATTACCCCGAATTTTTGCTATATTTTTAGAGTATCTGCGCGGGTCTGTGGATATGCTTGTTCTGAGATACAAAGAACATTTGCCACAAATGGTGTGAAATGAATCGCACTCAACAATCTGGTACCCAAGCAGACCCGGCGTATTGAGGAACTGGCGAAGGTATGGAGCACGTGGAAACTTCACGCATTTTGAAATGTATCGTAATCGATGATGAGCAAGGTGTTCGTAAGTATCTGACCGGAATGCTGAAGAAAAAATTTCAGGTCGAAGTTCACGAAGCCGCCAATGGCATTGCGGGTCTCGAAACAATCGAAAGGGTCGTCCCCGATTTTATCGTACTCGACATCAATATGCCGCTTCTTGGTGGACTCGACTGCCTTGCCGCCATTCGTTCGGACAAAAACTTTGCCAACCTGCCGGTTGTTGTCCTGACAGCCGTCAAAAGCAAGTCTACCTTCAAACAACTGATCAGCCTCGGTATCACCGATTACATTCTCAAGCCAATTGATTACGAGTTTGCGCTGCAGCGTTTTCAACGGGTCTTGGGGCAATTGAAATCCAACCTGGAGAGCGCCAAACCCGGCGTGATTTCGACGAGTGCCGTCAGCAGCACGAAGCTGCTTGTCGTTGATCACGATATCAATTTTTCGAAGTACGTTTCGGATATTCTGGGGCGGCGATTTACGGTCGTGGAAGCAGCCAGCGGAGCTGCCGGACTGAAAGCTTTTGCGCAGCATCGACCCAAGATTACCCTGATCGGTGAAAATATGCCGCTGCTCAATGAACGTCTGCTGGCGCAAAAAATCCGGGCTATGGGCAGTGAAGACATAAATATCGTTTTCCTGACCGAATCCTCTGTCTCAGGTAAAAAAGCCCCGCCCGAGTTTGATCACCTGCTGCAAAAATCTTTTGTACCGGATGCCTTCCTCAAGAGCTTCACGAACATCGCGCTCGACGGTAAAAAGCAGCCGACTAGCTACAAGGAAATCGTCGATGAGTACATGCCCAGCGAAATATTCAATGCCGCGCATCAGGCCTTCGGCATAATGGCCTCGATAGAGTTAACGGTGCTGGCAGGCGAAGGAACGGTCAAATTACGCGAAGAGCTGTTTGCCTCCTCCATATTGAGTAATGACACCGAAGACATGATGGTGCAGGTCACGATCTCCTGCGCCGAAAATGATGCGCAATGGCTGGCCACAACTATACTCGGGCTGGCATCGCCGGGTCACAGCGAAAGAATGGAAGTTCTGGAAGAAATCGTCAGAACAATATCCGGGCGCATTCGCACCGCCTTTGAGATTTACGGTATTCTCCTCCAGGAAAAGACCACGGCCTCCAATGTCGGCGAAGACCAAAAACCCGACAAGCCAGATCTTGCTCTGACCTTTCAAAGCAATTCCGGCCAGATTTTCCGAATTACCTTGAAGTTGCTGCCAAAGAAGTAAAAAATCACTTATCGGCACTGCCCGCTTCATCCACAGCGCCGAGACGCTCGTGCTTAGTTTGATTGAAAATCACCGGACCGGAGCAATTTCTTTGTAAATTTGGCATCTGACCTGTCAGGATCACTTTCATTTATCCGGCAACCTCACTGCCCATGGAAATACCTATTCTGCGCGAAGTCGCAATTATTTTCGGACTATCGATAGTCGTCCTTTACATCTCGCATCGCTTTCGACTTCCGACCATCATCGGTTATCTCCTGACCGGGGTCGTAGTCGGTCCATATGGGCTTGGTCTTGTCCACGATGTCCATAGCGTAGAGTTGCTTGCAGAGGTGGGAGTTGTGTTGCTGCTCTTTACGATCGGCATTGAATTTTCATTCAAGGATCTGGCCCGAATCAAAAAAACCGTTTTGCTGGGTGGGTCGATGCAGGTGATACTTACCTGTGTCGCGGCGCTCGGCATCGCAATGCTGCTGGGACTTGCGCCCGCTAATTCCGTGTTTGTCGGCTTTCTGGTTGCACTCAGCTCAACCGCCATCGTGCTGACCTTGCTGCAGGAACGCGGAGAAATCGAAGCGCCGCACGGTCAGGCGACGCTTGGCATCCTGATCTTTCAGGATATAATCATTGTTCCGATGATGCTTATTACCCCGCTTCTGGCGGGCGGAATGGAAAACCTGACCGAGACGATCCTGCTGCTGCTGCTGAAAGGCACACTCATCGTCGGACTTGTGATTTTTGGCGCGCGGACGATTGTGCCGCGTTTGCTGGAACGGATCGTACGCACGCGCGAGCGCGAGTTGTTTTTGTTGGCTGTTTGCGGCATTGGCATCGGCGTTGCCTGGGGCACGTCGCTTGCCGGTCTTTCTTTGGGGCTGGGCGCTTTTCTG
>JANQRB010000051.1 GCA_028284775.1 Candidatus Kapaibacterium sp. | reverse complement strand
GCCTGTTCCGTATTTAGCTGTGTCTCCGCGGGAGTAGATATTTCCAGCGTTCCGTTCGTTGCGGCATTCGCCGGCAGCGGACCTGCCTTGTCGACGTTGCCGGATGGAGCGGCCTTGACTTCACTTTCAGCAGATGTGGAAACCGGCTCCAGGGGGGGGGCGGCTTCCGGCTCAGGCCTTTGGTCCGGCGTGATGATACGGAATCCCTCGCCGTCGTCAGGGAAATCGTCGCTGCTGTCGAATTGCAGCTTCGGTCGCGTTCCCGGATCAGGCAGTACGGTCTGGGATGCGACCGGATTGTCGGCCTGGTCTACAGCGAGCGCAGTTTCACCGACATTGTCGCTCTGCAAATCCGCATCGGTAAGTACTTCTGACGCGGGCTGTCCGCCTGTTGCAGCTGCATCCTTGCGGCCAGGCCCGCCCGGAAACTCGTCGCTGCCGAATGATGCAGCAAAGTCGTCAAAAATCAGTCGCTTGGTCGTCGGGTCCTGTTTTACGGTGGTCTTGAATGATGTGGTTTCGGAAACCGGCTTCGTCGTGTGCAATGCAATGTCTTTCATTCGCTGTGAAAACAGCAAAAAGAGAGCTACCAATCCGAGTATGGCGACACAGCCGCCGATCAACTTGATTGCAAAGTCCGGCAGAAACATTGCAATGCTCAGGCCCAGCAGTATTGCCAGCAGGGCCGGAAAATCCGTCACGGGATTGATTAAGCGCCAAATCTCCTGGCTTCGGTTTGTCATGGGCTACCCACCGCCTGGATTACCGTCAGAGATAATGCGTTACGGTTAGAGATTTCGATAATGCTACGTTCCTTTCCCACTCGGTGTTTGGGCGCGACCTTCGATTATTCAACATCCTGAAGATCGTTGTCACTCTGCTGCCTGCCAGTGCGCGTCGGTCGAGGTCCTTGTCTCCAGTTGCGGCAAAAACCGGTCGACACGGTTCTGTGCCTACAGACTAAGTCGCTCGCCGCAGAGAAACTCAGTTCTCAGGGCTGAAGAGCACATTCAAGAGTCGTACCGATCGATCGGTCATAAGTAAGGATGTCGTCGGAAAGTAATCCGGTCGCCGCCAATTTGCTGCATTCCAGCAATCGCTACACTACCGGCCATTTTTCTGCTGCAACGAAAAATTACGAAAAATTGGTGTTTTCCTCAAATGCCATTCAATTCGGCGAGACTTTGTGGATCTCCGGGCTTTACACAATGAGCTTCGGCATCTTGACTATGCGCACAGAGCTAGAACAGGACTTACCCGGATTGCCGGATATTCAGTGTAAACTAAACGACTATCGCGCGTTCTCACGTTCATCGACTGGAGGTTCCTGGGCAGGCAATCGCACGGCAGCCGGAGCAAGTACTCGCAAGGATTGCCACCCGATGTAGTCCCGCCCTTCCTGCGCGCCGTTCGGATACAGAACATATTCGGTATAGCTCAAGTCTGCCTCTACCAGCCTACCTCAACCAGCCTACCATTCAAAACGACCGAGCAATTCCAGCTTTTGTGTCGATTGAATTTCCGCGCTAAAGTCATAGGGCTCGGCCTTGACCTCGATCTGGGCGTTCAAAGTTCTAGTGGCTTCACCCATGACGCCCAGGCGCGAAAATCGAAGCTGGGTTTCGGATGTGCCCGTGCCGCCGATGACCTGGCAAAAGCTTGAGTGACCATACATATATGTTCGTTTGCTTAGTGGCTGCAGGTCATCGCTTTTCGCGACAATTCGATAAATACCATGCTCGAAACTCGCGACTGAAGCATCGGCTGTATCTCGAAAGCTTATGCCGTCGACTCGCATGCTGATCGGACGCTCCCAAACATCATCGGGTTGGATAAATCGTTCCGGCAAGATATTGTGGCTGATGTCGACGATCTGCTTGAAATTCTCAATGTCCATTCGATCCCACCAGAGAAAGTAGTCCAGCGCGGGAAGAACGGTATCGCCACCGTCGTTGAGATAATCTTTGAGGAAATCAAGGTCGTCGCTTTCCATCTTCACTACTTCTCCGTAGGGCGAGTAGGTCAGATAAATGGCGCGATTCAGTGGCACGGTTGCCGCCAGAACCTCTAACTGGTTCAGATTGGCGTTGGCGTCGCTCTGCGAATCATATTCGATCAATTCATTGACGCCGTCATCCATTTCAAAACGCATCGAATCGATATTGTAATACACTGTCTTAAAGCCGTCGTCGGGTGAACCGGGAGTGTATGCACTGATAAAGTAGGTCATAACTCTGGTGTATTCGAAGGTCCGTTTGCTGCTGTCATGGTACTGACGCTTGCAGCGGGTACGCTCGGTATACTTGTATTTATGCTTCACTCCGACCGGCATATTAAGCTTTAGCAAATATTTGCGCTCCGGCTCCTCATTAACCGCCTCCTCCGATTGCGGAGCAGCCTGTCCCGGCAAAACAGTGGGGAGAGCCAGAAGCGTCATTAGTGCGAGCAGAAATATGACACGATGAAAAGAAAGGACAGAACGCATCGCAATTACCTTCAAAATTATTCTGATCTGAAATCTTTAGAGTACCTGTACATGCACCACGAAGCTATTGTCATACCATCCCAGATAGCGCCGCTGCGAATACTGTCCGCTACTTCAATCGGTGAGCAGCGCAGCAGTTCAAATTCTTCGGACTCATCGGGAGACGCGTCTTCCAAGAGCATTTCGTCCGCCAGAAAAACATGGCTGATTTCATTTGTTACGCCATTGTATGGGTTGTGTTCGCCGATTTTTGTCAGACGTTTCGTACGGTAACCGGTTTCTTCAGCT
This sequence comes from Candidatus Kapaibacterium sp., assembly GCA_028284775.1. Taxonomy (GTDB): domain Bacteria; phylum Bacteroidota; class Ignavibacteria; order Kapaibacteriales; family UBA7675; genus JANQRB01. The sequence continues at coordinate 57,375 of JANQRB010000051.1, read as the reverse complement.
AACTCTTTGGCCGCGTTCGCCTCGACCGACAGTCCGGGCTCGATGCCGCCACCGGGAAACTCGATGCTGACACGCTCATTCAAGTATCGATACTGTCGAAGCAGCAAGATCGATCCGTCAGCCAGCCGGGGCACGATCATTACCGAGCCATTTGACATGACGTAATGATAGTCGCCGGTTGCGCCGTTCGGCATACGATATCGGTCATATCCGTATTTCCAATACGGATTTTCAAAGCGGACGGAATGAGATATTCGTTTGAGACGCTGCAACATAGAAGTTTCCCCAAACACACGATCTGCAAAATAGTTGCAATTCGAGAGGTCCACAAACGCCAAGACACGCCTCAATGGACGTGTCTTGTTTATAAATCGTTGAGGTCGATGGCTAGCTCAGATTGTCCGCCAGCTCTGCTTCCGCGAAAAAGAACGCGACTTCAAGACGACCGTTGTCTTCGGAATCCGAACCGTGGACGGCGTTCTCGCCGAGACTGCTCGCATAGAGTTTGCGGATTGTGCCTTCGGCCGCCTCCGCCGGATTCGTGGCGCCGATCAAGCCACGGAAATCAGTGACCGCATTGTCTTTTTCAAGGGCAATCGGCACGATCGGGCCGCTGCTCATAAACTCGGTCAGTTCACCGAAAAAAGGGCGCTCGCGGTGGACGGCATAGAATGCTTCGGCCTGTTGACGCGAGATGCGTATCATTTTCATTCCGAGAACCGTGAATCCGCTCTCTGTTATCTGACTGACAATCTTCCCGACTACGTTCTTTCGCACCGCATCCGGCTTAATGATCGCAAGTGTTCGCATAGTTCACCGTATTCGTTTAGAGTTCTGGATTGGACTGTTGTTTTGACAATCAGGCTTTGCCTGTCGACCGGTTGGCGCCATTATTACCTTGCGTCGTTTTACGCGTCGCCGGTTTTTTCGCTGCCGTGGATCTGGCGGGCGCCTTTTTGACGGGCGCTTTCTTCGCCGGCGCTTTCTTGGCGGCTGTCTTGCTTGCGGTCGCCTTCCTGGACGCGGTCTTTTTCGCGGCGGATGATTTGCGTGTTCCGCTGCCAGCCGCCGCCAGTAATTTCTTTACGCTTATGCCAATCGATGCCGGCGACTCGACAACTTCGATGCCGGCGTCACGCATGGTCTGCATTTTTTCAGCCGCCGTTCCTTTGCCGCCCGAAATGATAGCGCCGGCGTGTCCCATCCGGCGTCCCGGCGGTGCAGTTTGGCCCGCAATAAAGCCCACGACGGGCTTCTTGACTTCAGCTTTGACAAAGGCAGCGGCTTCTTCTTCCGCACTGCCGCCGATTTCGCCGATCATAACAATCGCCTCGGTACGCGGATCATCATTGAACAACCTGATCGCATCGATAAAGCGGGTGCCGATAATCGGGTCGCCGCCGATACCTATGCAGGTCGATTGTCCCAGTCCGGCATCGCTAAGCTGCTTGACCGCTTCGTAAGTTAAGGTGCCGGAACGCGACACGAGACCGACCGTGCCCGCGTTGTGGATGAAGCCCGGCATAATACCGATTTTGCATTCGCCGGGGGTAATGACGCCCGGACAGTTCGGCCCGACGAGGCGCGACTCCGACTGCTCCAGTGCCGCATAGACGGGAATCATATCGCTGGTCGGAATTCCTTCGGTGATGCAGACAATGAGTGCGATGCCAGCATCGATCGCTTCCAGAATGGCGTCGGCGGCGAATGGCGGCGGTACAAAGATTACCGATGCATTGGCGCCGGTGGCATCCACGGCATCTTTGACCGTATTAAAGACCGGCAGGGGCCGGTTGAAAACGTCGTCGCCTTTGCCCTTGTACTCAAGTCCGCCTTTACCCGGAGTTACTCCAGCAACAACATTGGTGCCGTATTCAAGCATTTGGGCCGTGTGAAAGCTACCTTCACTACCGGTAATACCCTGAACCAGCAACTTTGTGTTCTTATCGACTAAAACGCTCATAACTGCACGCAATCCGAGTGGTTATACATCAATCAGGCTTTTGTTCTCCAGTCAAAATTTTCCGGCTTGCCGGCGGTGGTCATCAAGCTCATTTCGGATTCGCATTGCGTCATCCTGAAACAACAGCCATACAGGAACCCGCCGAAAATACCAAGACTCGCAATTTACGAATTTTTTTGCAGGCAGGGAAGTGTGAGAACGGATGGATGTAGACTTTCCAATTTCCCGAATCAAGAAGTTTCGGGCTGAAAAGAGTGGCGCAGAAAGAATACTTCAATCAGCAAAGCCTTCAGACTATCGGCCAGACGGATGCTATAGGTATTCCACGGAGAGCCTCCCTGGTGAAGGTCGCTGTGTCGATGACACTGCTCCGGCGGCACAAACAGATTTTACAGTAGGCGAACGGGCCAGTCAAGGGGCAGCCGCTGCCAAAACTCCGAAGCTGTAGTTGAATACAGGCTATGTGCCGAAAGCTCCGTGTTCCATTGCTTGGCTGGAATACCCATTGAGTACCTGCCGGTGCCAGAAGGAGACAACTGCTGTGCGAGCTCCGGACGAAAGTCCGGCTTTGTCGAGAAGGTGTTTTCCTTCTGCTGCCGGCTGTTAAGAGCATCGCGGTAAGTATCGGGCATGCTGAGTAAGCCTGACCAAAGCCCTTAGGAAACAAGTGATTGTTAAGTTGAGACTGAAGGTGGTCGCTGTTTAATCTGTTAGCTTTGAATGCCTGAGTAATATGGGCCCAACGCAAATTTTGGCAGCACTGATAACGGCGATTGACGGATGTCTGTCTCGGCAGCCCTTATCCGGCGGAAATTACTCAATCCATTAAAGAGTCGAACCTATGAATACGATTTGTGGCTGAATGTTTAATAGATGATCGCTTAGTGATAGTCAGGCACTCACCTATTCGGATCGCTGTGTACTTTAAAAGGGCCAGGGGCAGACTCGCCTGCTTAGCGCTACTTGCTACGTAATATCTACATGTGGCCGACTGCTGTTGTCATCGCCAGCGACAAATGAGAGTGGTTTTCTTTTCAATCGCCGTCTGAATCGACAGGTTGAATACTCTGCAAATTAACAAGTCGAGAATAGCTGGCGACTTCTCCGGCCTTCCGCTTTGTGGGGTACTTAGAGGCGCGATCAGATTTCGTCGCTGCCGCCGGCATAGCGTTCCGCTGCATCCACGGTCTGCGAGATCAGCGTGGCGATTGTCATGGGGCCGACGCCGCCGGGAACGGGCGTATACGCCGAGGAACGGGCGGCGGCCGCTTCCAGATCAATATCGCCGACGGGACCGGGATTATAGCCCGCATCAACCAGGACTGCGCCTTCCTTGATCCAATCGCCCTGAATAAAACGGGGACGGCCCACCGCGCCGACGACGATATCGGCCTGGCGGATAAGCTCCGGCAGATCGCGCGTACGGGAATGACAGATAGTGACAGTGGCATTCTTGTTAAGCAGCATAAATGCCATCGGTTTGCCGAGGATCGGGCTTCGGCCGACGACGACGGCATGGCGCCCTTCGATTTGCACCTTATAGTGATCTAACAATTTCATTATGCCGGCCGGCGTTGCGCTGCCGTGCGCATGTTCACCCATTGCCATCCGTCCGAAACCCTGTGTCGTGACGCCATCGACGTCTTTGCGCAGGGCAATGCGGTCGAAGCAGGCCCGTTCATCGATCTGCGCGGGCACCGGATGCTGCAGGAGTATTCCGTGGACATCAGGATCGGCGTTCAGGCCATCGACAACGTCCAGCAGCTGCGCCGTCGTCGTATCCTCCGGCAGCTCGATGCGGCGTGAATCCATGCCGACGCGGCGGCAGGCGTTGCGCTTCATCTTGACATAGGTAGCCGACGCCGGATCGCCGCCGACGAGGATTGTTGCAAGTATCGGAACCGATGCACCGGCACCGGCAACCAGGCTCTCTACGCGTAGCCGGTTACGTTCTTCAAGTGTTTTTGCCAGGGTTTTGCCATCGAGAATCTGTGGTAGAGGCATCGTAGACCGGTTCTGTAGTTACTCAAAATCCCAATATACCACCGCTGGCCGATATAGGGCAATCCTGATTGATTTTACCCGGAGTGAATGGCGATACGACAGGCGGAAAAAACGAGCGAAGATCAGGCCGCGGATCCGTTCTGATCATTCGCGGCCGAATTGGTCGACTGATTGCGCGCCAGGCTGCGCGCGGCCGGGCGGACAGTTATCGGGGGATTTTGCGGCTTTGCCCGCTGATGAGATTCCGCATCATTCCGATGATCTGTCTCTGGTTCTGAAAGATCTGGTTCGTCGGAAGCGACTGAAGGGGAAGCGTCGTTGTCAATGGTGGGTTCTGTTGCCGGCATAGGTACCGGAGGAGCATTGTGGTCCTGGCTCGTGCCGGCGTTGGCGGGCGCGTCGGATTTGCCTGCCCGCCGATTATCTATGTCAACAGCGTCCTGAATCTCCGAATTGAATCCGTGGATATTGCGATCAAACTCCTCTTTCGCGCGCCGGATATGGGCCATCCACTTGCCGATGGATCGGGCAACCTCCGGTAATTTGCGCGGGCCGAACAATAAGAGCACGGCAATGATAATGATCAAAAATTCCGGACCGCCGATATCCAACATTTCTGTAATTCCTCCCTACGCTCTGTATCGTCGGAAGCAAGGCCGTACATCGCTTCCTCTCACGTCGATTAACAGATAATCGGCGGCGCGCCGACGACAGTCCGCCTCGCAAACTGCAGGCTTGCGCTCAGCTTGAAATCTGATTCTTCGACTTGTCCTGATCAGACTTGTCTTCCACCTCGTTTGCCGCTTTCTTAAATTCCTTAATTCCTGATCCGATGCCTTTCATCAGATCGGGAATCTTTTTCGCACCGAACAGTACCATGATGATCACCAGAATGATGATGAGTTCCGTAGGACCCAGAGGACCCAGAAAGGCCAACATAGGATGTACTCCAGCTATGATAAAGAATGTATTGCTCGTCTGACTCTGCTGCGACGACGGCGTCGCAAGCATAATGTCCGACGTCGCCCGATTGTTACATGTCGAACGGACTGGGCTCTGATTGCTCCAGCACATCGTCGTCCTCGTCGCTGACAGCGCGATCGCGCAGCCAAAAAACGAAGCTGCGCAGCATGCCGAATACAATGTACAACACCATAAACGGAAAAAGAAATTCGCCACGCGTGACGACGATCGCGATTGCGCCCGCGACAAACATCGCGAAGACGAAAGGCCGCTCGCGAATGGCTTTACGCGAAAGGCGAGGAAAGGCATCATACTTGATTGTGCTAATCATAGCAATCGCCACAATTATCGTGACGAGCGTCATTGCGAGCGGCTTCCAGCTCGCCGGCATCAAATCGCCGTTGTGGAAAAACAAGGTATAGGAGATGATCGTAATCGCGCCGGCCGGGATTGGCATGCCGCTGAAATAGCGTTTGTCGCCGGAGCCGCTGAGCTGTACATTGAAGCGCGCCAGCCGATAGGTGCCGGCCAGTGCGGGCAAGGCCGCCAGAATAAGACCGTATTGCGGTTCCGTGATAAAATGGGCCTGGTAAATCATAAATGAAGGCGCCAGACCGAATGAAACCGCATCGCAGAGCGAATCGAGCTCGACGCCCAGATCGCTGGTGGAATTGGTAAGGCGTGCGACTGCTCCATCTAAGCCGTCGAAAATGCTGGCCAGAATGATAAACCAGGTAGCGCCTACGAAATCACCTTCGGCAATACGTGTTATGGCGATGAAGCCGCCGAAGAGATTCATCAGGGTGAAGAGGTTGGGAATTATTGAGCGAGTAACGCGAAGTTTTGCCATACCATCCGGATGAAATGCAGGCCGGCGCCCCGCACAATCGCTAAGCTTACCCTCTGCCTAAAGAGGCGCCGCATTCTGACGCCAATTTACGAAAAATTGCGTCATCTACGCCGAAGCCATCCGCGCCAGTATAGTCTCGCCGCCTCGGACGCGCTGCCCTTCACGGACAAGTATTTCCGTTGCCGGCGGCAACAAGAGATCCATCCGGGAGCCGAATTTCATCATGCCGAATTTGTCGCCGACTTTTACGCTATCGCCTTCCTTGAGCTCGCAGACGATTCGCCGGGCGAGAAAGCCCGTTATCTGTTTGAACAGCAGCTTGCCGCTCGTGTTTTCCAGGCCGATCACGGTCTGTTCATTGTCCAGCGACGCCTTGTCGTCGTAGGCCATGAGATATTTGCCGGGCAAATAGTCGGAAAAAAGAATGCGACCATTCGCAGGACTGCGATTGACGTGGACATCAACCGGACTTAAGAATATTGAGACCTGTGTGGCTTTGCCGTCAAGGAGGCGCGTTTCTTCGACTTCGGCTATCTGGACGACTTTTCCATCCGCCGGCGCGACAATGATGGAATCGTCTTGCAGGGCTTCGCCGGGAACGCTGCGATGCGGGTCGCGAAAAAACCAGAGCGTAAACAGGCAGAGGAGGACGCCTGCAGCTATTAAGAATTCAGCAAGATAAGGGGGATCTGCCAACCACCCGACAAGCGATAGTATAAGTGCCAGGCCGATTAAACTGAAAAAGTTGTCGTAGCCGTAATTAGTAATCATTCGCTCGATTGAATTCTCTGGAAATCTTTATGCCGCAGCCTGCAAACATTCGAAAACATTTCGTATGTTTGCAAGTTTCCAAACTTAAGGATTTTTTAACAATTACCCCATAATCCAGACAACGGCTCTATATGAAATTCTCCGTTCAGCTTCAGGATTTTCAGAAACTGTTACAAAATGTCATACAGGCGGTACCACCTCGGTCAACACTGCCGGTTTTGGAAAACTTTCACCTGGAACTGGCCGGCAATCGCCTGGAAGTGATTGCAACGGATCAGGAATTGACGATCATTTCCGCACTTGAAGTAGCCGGTGAAGTCGATGGCAAGGTACTGGCGCCGGCGCGTAAACTCTTTGATATCGTCAAAGCGCTCGGCGGCCTTGGCAGTCTGCGTGTGGCCGTCGATGAGAGTTTGTTTAAGGTAACGTTAAAAACCGACATCGGCGAGTACGTCTTGTTCGGCCTCGATCCCGCCGAATTCCCTCTGACGCCGCAGTTTGAAGGCAGCATCGAGGTCAAGTTCGAACAGAAAAGCATGATGCGAATTGCCGACAAATGTACATTCGCCGTTTCCAAAGATGAATATCGTCCTGCGCTGACGGGTGTCCTATTTAAGTTTAACGCAGATTCATTCAATGCCGTCAGTACCGACTCTATCAGGCTGAGTTGCCTGACGCTGCACGGCACGGAAGAGTATCCATTGCCCGGCAAAGAATTCGAAGCGATTATTCCGGCCCGTACTATTGATTTGCTTAAGAAGCCCGAGAGCGATGTCAGCCTGGAGCTGAACGATACGCACGCCCGCTTCGAGATGAACAATCTCACAATCATTACCCGAATAATCGATGAGCGTTTTCCTGCCTACGAAGCTATTATTCCCCACGACAATGAGAAAATGCTCAAGTTCCGTCCCGCGGACATTTTGGCTTCCATCCGCCGCGTTTCGCTTTTTTCGAGCGCCATTTCGCGGCAGGTCAATTTTGAGCTGAACCCCGACTCCTGGACCATAATCGGTCAGGACAACGAATCGGGCAATCAGGCGACGGAGGTCGTCCCGTGCGAATATAGCGACGAATCGATGGAGCTGTGCTTCAACTATCGTTATGTTGAAGAAGTAATGGCGCACATTGTGGATGGTGCCGATGACGAAGCCCTAATGGCGCTGTCAACGCCTTCGCGCTCGGTCCTGATCAAACCGCTGGTTGACGGCGTAGTGAGTAACGATTTATTGATGTTGGTAATGCCCTCGCGAACCGTCGCATCATAAGTTGTCGCAAGCTATTAAGAAAAGGCGCTGTCGACACGTCGGGCGCGGCTCGGCGGATACGACGTTCATACGACCGAATGTGAAAAGACCTGCGGACGTGACAAAACGAGAAAGATTACTCTAAGCCCTTTGCCGAAGCAAAGGGTTTTTTTATCGCGATGCTGATTACCTCGCTTTCAATATCGAACCTTCGCAATCATGAGCGGAGCGACATCGAGCTCCGGGCCGGCGTCAACGTCTTCAGCGGCCGCAATGGTCAGGGCAAAACATCGATCCTGGAAGCCGTAGCATTGTGCGCCCTTTCAAAGAGTTTCGTTGCCTGCCCGGATGCCGCATTGCTCCGGCGCGGAAGCGAGGCTCTGCTCGCCAATCTTGAAGCACGCAGTGACCTGGGGACGCCATACAAGGTGGCATTGCGCTTCAAGCCAGGCGAACGCAAGCATATCTCTTCCACACTTGCCAAGCGTCTGACGCCTCAAGAGCTTATCGGCGAGTTGCCCCTGGTGGTTCTGTCGCCGGATTTCCGCGGCATCACCGCCGGTCCGCCGCAACAGCGCCGGCAAATGATGGACAGTGTTCTGGCGCAGGCCAGCAGGCGATTTCGCAAGGAAGGGGTGGCGCTGAAGCGAATATTGCGCCAACGCAATGCCTTGCTGCAGCGCGGGCGCAGCGAGCCGGGCTTTGATTATTCGCAAGTGGATCCCTGGACGGAACAGCTCATCGCGACCGGGGCCGAAATTGTTCACCGCCGGGCGCGCTTCCTGCACGTGTTTGCGGGGCATGTGCGGCAGGCCTATTCCTCGATTGCCGGTGCGAATGAAGTCGTAGCGCTGCGTTATGAGCCGAATGCCTTGCCCGGCGCCCTGTTGGAAAATGACGCGCTGCCCGCCGTTTCCGATATTGCGGAGGGCTATCGGGATGTTTTCACGCGCTTGCAGCAGGGCGAGCGACTGCGTGGAATGACGCTCGCCGGACCGCAAAAAGACGATGTGGAAATTTTGGTCAACGATGGCCTGGCGCGTGAGTGTGCCTCGCAGGGACAGCATAAGTCACTGTTGATAAGTATTAAGCTCGCCGAATTTTCCTACCTGCGCGAGCTGCGCGGCGAAACGCCGGTCGTACTGCTCGACGACATTTTCAGCGAACTCGATGAAGCTCGGTCCGCCAGGGTGCTGGAGCTGATGCGCTCCGACGCGCAGACGCTGATCACGACGACGGATTTGTCTGTGTTTCACCAACATTTCGCCGGTGATGAACGTCACGCTTTGTACACAGTCCGCGCCGGCCGGGTGACACGGCAATGAATCGCTGTTGGCGGTGCCGGATACCCGGCAAATTTTTGGCCGATCGGAAAGCCGGATTGAATTGCTCTCTGCCTCATATCTCAACATTCCTTCAGGCAAGTCTATGAAAAATGACCAGGCCGATGCGATCGGAACGATTCTGCAGCAGCTCCTTAAAGAGCGCGGATTGAACCATCGGCTGATCGAAGCGGCGCTGCCCGACCTGTGGCGTGAAGTAGTCGGCCCTGCCGCCGGTCGCGTCAGCGAAGTGCAGCAATGTCGCTACGGATCACTCCGTGTGGAAGTAACGGCCTCGGTCTGGCGGGCAGAGCTTCTGTTGCGCAAAGAGGAGATTCGTCGCAAAATAAACGAGCGCATCGGCGAAGAATTTGTCAAAGAAATTGTCCTGAAATAATGCTAAATTGTAAGTTTGATGCCTTCAGTGGCGCGGTTATTTCTGCATATTATTTCGGATCGTATTTATGAGCGACAGTCCCCTGAGCGAGAACGTACAAAACGATGGTCAGGAATATCATGAAGGTAGTATCAAGGTTCTCGAAGGGCTTGAAGCAGTACGCAAACGGCCGGCAATGTACATTGGCGACACCGGCGAGCGCGGTTTACACCACCTGATTTTTGAAACCGTCGACAATTCGATTGATGAGGCGCTGGCCGGCTTTGCCGAGAAAATCTATGTTACGCTGCACCGCGATGGTTCCTGTTCCGTGCTCGATGACGGCCGCGGCATTCCGACCGGTCCGCACCCGGTCAAAGGGATTTCCACTCTTGAAGTGGTAATGTGCACCCTGCACGCCGGCGGTAAATTCGACAAGAACACTTATAAAGTTTCGGGCGGTCTTCACGGCGTCGGCGTATCCTGTGTGAATGCCCTTTCGACCGAGATGACCGTCGAGGTGTATCGCGAAGGCAAACAATTTCGCCAGACTTACTCGGAAGGCAAGCCCACCAGCAAAGTCAACGAACTTGGGCCGTCGGAAAAAACCGGCACCTATTCGCGTTTCGTGCCGGATCCGGGCATCTTTTCGACCACGGAATTTCACTTCGACCGCGTTTCGGACCGTCTGCGGGAGCTGGCATTTCTCAACCCCCAGATCAGCATCACTCTGCGCGATGAGCGCGACGGACGAGAAGAAATCTATCACACCCCCGGCGGCCTTGTCGAGTTCGTCAAGTATATCGACAGCTCGCGCAGCCAGATCATCGATCCGATCAATATCTCCGATATCGGCCAGAGCAACGACGGGGCCACCGTCGTCGACATCTGCCTGGCGTACAACAACGGCTACAGCGAAGATGTCCTCTCCTATGTCAACAATATCAATACAGTCGAGGGTGGCACCCACGTGTCCGGATTTCGCTCTGCCCTGACCCGGACGCTTAATAATTATGCTTCCCGCAACAACCTGCTGAAAAACGACAAGATCAGCATTACGGGCGACGACTTTCGCGAAGGTCTGACGGCCGTTGTGTCGGTGAAGGTTGCGGAACCGCAATTCGAAGGTCAAACCAAAACCAAGCTCGGCAACGGCGAAGTAGACGGTATCGTACGCTCGATTGTCGGTGAGCACCTGGACACCTACCTGGATTCCAACCCGACGATAGCCAAAAAGATCATCAACAAGGCGGTGCTGGCCGCAGAAGCGCGTCTGGCGGCACGCAAGTCGCGCGAGCTGGTGCGTCGTAAGAATGCGCTCGACTCCGCGGCCCTGCCAGGCAAGCTGGCCGATTGCGCGAGCCGAAATCCCGATGAGTGCGAGGTGTATCTGGTTGAGGGCGATTCCGCCGGCGGCTCGGCCAAACAAGGTCGTGACCGGCACTTTCAGGCCATCCTGCCGCTGAAAGGCAAGATCCTGAATGTCCAGAAAGCTCGCCTGACGCGTATCCTGGAGAATGATGAGATCAGGGCGATTTTTACGGCATTGGGCGCGGGCTTTGGCGAAGAGTTCAATGCCGAAAAGGCGCGCTACGGCAAAATTATTCTGATGGCGGATGCCGATGTCGACGGATCGCACATCCGTACGCTCCTGCTGACCTTGTTTTTTAATTATATGCGTGAGCTTATCGAAGACGGCAAAATCTATATTGCTCAGCCACCCTTGTACAAAGTAAAAAAAGGCAAGAAGGAGCGCTACGCTTTTAACGACCAGCAGCGTGACGAAATTCTGGGGCAGCTGCGCGGCGATCGCAATGGAATTGCTGCCGATGGCGAGGCGCAGGCCGCAGTCAGTAAGGACGGCATCGTCATTTCACGCTTCAAGGGTCTGGGAGAGATGAATCCCGAGCAATTGTGGGAGACGACGATGAATCCGGAGACACGGACTCTGCTACAGGTGACGATCGAAAATGCGGCGGCAGCCACCAAGGTATTCGAGACCCTGATGGGCGATCAAGTGGAGCCGCGCCGCGAATTCATCGAACGCAACGCCCAATACGTGAAGAATCTTGATATTTAAGCGGCCACATCGCGCTACGATCGCCCCGGCCTTCTGGTACACCGGCATCATCGCCCTGGCGCTCAGCGTGACCATTATGGGGTATTTCCTTATCAAGCGTCTTTTGCTGACGCCGCCTGTCGACGCCCACATCGATACATCCGATAAGCTCGTAAACGAAGGCGATCAGATTCAACTGAATGTGCTCAATGGCTGCGGGGTGCCGGGTGCTGCCGGTACGATCATGGATTTTCTGCGCGCCCGTGGTTTCGATGTGGTGGAAATAGCAAATTACGTCAACTTTGATGTTGAGCGCAGTTTTGTCATCGATCGCGTTGGGGACACGGTCTCGCTTGCCAAGGTCGCGTATGCGCTTGGAATTCATGATAGCCTCAGCCGCAGAGCGATAGACTCATCGCTCTATCTGCGCTGCAGTGTCGTTCTGGGCCACGATTTTCGCTCTTTGAAAGCGTATGAATAGAAACAGTGCTTTATGTTAAATCTTTGTGAGATGTGAATGCAGAATGAACTTCGTGGCCGGGACCTGGCGCTTGCCGTTGCCAGACTCGCTCTCGATAAACAGGCTGACGAAATCATGGTGCTGGACCTTTCGGCAATCGAGAGTGCGCCGGCCGATTATTTTGTCGTTTGCACCGTGAGTTCCGATGTTCAAAGTGAGGCAGTCGCCACAAGTATCCGGCGCGGCGCCCGCTCACTGGGCGTATCCTCGCCACAACCCGAAGGCGATAAACATGCAGCCTGGATTCTGATCGACTTCTTTGATGTCGTCGTCCATATATTGCGTCCCGAATCGCGTCAGTTTTACAAGCTAGAGCGCCTCTGGGGCGACGCGACTGTGCTGCGACTTACGGAGAATGGTGAATTGGTGGCATAAGCGCCAGTTTGTTTTTATCGGGGACCTGGATAAATTGAATTTCTTAGTCAAGCAATAAACTAATACAAGAACTTGGCTTCTGTAATTTGGAGGGGTAATGATATTGACAGTGCACACCCGCATTGCGGCCGTCGTTTTGCTGACGGTATTTATGCTAGCTGCATCCGCCTGTAACGACAAAGGGGACGGCAATGCTTCTGACCTGGCGCCGGGCGCCGATATTCACCAACCCGGCGAGGACGGCGATCTGACCGGCGACGTTCCGGCCGAACTGGGCGGCGAAGGCTTCGAAGCGATCGCGGAAGCCGAGGGATTCACGACGAATAGCATTACGCCCGAAGAGCTGGCGCTCCTCACCGGCGATAATGTCACGAAAGGCGGTGAACTGCGTCGCGTCATCACAAGATTTTTGTTATCCTTCCGGCCTTTTTATTATGGCAAAAACGCCAGCTTTACCGAAAACAAAATACTCTCTGATTTTTGTTACGAACGCCTGCTCTACGTTCATCCGATTACGCTGGAACTGGTACCGAGCCTGGCGACGCACTGGAAAATCAGCGAAGACTCGCTTACCTATACCTTCCGCATCAATCCGAAGGCGCGCTTTGCCAATGGATTGCCGGTTACGGCCCGGGACGTTGTGGCAACCTGGAACCTGACGACCGATCCGGATCTGGAATCCCCCAGCCTGCGAATGACCTATCTCGACTATGAGGAGCCGGTTGCACTCAGTAAATACATCGTGCAGGTGAAATCCAAGGAAAACCGCTGGCGGGCAATCATTGCCTTTGGCGCATCAATGGATATTCTCTGCGCCGATGAAATCGAGTTGCTGACCGGCAATGAGTTCATCGAAAAGTTTCACACACAGATGCCGGTCGGCACCGGACCCTACGAGGTGCTTCAGGAAAACATCGTAAACCAGGAGTCTTATTCCTTTACGCGTCGTAAAGATTACTGGAATTGGGATGACCCTTTCATGCAAAAGACCTTTAACTTCGATAAAGTGACCTTCGAAGTTGTAAAGGATAATGTCTCGCTCGAATACGAAAAATTCAAGAAGGGCGAGCAGGATTTCTTTTACTTCACCAGCGGCACCATCGAGCAATGGGTTCACGATAATGAATATGAGGCGATACAGAAAGGCTGGGTCAAAAAAATGCGTGTCGAGACGGCCGGACCGGCAGGTACCTGGAGCTATCATCTCAATATGCGCAAGCCGCCCTTCGACGATAAACTTATCCGCCAGGCCTTTGCCCACCTCAATCCGCGTACCCAGTATATCAATAAGGTGCTTTACGACGAGTACGAGCACCAGGACTCGTTTTACGGTAATTCGCCCTATGAAAATCCCGACAATCCGAAGGTGCGATTTGATCCGGAACGGGCGGCTAAACTGTTGGCTGAAGCCGGTTGGAAAGAACGCAATTCGGACGGTTTTCTCGTAAAAGACGGTCGGCCTTTCGAGGTGGATCTCGGCATCGTGACAGCGGTCGATAAATTTGTGACGCCCTTCCAGCAAGAGCTCAAAAATGCCGGCATCAACCTGAAAATCAAATTTCAGGATGGTAACACGCTTACCAAAATGGCCAACGAACGCAACTTTACGATGCATTGGGGCTTGTTCGGCGGACTGGTCTTTCCCAATCCGCGTACCTCCATGCACTCCAGCCTGGCGGACAAACCGCAGAATACCAACCTGTCCGGCTTTGCCAACCCCACCGTCGATTCGCTGATCGAGCTGTATGACATCACCTACGAAGCTTCCAAGCGCATCGAGCTCATTCGGGAGATCGACAAGATCGCCATGGAGTCCTATATGAAGGTAATGCTCTACAATACCAAAGGCATAAAAATCGGCTACTGGAACAAGTTCGGAATGCCGGACCGCTCGCCCTATCCACGCTTCTGTCAGTCCGGTGAAAATACGCTCTATGCCATGCAATACTGGTGGATCGACAAGGAAAAGGAAGCCAAACTGAATGAAGCGATGAAAACCGGGGCATCGATTGGCAGCTATGACGGATTTAAGGTCTATGATTTCTGGCGCAACGTGTATGCCAACTAAATCGGGGCCATAGCGCAAGTAACAAAAACCGGATCGATCTTCGATCCGGTTTTCTTTTTGGCTTGAGCCGTAAGGTCTGGGAAAGCTAATATTGTAGTTTGCGTTTCCGAATCCGCGCGACCGAGTATCGCTCAAAGATCACGAACACTCACAACTTTGAACCGGGAAAAGCTCATGCAACGATGTTTCGGCATAGTCAGCGGCACGCTAATGATATTTGTACTGTGTCTGATGTCCTGTTCCAGCGGCGATGAAAGCGGCGAGGCCAAAACTGCCGATCCCGCGGCATCAGATCAAAAAGGAGATGATTTCGCCGAAGGGCCTGACCTGAACGTTCCACCGGAGCTAGGCGGTGTCGGTTTCAACGAGCTGGCTGCCGAGCTGGGCTTCGAGACCAGTGTGCCGAACGAGGCGACTGCCAAGTTTTTCGGCAGTCCGGAAGCGAAAACCGGCGGCGAGTGGCGTTTCGTCATTCCGCGTTTTGTGCTGACCTTCCGTCCGCTGGCTTATGGAATAAACGCGACCTTTGCCGAGAACGAATTTTTCAACCAGATGTGTTATGAGTCTTTACTAAACGTCAATCACGCAACGCTCGAATTTTTGCCGCAGATTGCTTCGCACTGGAAGATTTCCGATGACAAGCGGGTGTATACCTTTCGCATCAATCCGGCGGCGCGCTTTTCGCACGGCAAGCGTGTCACGGCCCACGATGTTGTCGCTACCTGGCGCTTGCTCGTAGACGACGAGCTGCAGGCGCCGCAAACAAATATCGAATTCCGGCGATTCGAAGAGCCGGTCGCACTCAGCAAATACATGCTGGAAGTTCGAACCAATGAAGCGCAATGGCGATCCTTCCTGACGTTTGCGAATTCATTGTCCGTGCTGCCGGCCGATCAGTTTGAACATCTGACGGCCGGTGAATTCATCGAGCAATTCGATTTTGATATGATCGCCGGCTCCGGCGAATACATCATCAAGCCCGAAGACATCGTCAAACAGCAGTCATACGTTTTTACACGCCGTGAAGACTACTGGGCCCGGGACAATCCCTTCTACAAGTATCTGGGCAATTTCGACAAGATCAAGGTAGAAGTAGTTAAAGACAACCCGACGCTCGAATACGAAAAATTCAAAAAAGACGAGCAGGATTTTTTCTATTTCACCAGCAGCACCATGGAAAATTGGATTCATGACAATGACTATGAAGCCATGCAAAAGGGATGGGTGCTCAAACGTCGGGTGCAGACGAATGGTCCTTCAGGCTCCTGGGGAATCTCTTTCAATATGCGCCGGCCGCCTTTCAACGACGACCGGGTGCGTAAGGCCTTTGCCCATCTGCTTAACCGGGAGCGATTTATCAGTCAGGTACTCTACGACGAATACAAGCCTTTGGACTCCTATTTCAGTAATTCGCCCTACGAAAACCCGGACAACCCGAAAATTCGCTTCGATCCCAAACGGGCCTCCGAGTTATTGGCCGAAGCGGGCTGGAAAGAACGCAACCGGGATGGCTTTCTCGTGAAAGATGGCCAGCCATTCGTCGTCAACTTTGTTATTCCGCGTTCGGCGGAGATGTTTGTTACGCCCTATCAGCAGGAGCTCATCAAAGCGGGGATCGACTTTCGTCTGGAGTTTCGTGATCAGAATTCGATTATCAAAATGGTAATGGAACGGGAATTTGATTTGACCTGGAGTGTTATTTCGGGACTGGTGTTCCCGAATCCGCAGGGCAATCTGCATTCGCGCCTGGCCGACAAAAACGAGAACTGGAATCTTGAAGGAGTAGCCGATCCGCGAATCGATGCCTTAATCGACCAATACGACACAACCTTTTCGCAGGCAAAGCGGGTTAAGCTGATTGCCGAAATCGATGCGCTGCAAATGGAAATCTGCAAGAAGGTGCTCCTCTACGAACCCAAAGGCATCAAGATTGCAACCTGGAACCGCTTCGGCGTTCCCGACTATGTTTTTGAGCGCATAACAAGTACCAGTGACTTCATGCTCGCAATCCTTCGCCATTGGTGGTTCGATGCCGAAAAAGATCGTCAATTGCGGGAGGCGCGCAGCGAGGGCGCGACCATCAGGGAATATGACGGATTCGAGGACGCCCGGTACTGGGACGCCTACCGGCATGTGGACGTGGCCGGCCTGGCAAACTAGGCGCGTCTGCCGCGCGACTCAAGAGGCCGGCAGACAAAGATTTTGCAAATCCCGCGCCATATCTCTAACTTGAAATAACATAGACCAGAGCTTTACTAACCAAATAGTCGATTTCAGAAACTACGCCCTATGGCCGAATTTTTTACTCGCCGCTTATTGCTGGCGATACCAACGTTCTTTATCAGTACATTCATTGTGTTTGTTATCGTGACAATGGCGCCCGGGGGACCGCTCGAACAGCAGTTGGCGCAATTGAGGCAGCAGGCAGTCGAAGGCGGCGGCGGCGGTCTCGATTTCAACAATGACATACCACCCAGCGAAAAAGCCAAGCTTG
The DNA here is from genome assembly GCA_028284775.1 of Candidatus Kapaibacterium sp. GTDB lineage: Bacteria > Bacteroidota > Ignavibacteria > Kapaibacteriales > UBA7675 > JANQRB01. Next base: position 40,363 of record JANQRB010000051.1, on the reverse strand, counting down.
AGCGCTACTATCATTTTCATTTACCCTACCATTTGCAGTACATGGTGTGGCTCGGCATCTGGCCGCGCAACGCACAGGATCTGTCGGTTGAGATTAACAAAGTGCGTAATATTGGCAAAGGTCAGCGCGCGAAGGTTATCCAAAACGAAGACGGCAGCTATCGTGTTCTTAATGCCCGCGACCTGTCGCAGGAGTTGACCGAGTGGGAAATTGAGATGATGACCGCTGATGACGGCACGGTGGAGCCGCGACTGGTGCGTAAGGAGTTCAGCGGAATTTTGACCGGCAATTTCGGCGAGTCCTTTCAGTTCCAGCAGCCGGTGATCGAATTAATTATTGAAAGGATGCCCGTCTCCCTGCAGTTCGGCCTGATCGGTTTCATACTGTCGTATTCGGTCTGTATCTACCTCGGTATTCTGAAAGCCTTAAATCATGGCAGTTTTTTTGACTTCACCTCCAGTGTTGTTGTTTTTGTGGGCTATTCGATTCCCGGATGGGCCCTCGGTGCGGTTATGCTGGTGATCTTCGGCGGCGGCTCATTCCTTGATTTGTTCCCGCTGGGCGGATTTCAATCCAAAAACTGGGCCGAAATGGGATTCTGGGCTCAGGTCTGGGATCGCGCGCATCACTTCGTCCTGCCGACGATTGCCTATACCATCGTTCAGTTCGCAACGCTGACGATGCTGACCAAAAATTCCCTCTTGGAAAATCTCAGCCAGGACTATGTAAGGACGGCCTTCGCCAAGGGACTGCGCGAGAAACGAGTCATCTGGCTGCATGCCATGCGCAACAGTATAATTCCCTTGGCTTCGCGTATAGGAGCCGTGATCGGCATTTTTCTGGCGTCCTCTTATCTGATCGAGCGCGTTTTTAACATCGAAGGGATTGGCAAACTATCTTTTGAAGCTGTGCTGGCGCGGGACTACACCATCGTCTTTGCTTTTACCGTGATCAGCGTCACCCTTCTCATTGTCGGCCAGATGATTTCCGACCTCGCTCTGGCTCTTGTCAATCCCCGGATTCGCTTCCGCTAATTTCTATATCCGATTTTTATGAAAACAGTCGCAAGTAAAGAAGAGAGTAAAAAGTCGACCGGCCAGGAGGGACAATCCAAGTCCCTGACGGTGATGCAACGGCGTTGGCGTAAATTTAAAAGCTTGAAACGTGGTTATATATCGCTGCTGATTCTCGTCATAGCATACATTACATCATTTTTTCTGCCGGTGCTGGTTAACAATAAAGCTCTGATTGTCCATTATGAGGGCTCGACCTACTTCCCGGCCGTCAGTGATTTGTTCGCGCGCTTCGGTGCTTCTTCCTTTATCAGCGGTGAACAGTTGGGGCAGGCGGGCAATCCGGGCGAAGCGCACTACCGTTTGCTGCAGGATCAATATGAAGCGGAGGGCGGCGACAACTGGGTGGTGATGCCGCTCTATCCCTTTGGACCGATCGAAGATCTCAACGTGGATGGCAATGAAGTTTTTATGGCGCCGCTGACAAGCAAGCATGATGCGCCGCCGCGCCTCTTGGGCACCGATAATGTCGGCCGGGATGTGTTTGCCCGGATGGCCTATGGCTTCAATATCTCGATTTCCTTCGCTCTGATTGTGGCCTTTGTCGCGTACAGTATCGGCATTCCCTTCGGCGCTTTTTCCGGTTATTTTGGCGGCTGGTATGACATCCTCTTGCAACGGGTAGTTGAAATTTGGCTGGCGCTGCCATTTCTCTTTCTGATCATTATTATTGTGGCCTTGCTCGAACCGAGCTTTGCGCTGCTGGTGACATTGCTGGCGGCCTTCGGCTGGCTGCAGATTTCGCTGCTGATGCGCGCCGAATTCTATCGGGAAAAATCAATGGACTACGTCGCAGCCGCCATCTCGATCGGTGTGCCGACCCATAAGATTCTGTTGAAGCATATTCTGCCAAACTCGCTTGTGCCGATTATCACCTACCTGCCGTTTTCAATTGTACTTGGCATCAGCGAACTTGTGAGCCTTGATTTCCTGGGCTTCGGGCTGCCACCGCCGGATCCCAGCTGGGGACAGATGGTGAATGTCGGCCTTCAGAACATTACAACCGGTTATTGGTGGCTGGTGATATCGCCGCTGTCGGCTATGTTCGGAACGCTTCTGCTGACTGTCTTTATCGGCGAAGCCATCCGCGAAGCCTTCGATCCCAAAACCTTTTCCCGTTTGCGCTAAGATCAGCGGGGCCAGCGCTCTCGGCGTGATCGCTCAGCGACGCGCTGCTCGTCTGCAAAGCTTTCTGTGCTTACAACTATCAGCGTATGACAATGACAAGTGCATCTACAGAAAAACTGGTTGAAGTAAAAGACCTCAAAACTTACTTCAGCATCGAAGGCCGAACCGCCAGGGCGGTGGATGGAGTAAGTTTCGATATCTACAAAGGCGAAGTGCTTGGTCTGGTCGGCGAGTCGGGCTCCGGCAAGTCGGTGACATCTCTCTCCCTGATGAAACTCATTCCCAGTCCGCCGGGCGAGATTGTCGGCGGGGAAGTATTGTATCAGGGGCGCGACCTGCTCAAACTCTCTTACGAGGACATGTACCGCGTCCGCGGGCGTGAATTCGCTATGATTTTTCAGGAGCCGATGACTTCCCTGAATCCCGTCTTCAAGGTGGGAATGCAGATAATGGAGGTAATCCTGACGCATGAAGATGTCACCGAAGAGGAAGCGCGGCAGCGCGCCATCGCCATGATGGCGGCGGTCGGTATACCCGACCCGGACAAACGGCTGGACGATTATCCTCATCAGTTCTCCGGCGGCATGCGGCAGCGTGTAATGATTGCCATTGCCCTGGCCTGCAATCCGGCCTTGCTTATCGCAGACGAGCCGACGACGGCTCTCGATGTGACGATTCAGGCGCAAATCCTGGAGCTGATGCTGGAACTGAAAGTGAAACGACAGGAAGCGGCGATACTGCTGATTACGCACGATCTGGCGGTCGTTGCGGAGACCTGCCAGCGGGTGATCGTCATGTATGGCGGCAAGATTCAGGAAGTGGCGGAAGTGAAGGAACTCTTTGCCAATCCATTGCACCCTTATACCCAGGGGCTGATCAATTCGATACCCCGGCCCGGCATCAACCAGCACCGGGAGCGCCTCAAGGCCATTCCCGGCAACGTTCCCAGCGTGATGAACTTACCGCAGGGCTGCAAGTTTTGCACCCGCTGCCAGGTGAAGCTCGATATCTGCGACACTGTCGAACCGCCGCTTGTGGACCTTGCCGACGGACATAAAGTTCGCTGCCATCTTGTAAGCCAGCAATATGAACAAACGGGAGCGGCAGGCGAATGAGCACAGCAAGCGCTGCCAGTTCGCAGGGTGACGTCCTGCTCGAAGTGAAAGATCTCAAAGTGTATTTTCCCATACATGGCGGTGTTCTTCAGCGTCGCGTCGGCGATGTCAAAGCTGTCGACGGCGTTTCCTTTAAAGTTATGCGCGGCGAAACCCTTGGCCTGGTCGGCGAATCAGGCTGCGGTAAGACAACGGTCGGGCGCGCCATAATCAACGTATTGCGTCACGTAGCGCCGGAGGTCACAATCGCCGGCAACATCCTCTTCAATGATCAGGGCCGGATGGTAGATCTTGCGCATCTCAACAAGAAAGAGATGCTGCGTTATCGCCCGCGCATTCAGATGATTTTCCAGGATCCTTATGCTTCACTCAACACACGATTGACGGTCCGTCAGATCGTCGCCGAGCCGATGGAGCTGCACATGCCTGAGCTCTCGCAAAAGGAAATCCACGGCCGGGTAGAGCAATTGCTTGATAAGGTAGGCTTGCAGCCCGAATACGCCATGCGTTTTCCGCATGAGTTTTCCGGCGGTCAGCGTCAGCGCATCGGCATCGCTCGCGCCCTGGCGACCAATCCCGATCTTATCATCTGTGACGAGCCGGTCTCGGCACTGGATGTGTCGGTCCAGGCCCAGGTCATCAACCTGATGGAAGACCTACAGGATGAATTCAATCTTTCCTATTTGTTTATCGCGCACGATCTGTCGGTGGTCGAGCACATCAGCGACCGTATCGCAGTGATGTATCTCGGCAATGTCGCTGAATTGGGGCATGCCGAGCAGGTATATTTCAGTCCGAAGCACCCCTACAGTAAAGCCCTGCTCTCCGCCGTTCCCGTCGCTGACCCCAGCCAGGTGAGCCGTCAGCGTATGGTTCTCGAGGGCGACATTCCGACCCCGCTGGCAAAACCTTCCGGTTGCGGTTTCCGCTCACGCTGTCCTATTGCCCGGCCGGACTGCGCGGACGAGATACCCCCGTTGGAAGATAAAGGCGAGGGACAACTGGTGGCCTGCCCTTACTCCGATTGATTCCGGCCGGCATCCTTCAGAACCCTGTCCTCATAATGAGGTTTAGCGAAACAAAAAAAGCTCACGGAATGCGCTTCCGTGAGCCTGTATCTTTTGGGGTGCAGTAATAGCGGCAGGAATCAATTTAATCAAGCTTGCTTTAGAATCCCCGCCGACTGTTTTTCGTTGCGACTATTGTGAATCGCTCGTCTGATTGCGCTTTCTGGCTTTACCGGAACGGCGTTCCCGGCGTTCGGCCTGCATTTCACGATACTTTTGTACTTGTTCTTCGGTCAGAACCTGCTCAATCTGGCCGTCGAGAGCCTCGATACGCTGCTTGCGCGCTTCGCGCATCTTGGCGCGATCGTCCTTGAACTGTTCGCGGTCGGCTGCAATTCCGGCCGCATTATCTTCAAGGATCGTTGTGATCTGAGCGGCCTGCTCTTCATTCAGCGCCAATCGTTCTGTCAGATGAGCGACGCGTTTTTCAATATTCGCCCTCTTGCGCTCGCCCCTTTTTCCTCCGCGTTTCCCCTGTGCCTCGGCAATTCCGATAGCGCAGATCGACAGCGCTACTACGACCAGCAACAGTCGCGTTGCATTGAATTTCATCGTTCCCTTCATACTACGGTCTCCACAACAGACATTAAACATCAAGCCGTCAATTATGCGAGCTTAGATGGCTCGCCGGCAGGAAAGGTTTATCGCAAATGTGCAATCGGCAAAATTAATTCCGCTCCGAAACTTCATCAAAGTTGCAGCACGCGCTTTTTGAATCCTTTTTGAATCAGATCAAATCGAATTACCTGCGGAATTGTCAGGAGCGCTTGTATTTCGGAATACAGGGCTTGCTTGCGCTCTTTGATCGCCTTTTTGAGGGCCGTCTCGTCGTCAGCATGATCTTCACGGTCTTCCATAGCGCCGAAGAAATGTTCTCCGATGATTTCGCGCGCGTCTTCTATTTGCTCTTCCGTCAACTCAAGGCGTTCTATTAGCAGGTTGACCTCTTTCTCGATTTTGGCTTTGTATTCATCTTCTTTCTTTTTTTCTTCTGCCGCAGCACCTTCTTCCGCCATACCGATCGCCGCCGTCAGAATTGAGCAGAAAAACATGCAGAGAGCAAAGCGCAGGATTGAATTAATCATACAGCGGTTCCCCGAAAATGGTCACAGAAATTCGATGCTGCAAAGACGAAGCATCAATTGGAATGGTTTATACCGATTGATAATAGTATTTTTGGCTCCGCCGGGGACAGTTATTCGAAGGGTGCATCGATGGAGCGGCGGCCAATGGCCTTGGACCTTGGAAAGCCTGCATTTGTAGCGAATATATCTGAAAGGAAGGAATCTGCGCATGGTCAAGATAAATGGCAATATTATCGATCCCGAAGAATTTACCTTCAAAACGGTGCGGCGCAAGTCGCTGAATGTCAAGGCGGTCAAAATGCCGTATGCCTTTGAAGTCGAGACGCTGGAAGGTATTATGAAGGGCAATGCCGGCGACTATCTGGTGCGGGGCGTCAGCGCCGAATATTATCCCATCAAAAAAGAACTTTTTGAGCGGACCTATCACGATGCGGAAGACGAGCAGGCCCCGGCGGAAAGTCCGCGGCCGAGCCTTGAGCATCATCGCGAGGGCGAAACTCTTTTAGTCCGTATCGACAATATCGACCGGCAGCTCGAACAGGATGTACTTGCGACACTTAAAGCAGCGCTGGAGCGTGTAGAGCAGCAGCCGAACTGAAAGCGCAGTAGGGGCCAGGCATAAAGTTTCTTTGGTCATTGACTCAATGGAGCGGATTGTATGAAAGCCAATACCCAGGCCAGCGATAGAGTGCGTCGTCAGCGCATGCTGCTGTCGATTGCGCTGTCTTCATTTTTTCTCAGCCTTGGTCTGTCCGCAGAGACGATCAACTGGGAAAAAGTCTATGGCGCTCCCGACGGCATTGTGCGCTCATTCGTTGAAGTACCGGATGGACGGTTGATTGCCGGGACAGCGATACACGGCATTTTTGTTTCAAGCGATAAAGGCGCAACGTGGCAGCGCATCAATGAAGAGGATCAGCTGCTGCCATTGGAACCGCGTACGGCTGATGCCGATGGAATTTTGTATGGTATCGAACAGTCCGGCGAGCGCGGCGGCATTTATCGCTCGACCGATGCCGGCGAGCGTTGGGGCCGACACAACGTCGGCGTCAGCGAGCTGATAATCCACAATGTCGCAACCGCGAATTCGACAGCCTATCTTGCCACCGAAAACGGCATGTATCGCTCGACCGATCAAGGCGAGTCCTGGCATTTGTTTGCGCTCGAAAATCACCTGGTGGAAGATCTGGCGGCCACTACTCACGGCATGCTGTATGTACTGGCGCGGGAGGCCGGCGACCCGGTGACGCGTCTCATGCAGTCAACTGACAATGGCGTCTCGTGGATCGATCGCAGCTCATCGGTTGCCGGCGGACTGTTTTCAGGGATTTCGGCCTTCAGCGACAATCGTATTGCGCTCCTGAGTCGTTTCGATGGTGTATTTCTCAGCAATGAGCAGGGGACGGAATGGCCGCGTCTGATGTCAACCGATAATCAGGAGATTGTCGCGGTTGCTTTGCATCCCGATGGCTCGGTCCATGCGCTCGCCCCGGCCGCCGGATTGGTCTTTCGCGCCGACGCCGCGGGCCAACGCACGGAGCTGACGCTTCCGGATGGTATTGCGCGCGCAATGATCATTGCCGACACGGGCGAGTTGTTAGTCGGTTTTACCTATGGCGGCGTCTGGCGTTCGACTGACGGCAATTCCTGGCAACAGGTCGGGATGACGATCTCGCGGCCGATACGTTCTTTCCTGGAATCACGCAATGGCAATTTGTACTGGGGAACATTTTACTTCGGTCTGCTGCGTTCCACCGACGACGGCGCCAGCTGGCACAACCTGGGGTTCAGCGGTCAGACCGGCATCAATGCGATAGTCGAAGACCGGGCGGGCGTTCTTTTTGTCGGCGGGTCGGCAAACGATGGTTACCGTTCCAGTGACGGCGGCGAAACCTGGCGGCAACTGGAATTGGGTGAGGCGATCGTTGCCAGCGCCGAGGCTCTCCTGGCGGCGTCGAATGATAACATTTATTATGCTGCCTGGCGCGGCACCCTGCGTTCCAGCGATGGCGGCGATTCCTGGCAGAGCATTGCCGAGCTTGATGATCGACGCATCCTTGATTTTGCCGAAACGCCCTCGGGAACACTTTATGCCCGCAGCGACGATCGCGGCGCGCTACTTCGGTCGGTCGATGAAGGCGAAAGCTGGGGGAATGTTGCCGTACCTGTCATCAGCGGAGTCGCCATCAGCAGCATGTTTATCAACTCGGCGGGCACGGTTTTTATCGGCGCCGGCTTCGGCGCGAACTCGCGCTTCTTCCTGCGCTCCGATAATGAAGGCGCCTCCTGGGAATTTGTCGTGCCGCGTGGATCTTACTTTCCGATCGCAATGCGGGAGGCTCCCGGCGAACGATTGTTTGTCTCCACCTTTACCGAAATCTATTTGTCCGAAGATAAAGGCGTCACCTGGTCAAAAATCGGCGATGCGCCAACAAGCAGCTCCATCCAGGATATGTATGTCAGCGGCAACGGTCGCGTCTACATCAGTACCGTTGAAGGTGCCTACCGAAGTCGAGAAATGGTCTCGGTCGATACGGACCCGATAGCAGCAGACAATAGCCTGCAATCGGGCCTGCGTCTGTCGGCCGAAGAAGATCAGCTGCTTATTGCGATGGAAACCGGGACGGCCTTCGGCGCAACGATCGCCATCTTCGACAATAGAGGCAAGATTCTCTATTCCGGCCGCGAAGAGGCCCTCGGTAGACAGCGAAGAATCACTATTCCCAAGCGCGATTGGGCATCAGGCGTTTACCATCTTCATGTGCAGACCGACAAGCAAAGTGCCGTCAGGACTTTTAGCCTGCTGCGTTGATAGCGGCCGGTTACAGCCGTCCTGCGAGGCGGCCAATTCTCTGAGTTACCGGGAACGCGGTCATTGATAAGTCTGGCGATCATCTTTTTGGCCAGATAAATGCTGATAAAGGTGCAAGATTTCCAATTTCCGGAATAGAGCGACGATCCGGGATGTGTTCGCCTGCGCCCTGATTGCCGGCTTACTGAGCGGCATTCCTTCTACGCTATGGGCGCTTCTGAGTGGCGGTGATCCCCTGGAAGCCAGCTATGCGGCCGGAAGTATCCTGCTCGGTCCCGAGGCAAGGGACAGCGGCTTGCTCTTGGCGGCACTTCCGGTTCATGGCGCGCTGTCCTTGGCCTGGGCGGCCGTCCTGGCGCCTTTTTTGCCGCGACGGCACACAGCGGCCTGGGGGCTGGCGGCGGGCGCGGCCATTGCTGTGCTGGACCTGCTGCTGATCGGTCGACATTTTCCTCTGATCGCCGCTTTGGCATTTGTGCCGCAACTCGCTGATCACCTGGCATTCGGTTTGGTCGTCGCGCTGACGCTGCGTAAAAGACGATCTAAGAATAACGTACCTCCGGCTTCCGATTCCATGAGTTCGACATCCTCCCCCTGAGCATGCCCCGGCCTTCCTGCCGCTGAATTTCGCCGGAATCCGCCTTGGCGCTCAGTCAGTTTTGCGTACAAGCAGCCTTAGGGTGTGGAGCCTCGCGCCTATCCGTACGCAGCAGAAATACAGTCCGTCCGGAACCGCGGCCAGATCGAGGTCCAGCTCGCGCCGGCCCGGCTTCATATCATAGCTGACGGTGGTGTATACAGTGCGCCCGCGGACATCGTGCAGCCTTACGTGAACATCGGCAGGTTCACTGAGTCCGAATTGCAGCGAGCTTCCATTGTCGCTCGGATTGGGAAAGAGGGAAGGGAATATTGCCGGTTCGAGACTTGCCTGAATTACCGGATCGGGCGCTGCGGTGGGATTGACGAGTCGACCGCTGAATACGCCGAGACCATGACTGGCGGCGACCACGAGATCATCAGCCCGTCGCGTACGAACCATCGGTACGACGGCATTGCCGATAATCTGGCTGCCTTCCTGCTGCCAGCTTGTAGCCGCGCCATCGAGGCTAGGGGTCGAGTAAAGGCCGGTACTTGTTGCTACTAGGTAGACTTCCGTTCCGCCGACCGCTGCGATTGCGGCCCAACGGCAGGAAGGACCGCTGCCACTGCCGTCGGGAAACTCTTCCAGATTCCCGCCGATCGCCGTCCAGCTCTGTCCCGCATCCGTCGTCGCGAAGAGGCTGGAAACTTCATAGTTGGAAAATACCACCAGGGCAATGTCGCCGTCAAAGGGGTGGAGGGCGATACAATTGATATACGCCGCCTGGGGAAAGATCGCGGGGGTAATATCCACCGGAATGGACTCGTTGCTGCGCGCATTGTCCAGCCGGTACAAACGGCCCAGCTGTGTACCATAGTACAAACGGCGAGCCGGAACACTGGCCGCTTCGACAGCCGTAATCAAGCTGCCTGCCTCGCTGTTGCTCAGTTCATTCCAGTTGAGCGTCGTCGACGTCGCAGCTGTGTTCAAAGGTACGGCACTCACGTCATCATTGCGCCAGAGCCGGATACCCGCCGCCAGATACAGTACCTTGTCATCCGCAGGGTCGAAGACAAATGGCGCGATAAACAGGAAGTCCTGCGCACCTTCCGGCTTCAGGGCCGCCAGCCCCTCAAATTCGCCTTCGGCATCAAAAGCCAGTCGAAAAATGTCGCCTTCCTGTGATGAGATATACAAAGAGCGTTTATCCGGCGCGATTGCACAAAATCCGCCATCGCCGCCGCCCAACTCGTTCCACAGAAGGTCGGCTTCACGTAGGTCATAACTCCAGGTGCCATTGTCCTGCATTCCGCCCAGTACCAGGCCTTCGTCCGGGTCGGTGGGATGAATGGCTACCGTATAAAACTGCGAGGTCACATAGCCGGTGTTGAGACTTTCCCATTCGAGAGTTTCCGCAAGACAGTCAGCGCTGCGATGGATGCCGCCGTCGCTGGCACTGAGAATGACATCAGGATCCTCGGGATGAAATACGATCGCATGAATATCCGGATGATGCGAAGGGTAAAATTCGGCCTCATCCGGAGTAGCGGCGTCATAACCTCCGATCCAGCTTATCGCCGAGGAACTGCTGAAACCATCGCGCGAGCGGTATAAGTTGGTGCCGCCGATGAAAACGGTTGACGGATCATCAGGCTTGACGGCGATAGCGAGGTCATACGAGCTTTGAGACACAAAATCACCGACTAGGCCGCCAAAAGCCGGCAGATTCGCCGAGAGATCTTCCCATTCCGGGCTGCCGCCGCGTTGATAACGCCACAGACTATGTGACTCGATACCCAGTTCTTCGCTGCCGCCGCTAAAGCCGCTGCCCGGCGTTTCCGCCAGAAAGTAGACCTCGTCGGCGTCGACCGCGCCTATCACGATGCGCCGGTAGACGGAGGGAAATTCCGGCGGCGTGATATTCTCCCAGGCGATGCCGTCTTCCGAGCGAAACAGGCCCGCCCATTCGGCACCGTCGGAGCTCAACGTGGCATAGACGATTCCGTCGGGAAGCACTGCCAGGTCGGTGAATGCAGCGCCGTTGGCGAAGTTGCCCAGGCTGGCCTTCAAATCGGCGCCGCCATTGGTGGAGAGATAGATGCCGCCCACCGCTGCAACATAGAGTTCATCCTCGCCGGCATTCGACGGATCGCTGGCGATATTCCAGATGTAATCGAATTCATCACTGATATGCGGACTGCCGGATCTGCTGCCGGCTACGCTTCGCCAGCTCATTCCGCCATCGACCGACCTAAAGAGTCCGTCGCCGCGATACGCTCCACCGGCGGCATCGGCGCTGTTGCCGCTGAGCTCGCCGGTGCCATAGTACCAGATCCGTTCTTTTCCTTCCCTAAGGTCCTGTGCGATACAGCTGACACTATGGAGCTGATCCGGAGTGCTGCTCTTGCGCCATTGGCCCTCGACGTAGCGCCACATTCCACCCGAGACACCACCTGCCAGCAGCACATCGGGATTAGCGCGATCGACTGCCAGCGCACGCGAACGCCCACCAACATTAAGCGGCCCTTGCCACAGCCAACTCAGAGCTTGCAGCTCGTCGCCCCGGCCCCTGCTTTTGTTGCCCGCCAGTCTCCCGGCATAGTCCAGCTCGCGTCGGCGCATGGCGTGTGGTATAGCGCCGCTGCGCGGGCTGCGCAGACGCATGTGTTCGAAGCGGCTGCGCGCATGCGGATCTTTCTCCGAAGTGCTGCGAGACAGTCCGCCTACTTTGCCCTGCCGTCTGCCATCGCGGTCGACAGTGAAAAACATCAGAGCGATGAAAGCAAAAAACAGGAGAACACCGGCCATAAGCCGACGATATGAAACACGCATACCTGTACCTATAGTCTGAATTTTGCATCGGGTATTCGGAATGTGAAGCCGCCGCCGGGATGTCTTGCACGAGAGCGAAAACTACAACAATCGCCATATTGTTTCGATGGAATTTTTCACGCCCTGATGCGTCGGTAAAGGGCCTGAACCGAGAATTGGCTAAGAACCGACTTGCAGTCGGTCTCTGTACCCAAAGCCCGGCCCATTATTAGCACTGGCGCAGGGCATTCCGCTGCTGGTCTGCAATCACGCAAGAAGGCTTGCTGTTAGCGGGCTGATTGCAGAGAGCCACGCGCTGAATCGGCTGTTGAGCTGCGATCATTAACAATCAGTAGGTAGGGATAAGGCCGAATGATGACCATCTCGCGACGCTCTTGAGCAAACTGACTGGATTTTTACCCTGATTTCTTGTAGCTTTCCCGGTCTTGCTTGTTGGCACTGCGCAAATTGCATTGGCTATTGTGGTGAACAAGCGTGGGATGCCGGTACCCAGCGGCGCCCGCCATTCAACGTTCCTGCGGCGTGAAACGTAGCGAACCGGGGAGAAGCACAGTAATCCGACCTACCTAGACGGTGATTGTTATGGCTGTTAGCAGTGTTCAACCTCAAGCGGTTGCTGCCGGGTTCAAGAGAGAAAAGCTCGAGTACACGAAAGAGATAATCGACAAGATTATTAAACAGGATCCAAAGTCGGCCTTTGACCTGGCGAACGAAGGTCTGGCAATGGCGCGCGAGCTGAGTGATGACCTGCAGGGCGCGTGGTTTCTTTGGCGCATGGGTAAGTGCTGCCAGTGGCTCTCCCGTTTTGACGACGCCGAAAATTTTCTCAACCAGGCCGCCCGGCTCTATCAGCGTCATCATGATTTGCATGCTTATCACCGGATGCTTGGCGCACTGGCCGAAGTAAAAAACACCGCCTGCGATTATCGTACCGCACTGGATCTTGCAAGGCGGGCAATCGAGTTTTACCGCGAAAACGATATTCGTTCGATCGACTATCTGGTAGTGCTTATCTCCGCCTGTCTGGCCAACTGCTCGATGGGTGAATATACGGCGGCGCTCGAATATGCCTACGAAGGTATCAAGGTATTGGACACCGAGGAGATTACAGACGAGATGCAGCGCCCGACGCTATATCTCAACATAGGCAACATTCATTATTATATGGGCGACTACGAGCGGGCTCACGAATATTACCTTCGCACCCATGATGAATACAAGCGTCTGAACAAACTCATCGGGCAGGGGATTATTCTGCTCAATATAGCGCGCATCTACTGGCGAGCGAAAGGAGACTACGAACGCGCTCTGCAATATCAACTGGATGCCCTCGAGATTTTTATCAAACTCGGCACGCAGGTCGAACAGATCAAAGTCTCGCTCGACATCGCTATTGTCTACGCCAAAATGAATCAGTTCGACCGGGCCCTGGAATATTTGAACAAGGCCGAGACGCTCGGAAAGTCGGTCCTCGATAAAGAAAGCTTTCTGATTCCCTGCATCTACATGCGCAAGGCCGACGTTTATTCACTCATGGGCGACGACACCGCCACTTTGAACAACCTGAAGCAAGCCCTGCAGTATAGCGAACCGCACAACAATCCAACACTTGCCAGCTCGATCCATGAGCTGCTTTCCGCTTACTACGAAAAGCAACGCGATTTTCACAAGGCCTTTGAGCATTACAAAGAGTACTTGCAGCAAAACGATGTTGTTCGCGGCTCGCGTCGTCAGCGGACAATCGATGAGATTGAAACCAGGGCGGAGCGCGAGCGTCTTGCGCGCGAAAAAGAACTGCTGAAGTCACGACTTGTGACACTTGAAACCGAGAAGGAGCGCAAGACGAAAGAAGCCGAACTCAAAACGCTGCAGTTGTGGCAAAAGAATGAAGTTTTGAGTAAGATGAAGAAATACATCGAATCAATCCAGCGTCTGTCCGACGTGGATAAAATGAAGCTGGTTGCCGATGTACGCCGATATATCCAGGCTGGAATGGATATCGACAACAAGTGGGAACACCTGGAACAGGTACTCGGCAATCTGCAATCGGAGTTCCTGGAACGCCTGACCCTTGGATTTCCGGAAATCACGGGGATGGAACTGAAAATCTGCGCTTTGATGAAAATGCACCTCGATACCAAGGAAATCGCCGGACTCCTCTTCATTTCGCCCCAAACTGTTTATACCCATCGCAAACGCATTCGCCGCAAACTAAACCTGAATTCCGATACTAAACTGGTTCATTTCCTCGATACCTTCTGATGCACTCAAGCGCCGGAACACAAGGTTTGGGCAGCAGTCCCGATTCGAAACCCGCTCGGAATTACCTAAGAATTACCCACGCCACGGCTGGGCGGTGGAGCTGAGACAGCCGGTGTAAACAGCATTTCCGAGTAGTATACGCAACGAACACGTAACAAGGCTCTTACGAGCGGATACCCAACAAATACCCAATGCAGCTTGTCGCCGGCCTTGTAATCAGGTCGGCAGTCGTAGGAAGACATACCTAACGATTACCCATCCGTTTAATTAGCTATACGCCGGCGCACATAGTATATTCAATCGTGTTAACAAAAGAAGGGACTTGAAAATGTGTGTGGGTGTTTATTCCTGGGGCGGCCGAAGCACGTTTCTCTGTTGTCGCGTGCCGATGCTGCAATCGTTGCTCGTGGCGCAGTGCCGAGGTTGCTCCGGGAATAATGTTTAGCAGCCTGCGGGATCTGAAATATTAACATAAGGTATTCGGCGTCCCTTCGCGACGCAAGCCGGCAAAGCTGCCGGTTGGACAAAACGTTTAATAGTGCGTCTGAAGCAAATGACTACATCTACTGGAATTCTCACCCTCCATAGCCAACACAATCCCGACATAAGGGGATTGCATTTAGTCGCCGCCGCTGCACCATGGCGGCCGGCGACTAAATTTTTTCCTTCACCGCAGGAAGCTGATCGGGATACGCAATTTTTGCATTACTTGCGGCAGAAAGAATGCGCTGACAATACGGGAGTAAACACAATCCCAAACGCGACATCCGTAAACTGCCCTTGTAATGGGGTGACGCTTGCGTCGCCGACTTCGGCCATTCACTGCGCTTTGAAAAACTCCGGGGCGGGAGCGTAGTTGCAGTTGAATGACAGTCGAAGCGGCGGCGCGCTGCGCACCTTGAGTCGCGGTCGCCATTGCGAACAAATCTAGAACTCGCGCCTAGTCGTATTTATACTCCTGTCCCGCAAGGTCGCGGGGTCTCGTAAATTTTCCTCGGGCATCTTGCCGATCTAGCGCTGGGGCAATACCGGCCGTCCTGGAACGTACATCCATTGTCGGCTGTCCGGCCTTCAAGCTATCCTTATTGTGATTAAAGTGACAATCGCTGCCTCGTCAGGCGGCTGCAAGGATGTTTTTGATACCGGATAAATTGAGTAAATTGCAGGTTCCGTGTCGAGGCACCTGTCTGTGAATGCTGGACGGGTACATTCAAAGCAATGGCGCAATATCCAACATATCAACGAGTGCTTGCCGTCGGCCTTGCCGTCGCCTACGGTTTTGTGGCCTTGTTTGCTGCCAGCTTTCATGTACATTCGCCCACAGAAGAACACCACAGTCATGCCGGCTGCGCCTTCGCCGACAATCATCAACATCAGAGCGTCATACAGAATGCCGAGTTCCGGCCTGTCGCCGAAGCGGTTGATCATTATCTTGGCGCTTTTTGTTTTGCCTGCCAGCTCCAACTGGCGCAACTGATCAGCGCCGGCAGTTACCTGAGTCGCGCCGAGCACAGTTACGCGATCGAATTGCATGCACAGCGGTCGGTCGTCCGCGATCACCAGATACACCATTCGCCCCGTGCCCCGCCTTGCATCTGAGAATATCAAGCCTGCAATTTACTTAGTTATAGCACAATCGCTTCGGTTACGATCCTGGCGTATTGCGCGCTAATACGCCAATGTTGCCTCGCGGTTGGACAACAGTAACTAAGTCGTGGCCTGCCTGAAGTCCACTGGCGGCCCTGTTTGAATTGCTTCCCAAACAATGCGGTATTGTGAGATAGCGCAGGCAAAGCTCTGACTTTGCCGGTCTGTACGCATGTCGCAAGCTTTCTTAATTCTCAGTTTAGATACAAAACTCAAAGAAAATTCAAAGGTGCCATAATGATGCAGCGCTATGTAACGCTAATGCTATGTATTCTTGCTCTCGTCTTCGTATTGCCCGCATGCAGCGATGATGATAGTCCTATCGAAGGCGACGACGACCATTTCGAAGCGGTTGGACTGTTTCTCCGTCAGAACGGTCAGGAAGTCGTGCGTGTGGAAAACAATCAGGTCACGGGCGCAATTGCGCTTGAAGAATCGGAGTTGAGCAGTTTGATCAGTATCAATTTTCTGCTCGAGGACGGCGGAGATGGGACGCCGGAAGATGAAGGCCACAGTCTTGGATGGGAAATCGCCGATACGGATATCGCCGAAATCGTGCAGCATGATGACGACGGCAAGTGGCGTTTTCATGTCCGTGCGCTTGAACATGGCAATACCACTATTGTTTTTCGCCTGTTGCACAATGATCATGCGGACTATGTTTCGCCGCCGATCGAAATCCAGGTGACGGAAGGCGAGGGGGAAGTCGAAGCCGTTGGTCTGGTCCTGTTGGATGAAGACAGCGGTGCAGAAGTGCTGCGTGTCGCCGAAGGAAAAGTGACCGGTTCGATCGTTGTAGCGGCGGGAACGAGCAGTGATCACATGACCGTTCGTTTTCTGTCTGAAGACGGCTCGCAGTTTACGCCGTCCGCCGACGAACATTCGCTTGAGCTGCCGGTAGCCAACGGAAGCATCGCCGAGGCGGGTGTCATCGACGGCGAACCGTTTACGCTCAGCATTAGCGGCAAAAGCGCCGGTGAGACGAGCCTGCAGATAAATCTCCTGCACGAGGGACATACGGACTTTGAGTCACCGGCTATCCCGATTAGCGTCACAGAGTGAAGGGGAGACGCCGACGATATCGACGACCTTTATATAGCTCCTGGCTGTTGGGACTGACCGCCGGGCTTCTGCTGTCTTCAGGGCCGGCGGCGGAAGCTTCCGCCGCGGAGCCGGCCGGCAGCGGACGTCTTTGCGGCCTGGTGCGAAGCGCCGTCAGCGGGGAAGGACTAGGATTTGCAACGCTTGTCCTGCCGTCCCTGCGACAGTCTATCAGCACCAACAGCCAGGGGGAATTCTGTTTCTCCGCGTTGCCGGAAGGCCGCCACAAGCTGCGCGTAATGCGCATCGGCTATCGGGAGCGGGACTTCAGCGCCGTCGTTGTCGCCGATGACAGCAGCCATATTGTGCTTGATGTCATTCCTATCGATGTCAGGACGGACGAGGTGCTGGTTGAAAGTAAGCGCAGCGACAGTACCAGGCAGCCCGCGCTGGAAATGGCGGGCGAGCGATTGCGGCAGAGTCTCGGCACAACGATAGCGCATACGATCGCGAATGAGCCGGGGCTGGCGCAGCGCACGATGGGGCCTGCGCCTGCTCGTCCCGTTCTGCGCGGCTTAAGCGGCGACCGTCTGCTAATTCTTGAAGACGGCGGACGCACCGGCGATCTTTCGCATACTTCGTCCGATCATGCACTGGTCGTGGAACCGATTACCGCCGAGCGCATCGAGGTGATTCGTGGGCCGCGGGCCTTGCTCTATGGCTCTAACTCTATGGCGGGCGTTGTTAACGTCGTGCGCGGAATTGTACCCTCCGTTGCCACGGAACGCATCCAGGGTTCGCTGAGCATGCAGGGTGAATCGGTGAATTCAGGCTATGCGCTGGCGGGCGCCGCGCTCGCCCCGCTCGATCCCTTGAGTATTCATGTCGGCGGCAGTCTCCGCCGGGCCGCCGATATCGCTACGCCCGGTGGTGATTTGCGCAACACAAGCATAACAGGCGCGACCCTGGCGATCGGCGCCGGAGTGGTGGAAGACTGGGGGCGCGCCGGACTTGGCGGCAGCTATTACGATTCGCGATACGGCATCCCGCCGGACCCCGCGGGCGGCCATCCCTCCGGTGTGCGGATAGAAATCGATCGCCGTCATTTCGAGTCGCAGGTTGAGTTCTTGCCGGATGCGTCGTGGATTCAACAGCTTCGGCTTTCGCAGTCTTCCACGAGGTATTTCCACGAAGAGATTGAAACGGGCAATGAAGTCGGCGCTCGTTTTCTGGTGCATACGCACAAAATTCGGGCCTTGATGACCTTGGCGGAGCCTACGGCGCTGGCGGGCGGATCGCTGGGCTTTTGGATGGAGCTGCGCGACTATGCCGCCGGCGGCCTGAGCTTCACGCCCAACGTCAAGGAATACTCGGCTGCCTTCTTCGCCCACCGCGATCTGCGGCTGGACGCACTGCTTTTGAGTGCCGCCCTGCGGCTTGACCACAAAACGGTCGCTCCGGACGAAGAGCGATTCTCGCGTCGGGTCGGTGCGATCCGTCGGCGTGGATTCACCGGCCTGTCGGCTTCACTGGCTGCCCGTTATCAGCTCGGGGAAGAATGGTCTTTGGGCCTGACCCTGATGCGGACGCACCGTGCGCCGGTCGTCGAAGAGCTTTTTTCCGAAGGTCCGCATCTGGCCGCTTACAGCTATGAAGTGGGCAACGCCGAACTCGGGCAGGAGCAGGGACATGGCATCGAGCTGAATACCGCCTTTGAGACTGAGAATTGCGCTCTGCAGCTGGCTGTCTTTCAGAATTGGATTGATAACTTCATTTTTCCGCAAAATACCGGTATGCGCAGCTTGCGCCGCGCCGATCTGTATTTGTATCGCTATGCGGGCCTGCCGGTGCGATTGTACGGCGCCGAGGTATCGGCCCGGCTGGACCCCGCGGCGCAGTGGCGAGTGGAAGGAAGCGCGAGCTTCGTACGCGGTCTATTAGCTGGCTCCGATGATGACTTGCCGCGCATTCCACCCCTGCAGGCGCGCTTGGCTACTCACTATAGCGCCGGCAATACCGACATTGGCATTGTTCTGCGAGGGGCCTCAGCCCAGAATCATCCGGGCGAGTTCGAGCTGCCCACCCGAGCTTACCTGGTCCTCGATCTGACCGCTCAGTACCATTTCAGCGCCTTTGATGTTTTACACACGCTGTCATTCACATTGGAAAATGCCGCCAATCAGGAGTATCGCCGTCATCTGAACCGGGTCAAGGAAATACTGCCGGAACCCGGGCGCAACGCGCGACTGCTCTACAAAGTTTATTTTTAGGGCACGCTGCAGACCTGCTGCCCATGCCCACCGCCGGCGTACAAGAATCGAAGAGTACAATCGTCAGGCAAGCCCTTGCAGTCTCGTTCGGCAGCCTGCCGTGTGCCTTGTCGGCGAGCAAAAAAGAATTGCTTGTATTGTAGAAGCTTGTAAATTTGTTCGCCCCCACCGTAGCTGAGACGGCTACAGCACTTGCGAACTGAACTAGAATGAAGCGGGGAAGATAATAAGCGTTATGAGCAAAAATCTTGTCATTGTCGAGTCACCGGCAAAAGCTAAAACCATCGGAAAATATTTGGGAAGTGACTATGAAGTAATGGCCTCCTACGGTCACGTGCGTGATCTGGTTCCCAAAGAAGGTGCTGTGGACACCGATTCCTTCGATATGAAATATGAAGTTATCGACAAGAACAAGAAGCACGTCGATGCCATTGGTCGGGCGATGAAACGGGCAGACGCTCTCTTTTTGGCTACTGACCCTGATCGCGAGGGAGAGGCCATATCGTGGCATGTCCATGAACTGCTACAGGAAAAGAATCTCCTGAAGAATAAAGAGGTGCACCGGGTAATTTTTCACGAGATTACAAAACGCGCTATTCGTGATGCCATGGATCACCCGCGCAAGCTATCCACGAATCTGATTAATGCGCAGCAGGCACGTCGTGCTTTGGATTACCTGGTCGGCTTCAACCTCTCACCTCTTCTCTGGCGCAAGGTCAAGCGCGGCTTGTCGGCCGGCCGTGTCCAGAGCCCGGCCCTGCGGATGATTGTCGAGCGCGAGCTGGAAATCGAACAATTTGAAAAACGTGAATACTGGACGCTGGAGGCGGATGCCCTGAAGGAGAGTTCTCCTTTTACAGCCAAACTGACGCACTATCAGGGAGCTAAACTCAGCCAATTCAGCGTGGTGAACAGCGAGCGGGCAGGGGAGCTCAAGCAGGCGCTGATCGATGCCGCCGCCGGGCAGCTGCGCGTCAAGAAAATTGAAAAGAAACAACGCAAGCGCAATCCGACCGCGCCCTTTACTACCTCCACCCTGCAGCAGGAAGCATCGCGCAAATTGGGATTTTCGGCGCAGCGGACGATGCGAATTGCGCAGCAGCTTTACGAGGGAATTGATGTCGGCAGCGGTAGTGTCGGTCTGATTACCTATATGCGAACGGACTCGGTGACCCTCTCCAAAGATGCCATAGCCGAGATCAGGAGTTTTATCCAGAATCGATATGGCAGCGCGGCACTGCCTGAGAATCCGCAGGTGTATAAAACCAAAGCTAAAAATGCGCAGGAAGCGCACGAAGCAATTCGCCCCACCTCGGTGGACCGCGTTCCAGAAGAGATCAAAGCCTATCTTTCGCCCGAGCAGATGAAACTGTACGAGATCATCTGGAAGCGCAGTGTGGCGAGCCAGATGATTCACGCGACGCTGAGCACAACCTCGGTCGACCTTGAAGGCGGCGAAGGGAATATCTATCGCGTCTCGGGTACGACGATTGTCGACGCGGGATTTCTGAAGGTGTATGAAGAAGGCGTTGACGATGCCGCCAAGAGCGACGGCGACGACAAGATTTTGCCGCCTTTGAAAGAAGGGGAAGTCGTCGCGCTGAAAGAGATTCGCGCCGAACAACACTTTACCTCGCCGCCGCCGCGTTTCACCGAAGCGACTCTGGTAAAAACACTCGAAGAGTTCGGTATCGGCCGTCCCTCGACCTATGCTGCTATCATATCGACATTGCAGGCGCGAGGATATGCGGAACTGGAAAGCCGACGCTTTGTGCCATCGGATATCGGGAAGATCGTTAACAAATTTCTTACCGAGCATTTCGACCGCTATGTGGACTATGATTTTACCGCCAAGCTCGAAGACGAGCTGGATGCCGTCTCGCGGGGTGACTCGGAATGGAAGCCGCTCATGCGTGGCTTCTGGGAGAATTTCCACACCCGGGTAGATAGTAAAATGAATGTGTCGCGCGCTGAAGTGCTGCAGGCGCGCGAGCTTGGAACTGATCCCAAGAGCGGACGTCCTGTGTCGGTGCGTCTCGGCCGCTACGGTCCGATGGTGCAGATCGGCACTCGCGAAGACGAGGAGAAACCGCTTTTTGCCGGCTTGCGCTCGGATCAACGTATGGATTCCATTACGCTCGACGATGCGCTCGAGCTCTTTAAACTACCGCGGAAGCTTGGCGAAACACCGGAAGGCGAACCTGTTAGCGCCAACATCGGTCGCTTTGGTCCCTATGTGCAATACGGAAAGAAATTCGCTTCGATCAAAGAGGACGATCCCCATACTATTAC
Organism: Candidatus Kapaibacterium sp.; assembly: GCA_028284775.1. Lineage (GTDB taxonomy): Bacteria > Bacteroidota > Ignavibacteria > Kapaibacteriales > UBA7675 > JANQRB01. The sequence continues at coordinate 19,159 of JANQRB010000051.1, read as the reverse complement.
CTTGGAACGTGCGCTGGAAGTCGTTGCCGCCAAGAAGGAAGCCGATGCCAACAAACTGATTGCCGCCTTCGACGGCAGTGATATCCAGATCCTGCGCGGCCGCTACGGACCCTATATCAGCAATGGCAAGAAGAATGCCCGAATTCCCAAAGACGTGGAGCCTGAAAAGCTGACGCTTGCGGAATGTGAGGAACTGATTGCTAAAGCACCGGACAAAAAAGCGCGTCGCGGTCGCGGCAAAGCCAAGAGCTAAAGATGTCTGGTCGTCCTGGGTTGACGAAGCTGCTGTGAAGCGTTGTGAACAGCATTGTTGGTAGAATTGTCGGCCCAGATGCAAATCTGATAATTGATTGGAATCAATCGAATTAAGCAATTCAATGTGGTGTCATAGTGGCGACTGTTCAAGTTACCGGTCTACAAGTCATATCTATTTTTGTCGACGATCTGAAAGGTGCCCGAGAGTTTTATATCGAGCACTTAGGATTTCGGCTCGAGAATGAAAACGCGACCTGTCTGACTATGAGCATCGAAGGGCTTAAGCTCTTCATCGAAGGCGGCCGGCAATCACAGTTCCAAGATCGCTCGCAAAGTCCGGATGTTAACCCCTGCTTTGCCGTGGCCAGTGTTAAGAACGCACACGCGGCATTGCAAAGCGCAGGTGTAAAGATCGTCGGTGACTATGTGGAGTTTACGCCTGAATTCGCGCTCTTTAAGTTTGCCGATCCTGCCGGTAATGTTTTCGAGGTTGCCGGCCTTCCTTAATTTTTGAAAAAAATGCAAAAAAAGTATTGACAAGCATTGACGCATTGCGTATGTTTGTCGCCATCTTTTCAATTGTTAAACAACTCACTAGACGAAACAAAAATTTGATGATCCAAGCCCAGACATATAGCCTAACGAACCTCAATTTGCAGCCTGCCGTCGGCATTCTGTCTAATGGAGATTTTGTAGGCGTGGGTAAGGTGGTGCCATAAAGCATTGATACGAAAGCTTTGAAAGCCCACCTTGCCCGGAAAAAGCAAGGTGGGTTTTCTGGTTTAAAGACCCTACTATTCGCGATTTTAGCGAAAAGTAAGAATCTAAAATTTGTAAAATCTTCCTTCGCGCCCTTATCGCCGACCGACGAATGCGGCCGGGCGAAATGATGTCATCAGATTGCAGTTAGGGAAATGCTGTTTTAGTTGATGCCGTCAGACCGCATTCAGCCGTCGTCCGAACCACTTGCGCGAATAAAATCCACACCCTAATCCGCGTTGCGGGAAACGCAGCGACAACGGACTCTTTGCGTCCGCAAGGAGCGTAGTCTCTTAAACAGAATTCGGCTTTGATCCCGGCATGAATAATGTCGGGGCAGCTACTCTGTTGCCGCAAAACTTGCGATAGCATCGGCCCGGGCACCGGGTCGACGGATAGCGAATTGCCCCTAGTTAACTCTTTGATAGGCAGTAAAACCTTGAAGTATTCAGAAGATACTTCTTCGCGATATAGTACGCTCTTAATCTCGGAAAAAGAGATTTACCGGAGTGTCTGTTGCCGAACGGCCTTGGTTTGGGCACTGCGCGTTTCAGATTCCCTTGCGCAGAGTTTTTAATTTTTCAGGAGCTAAGATGATGCTACACTTACGATTCGAGGGGCTCTCATACGAATTGGAACGAGAGCGTCTGCAGCTAAAAGCGGGCTGGAGTGACACGGCCGTCAAACGCAAATTGTCCGGATTCTTCAGAATCAGTTTTGATCGCTTTGATAGTTATCACATTCAGCGACGACCGAATCGGGACGCTTATGTTCCATCGGATCTTCTGAATGCTTAATCACGGATAGTTCTCTGGAAGAGTCCAGGGGGAGCTCAAACAAACGTTGCGGTGTAAATTACTTCGATGCCGCTTCTTACAACCTGGCGTGAATAAATGCAATGTTAAACAAAATGAATAATACCATCGGAATTCCGGGTAGTCGATCTGTACGGCATATGTCGGAGTCGGCCTTAACCTTGCCGGCGCGACTAATGGTGACGGATTATGACGGCATGATTCCACAATCGGAATCGATATTCTGTCGGACTCTGGCTGCCTCCGGTTTCAGGCGCGTGAATAGGGATCACGTCGGCGGGTTCGAATCCCGCCAGCACGAGTGAAGAATTATTGCAGTGAGTTCTCTTCATGAATGCGGGCGATGTCGCAAAGAGCATTGTCTGACTGTTGAAGACCGGTATATGATTGAGATTAGAAATACAAGAAAGTTTATACTAACATTCTCCGGAAGCCTAAAGGCAAGGCAGGCGACTTTGAATCGCAAGATTGCGGGTTCGAATCCCGTCCGGAGCGCTAATGAGTCATCGGTCGCCTTTTCTCGCTTCGTGAGGCAGGCACAGTGAGAGAGGCTACTGCATTGATCCCTTTATTTATTCTGCTCGGCGGCCTTGCTGCGCTTTACAGAAATTAGTATTGACATAGTAAACATTGTTTGGCGCTGCTGTAGAGGGTGACAGTTCAGGCTTGAGTCAGGACGTCGGAATACTATCGAAATCTCGATGACTGTCTACCTTTTAACAAGTTAATGAATGTCATGGAGAACGAGGCGTGAACCCGGATAACCCGGAAGAAATGGAGGCTGACAATAGTGAAGTCTGTCTGGCAATGCTGAAGACCTTCTTGAGGGGGGAGCAGCACAGCGTGGCAGCGAAATCGGCATTGCACGCGATTCTCGTAAGACAGGACCCCGGTTTCTACGGTCGCATGGCGGTCTGGTACCATCGTAACGGTGAGCATGCCGGTCACAAAGAGATGTTCGTCGGTAGCCTGCTGAGTAGTGACCTTGCCGAACATCGCGATGCCGGTTTCGTACTCTTGCAGGAACTACCGCCAGGTCAGGTGGCCCGCGTGATTGCTTGCCTTAAACGAGTGCATGGCAAAGTGCCGCGTGCCGCGCGAACGGCGGTCAGGCTGTACCTACGCCAGTTCGAGGCCGACCCGGCAGCTTTCGACCGCGTGGCAGTCCGCGCCGCAAAAGCGCTCAAGGGCCTGTATGCCGGTCTGCATATCAGACCATCGGCGCGCGCCGACGCGATCCTGTTCAAGAATGTTCCGCCGGCCGATTCGCTGGTCTTTAAACTGCGTAAAGTGGATAAGTGTCGCGATCCCGCCGAACAGGCGCGCTTGCTGGTTAAGTACGAGATTCCTTTTGCGGTGGCGATAAGTGCAATGGAAAAGCTGGCTCCCGCGGTACTGGCAGCTTTGCTTCATGTGATGACGCCGTCGGAGATCTTGAGAAACCTGGAAGCGATTGAGCGGCATGCAGCCTTGCAGCATTCGGAAGTACGAGCAATTGTCGATGCCAAACTTGCGCTTCAGCCTGTCGCGGAAACCAATCGGTCACCGTCGCGGAAACCGAAGACCGAGCGCGAGCTCATTAACGAAATAATGTGCACGCCCTTGCCGGTACGGGAAGATGGCGGCCATTCGAAATTGACAATACAATAGACAAGTGTCGATGCAGCTTGAAGGTCCGCCCGTTTTGTCGGGCGGATTCGCTGTCCACACCCAGGCGCCGGGTTTGTGTGCCAAACCCGGTGCTTTTTTGGTCGAAGATCTTTGGCAATCGTAGGTGAATCAGTCAATGCTAGCTGCGCCTTCGAAAACATAGACCCTTCGGCACAACTAAACCTGGGCGGATAATCCTGTCAACGATACTGGATGCATTGCTAGATTTCAAGCGTGGTCGAATCGCGTCCCGATCGCGAAAGTTATCACAGCTCGACGCAGTTTGTACTTGATAACAATCAAGTTCCTGTTATTGCGGATTAAGTTGTGACACCCCTCCGATCGACTCTCGCAACTTGCGCGAAGCGATCATGCTATGATGGGAATTTTGAATAGCATTAGGAATATTGAATAGGTCTCATAGTTGTCGCAAAAATTATTAGGTACCTATTACGTGTTGACTGTCCAAACCGCAGTTACGCAATCTCGGCTGATTAAACACACATGATCTATCTGATGATTGCTACGTGACGTCGTCTGTATGCACAGCGTTAGTTAAGGAATCAAAAACTGAAAGGGCTAGTGCTTTGTCAATAAAAATTTTTATAGCTACACCTCCCCTTAAGGTAAGGGGGTGAGGCGCGGACTGAGCGCCGAACGAGGAGGGGATATGAGAATTTAAGGACTTCTTAACTCCCCTAGCCCCTCTTTCAACAAAGACGGGAACTTGAAAAAAACTTAGTTGACAGAACACTAGTTGTCCCTACACCCGCTATGCTCGGCCGCCAGCGGACCGGTCACAAAGAAGGAGGTTGAGATATGTCGAATTCATATGAATATAAGCAGCCCTCGACCCGCTTTTCGGGAATCAGGAGCAAACACAAACAAGCTCCCGGAAGGCGGGCGGGCTGCTGCTGTACGACCAGGCTTTGACAGTTTAACACTTTTGTCCTTCGCCTATCTCGCTGCCGCTACCCTGATGGCATTATCAAATTACACTGACCCTGGATTGCAGTCTTGAATCCACAAAAGGTTCTTCTATTCTGACCTGGGTATTCGCGCCCGTACCTCCCACCACTAAATCGTTCATGACCAGACCCCGCCCCTTGTCAGCAGGTCTCGTCCGTCCATTAAGGATTACTTCCGGCATTATCATTCATTACGGTCATGCTTTCGCCAACCCTTTGCAATTCTCAACCGCGAAGTGTAAACTAGCGGCTGTCCAATGTTCTCAATCCGGCGTCACTTTCAGCATGGAGTAATGTGCATGAAATTCTCGATACTTTGTTTGCTACTTTTGTTCGCATTCGGCCTTGGCGCTCAGGCTCAGGACGACAACCCACAGTACCAGATTTCGGTCCGGCATGACGACACAGATCTCGGCACAATCACACTCGAACTTTTTCCGAAAGTTGCGCCACTACACGTCCGCAACTTTGACAGCTTGGTGTCGATCGGTTTTTATAACGGCACTACCTTCCATCGTGTTTTACCCGGCAGCCTGATCCAGGGAGGCGATCCCAATACCAAGAACGGAGCGCGCGATACCTGGGGCTTCGGCGATCCCTCGCAGCGAACTATTCCGGCGGAGTTCAGCGATCTCAAGCATGTACGCGGCATTCTATCCGCGGCGCGGCGACTTAACGACGACAATAGCGCTACTTCGCAGTTTTTTATTATGCAATCATCGCGGACAGATCTGGACGGTCGTTTCACGATCTATGGTCAGGTTCTTGAGGGAATGGAAGTCGTGGATGCGATCGCCGAATTTGCGCACGATGCAAAAAACATTCTGCTTGACAAAGTTGTAATGACCGTTCTTAAAGTGGGACCGACCGACGTGGATGACAATGTGGAATCTTCTGCCGGCACAGCCATCCGGATAGGGCCGAATCCCTGCAATGGCACAGCAGATCTGCGTTTTGAGCTAAGACAATCCACAAAAGTTCAGCTCGGCATTTATAACAGCCTTGGCCATAAAATCGCCGAGCTTCTTAATTCTCGACTCGCCGCCGGCGCTCACACTGTTGCTTTCGATGCCTCGGCCATTGCGGCGGGCGTCTATCATTGCCGTCTGATACTGGATGGGGAATATAGCCGTTCTGCGCAATTACTCGTCCTGCATTAAACAGGCAACAGGACTGGATTCCGTAGCAATAGTCGCAGCATTCAAACTGAATTCAGATTGGCTAATGATAAGCTAGCGATGACTCTTGAAGTACCCCAGCGAACAGGATTGCGCTGTGTCATGGTGAAGTTGGCTGATACCATTAAGAGAGATATTGTCGAGTATAACCCGTCTTAACGCCCGACTAACTTAGGCGACATCAGTGCAAGAGCCAGCTGTCACGGTTGAACACTCACTGACAGCTATTGAAGCTGCTCATTTTAAACACTATTAGCGGGGAGGAAATCATAAAATTCCGAGTGCTTTGTTGTTATGCGCTGACAACCGTAAGCTATTTGATCGAGGATATGTGACGATAACACCAGATCAAGAGGCAGGCTTAGGGTCAATTGATTACCAACTTGAGCGCCTTAATCTTGATTGATTGAATTATACTTCGGCGCGGCGATGAGGAGCTGCCGCCGACACAGTTGCCGACAAATACCGACCGCCAGCAGTTCTTCACTGTGAAGCTGAAGTCCGAGCCCAACAAAAAAGGCCTGAAGCCGCTTGCTACTGTGTCACTGCTTCAATTTCCCGGTCCTTACTCCAGGTCGACCATTTTGCGTATTTTGCACCCTGACGCAAAAAGCTACTGCCGCAAAGCGATACACAGCCATGGCCATAGATCTCGATGTCGATGAACTGAATGCCGAATTCGGCGAAGCCGCACCCGAAGCTATCCTGCGGTGGTCCTGGGAAAATCTGCAGCCGGACCTGGCGCTCTCGTCGTCTTTTCAGACTCAGAGTGTGCCCTTGCTGCATCTTGTGTCGCGTGCTTGTCCCGCCATGCCTGTGCTGTTCCTGGATACCGGCTTTCATTTTGCCGAAACACTTCGCTTTCGCGATGAACTTACAGCCCTGCTAGGTCTGAATGTTCGCAATCTGAAGCCTCATGTGGAAAAGAGTGAATTGTTTCGCCGCTACGGTGAAGGTTTGTACCGTCGCGATCCGGACTTGTGCTGTCATATCAACAAAGTTCAGCCCCTGGAACGCGAAGTTCAGGGCTTGCGGGCATTGATCAGCGGCGTCCGCCATGACCAGACGCGGCAGCGCGCTGCGATGAAAACATTTGAATGGCGCGCGGATGGCATTCTGAAGATTCATCCAATCCTGCGCTGGACGAAGCGCGATGTCTGGACTTACCTGCACGAGCATAAGCTGCCGGAACATCCGCTGCTGCGCGAGGGCTATCTAAGCATCGGCTGCGCACCCTGCACAAGGCCGGTGACGGCGGGCGAGGATGAACGATCGGGACGCTGGGCCCATACACAAAAGACCGAATGCGGCATTCACACGAATGATACTAACAGTACCGAGGTTAGCAATGACAAACACAGACCATGAGGATCGGCCGATACTGGTGACGGGCGGAGCGGGGTACATCGGCTCGCGCCTGATTCGCGATCTGGCGCTCGATAAGCGTTTTGCCGGCCGCACGATCCGTATCTACGACAATCTGCAGCGCAAGAGCTACGACGGCCTGATGGACCTGCCGGAATCCGGCCGCTATCAGTTTATTGAAGGCGATATTCTTGACCGTGTAAATTTATTGCGGGCCTTGCAGGGGGTGCATGCCGTGGTGCATCTGGCGGCGCTCGTGACAACGCCGCTTTCCTTTCAGAATGCCGAGTGGACCGAACAGGTAAATCACTGGGGCACGGCCGGCGTGGTGGAATGCGCGCTGAGCTCCGGCGTGAAGCGGCTTGTTTATGCCAGCTCGGCCAGTGTTTATGGTCCGGGCGAGCGCTTCAGCGAGCGGGACCGCTGCCGCCCGCAGGGACCGTATGCAGTTTCCAAACGCCGCGGCGAAGAAGAGGTGCTGGCCGCCGCAAAACGCAGTCTAGAGGTTACGGCTCTTCGGTTGGGAACGACCTTCGGCACCGCGCCCGCTATGCGTTTTGACACCGTCGCCGATCGATTTGCCTATCTGGCGGGCGTCCAGCGTCCACTGGTGATCCACGGCAGCGGCGAGCAGATCCGACCCCTGATTCACGTGAGTGATGCTTCAGCCGCTCTCTGCCTGTGTCTCGATCCCTCGCAGTCGGTCGGCGAGCTCTTGAATGCCGCGACGGTCAATGCCTCCGTTAATGAAATCGCCGCCGAGCTGCAGCAAATTCTGCCGGGCGTGCGAGTCCGCTATACCGATCAGGATCGCGGCAGCGAATTCAGTTATACACTGGACTCCACCCGGCTCAGCGAGTTGGGATTCACAGCTTCCCATTCGCTTCGACAGGGGCTGCGGGAGATGACCGCACACTGGCGGGGATTTCAGGCAATGAGCCCGCCTGCGCCGGAGCCGGAATAGATTTCAACGACGTGAAATTGACCGCAGATGTTCTGTCCGAGCGGGAACGAGATTTAGCTTGCGACTCATTGATCTTTTTTGTAATTGCATAGCATTCCATTCGTCGTACAACGAGGTCGGATACATCGAAACCTTAATCCCCGAGAAGCTCCTATGTCGGAAAACACCGCGGCTCTTGCCGGAATCGATCGAAACGAAATGGAATCGCATGTTAAGAATCTCCTTGTCGAAAATAAACTGTTCGTCTGGCCGGTCGACCTGATCAACCTGGCGACAATTTTTGGAATCCGCATTGTCAATGCGACCTTTAAGGACGGCGGCACGAGCGGCCTGATTAACAAATCGGCGGGACGGGTGACGATTTTTGTTAAAGAAAACAGCGATCCATTCAGTAAGCGCCTGACCATCGCGCATCAGCTCGCCCATTTTTTTCTGCATATGAAGGAAGAAGACTGTACCTACGAGGATCAAAGGATCGATATGTTCCACCAGGCGGAGGCGCGTAACGGCATTGGCGAATCCGGGGATCGAATCGAAGCCGAAGCAAATTATTTCGCGACCGCACTTTTGATGCCGCGTGACCTTGTTGCCGCCGCACTCAAGAAAAACATTCCTCTCTACGAGATGGCGCGTGATTTCAATGTGTCCGAAGGCGCTATGGCGTACCGTGTCAGCGCGCTGATCGGTACATAGCTCAGCGGAGATCACATTCCATGATAGTCGAGCAGTTTCCCAAGAGCGTCCTCGAAAAGCTCTCGTCCGTTAGTGATGATGTCAGCGCCGAGGAGATAGATGCGTATGCCAAACGCCTCGAAGCCGAAGGCAAGATCCACAAACTGTTGAAGGTACTCAGTATCTGGGAGAAACAGCAAGATCAGGAGCGCGCCTTACGCCGTCAATTCGCCAATGCATTGAAATGGGCGCTTTTCGTGCAAATCGCCTGTATTAACCTTGCCTTTATCGGCATCGCCCTTGGCTGGCTGGAGGTCGATGAATGGGTCGCAAAAACCTTTATCATAGCCGTCTTTGGCGAAGTTGCGGCCATGACCTTCACCGTTGTGCGCTACCTTTTTCCGGATAATCACTCTTCGCTTCTTGAAATGATCAAAGATCTGTAAAGCTCGGCAAAAGCTTCGCGGCTTCGTGAATTGCTGTCTCACGGCAAATATCTTTTATTACTAATAGCCTTTCTGTTACTATTTTGCGGACTGATCTTGATGCAGGGATCATCACGAGCATACAAACGGAGGACGGAGAACAATGCATTTTACCTTTTCAGAAGCTCATTTGCGACGACTTCTCGCCATTAATTCTTTTCCCCTGCCGGCCGATGGCCTTGTGTTTTTCGGTTTGCGCGGTTGTCTGCCGGTTGACGATGACCGTCATGACTTTGCGGCGGCACATCCGCTCTACCTCGCGGACTACGATCATATCCATCCGCGGTGTACCTTGGGGCAATGGCTGCCGAAGGATCGGACGATCGCGCTGTTCCCTGGCAGTACGGTACCCTGCCTGCGTTACGTGAAGCGCTCGGTCGATCGCGGCGGGCGCGGCGCCAATATGATGATGACCGGAATGTATCTCGACTACCGCAAGGGCTGGCACCGGGCCGGTAAGCCGACAGGCCATGAAGCCTTCCGCCAGACCGCGGGACGGCCGATTCGCCGTACGGCCGATGATTTCGATTATGACAATGACGATCGGGTGGAATTCACGAATCCCTACGATAATCTACACGCCGGCTGGTGTATGGGAGTTGAAGCCACTTCATTTGCCAGCGCCGGCTGCCAGGTGCTGGTCGGCTATCCTAAGTGTTCCAGGCGCGGCAACAAAGGCGACGCAGGTCCCTGGAAACATTTCAAAGCCAATGCCTATGGTCTGGCGCAAAACTCTTTCAGCTATGTCCTGCTCAATGGCCGTGACGCACTGAAAGTTTCCGGCAAGGATGGAGCTCCACAGACCGCGCGTCTGCGCTATGGTTCGCGCGGGTCGCTCGTGACGGAACTGCAGGAGGCGCTCAAAGGCAAAGGCCATTACGAAGGTAAGGTAGACGATGATTTCGGCCGCCGAACCATCCGTGCCGTGCTCGATTTCCAAACGGAGGTCTTCGGCGATAATGAAGATGATGGCATCGTGGGTCCCTTAAGTGCAGCGGCGCTGGATCTGAACTGGCCAAAAATCTAAAAAACAGGCATTTCGTTTCTACACCCCGGGCAGCCTTTTTGCTTCGCGTCTGCTATTGCGGTTGCTGAAATTTTATAGCTACCCGTATATTGTCGCCCTTGAATTGAATGAATGCGGGCACAAACTCCCGGCGTGCGGACGTCGCCGAAATCGATCAACAAAAGTATTTCTATGGAGTTGTGGATGAGTACAGGTCTACGCAGTGTCGCAGTGGTGGCAGCAGTGCTAATTGGCCTCCTTGGATTGGCGCCGGCCTTTCTGAACGCCCAGGCCGACGGAATCGAATGGGCGCGCGGCGGCAATACCACCAATATGCCCCATCTGGCTTTCAGCAGTGATGGCGAGTATCTTGTAAGTGCCGGAGAGGGAGCGCTGAAGGTCTGGCGTATCGAGGACTTACAGCTCGTCAATGCCCTGCTGTTGGATGAATCGCTTCGCCCGATTTCCATTTCGCGGGACGGCCGCTTTTTGGTACTGCCGCTGCGGCTCGCGAGTGAAGAAATCGAACTCCGCTCTTTCCCCTCCGGCGACGTGCTGCATAGCTTTGCCGGCAACACTGCGCTCGTCTCGCCTGACGGCAGTGAAATCGTGCTGCAAAATGAAGCCGTTCTGAGCGTCCACAGTACTGGCAGCGGCGAGTTGCTGCGCAGCTTTACCACGCCCGACCCTTCGATTACCTACATGGACTTTTTGAACGACGATGTTCTGATCGTTACCGGTAAAGACAAACACATTCGCTTTTATGATGTCAATGACTGGTCGCTGCAAACGGAGTTCGACGCCGAGCTTGGGATCGGCTGTCACTTCGCGGTGAGCGCGGATGGCCGCTATCTCGTTACGATCGGTCAGCGTGCCATAGTTAAGGTCTGGGACCTGGAGTCCGAAAGCGAATTGCTCGATATCGGCAAGCATAATATCGACCGGCCGTCTAATACCTGCCGATTTTTAGTGGACTTTGCTCCGGACAGCGAACGATTCCGGATTATTATCTCGCAAACCGGCACCCGGCCATTTTATCTGAAGAGCTCGACGGCATTTATCTATGATCGCAGCAGCGGCGATGAAGTCGGCGCCTTGCCTTATCCGGCGGCCTCGGTTTCCTACGAATCCGTTGGAGTCGGCTTTACGAACGACTGGCGCTACGCCGTAAACACCGATGCCAGCCACGAGCTGATTTTATGGGACTTCGCCAGTGGCGCAAAAGAGGACGACATATCCGAGTTGACGCAGCCGGCCACGCAGCTTGAATTTTCACCCGACGGCGAATGGATTGCCAGCCTCGCGCCGGGTACGGTTGGCGCAGACCTGCGAATCTGGAATGCCGTGACGGGCAAGGTCAAACATCATGTGTTCAGTAATACCGGCCGGATGGCTTTTACACCTGACGAACGTTCTTATGTGTACTCGGATGGCGACTTCATTGAATTCAAGAGTCTCAACAGCGGTTCGCTCAGTCGTTCCCTGAAACCGGAAGTGGGTACGGTCGGCGACATCGCCATTACGCCCGGCGGCGAGTTTCTGGCGGCGGCAATGGAAAATTCCATCGATATCTGGGAAATCGACAGCAATCGCATCGTTCAAACCTTGAGCCCCTTTCAAGACCGGCCGGATCACCTTCGGTATTCGCCCGACGGGCAGTGGCTGGCCTGTCGCCTGCAGGAGTCGATCGTCCTGATCGACACGGCGATGCCGGACCAGCAGGTGGAACTGGCCGATGTTGTAGGTGCGGACGGTTCCTTTGCCTGGTCGCCGGAAGGAAAGCAGCTGGCGATAGCTCCCGGCTCATTGTCTCCGATGGGGGACATTAGCATCTGGGACGTTGGCAGCCAGAGCGAGATGACGACACTTGGCGGCGGCATCGGAGCGATGCGCGATGTGGCATTTGCGCCTAACGGACGTTTTCTCGTTGCCGTCGGGGAAGATCAATCTGTCATCGTGTGGAATACCGAAAGCGAAGAAATTGTCCACGAGTACGGCGGCTATGAATTTCGCGAGCCGGGTTTCGATGGCGAAGAGGGTTATAGCGCGCTTGCCGTGCATCCAGCCGGCACCCATATCGCGACTGGCGCGATCGATGGCTCGCTGCTTGCCTGGCGCTCCAGCAGAGTGATCGTCGGCGTCGATGACGATCGGCAGGAGGCAGGCCCTCAGTTTGTGCGGGCCTATCCCAATCCATGCGATGCGCGAATGAGTTTTCGGTGGCGGATGGACGCCAGCGCAAATGTTTCGCTGAAAATTTATGACGGTCTCGGTGGTCTTGTTGCGCGGCCTTATAGCGGCATGCTGCACTCGGGTCATCAGAAAGTCGACTTCAATACAGAGGGTCTTGCCACAGGTACGTACTATTACACGATCGAGCTGGAATCCGAAACACTGAGTGGTGTACTGACGGTTATTCACTAAGACAAAAGGCAGCCTGCAACGCGACCTGATCAAATCATCAATTAGCACATTACAAAAGCGATACCGAAAACAGTGCACAGTTCGATAACAATCTTTTCGGTCTTTCGAGTCGTCGCTGTCTGGCTGTTGACACTTTTTGTGTCATTCGGTTCGAACCGGCTGTTCGCGGAACCTCTGCCCGTCGAGAGTCTCGAAGGCAAATGGGCCGGTACGCTTCATGATGCCGGCGTCGACACGCGCTTTGAGTACACGATCCGCAACGAGGGCCGGGGCCGCCTGTACGCTTCACTGCGCGGCCCGCAGCGAGGACCGGCGCGGATTCTCGTCGACAGCGCCAGCTATGACCGCGGAGCGCTTCATTTACAGGTTTCGAGTATCGGCGGCAGCTTTCAGGGCGCACTGGCCGGGGGCGGCCGCACAATTGACGGTTCCTGGTACCAAAACGGCATTGTTTTGCCCCTCTCGCTTGAACGGCTCGATGAAACCGCGCCGCCGCCGCGCCCACAGGAACCGGCTCATCCCTTGCCGTACCGGGCTGAAAATGTTTTGTTTGCCAATGAGCGCGCCGGGCTGCACCTGGCCGGCACGCTGACTTTGCCGGACGAGCTCGGACCGCATCCGGCCGTCCTTCTGATCAGCGGGTCCGGCCCTCAGGACCGCGATGTGACCCTGCTCGGGCATCAACCTTTTCGGGTGCTTGCAGACTATCTGACGCGGCGCGGCATTGCGGTTTTGCGCGTCGACGATCGCGGTGTCGGTGATTCCGGCGGCGACTTTGCGCTCGCTACCTCGCGTGATTTTGCGGACGATGCTCTTGCCGCCGTGCACTTCCTTCGGCAGCGCGCCGATATCGATTCCAGGCGAATCGGCCTGCTCGGACACAGCGAAGGCGGGATGATTGCAACAATGGTGGCCGAAGAACTGTCTGCAATCGCCTTCATTGTCACGATGGCCGCACCGGGAATACCCGGCGATGAAATTCTTCAGCTACAGGGCGCCTCGATCGCTCGTTTGCGCGGGGCCGATGAAGAGGATATCGCAACATATTCCGCCGTTAAACAGCGAATCTGGCAGATGCTTAAGTCCGAGGACGACACCGACGATCTGCGCTCCGGCCTGCGTACCATGCTGCAAGATGCAATCGCAGCTATCGGGCGGGACGATGCGCTGGTGTTTGGTCTCAGCGAGGCTAGCATTGACAATCGCGTGGAGCAGATTAGCTCACCCTGGTTCCGCTATTTTGTGAATTACGATCCTCGCAGCGCACTCAGAATGATCGACTGTCCCGTGCTGGCACTCAACGGCGAGCTCGATATTCAGGTGCCGCCGCGGGAAAACCTCGCCGCAATCAGCCGTGCCTTGCGCGAAGGCGGTAACAATCATTACAGGGTGATCGAGCTACCGCGCTTGAACCATCTCTTTCAAACGGCCACGACGGGCGCAATCGCCGAATACGCGCATATCGAAGAAACGATCGCGCCGCTGGCGCTCGATACCATTAGCGACTGGATTTGCGAGACGACCACACGATAGAGCAGCGAGGAACTTGTCTGTTTTTGTCTTCCTTGCATCAGCAGTCTGTTGGGCGGTTTATTGCGACGGACAGTAAATCATCGCCTTGAACCAGGTCAGCTTCCTATAATCTTCAGCCGCAGGTACAGAGCTGCAAAACCGTCCGAGCTTGGCAAAACTCTTTTATTAATCCTCAAGCTTCAAACGCTCCGAACTCAGATTGTACGACAGGCCAAGACGTGCAAGTATGTTGTCGTCGTCTGGCGTGTCGATATCCGAGCCGCGCCCGAAAGTGATTTGCAGCCAGGTGCCTTTTGTCAGCAGATATTCACCGAGCAGGGCCAGCCGATACTGACTATCGGGCGCGCTGCGTCCATTGTTTTCCAAAAAGCTGCGATTGACATATTCGGCGGAGAGGGCGAAGTCGGCGCCGGCGTAAATCAGGCGGGCGCCGGCATCGATATGAGCAAAGAGCGAATCCTGCTGCGGATCCGAATAACGTCCCACGCCGACCAGGCTCCAGTGCGTCCATTGATAGCTGGGAGTCAGCCAGGCAGCCCAACGCTCCGGAATGCCGCCCCCATCCCATTGATTGCCAGGAAAACGCCAGACACGGGCGGCAGCCAGCTCAAGAAAAAAGCCCACCCGCTGAACGGCCACCTCGGTGAATTTTTGCTGGAGTTGCTTCTTCTCGGCCTGGTAAGCGGGGTCTTTGTCCACTGCCTGCTGGGCATCGGCAATCTGCTGCAGATAGCCGGGCAGCAGGGCCGAAAAAACACGTGGTTCTCCGGCAAAGCGAACCGAGTCGCGCTGCATCGCCGCACGAATGGATTCTATCCTGCGTCCCAGATACTTATTGAACAATTGCCCTTGCTGTTTTAACTGTAGTTCCAAAGCGCGAATACTGTCTTTACTTGCCTGGCTCATTGAACCGGAAAAAAGACTCATGCGAATGCCGGCACTGAGGTTTGTATAGCTTGTGGAGTCCTGACCGACGCGCGCTGTGCCGAAAGACAGCGATGTGGTTCTGAGGATCGACTCGAGCAGGCCGCGGCTGCTGTCCTGTTCCCAGCTCAGCTGGCTGTGGCTGAAGAGCCAGTAGGGGCTGGTTTCCAGGGCGAAGTCCTCCGGCAGCGACATAAAATTATCGGCGGCGTTGAGCAGGGATATGGCGAAGTCCGCCGGAGTATTGGGTCGTTCGACGGCAGTAGGTGCGATGTCGAGGATGGTAAAGGCGGGGGAAGCGGGCGTTCGCAGCGCATTGAATGCCGGTAAGCTATCCGACTGTGCCTGCAATGGACAAAGCTGTGTTCCGGCGATGCCGATAAGTAGGATTACAGCGGCGAGCCGGGTGTACGCTGACAAAGAGGGAAAAATGCTCATGCCTAAATAAACCTTTTGTGATTAAAGCTATGTTAGCCCGGTAGATACCGGCCGCAAATGCGAGTTGCGAGCAGGAAGCGGATCGGAATTGTCATCCTGATTCAGGCGATGAACAGTACGACGATCGAATACATCACAATTCCCTTATGGTCGCTGAGCTCCCGCTCGTAGGTTTTGCTGAAGTTTTCAGCGCCGCCGGTCATTGCGATAGTAACGGAAGTTTTGTTCGATGAGCTGTTGATGTCTTTGACGCTTGTGCTGATCTGCAGAATACTCAGTCCGAGCGATTCACCGTCTTTGCCAATCTGCATATTGTGTACCTTGCCGTCGCTGGTGCTGATATCCTTGCCATTCAACATCAGAGCGGTGCCACCGGCCTGCGCATCACCGATGGTAATTGTTAAGAACACAGGCTTGCCGTCCAGCACCTGATATGTTAACTGATAGGACTCATTCGCATCACCGTTGGACATGTTTCCTCCGAGCTGAATGTTAAAATGTTATCCGTGTATGTCTGGATTTGTTGGCAAAAAGATTAAGATCGTCGGCCTGACCAGATCAGTATGTGAGTACGTGCGTTCCAGCTTGTGACGGCTATCGCGGCTTGTAATGGCGTAACTTTGAGTGCAAGATAATTGGAAACTTTTGTGTTGTAACTATTCCGGATCACTTTCGCGCCAATTTAGGCGCTGGAGCTGAAATTATCAACCGAAGTAACGAATTATTATATTCGATTCGCTGGCGGCGATTCGTCTGTCGCCGGTCCCGTCAGTTCTCTCTCCGGATTGCTTCCGCCCAGTATCGGATCTCTCGTCGGCCTGTTTGATACTCCTGCCCAATTTCTGAACATCGTGCGCATGGGAAGAAGCAGGAAGGACTGAATCGGATTCGAAGACAATTTTCTGCCTGCAAAATGTGTAAGACTTTCAGCAGGCTTTTTGAGAGTCGTCGGCAGCGACGTTGGAAAACTAGGACAGGCGCGGTATTTTGCAGAACTATGGACGTTGCATTTTATACATTGGGCTGCAAACTCAACTACGCCGAAAGCTCGAAGCTGCAGGAACAGTTTACGAGCGCGGGTCATGAGGTGGTGGCCTTCGGCGGCGCAGCCGATGCAATAATCATCAATACCTGCACTGTCACCGATAATGCCGATCGCGAATGCAGGCAGGTGATTCGGCGGGCCTTGCGTGCTGCTCCCGATGCTTTTGTGGGCGTCACCGGCTGTTACGCCCAGTTACAGCCGGAGCGGATCGCTTCAATCGAAGGCGTCGATGCCGTCTTCGGCGCCCGCGAAAAATTCGGCATCCTGGATCTGGTGCAACAATTCCACAAGAGCGATACGCCGCGTATTTATGTGGACGAACTGACGGAAGAACTGAGCTTCACCACAGCACAATCGGCCGATGCCGACAGCCGTACACGCGCATTCCTGAAAATCCAGGACGGCTGTAATTACAAGTGCAGCTTTTGTACTATTCCGCTGGCGCGCGGCCACAGCCGAAGTATGGCCTTCGATGAAATTTTGCCTGCGCTCGGCCGCCTGGAAAGCGCAGGCTATCACGAAGTCGTGCTTACCGGTATTAATCTGGGCGATTATCGCGCCGCCACCGGCGAAGCTTTTGTCGACGTCCTGCGTGCTATTGCCGATAGCGCGCCGCGAGCGCGGCTCCGCATCTCTTCGATTGAACCTAATTTACTTTCGCCCGCAATACTGGATCTCGTTGCCGACTCCAGTGCATTTGTACCGCATTTTCACATACCGCTCCAAAGCGGCTCATCAACTCTCCTGCGCCGGATGCGCCGACGCTACACAGCGGATTACTACCGCGACCTGATCTTGTCAATCAAAGACAAAATGCCCGACTGCGCGATCGGCGCGGATGTCATCGTCGGATTTCCCGGCGAGAGTGATGGTCTGTTTGAAGAAAACTACGAATTCCTGCAGGCCCTGCCGCTCAGCTACCTGCACGTCTTCACGTATTCCGAACGTGAAAATACGCCCGCTGCCGCCTATGAAGGGCAGGTGCCCCGGCAGCGCCGCAAACTGAGGACGGCGCGGCTGCGGGCTCTTTCGAGCGCGAAAAAGCAGTCGTTTTACCGTTCGCAGTGCGGAACCCGGCGGACGGTGATTCCCGAAAGCCGCGACAGCGCAAGCGGCGATCGCCTGGGGTGGACGGATAACTATGTCCGCTGCCGCTTCACGGCGCCTGCCTCGCTGTTGCAGGTGCCCACGGCAATTGAGCTGCGCGAAATGGAAGGCGAGATTGTGCGAGCCGAAATGTTGGCCCGGCCCGGCGTTGACGCTTCGCAATCGGCCGACAATCGGCCTTCGTTTATACCGCTATTGTCGTAAATTGATGACAACAACGCGGGTATGAGTACCTGCGGGGACAAGGAAATGCTTCGTCGGAGTCGGCGCAAGCGGGCGGACCTTGCCTCGCAAAATCGGCGTTACACTGAATTGATGGGCCAAGAGCAAACGACACCGAAACGCCGTCTGGCACTTCTGATCGAATATGACGGCGGTCGCTATTCGGGCTGGCAGCGGCAGAACAATGCCCGCTCGATCCAGGGGACACTGGAACATGCCTATTATGAAATCACAGGCAAATTCGCCGAGATCATAGGCTCGGGGCGTACCGATGCGGGCGTTCACGGGATGGGGCAGGTGGCGCACATTATTTTGCCCGATGATTTTAATCTACCGGAAAATCGGATTACCATGGCATTCAATGCCAACCTTCCGCGTGACATCCGGATTTTGTGGTCGAGTATTCTGCGCCGTGATTTCCACGCGCGCTTCGATGCCGTCATGCGCGAGTACATTTATACCGTTATGCAGCGTCCTTCGGTATTCGACCGCTGGTATTCCTGGCAAACGCTTTTCAGCTTCGACCCCAAAAAGCTACAGGAGACGGCCCGAATATTTGTTGGAGAGCATGATTTCACGACCTTTTCCAAACTGAATACCGACACAAAGAACTATGTTTGCCGGGTTGAAGAATGTGTTTGGGAAGAACATGCCGCCGGCGTCTGGCAAATGACCATCCGCGCTAATCGTTTTGTGTATGGCATGGTCCGTTCCGTGGTCGGCGCGATGATGGAAGTTGCGCGCGGCAAACGAACTGTAGAAGATGTAGCGGCCTCTCTGCCGGCCCGCGACCGCTCGCTGAATAGTCCGCTGGCGCCCGCGAAAGGCTTGTATCTCGCGCATATTTATTATGAGGCCGACCCTTTTGAACACTATTGGCAGATGTTGGAGCGGGTGCGCTCATCATCCTGAAACTCAAATACTATTGCCTTCCGCGTCATTTGACAAGGGCTTTTCCGTTGCGGTGAAGCTAATGTAATCTATGTAATCATTGGAGTACGATGTAATGCTGCGAACTTTGATTGTCAGGCGTCCGGTACTGATGCTGAGCCTTTCATTGCTTTCCCTGCTGCTCTTGCAATGCGGCGGGAATCTCTTTGCCGTATCAGAGGATGTACGGCTGGGGAAGCAAATCAGCGAACAGATCAACTCCAACCCCAGCGAATATCCCATTTTGAAAGACGCTTCGACCAGACAGTACCTGCAGAATATGGTCAATGAGATCCTGCGTTCGCCGAAGGTACGCTATCGAGGTCAATTCGCTTACAAGGTCCAGGTTGTCCATGACGACGAAACGCTCAACGCCTTCGCGACGCCCGGCGGCTATATCTATGTCTATACCGGCCTGA
>JANQRB010000017.1 GCA_028284775.1 Candidatus Kapaibacterium sp. | reverse complement strand
TACTGCTTTGCGGTTTGTTAATGCCCTGCCCGCCGCTGACATCGCGCTGTTGCGTCCGCCGCTCGCACTGCTTGCGCCCGGTGCGCGCGATTCGATACCGCTGCGTTTTACGCCTTCGGTGAACGGCGTGACCAACGCCTCTCTCAGGCTTAATTACGAGCCCTGCGCCGCCACAGTCGATTTCGATCTGCGCGGGGACTGGCAGGGTTTGGTGATCGATGTGCCGGATACACTGGACTTTGGTGTTTTACTGTCCTGCGGCGCCGATGATGCAAGGACCCTAAGCCTGCGGATCACCAATCGCAGCGCCGCGTCCGGCGACCTGACGATCGATTCCAGTGCCGTCGCCGGACCATTCAGCGCGGCGATTGACAAGGGTCGGCAATTGCCCAGGGATGAAGAGCAGGTTTTCGAGCTTCGCTTCGCGCCCTCGGCCGACGGTCTCTTCGAAGAAACGCTTGTGCTTTTTATAGAACCTTGCGGGATCCGGCGAGAAGTTTTACTCAGGGGCGCGCGCCGCCGTTTAACATTCGCCGCTCAAAGTCTGGATCTGGGTGAATCGGACATTAACACGGTCACGACCGGAACACTCGTTTTTCGCAATGAAACCGAAGCGGAAGTTGTCATCGACGACATCGAGGGAATCGACCCGCCCTTTGAGTTGGTCGAAACGAATCCGGCGCTGCCGGCAAGGCTGGGCCCCGATCAGATCATCGAGCTAAGGCTCTCGTATACCGCCAGGCCCGGTACACAGCGTGACACTCTGCAGTTAGTGGGGACGGTGCCCTGCAGTTTCGGGGCTGATGGTTTTCTGACCGGTGCCGGCCGGGAGATACCGCCTCCGGCGTTAACCCTTGTTCGGATTCCCGCGCTCGAGTTTTCGGTGCACGATCGCAATGTGCGCATTCCAGTCCTGCTGGATTCCACAGCCGACCTTGAGCCCGATCAGGAATGGCGTTTTGAAACCGAAATCGAATTTAACGCAAGCGTGTTTAACCCCCTGAGAACTGACGGCAGTCGGATGCTGACTTCGATCAACGGCGGTCAACATCTTGTCAGACTTGAAAAAACGCTTGCCGGTACTCCCAGGGCCGGCGATACTCTTGCCGTGATTATCGGTGATGCTTTGCTGGGCAATGAAGCGCGCAGTCCGATCAATTTGCTGAGCTTTGATTGGTTGAATACGGACGTTCGCGTTGAACACACTGACGGCCTGCTGAGCTTAACGGAACTGTGCGAGCGCGGCGACGGCCTGCGTTTACTCGATTATCGCGGAGGTTTTGGCATCGCCTTGCTGCACCCGAATCCCGGCGGCAGCGAAGTGACGATCGTCGTTTCAACCGTCGAGCGAACGGAAAATGTCTTAAGCATTTATGCTGTCAACGGCGAACGGCAATGGCAGCATCGGTGGATACCGGCTTCGGCGGGCGTCGGATCGGCCGGCGTTCTACAACGCAAGGAATTCAGGCTGTCGGGCTTGCTTGCACGAGGACTGTATTACGTGGAATTGCGCTCGGCCGCCCGCCGTGATGTGCAGCGACTACTGATCGTCGAGTGACGCTGTAATGCTGCCGTCCGGCACAGCACGAGGGACGGTTTACACTTGTTGCTCAACAGCAGTAAAGATTGATGGGCGCCATGCCCGAGTCGCCGGCCTTAGATCGGCCGGTAGTTCGATACCAGAGACAAGAATTAACAGGGCAGGAATTTTGTTGCGTGCAAGTTTGATATTGGCGCTGTTTTGCGTTTGCAGTGCCGCGAGCAAGATAGCCCGTGACCAGCAGCAGGATAGCAGCGGACGGGGCCTGTTTGGAATTCCGGGCGCGCATGCCGGTCTGTTTGCCGGCTATACGGTAAACTGGCACGCCGCCGATTTTGCCGAGCTGCCGGGTGTGCCGAATTGCTGTCCGCGTTTCGAGTCCGGCAGCGGCGGCGGCATCTACGGCGGGGCTTTAATGATGGTGCCGGTGAACAGCTTCTGGTCCATAGCCTTGCGAGCCGGATACTTCGAGAGCAGCGGCACTCTCAGCCAACGCGATATAATCGGTGGGGCGCTTCGCAACGGTCAAACCGTGGATGCACTCGTTGAACACTCGCTGGAAGCCAGCCTGGGCGCTTTGGCGCTGGAACCACAAGCGGTGATGCGGCCCTTTGACTTCCCGCTGAGCGGCAACGTCGGATTGCACTTCGGCTATCGGCTGACAAGTCAGTTTGAACAGCGTGAAGTTCTGCTGGAACCCCTGGAGGCAATTTTTGATAACGGAACTGCCATTCGCAACGAGCGCAGCGGAGCACTACCCGATGCCAACAGAATAAGCCTTGCTTTAACCTTAGGACTTGCCTACGAAGTACCGCTGAGTTCAGACGCCACCCTGGCGCCCGAAGTTCACTACAGTTACGATTTCGCGCCCGTGGTCAGCGACCTGGACTGGAGCGTGCATTCTCTGCGGCTTGGCCTGGCGCTGCACTTTCACCGTCCCCAAGGCCCGACAGCCGCCGAGGACGCTTCACCCGAGCAAAGCGTCCCTGCGCTTGATCCGCCGCAATTGCCCGAAGAACCGATTGCCGCTGCCTCGCCGCTTTTGCAGGCATCGCTGGCGGTGCAGGGCGTTTTTGGCGATGGCGCCGTCGACAATCATCCTGTGATTACCATCGACGAATCGGACATCGGCGAGTATTTCCCTCTCTTGCTGTATGTCTTTTTCGACCGAGGTAGCGATGACCTTGCACGCTCGCGTCAGCTTGCCTTGCGGCCTCAGGCCGTAGCGGAATTCCGCGAAGACTTGCTCGATCCGGCCACCATGACTATTTACGCCAATATGCTCAATATTGTCGGCTCCCGACTGCGCGCCAATCCCACGGCGACAATCACGCTTATCGGCCGTTCGAGCGGTTCACAGGCGAATGAGGCCAACCGGCGGCTCGCGCGCCGCCGAGCTGAAGGCGTTCAAGCTTATCTGAACGAGATCTGGCGGATCGATCCGGCAAGAATGCCGATCCGGGTGGAAGACCAGAATATGAGTGATCCCGGCCTTGATTCGGATGACGCGCGTGAAGAAATTCGTCGGGTTGAAATCGAATCGGCCAGCTATGAGATCGTCAAGCCGGTCCACCTGCGCAGCGGGCTGCAGCAGGTCACTCCATCGGCTGTCGAGATCACGCCCGCGGTCCGGTCGACGGCGGGCCTGGCGGAATGGACCCTCAATGTTCAGTCTGCCGAAGCGGCCCATGTTTCCTATCTGGGAGGAGCGGAGACGCACAGCCTGCGCTGGGAAATCGATGCAAGCGCCTTAAGCGATGCCGACAGTGTTGTCGCGGTTACGCTGGATGTCCGCGACCTGGACGGACGAAGCGCTGCCGCCGAAGTCGACATTCCGGTAGTATTCCGGACGCGAACGGACCTACGGTCTGATGTGACCGGTACCTTTCGGCGAGAGAAGTTTTCACTGATTTTGTTTGGCTACGATAGTGATCTGATCAGCCGCCAGAATACGCGTATCCTTGACTTGGTTCGGTCGCGCATTCAGGGCAATTCACTGGTTTCGATCGTTGGCTATGCCGATCGTACCGGCGAGCCGGTTTACAATAAGGATCTGGCGCGCCGCAGATGTGAAAACGTGCGAAGGATTTTGCTCGACAAGGGCGTCCCCGCCCGCAATATATCGGTTCATGCCGTCGGCAGCGACGTCTTACTTCACGACAACGAACTCCCCGAAGGCCGCAATTATTCACGCACCGTTCAGATAATCGTTGCCACGCCGGTCAGCGAGTGACGATACCGCTGTCCTTGCGCCGGTCACTCTCACCGTTTATCAGGGATAATCCACCGCTTGTACAGTTAATCAACACGCTCATTTATTAGCGATTGACATTACTCGTCGGCAAGCGTAGTTTAAGCGCCACGAATTGAGCAGGCCCGTTTGGCAAGATCTGTACCCCCTGTACTGCGTAGGCGCCGCTCCCGACTCCATAATTGGAGGATCTTGTTTTCACGCTGACAATGTGCTCGGATCGACGTCGGTCGAGGTTTAGCTACCCCGATCGGATTGAACAAAGCTCAGGTGCTGAAGACTATATTTCTGCCGGTTCCAATTATTCGGGTACAAGCGGCGCCGTATTTTTGCAACAACTTCAGTTGAGTGTCGCTGCTTAGCGCTGGTCCTTGGCTTCCTTCCTGTACATTTGATTGCAGCGATGAAAGACTGCCGCCCCTTGTCGCCTGTTCCTAGGGCAGCGCTTGAATGGAAGGCGCGAGAGTTGCCGGGCGCTCGTTCGGCGAACGAGCGGGTAGCTGCTGTCCGAACCCAACGAGATTCTGACCGGCAGACGTTTTTTATGTGGCGGAGAGCGTTAACAGTCGACGGTGTAGATCCGTGGTGGAAGGCGGATTGGCGGCGTGACCAACAAGTTGCAGTCTGGATTGTACTTGGAGCTCGTGGAACTACATTCACGAAAAGATAACGAAGGGGACGCCGGGCTATCACGCATTTGACTGCGGTTAGAAATGCGTGTCGCTGATCGATCAACTCGCAATACATCCCAGCATGCTCCGGCCGTCCCCTTCGTATTTTGTCGCGAGTTGCTTGATACTCCCTGGTCCGAATTCACCTTTGTTCGACTCTACCCGAATTAATGCTCTATTAACAGTTGACAAGCGATTTGTCGCAAGTCCCGCGTCTGAAGCGCATTGATACAAAGCCAGCTTAATCCGTTAATTCCCTCCTGTTGACTAAACGTCGCCGGCTATCAGGACAATGCCATTGTCCTGATATGCCGAACTCAGCCGCTGACCATCCCCAAGCCAACTATAAACGGCGGTGACCGCATTCGGGCAGCTCATCGGAGTACAAAAGCAAATTATCGTTTAACGCTGCCGTAATGTCAGCGACGTTCAAGCAGGGCGACCGATTCAATGTGGTAGGTGTTCGGAAACATGTCGACCGGCTGGATGCGCTGCACGCGATAATGGCTGTCGAGAAGCGCGCAATCACGGGCCTGGGTTGTCGGATTGCAGGAAATGTATACAATTTTTGCGGCGCCGAAATCCGGAAGTCTTTTCACGACATCCGGATGCATTCCCGCGCGAGGGGGATCGACAAATATGATGTCAGGCCTCTGCGCATCGGCAAGCAGCGACGATGCGGCCGCATTTTTTACGTCTGCACTCACAAAGCGGACATTGCTGATGCCGTTGCGTTCGGCATTGGCCCGGGCGTCGGCTATTGCTGACTCGGACAGTTCGATCCCAATGACCTCGGCGGCATTGCGAGCGACACTCAATGCAATGCTGCCCGCCCCGCAATACAGGTCCCAAACTTTGTCGTCGGCTGAAAGCCCTGCAAATTCGATTGCGATGCTGAAAAGGCGCTCAGCCTGCAGGGTATTTGTCTGGAAGAAGGAAAAGGGCGAAATGCGGAAGGACACGCCGAGCAGAGTTTCGCTGATGTAACCGGGACCATAGATGATTTCGGGCTCGCCGACTGCAATCGTCGCTTTGGAATCCGTCACGGCATGAATTGCAGTTGTTAACTCCGGGAAATCCGCAACAAATTGTGTTGCGAACCAGCGACGGAGATTCTCATCTGCATCGCTTTGGGACGGCGAGGTCACCAGGATGACCATAGTCTCCTTCGTGGCGATAGCATGCCTGACAACCAGGTTGCGCAGGAATCCGGATTGGCTGCGTGTATTGTAAGGGCTGGTATGGTATTGCAGCGCGGCCGCCCGAACACTATTGAGAATACGATTGCTCAGCTCGCTTTGCAGCCAGCACTTTTCGATGTCGATCACCTTGTCGAAGCGTCCCGGAGCGTGCAGGCCGAGAGCGAAATCTTTGGGCAGGTCAAGCCCGGATGCGATCTCCGCCTGCGTGAGCCAGCGCGAGGCAGCAAATGAAAATTCCATTTTGTTGCGATACCAGAAGGGCGAAGAGGCTGCCACCGTCGGATGCAACTCACCGAATTCGATTTTAGCCAGGCGCTGGAAGGCGTCCTGAACATGGCGCTTTTTCCAGGCCACCTGTTCGGCATAATCAAGGTGCTGCCATCTGCAGCCGCCACAGTCGCCAAAATAGCTGCAGGCCGGATCGCGCCGATGCTCCGATGCTTCAAGCACATGGCTGACGACCGCCTCGCGGTGTCTGCGTTTTTTCTTCCTCAGTTCGGCCACTACCCGATCGCCGGGGACCGCTCCCTGCACGAAGTAAACCAGGCCGTCCCGGCGGGCGACAGCTTTACCTTCGAATCCAATCGACTCAATCGTCAATTCCACCGTTTCGCGAACCTTTGATCTGGCCATATTCAGTAACGCTTTCCGACTCTCGCGAGCCCTGCTTGTAGTTGTTTAGCGGGATTTTTGTAATTTTTCGATTAGCGCAGTGTGTATGCGAAAACCTGGCCCTGCAAGCGTCCTATCAGCGTAAGGAGTCTCACGCCGCGGCGGATTCTATGGCCGAACATACTTTGACACCAATTCGAATGCCTCTTGCCGAGCTGCTGCTTCATATCGAAAGTTTTCTGGAAGCAAGCGCGGGCAAAAGTAAAGAAACAAGAGGAACCTACCAGCGAGCACTGCGCGAGTTCAGTGTTTTTTTCGCTCGCGAAAAACATTTTCTTTTTCGTCAGGAAGATGTTGAGCGCTACAAGCAATACCTTGCCGAAGAAAAACTGCTGCAGGACGTTTCGATTTCGACATATTTGACGGCATTGCGGCGCTTATGCAGCTATCTGGTAGACTGCAACATACTGCAAGCCAACCCTGCCCTCGCAATTCGCGGCGGCCGGCGACCGGCAAGCCACAAGCGCACTTTTCTTTCAATGGATGACATCGAGATGCTCTTTGCGTCCATCGACACTTCTACGGTTTCCGGCAAGCGCGATGCAGCCATTATCCGCATGATGCTCGGCTGTGCCTGCTCCGAGCTGGAAATCACGCGGGTCGACATCGGAGATCTGCATCGGCGCGGCGATGCCTGGATGCTGTATGTGCAGGGAAAGGGACGGAGCGTGAAAGACGAGGCCGTTCCCGTGCCGGAGCGGACAGTTGCCGCAATCCGGGACTATCTCGGCGAACGAAACGATCAAAGCGAGGCAGGTGATCCGATGTTTGTGTCGAACAGCAATCGTTCCAGGGGTGCCCGGATGACCATCCGCGGTCTGCGGGAAGCCGTTGCAGGACGCTTAAAAGATAGCGGCGTCAAGCGCGGGAGGGACCGCAAACTGACGCCCTTTTCCTTGCGTCATACGGCGGGTATTCTTTTGGCGGAAGCCGGTGTCAGCCCTGAAGAGCTGATGCGGCGCATGCGTATCGAATGGCGGCCGACGGCCATGATCTACTTTCGCCAGGTAGGCAAGATTCGAAGCAGAGAGCGAGCGGACAAACTTGGATTAATGACGATCGAGTATGGTACGAATACTGATTTATGATAAGAACAAGGCGCGGCAGCTCAGTATTCAGGAGCTGTTCAGCATTCGCAACAATCCGGAATATGAGGATGCGATTCTCTGGGTGGATATGGACAATCCGTCCGAAGAGGAAGAAGAAACGATTTTGATTCACTACTTCCTGTTTCACAGTCTGGCGGTCGAAGATTGTCAGCGCGAGCGGCTTGAACCGGATGAAGGTGACCATTATCCCAAAGTTGAAGATTATCACGAATATCTCTTCGTCATTTTCAACCCTGTCGACCGTCCTATCGAGAGTTTCAGCTACCTGCCGGATGGTGACGACGATGAGGACGACAAGCTCATTAACATTCGTTTTCCAACGCGTCAGATCAACGCCTTCCTGGGTAAAAACTTACTGGTAACTCACCACTATGAATCCTCAAAGTCGATTGACTATGCCTGGCAGCTTTGTCAGAAGAACGACAAAGCGCTGAGCCGCGGCCCGGACTACCTCTTTCATATTATCATCGATCAGATCGTTGAGAACTATGCGCCCTTAATGGAATATTTCGACGACCTGGTCGATAAGCTTGAAATAAGTGTGTTTCAGAATCCGCAATCCGCCACTTTGTCAAAAATTCTCAGTCTCAAGAAAGGCGTCCAGCAGCTTAAAAAAATCAGTACCTATCAGCGGGAAATTCTCAACCGGCTGTCGCGCGGCGAATTTGCCCTGATATCGCGAGATGAAACATTTTACTATCGCAACGTCTATGACCATCTTGTGCGCATTGTGGACTTAACGGAAAATTACCGCGATCTGATAAACGGTTTACAGGACGCTTATCTGTCGGTGGCTTCGAATAAGATGAACGAGGTGATGAAAGTATTAACGGTTATCTCGACGATTTTTCTGCCGCTGACGCTGATAACGGGAATCTACGGAATGAATTTTGAAAATATGCCGGAGCTTAGTCAGGACTACGGCTACCCGATGGTATGGGTGACTTTCATCCTTTTGGCGGGGGGCATGTTGCTTTTCTTTAAGCGCCGCGGATGGTTGGATTTATGATGATTTCAGCTTTGAACAACACTGGCATTGTTAGCTATGCTTAACTACACTCGATACCTGGCGACTCTGTTGTTCTTCCTGACGGCCTTTGGCTCTCAGCCGGTGACTGGCTTCGCTTCCAGCACCTACTTTATTACGAAGCCCGATGGGAAGCAGCTACGCCTGAAGGCGCGTAGTGTTGGCGATCGCGACTATTTCGCCTTTAACAAATTGGTGCGTTCTCTCTTCGTGGGCCGGGCTCTGGAAGAGGATGGAACCGTTGTCGCCACGGCCGAAGGGAAGTTGCAGGTGCTGCCCGCGACCCTTTATGTCAGTTTGCACAGCGCGACGGGTATCCGGATGGTACAGCTTCCTTATCCTAATTTGCTGCTGGGCCGCGAGATATACGTTCCTGCGCTGCCATTTTTCAAAGCACTGGATAAGTTAAGCCTTTTTCATGTTGAAGCGGGTCATCACAATCGCATCCGTCTTGACGACCCATCGGTCTTCTGGCAAAAGTCGCCGGTCGCAACCTATGTTCCGCACGACCATAATGCCGCCGGACCCTCGGGAGACATCGGCCCCGGGCCATCGGCGACGCCCGCAAGCGCCGGACCTCACTCGCCGTCACGTCAAGCTCTCCCGGCGGATTGGAATCAGAGCGCGGGCACAGGCGGCGTCAGAGTCGATCCAGGCCGTAACGGAATGCCTTCTAACACAGGCGCTGGGTCCGCCGTCGAATCCGCGCCGCGCTCGGGACCGGACAGGACGGCAAACAGTTATGTCCTGCCGCCGGACCTTAAACGCAGCGTTTTGGATAAGCCGGTGCCGCAGAAACGCGCGCCGCGCTTCAATACGCCCGCGCGCGCCGATGACGCGCAGCCTCCAGGTCAGGCCCGCCGGCGTTACATCGTGCCCGGCGATTTGAAGCGACGTGAAGGTGAAGAGATCGACAGCAGTCATTCACACCTGCATCTACCGGCCCTGAAGGCTTCGCCGCTGCTGGCCTCGCTCCTGCCGGTGGAAGATTTGGAAGCGCCCGCCACACAGCAGGCGAGGGTGGCCGCGAATGACGCGCCGAGCGCTGTGGCGGCCATAACCAACCCGGAGCCCAAAGGGCCCGTCATCACCAACGTAAGCGTGAATGCCGACTCGAACTCGGCGACACTGCTGTTTGAGGCTTCTTCCGCGATTGATGCGTATCAAAAGCCGGAGCAGGCGGGATCCCGCGTCGTTCTGCGCTTCCCGGGCGCCGATAATGCAATCGACAACTTCGCGGCAATCGCGGAGAATGAATTCATTGCCGCCGCCGCAAGCGAGAAGATTCGCGCCATTCTCGTTTATCGAATTCGATTCGCCAGAGAAATCCTGTCCGTATCGCACAAGAGACGCGGCAGCAGCAAAATTGAGCTATCGATCAGATTCGCCGGCAGCAATGATGTTCAGCGTCGGCTGGCCGAGGAATCGGCCAAGTGGAACCTGGATGTAATCGTCCTCGACGCCGGTCACGGCGGTAAGGATCCCGGCGCAATCGGCGTGACCGGCATTCGTGAAAAAGATATTGCGCTCAAGCTGGCCCTTGAGCTCGGACGCCTGATTAAAACAAACATGCCGGCGACAAAAGTTGTCTACACGCGCGACGACGATACATTTATCGAGCTTTATCGCCGTGGACAGATCGCCAATGAGGCCGGCGGCAAACTGTTTATCAGCATTCATTGCAATTCGATGCCGACCATCCCCCATACCGCCGAGGGCTTTGAAACCTATATACTGCGGCCGGGGCGCAACGAAGAGGCAGTTCGCGTGGCGCACAAAGAAAACGGCGTTGTGAAGTTCGAGGAAAACACGGCACGCTACAAAGAACTGAATGATGAAGAATTCATCGTCATCAATATGGCACAGAAGGCATTTGTTAAGTTGTCGGAACAGTTTGCGATGCTGGTGCAGGAAGAGGTTGGAAAGACCACGACCTTAAAAAACCGCGGCGTTAACCAGGCCGGATTCTACGTTCTGGTGGGCGCATCGATGCCCAACATCCTGTTTGAGGCAGCGTTTCTCTCCAATCGCAAAGAAGAAAAATACCTGGCCTCAACGAAAGGACAGAAGGCGATTGCCAAGGGGATGTACAATGCGATTGAACGCTACGCGCAGCAATATCGGGACTTACGAGCCGGCAACTAGGGTATCCGAACCGAGTTGTTGAGGAATCAGGCTGCTGTCGACGGCGGGGGTGAACTCGTCGGCCGGCACAAAATGGTCGGTATGGGGCTGCAGATAATCAAAACGATCGACGACCGAATAGTTAAGCAGCGCCGCAAAGGTCATCGGCCGTTCGTGACCGGACGGAATCAATTCCGCCTGACCGACGTCGTAACCGCCCGGCCGCAATTGCGTTTGTCCGTCAAAATAAACTTGCGGTAATTCTTCAACAAACAGTCGGCCGCTGTAGAGCCGCTCGAGTCTGCGCGCAAGAAGATGTCGTACCGCCGTGTTCTTCTTTCGACGTGATACCATTCGTACGCTGCGGCTGGTATCGAAGGTGGCGGGGTCGGCAAAAAACAGCTTGCGCGCAGGCTCTTCCTTGTAAACAATTACCGGGGTGCCGTACGCGACCTGCGGATACATTTCTTTGATGTCCTCGCGGGCCATGCGAATACAGCCGTGCGAAGAAGGCCGTTTGCCGAGATAGCGGTAATATCCGCGACCCTCAAGGCCATGACAGCCGATATTATAGTTGAAGCCAATCCAATGAAACATCTTGGCGTCGTCGTACTGGCGGGAGATAGCCAGCGGCGATTTACTCTGTACGGAATAAAGCCCATCCGGCGTTTCCATTCCGTCTTCAACATATTTGTTGCCTGAAGATACTTTGTAGCTGGTGACGCTGTCGGCTTCGCGCCGATGTACAGAAAGAAGCTGATCCTTCAGGGAAATCTCGATAAACACGTCGCCAAGGACCCAGATGGTATCAAAAACGTTAAGGTAATGCAGGTGATAGTCGGGGATGGAATGGGCGGCAACGCCGGGCGTATCGCTTTGCTGCGGATCCGCCTCCGCCCTGGCCTTCGAATAGTTAGGCGTCAGCGAGCTTCCGAGGATCAGGACGCTGAATACGGCAAGGGGTACTATAAATGGCAGAGTCTTCATGCTGTTGAAGCGAATGCACTCGAAGCACCCGCGGACGAATCGACGCCGATAAAAATACTGCCGGCAGTCCTTGCGAACAATGAAAAACAAAGGGGATGACAGAATTCCTCAAGCTTTTCCTGAGACATGCGCGCAATAAGTGTTGAAAAATAAAGACTTGGCGGCGAAACAATTTTCGCTTATTTTTATGCGTGCAGCATAATTTCCTTCCTGAAACACAAACAATCGTTCTGAACGGCGGCAGCGAGAGCTATGGATAAATTTATTATCAATGGCGGTTCAAAGATTAACGGCAAGATTGCGATTTCCGGTGCCAAGAATGCTTCCCTGGCCATGATGCCCGCCTGTCTGTTGGCGCCGGGATGTTATACGCTGCACAATACGCCCAATCTGCGCGATGTCTGGACGATGTCGCGCTTACTTGGCTCCATGGGCGTACACTGCGAGTTAAATGACCATGATTTGTTTGTCGACTCTTCCAAAATAGATTCCTTCGAAGCGCCCTATGAGCACGTTAAGAAAATGCGCGCCTCGTTTTACGTGCTGGGGCCGCTGCTGGCGCGCTACGGCCGTGCCCGGGTTTCGCTGCCCGGCGGCTGTGCCTGGGGCCCGCGACCGGTTGACTTCCATCTGAAGGCGATGGAAAAACTCGGCGCTGAGATCAATCTCGAAGGCGGTTACGTCGTGGCCTCGGCCGATCGTCTGCAGGGCGGCAAGATTCACTTCGACGTACCGAGCGTCGGCGCGACCGTCAATGCCATGATGGCGGCGACCCTGGCGCGCGGCAGTAGCCGGATTTCGAATGCCGCGCTTGAACCCGAAGTTACGGCCCAGGCGCGAATGCTGGTAAAAATGGGTGCGCAGATTGACGGCGTCGGAACAAACTGTCTTGAAATCGAAGGGGTGGACTCGCTCTCGCCGGTTAACGAACACACGATTCCCGATCGTATCGAGGCCGGCACCTTTCTGATCGGCGCGGCGCTCAGCCAGGGGCAGATCGTCCTCGAAAATGTCAATCCTTATCATCTTGCGACGGTAATCGCCAAATTGGAAGATGCCGGCTGCGAGATCGATGTGCGCGGCGAAACCATCAGCCTGAAGATTGACGAGCCGCCGCGACCGACCGATATCACCACCGCCGCCTATCCGGGTTTTCCGACCGACCTGCAGGCGCAGTGGACGGCATTGATGCTTGGCGCCGACGGCGTGAGCAGCGTCCGGGATACCATCTATCTCGACCGCTTCAAGCACGTGCCGGAGCTGACGCGGCTGGGTGCCGACATTGAAGTCAACGACAACAATGCCATCATTCGCGGCGGTAAAAAACTGTCCGGCGCCACTGTGATGTCGACAGATTTACGGGCGAGCGCTTCGTTGATCCTGGCGGCGCTGCTGGCCGAAGGCCGAAGCGAGATTCTGCGTATTTATCATCTTGACCGCGGTTATGAACATATCGAATCGAAACTTCAGGCGCTCGGCGTGGATGTACGCAGAGTCAAAACGGAAGAGTTCTAGCCGGATTCGCAACAGCTCTGCGTGTTCACAGTGTGCAATTGCAGGATTGTATCAGAGGGACGTATATGCCTTCGCCAGCTAAGCCCGATACTGCCTGTTGTAAGCGGACAAATTGTCTGGTGCTGATAGCCGTGGTCTTCGGCCTTTTGCCCTTCTTTCTTTACGCCGCTCCCACATCGTCTAAGAGTTCCATCAAGGAAGAAAAACGCCGCCTGGCCCGCCTCGAACAATCGATTAAGAATACCCGAGCCAAACTCTCGACCGTCAATAAAAAAGAAAACACGGTGCTGAAGAGTCTGAATCTTTATCGCCGTCAGACAGAAGAAATCGAATCGTACATCACGCTGCTCGAACGCGAACAGCAACGAATGGAAAAATCGATTGTCAGCTCGCAGAGTCGCCTGGACTCGCTGCGCGTCGAATTACAGAGTCTACAGGAAGAATACGCCAATCTGGTCCGTACAATTCACAAAGCCGGCACGGCCTCGGATGAAGAATTGCTCGTGACCGGTAGCTACAGGGGCGAAGAGCAGGCGCGTTCCAAGTATATGCAGAACATCACCGCCCTTGCAAACAGTAAGGCCGATGAGATTGTCGCGCTGAAAGATTCCATTAATGCGCAATCGCAGAAGCTGCAGCAGCAGGCCGCCGATAATACCGAAATGATAATGGACAAAGTGCGCAAGCGTGAAGAGCTCAGCACCACGATTGCCGTGCGGACAGAACTACTGGACCGCATTCGCGATGACAAAAGCGCATTACGACGGCAGCTCGGCGAGAAAACGCGTTCGATGAAAAAAGTTCGGCGGATTATCACGCTGCTGGTTGAAAAAGAACGCAAGCGTAAGGAAGAGGAGGCGCGTCGTCGTCGTCAGCGGGGCGGCGGGGAGACCGGAGCACCCGTTCCGGCCACAGCGCAGGGCGGCGGTTTCGCGGCCAAATCCCTTCCCTGGCCGGTACAAAGCAAGGTGATCGTCAGTAAATTCGGCAAGCACCGCAATCCACAAACGAATACCGAAACGGAAAACCTCGGCATAGGAATTAAAACAGCGCGCGGTACAGGCGTCAAAGCCGTTCACGGCGGTACCGTGTCACTCGTTCACTGGCTTCCCGGCTATGGATCCTTTGTCATCGTCAATCACGGCAATAATTTTCGAACGGTGTACGGCAACCTGTCTTCCGTACTCGTGACCGAGGGACAGGTAATCAGTGCCGGCGCCACGCTCGGGCGCAGCGGCAAATCGCTCGACGGCGAGTACCTGCATTTCGAGCTGTGGCGCAACCGTGAAGTCCTGAATCCGCTCGGTTTTCTGCGTTAAATTCTTAGCGTTTCCCTGGCTATTCACCATCGAAAGCGCGGAAGAAGTTTTTTCAGCGCCGATGTACAGTCACATACTCTTCAATTTTTGCGGCCGCGGCAGCGAGACCGCTGGATTTGAAATTGCCGAAGTATTTGACAGATTGTAATTTGATCTGTTTTTGTTTCAGACGGCAGAAGCGCGATGAGCACCAGCGAAGAAGAACAAGCAGGCAGTAAGCAGATTTCCTCACTGCAATATATGAAAGGCGTTGGGCCGCGGCGCGCGGAAGCCCTGGCCGCCGAAGGCATTCTCACGTCACAGGATCTACTGCATTTTTATCCGCGGGCCTATATCGATCGCAATGCTACGCCGTCATTGCGCGTTCTGCGAGCCGGGCTTCAGCGCCAGCAACAAGGTGAGATTTTTCCTGAAGAGTACAGCCTGTCGGCGGAATCCATTGTTGTCGCGACAATCGCGGACGTGAAAGAGCGCCGCTTCGGCAAGCAGCGCACGATTGTGATCGTTACGCTGGATGACAACAGCGGCGTTAAGGCCGAAATCGTCTATTTCAACCAGGCACACTACTTTAAGAAAATTTTTGCCCCGGATATGCTCGTAGCGGTCAGCGGTAAGCCGGAGTTAAATAAGTACGGCCGCGTCACCTTTCACCATCCGGAAGTGGAGCGTATCGAAGCTGATGATGCCGAGCTCTATTCTGCCGGCCGGATTCTGCCAAAATACCGCTCGACCCAGAAAATGAAGAATGCCGGCTTAAACACCAGGCTGATGCGGAGTCTTATTGCGGGTGTCATCGCGCGCGAGCTGCCGAAGGTCGAGGAAACCCTGACGCCGGCCTTAATGGAGAAACACAGCCTGCCGCCATTGCAAACGGCAATTCGACAAATGCACTTCCCGGATTCACGGGACTCTCTGACCGCCGCCAGCAAGCGCATGAAGTTTGATGAATTGTTTTACTTCGAGTTGTTTCTGGCTATGCGTCAACAAGGTGCCAGGATCACCGAACGGGGGATAGCATTTAACAGTAAAAGCAAACGCGCGCGCAAACTACTCGAGCAACTGCCCTTCGAGCTCACCGCGGCCCAGCGACGGGTCATTCGGGAAATCAGCAGCGACATGGGTGCCGCCTCGCCGATGAACAGACTTTTGCAGGGCGACGTCGGATCCGGTAAAACAATCGTCGCACTTCTTGCCATGCTTGTCGCGGTCGACAACGACTGCCAGAGCGTGTTAATGGCGCCGACCGAGCTGCTGGCGGAGCAGCATTTTCATTCCTTGCAGGATTATGTGAGGGATTTGGATGTTAAGGTCGTGCAGCTTGTCGGCGGGCAGCGCAGTAAAACACGCCGGCTGCTGCTCGAGGAGATCGCAAGCGGCAAGGCCGATATCATTGTCGGCACGCATGCCGTTTTCGAGTCGAGTGTAGAATACCGGCGTCTGGGCCTGGCCGTTATCGACGAACAGCATCGTTTTGGTGTAATGCAGCGCGCCAGGTTAAAACAGCGGGCGGCCGCCTCCTTTTATCCCGACAATTTGCGGGAGGATCCCGCTGAGAAATCCGGCACGACAGAGCAGGAAGTTATGCCGGATATACTCGTAATGTCGGCCACGCCGATTCCGCGCACTCTTTCAATGACTGTTTACGGTGACCTTGAAGTTTCCGTGATCGACGAGCTGCCCAAAAACCGCAAGCCGATTCAGACCCGCGTCGTTTTTGAATCGCAGCTCGAAAAAGTGTATGATTTCATCCGAGAGAATGCGCGCAAAGGGCATCAGGCCTATATCGTGTATCCGCTTGTTGAAAAATCCGAGAAAATGGAATTGAAGTCGGCAAGCGAGCATTCGGAGTTCCTGGCCGACGCGGTTTTCCCGGATCTGAAACTCGGACTGCTTCACGGGCAGATGCTCTGGTATGAAAAAGAAGACACGATGCGCGCTTTCAAAGATCGTCACTACGACATTCTGGTGGCTACAACTGTTGTTGAAGTCGGTATCGATGTGCCGAATGCAACCCTGATGCTCATCGAAAATGCCGAGCGATTCGGCCTCTCGCAACTGCACCAACTGCGCGGCCGCGTCGGAAGGGGCGCTGATCAGTCTTACTGTCTTCTGGCTACAAAAGATCATTTCCGCTTCCAGCTTAAACGACGAGACGTGGAAGCAGGCGAGCAGAAGGCGGCCATCATCCGCCTGAAGACAATGGAAGAAACGAGCGACGGCTTCAAAATTGCGGAAGTGGATCTGCAGTTGCGCGGTCCCGGCGACATACTGGGCACCAAGCAGTCCGGCCTGCCGGAATTTATGTTCGCCAATCTGCTGACCGATGGCGATTTGATTCAGCTTGCACGCAACGAGGCATTTGAAGTGGCGGGACGCGATCCCCACCTGCGCAGCCCCGAAAACGCTGTTCTGCGTCGCCGGTTTCGCAGTCTGTACCAGCAGGAGTTCGGCTTCCTCGACATCGCCTGAAGCGTATAGCCGACCTGCCTGTGCTTGTCGAATCCCTTGATTTGGCAGTTTTTTTGGCCTTCTGCCAAATATTATTCCAGGTCGCTCGTTCCAGTGCGCAAAAAAGCGAACGGGAACGATGTCTGTACTTCCAATTTATACCTACAACCAGCCAGTATTGAAGCGCCGTACCGAGCGTGTTGAGCTTATGACGGAAGAGCTGGATGCCTTTATCGATGATATGCACGAAACGATGCAGAATGCCAAAGGGATTGGTCTGGCGGCAAATCAGGTCGGCGTGTCAAAGGCCATTACAGTCATCGACATCTCCGATGTGGAAGAGGAAGAGGAATTCGAGCCAATCACCTTGATTAATCCGGTTATCGAAAAGTTTTCCGATGAGGAGACCGAGTATGACGAAGGCTGTTTAAGTCTTCCGGAGTTGACGGGGCTCGTCAACCGGCCGGAAAAAGTGACGGTGCGCTACTTTGACCGCGAGATGCAGGAACAACTCATCGAAGCCGAGGGACTGTTGGCGCGCGTGATGCAGCATGAAATCGATCACCTGAACGGCATCTATTTTTTCGAGCGAATGACGCCTGTGCGGCGGGCCAAGGCCCATGCCATGATTAAACGGATTCAGCGCGGGCTCATCGAAACCGAGTATCCGATCAAACCTTACAAGCCCGCCACCGGCAAGTCAAAGAAAGCACGCCACTCCTGAATAGCGGCACTCAGTTTTCCGACGAGCTAATGAGACCCAGCTCCACGGCCTTGGTTATGAGAGTGGTACACTTGTGTACTCCCATTGCGCGCATGATGTGTTTCTTGTGATTGTTAACCGTGTTAACACTTCGGCTCAGGCGTGTTGCTATTTGCTGGCTGGAAAGGCCTTCGCAGATCAGGCCCAGGATCTCAACCTGGCGTGGGGTCAGGCGCGGCGAGCCGGCGGCAGCCTGTTTCTTTTTAGCGCTCAAGCCTGCGGGCGGGCCGAGCAGCGCCGCCGAAACCTTGTGGTTAAAGACGGCATTACCGGCGGCCACCGAGCAGACGACATCGGAAAGCAGCTCGGTTGGATCATCTTTAAGCACATAACCGTTAATACCCGCGGCAATGGCCTCCTGAATGTACTCATCGTTGTCAAACATCGAGAACATCAGAATCTTGACTGATGGGTTCTCCCGGCGAATTTCGCGCGTGGCTTCGATCCCATTGAGTATAGGCATTTGCACGTCCATTACCACGACATCAGGCTGTAGACGACGTGTCATTTCAACGGCGCGGCGCCCATTGTCGGCGCGGCCGACTACTTTCAGCCGACGATCGGCGTCTAAGACCGTGAACAGCCCGTCCAGAACAACATAATGATCATCAACGAGCAGTACGCTGATTAGGGAAGAAGTTTTGACGGAAGATGGCTCTGCCTGACTTTGTTTCATGCTTAGACCTGTGGAAGCGTTGAAAGTTCTGGAAATGAATTTGCGCTGGGTGTAGGCCGGAATTCAGATTCAGGCCGATGGACTCCGGCATCAGACCTGCGGCAGCAGTCCTTGCTCCACGGCTATCATCACCAGACTCGTGGCATTATTGCAATTCAACTTACGCATAATGTTTTTCCGATGATTGTTTACTGTGTATGGACTTATTGAAAGCTGTTGAGCGATTTGCTGACTTGTGCAGCCCTCAGCCAGGAGCTGCAGCACCTGCTTCTCGCGGCGAGTCAGATGAGGGCGGACAGGGCTGGCATCGACGCTGGCGCGACCGCCATGCATGCGTGAGCTACGGACAATACGAGCAATCTTGTCATCGAAGATCGAATGACCGGCAGCGACCATCCGGACTGCATTGCGCAAAGAGTCGACGGAAGCCATCTTTAACATGTAGCCGTTGACGCCCGCCTGGAGCGCCTCATACAATAGCTCATCGTTTTCATGCAGCGTCAGCATGAGTATTTTGACAGGCTGATTAGACTTGCGAATCAGGCGGGTGGCTTCGATGCCGGTGAGAACAGGCATCTGCAGGTCCATAATGACGATGTCGGGTCCGAGGGCGGCGCTTAGCTCGACAGCCTGCCTGCCGTCTTCGGCTTCGCCAACAATCTGAATGCCCGGGTCTTTATCGAGCGCGAAGCGGATGCCTCCGCGCACGACCGGGTGATCATCAGCCAGGAGTACTTTGATTGTATTCACACGCGCTCCGCGATGGGAATCTGGATATGAATTTCAACACCCTCGCCCGGATGCGTTTCAATCTGAAAGCTTCCGCCGAGCATCTGGGCGCGCTCTTTCATACTAATCAGGCCATAACCGCCGCCCGCCGCTTCCGGGGGCGGCTCGTCGCGGTAGGTAAAGCCTATGCCATTGTCTTCAATAATCGCCAACACGGCATCTTCCCGTCGAAACAACTGCAGATAGGCTTCTTTCGCTTCCGAATGGTTAACGATATTCGTCAGCGCTTCGCGAATGATACGGTAGAGGTTCAGCTCGATGAAGCGGCTGAGGCGGCCGTGGAAATCGAAGACATCACAGAAAAAATTAATGCCGGACATCGACGAGAATTCTTCGCAGAGCTGCTGCACGCTTGCAAGAAGACCATAGCGCTCAAGCGCCGCAGGATAAAGGCCGCGGACAATATCTTTCAATGCCGTGCCCGCATCGTTGACGATCCGCTGCATCTTCCTTAACTCATCCGGCTGCGTGTCCAATCCGTTTAAGTAACCTTCCAGAGCCAGCCTTGTCCCCGTCAGAAGTTGGCCGATGTCATCGTGCAGATTACGGGCAATAGCGCGGCGTTCGTTTTCCACTGCCTCCACGCGCGCCGCTGTCAGCATATTCTGGCGTCGGTAGGCTGTTGCCGTTTCTTCGGCTTTGCGCCGTTCGGTAATATCTTCAATAATGTTAACTACCCGCATGACGGCGTTTGCGTCGTTGACAATCGGGTAGAACTGATACACCAGCCAATGATCAGCACGATCCGCCAGCCCGGGAAACTCATCTGCTTCGCAGAGCAGGGGGGCGGTACGCAGTATGCTGCCTTCGCTGAAGGTACGCTTTACCTGTGGAATCAACTGCTCGCGATGCAACACGGGGTCATCGAAGATATTGCCCGGTTGGGTTGGCGGATCGGCATTATGTCCATCCCACAGATTTTTCCAGGCGTGGTTAACAAAGGAAATTGCGCCGGAAGGCTCGCAAACGCGAATGGCAAAAGGAGCCTGTTCCATTAAGGCGCGTAATTCGGAAGTGCGTTCCTCAACGCGTTGTTCCAGTTCGGCCTTTGCCTGTTGAAGCTTATGCTCGGCCTCGCGCTGTTGCGTTACGTCGCGGACGATACCCATCATTCGTACATCCTGACCGGCGGTGGCCAACAGTACATTGCGGTATTCGAATTCCACCAAGTGACCGTCTTTGTGGTGCAGCACAATCTGTCCCGCCGCCTGCCCGCGCTCCATAATCTCCGTGGTGTATTGCTCATAGCGTCCCCGGTTGGAAGTGCTTACCAGGTCGGTGAATTTACGACTGACGAGCTCTTCTACCTTGTAACCCAGTAGGTGCGAGACGGCGTTGTTAATCTGCAGGATCGTGCTGTCATAGGAATGAACCACGACGATGTCATTGACATTGTGAAAGAGATCCGCATACTTCTGCTCGCTGGTACGCTGTCGCAGCATTTCCAGTTGTTGCTCGCGCAGCCGGCGCTGTTGATTGTACACGATCGTCGAAATGAAGCCGACGGAAAGTATCAGCAGCGCCAGGGTGCCGATTATCAGGAAGTACTCTTCTCCGGGCGGTGTGAAAAGCAGCAAAGAAATCCTCCTGTGTAACCCAGGTTGGCGAGTGGGTTAATGATTTCGTGAATAGAGTGCTCGATCTGTATGTCCATCAGTACGGCGACAAAGAACAACAGATTGCCGGTGAAATACAATAAGACCGACGATGCGATCCAAAACTGCGGTGAATGCAGCAGACTTGTCGATGGGAGATTACGGTTGAGGTCTAACAGCAGCTTCACCGCCACAAAAATCAGCAAGAGTGCTTCAAGCGAGCTTGAATAGCTATCATATTCATTGATAGTTTCCACATAGAGTTTCAACAGGAAAACGACAATGAAGAAAAGTGGAATGCTGTACAAGAGGACTTTCTGCCAAATTACCGATTTTTGCCAGGAAGCAAATACCAGCATCAGAATACAGAATTCGACAGGCGTTACAAGGTGGAGCAGCGGCGCGGCGTTAATTCCCTCGAACTGCATCGAGGCTATTAGCCAGTTGGCGCACAAGGCGAAGCCGAACAAGGGCACCAATTGGCGTAATTCACTGAGCAGACGCGGAAACAGCACGAGTCCTGTCAGAAACGGTAC
Organism: Candidatus Kapaibacterium sp.; assembly: GCA_028284775.1. GTDB lineage: Bacteria > Bacteroidota > Ignavibacteria > Kapaibacteriales > UBA7675 > JANQRB01. The sequence goes on along the minus strand of JANQRB010000017.1, from coordinate 100,397 downwards.
TGCTTCCGTACTTAACAATACAAAGTCGAGTAGATCCAATGATTGCATGTCTACACTACATCGTCGTTCCCGCCTATTGTGTCGAATTCAGACCGTTCGGATCGCTGCAGTGCGGCGGGCAAAATATACCGCGATTGACCATCGGTCCGGTGAAAATGTCATTGCCGGCGGCATCGGTGCCGATCAGGACAAGTTCCTGATTGCCCTCATCGTCAAGACCATAGTAAACGCGTACGCCGACGCATTCGGCTTGGTTAATGATCGCCATTAGCTTTTCAACACCAAAAACGTGGCTGAATCGGCTGTGGGCATCGGACTGCTGTCGGTAATTGGCCGTTAAGTTGGCTGCATATTCCAGCGTAACGAACTCTCCTTCACTACCGCTTAACTCAAGTGTACCATCATTAGTATCAGCCATTGAATTTCCTTCATCAATACAGAATATGGGCGGCGGTCTCTTTCCGGCGCCATTGAGCTTGTTTGTTGAGCGATTCACACGCCAATATGGATAATCAGCGTACCTAAGGGTGTTTAGTTGTTATTCGTGCCGGACCGTCCAATTTTGTCTGCGGAAGTCCTGCCTGTTCGTTACGGCGCCGGCTGGAGAAGAGTCGTTTCCATGTCTATGTTGCAAGCCGCCAAATCTACACAAAGCAAAGTACATAGCGCAATTTTTTATTGGCGCTTGATTGCGATTGTTACACCTTATGGCAAAAGCGTTTGTTTGGCTGCGCGATCGACAAGGGCGGAATTGTGTCGGAAGCCGCTTCATAAGGCTCCATGCTGACGGGCGACGTGGCAGCCGACCTCAGCTGCCGACGGAACAATTTGCTTTGATAGCTCAAGTCTTCGTACTTTTCATTGCACTACAATTTATGGGAGCGATCCAGGAAAAGTCAGGTCGCCGGACCCTGGGAATATCAAGTATGGCTCAGTTCGATTCAACTATCTTGCTCTATGCAATCTATGTCGCTTTCGTCTATGCCTGCCTTGCTTTAGGTGCCACTGCATACCGGCAGATCGTTGATAATCTGGAGTTGCTGAAGATCAATCTCGGCGAAGACATTTACTTCCTCTACGACCCGATGTCCTTCCTTATCGTCGCGGTTTTGATCGTCGTTTTTGGTATCTTGGGATTTTTGGCCCTCTATATATGGGAACCCATCATACTTGCCTACGTTATCCCTCTGGCTGTTGGCGTTAATATCGTTCAAATAGCCCTGCGTGCTCATTTTCAACGATTGATTGTTCGTACCGGAGGAATCGTAGGGCGCAATATTTTCAACGGCAAACTTGAAGCCGTCGGCTATGAGCAGGTTCTTATGGGAGAAGTCGAGCGCGAGTGGATGTGGGATTGTGTTACACTGCATTATGCCCATCCAACTGATAAGGGGCAGGTACAACGATTCCGGCGCCGTTTGTCGCACAAATCAACCAGCCGGGTCGTTACCATTCTTGAATCGTCGACGGACGCCAAAATTTTTCGCGCATCACAGGGCGCTCGTGAGTGACGAGTTTGATAAGCAAGGCTAAATAACGGAAGTGCAAAGTGATGAAAGATAACATTCGTATCGCATCTGGCCAGGGATTTTGGGGCGATTTGCTTTCTGCGCCCTTGCGGCAGGTGAGCGAAGGACCTATCGATTATCTGGTGATGGACTATCTCGCCGAAGTCACGATGTCCATCATGCAGAAACAGAAGAACAAAAATCCGCATCTGGGCTATGCCAAGGACCTGGTCTCGACCTGCGAGCAGGTGCTGCCGTTTATGGAGCGCAACCCTTTCAAACTGATAACCAATGGCGGAGGCGTCAGTCCTCTCGCAGCCCGCGATGCCATTGCCGCCAAAATCCGGGAGATGGGGCTGAGCGGCATCAAAATCGGCGTAGTTCAGGGCGATGATATTCTCGGCCGCCTGGACGAACTGATTGACCAGGGCCACGAATTGCGACATATGGAAACAGGGCAGGCAATTCGCGAAGTTCAGGACCGGCTTCTGAGCGCTAATGTCTATCTCGGAGCATTCCCGATCGTTGAAGCGCTGCGTCGCGGCGCCGACATTATCGTAACGGGACGGACAACTGATACGGGCCTCAGCCTGGCACCGATGATCCACGAATTTGGCTGGGCGGCCGATGATTGGAACCGAATGGCAGCCGGCACGGTCGCAGGGCATATTAATGAGTGCGGTGCCCAGGCTACCGGCGGCAATTTCCTGGGTGATTGGAAATCGCTGCCTGATATGGCCAATGTCGGCTTCCCCATAATCGAGGCCTATCCCGACGGCTCCTTTGTCGTCACCAAGCACGAAGGAAGCGGCGGCGCTGTTACGAGGGAAACAGTCAGCGAACAGCTATTGTATGAGATCGGCGATCCGGCGGCCTACATTACTCCGGATTGTATCGCAAATTTTCAGTCGATTCGTCTGGAAGATCTCGGGAATGACCGGGTCAGGGTTTATGGCGTCACCGGCGAAGCTTCGACGCCGACGTATAAGGTGTCGGCGAGTTATGCGGATGGCTATGTCGCATTCGGATCGCTGACCTATGCGGCGCCCGAAGCTTACGAAAAAGCGCGTGCCGCCGACCGAATTCTACGGCAGCGCCTGCAAAATCTCGGCCTGCACTTCGACGAGATACGCACGGAATTTGTCGGGATGAATGCTTGTTATGGTCCGATTGCCGAACCGATCGTTCCCAATGAAGTGACGCTGCGGGTCGGCGTACGTGCCGGAGATTTTGAGACGGTCAATCGATTCGGCAAGGAAATTGCGCCCCTGATCCTGACGGGCCCACCCAGCGTAACGGGCTTTCAGGGCGGCCGTCCCAAACCAAGCGAGGTGGTAGCCTACTTCCCGGCATTGATCGCTAAAGATGTGATTCAAACCGAGGTCGTGGTCGACGAAATTTGATCCCGGGTTCCGGATGACGCATAAGTGACTGGAACCGTATTGAGTCTGCATATATTATGGCGCCTGGCAATTAGGGCGTACTCACACAGATTCCATAGCAGCTCATTACTACTATCAGCCATAAGGTATGCGATACTTTTTTCTGTGTGTAGCTAGTTTCCTCTCATGTCTGTTCGGCAGTCCCTCGTTGTCGGCATTACACGTCGATAATGGCGATGAAGACAGTCCGGCACCGGTCGTCGCCTCCGCTGCTTCGCCCGATTCCCCGGCATCCGATACCCTGGCCGGTAGTGCTCAGGCTCCCGACACTCCGAGCCGCTACCTGGCGGCCGATGAATTCAGCTTTGCCGGTGATCAGCGCTATTTGATCGACGGCTCCCGACCGCTGCGTGAAACCTCGCTCCGCCCGATTCCTTCGGCCATCGTCGGCGGCTCCCTGGCTGCCGCAATAGTTGGATTGCATGTGCACCAGCGGAATGCCTGGTGGAGCGGACAGCGCGGCGATTTCCATATTCAGGATGACTGGGATTACGCTGTTCAGGCAGATAAAGTCGGACATTTTACCGCGGGCTATATTCTGTCGTATTTTACTACTGAAGGAATGCTGACCTCGGGTTTCAACCCGGAGGCGGCAACGATCATCGGCAGCCTGATCGGCCTCGGGTATCACACCTATGTCGAGATTGAAGATGGCTATGCCCGCGACTGGGGATTCAGCCCGTCCGATATGGCAGCCAATGCGCTCGGCGCCGGGTTTTTTGTGCTGCAACACTATGTACCTGCATTACAGAGTTTCCAGCCGAAATGGATGTGGGTGCCCACAAAGTGGACCGGCGCCCGCCCGATTCCACATGAAACCGCGGTCGTCGACGACTACAATGCTTCAACATTCTGGATGTCCATCGACATTCACAATTTGCTGCCGCAGTCAATGCAGGCTTCATGGCTGCCCTGGCTTAACATCGCAGTTGGCTACGCAGCGCGCAACGTAGGTTACTTTCCCGAGGAACCGACCCGCCATTTGGTGATAGCGCTGGATTACAATATGGTCCGCTTACTGCCTGAAGGCGGCTCGTTCTGGAACTGGATTCGACAATCAATGAATATGATCAAGTTCCCTGCGCCGGCGATAGAATTCGGTCCGACGACGAAGTTTCGTCTTTTGTATCCTTTTTGATTGTCAATCTTGCCGAGCGAACAATCCCGAAATTATGTCGATGCTGTAATGATAGTACACACATTGGAAGTCAAGGATTCGCAACATTCCACAAGCTCGTATCTTAAGATCAGCCGGCAGCGCGCATCGACGCAGGACGCCGCGAGCGACTCTCGGACCACCGGGGAGCTGAGCGAAGACGAGCAGATTCAGATCAGTATCGTTGTACCTGTCTACCAGGAAGAGAAAATACTTGCCTCGACCTTGTCTCTTTTCAGCGAAGAGCTGCGCGCGGAATTTAAGCTTGAGCTCATAGTCAGCGACGGCGGCAGTACGGATCGCACACTGGAAATCGCTGAACAATACGCCGACAAAATTGTCCAACATCTTGACACGAAACGGCAGACGATCGCCGGGGGCCGCAACGCCGGCGCATTGGTGGCCGAAGGGGACATCCTGGTGTTTCTGAATGGCGATACGGTGCCGACGGACATACGGCGATTTCTGCAAACCGTGCGTGTCTGGAGCAGTCATAATAAAGTAAGCGGCGAGGTGGCCGTTGCATGCCCGGTGCACGTTGCCCCGCAGGAGCGTCAATTGCGCGATACACTCTTTCATGGCTTCTTTAACAGTTACGTCCGGATGTTGAACCTTGTCGGACTGGGGATGGGGCGCGGTGAGTGTCAGATTGTAAGGAGCTGGGCATTCAAGCTGGTTGGCGGCTACAATGCGGGCATCTCGGCCGGTGAGGATTTCGACCTGTTTCGACGTCTTGCGCGCATTGGCAAGATAGGGCATAAACGTGGCACGGGCGTTTACGAATCACCGCGACGTTTTCGCAAATACGGATACGGTAGGGTTTTGTGGTCCTGGTTCCTGAATGCCATATCGGTCATGATTCGCAAAAAGTCCGTGTCGGAAGAATGGGAGGCAGTCCGCTAAGATTCCGGCCTCCGGCGTCTACAGTTGTTTTAAGCAATCAAGCCAATTCAGAATCGTTTTCAGTCCGATACAACGCGATACCGGACGATGTCGCTCCTTTTTCTGACAGGCGCAATGAGGCGGCAGGAGCTCATTAAAACATGCTGCCTGATGTTCTCCAAAAAAATCCCTTGTTCAAACCTAGGACCAACTTATGTCAAGTTATAAAGACGCGGGTGTCGATATCGCCGCCGGAGAGGAAACTGTCGACCGCATCAAACCAATGGTGCAGGCGACCTTCACGCCACAAGTTCTCACGGATATCGGGCATTTTGGCGCAATGTATGATGCACGTTTCCCGGATTTTGAATTTCCGGTGCTGGTATCCAGTACTGACGGCGTCGGCACCAAACTCAAAGTAGCTTTTATGACCGGCGTCCATACCAGCATAGGCCAATGTCTGGTAAATCATTGTGTAAATGATATTCTTGCCTGCGGTGCCCAGCCGTTGTATTTCATGGACTATTTTGCAACAGGGAAGCTCGATCCGGGTGTTGCCGAAGACGTCATTGAAGGAATTGCCAAGGCCTGTCGCGTGAATGGCTGTGCGCTCACCGGCGGTGAAACGGCGGAGATGCCCTCGATGTACGCGCAGGGCGAGTATGACCTGGCCGGTACGATTGTCGGTGTAGTGGAAAAGAGCCGGATATTGAGCCGCGATGACGTGCGGGCCGGCAATGTCCTGCTGGGGCTGCCTTCAAACGGTCTGCACACAAATGGCTATTCGCTGGCACGGGCAGTGCTTTTTCCTGAATATAATGTCGATCGCTATGTTGATGAACTGGCGACCAGCGTCGGTGATGCTTTGTTGGCAGTGCACCGGACGTATCTGGAGCAGGTGCGGCCGATGCTGCGGCAGGGTCTGATAAAGGGGATCAGTCATATAACCGGTGGAGGCATTATCGGCAATACGCAGCGAATTCTGCCGCAAGGCACCAGCCTGAACATTGGGTGGGGCAACTGGACCGAGCCGCCGATCTTTGATCTTATCCGTCGGGTCGGGAATGTCGAAGAAGTCGATATGCGGCAGGCATTCAACCTTGGTGTGGGAATGATTCTGGCCGTTGAAGAGGAGAAGGTTGACGAAGTCATCGCTCAATCCGGCGGCGAAGCTTTCGTGGTGGGGAGAGTTATTGCCGGCGCCTAATTGCTGAAGTGGAGGTCTGCGTTTCGACCGCCTGTATTAATCCGTCCGCTGTAAACAAAAAAATGACGGTGTTCACCACTTATGTGGAAACACCGCCACTCTCATATACCCTGTAGGATGTGTCAGCCTCGCGCCATTTCGGCTAGCGTTAGCTTGGCCTGGCGGAAGCAGTTTCACTCCCTACAGAAGCGCCTAGCCTACACGACAAAGGTAGCAAAGTACGGGGGAACATGCCATCCGTATTTCTACGTAATTTTCACTCTTGGCTAACTTTTTTTACGCTCAGGAAGGGAAAGTGCTAGTTTTGTGAGCAAATTTCCACCTGGGCCAGGGCTCACAAGTGAAGAAAAGGCTGTGTGGGTGTGCAGCGTTATACCATTCTCACTTGTAGAGCCCGCCAGGTAGAAAATTTTCACATCGTTATTGACGGCGGTAGATGCCCGGCTGGCAGATTTTCACTACACACGATTCTTTTACCGCTCTAGTGCAGCCTGGGTCGGAATCATGCTTTGACGGATGTCGACGCGCGTTTTGACGGAGAGGGAAGTGAACAAGACAGAGTATTCTCGTGAACAGACATTACTGCTGCTGAAGCGGCACTTCGGCTATTCCACCTTGCGGCCGGGTCAGGAGGATGTCATCAAATCCATTACCGAGGGGCTGGATACCATTGTCATTATGCCCACTGGCGGCGGCAAATCGATGTGCTATCAACTGCCGGCGCTACTTCGTTCGGGCCTTGCTCTGGTTATTTCGCCCCTGATCGCATTAATGAAAGATCAGGTGGATGCGCTGACGCGGGCGGATATTGCCGCTACCTTTATTAATAGCAGCCTTTCCTTTCGCGAAATTCAGCTGCGTCTGCAGCAGGCTCGTCTCGGCGCCTATCGCTTGATCTATCTTGCGCCGGAGCGCCTTGCAAGTCCACAGTTCATCGAAAGGCTGCAGCAGCTTCCCATATCATTTCTGGCGGTCGATGAAGCTCACTGCATATCGGAATGGGGGCACGATTTTCGCACTTCCTACCTGCGCATTCCGGCATTCAACGATGCCTTGGGCAGGCTGCCCGTGATAGCCCTGACAGCGACTGCTACCGCTGAAGTTCAGAACGACATTATCAAACATCTGGCCTTGCGGCGGCCGCAGAAGTTCGTCTTTGGCTTCGACCGTCCCAATCTTCGGTATCTGGTGGAGAGCGGAGTGAATAAGTCGCTCCGCGTCGCTGAGATTTGCGCCGCCTCGCGCGGTAGCAACATCGTCTACTGCGGTTCGCGCAAGAAGGTCGACGAAATGGCGGAGACCCTGATCAAAAACGGGCAGGTCGCTGCAGCCTATCATGCGGGATTACCCGACCGTCAGCGGCGCAGCGTGCAGGAAGATTTTCTGAGCGGCGCTCAGTCGACCATCGTCGCAACCAATGCTTTCGGTATGGGCGTCGACAAGGCGAATGTGCGAAATGTCATCCACTGTGACTTGCCGCTGACCCTTGAGGCTTATTATCAGGAATCGGGCCGCGCCGGTCGTGACGGGCTGCCGTCGGATTCGCTTCTGCTCTACGAACGGCAGGATCGCAAACTGCCGGAGTTTTTCATCGGCTGCACCTATCCGGCCCCTGAAACAATCGAAAAAGTTTACACTTTGCTTTACGAAATCCACGGTACGAGGATCGGAGCGCGCAGTGCGGCGCCAGTCGCCCTGGATGACGCCCAGATCGGCAATCGACTCGGCTTGCACAAAGGGCTGATCGGCGGCGCAATCGCCTTTCTGGAGCGCGAAAACATTTTGCGGCGTGGCTTTGCGGACGGACGCGCCCGCCTGCAGTTCACCACCACGCGCGAGCGCTTGCAGGAGTATTATCGCAATACCCGCGACCCCGTCCGGCAGCGGGTGCTGGTTGCTTTGCTGCGTACGGTCGGTGCCGAGTCGCTCAGCCGGCCGGCTGAATTTTCAGTGACGGATGTCCTGGTGAAGCAGGACGTTCGCGAAGATGAATTACTGACTGCAATGCGTGCCTTTCAGTATGCCCGACTGTTGAAATTCGAACCAGCCGGAAGCAGCGCCGGTCTGAGCCTGCTGCTCGAACGAATGCCGGTGACGCAATTGCCCGCAGATCTGAAGGGCCTCGCCGAGCGGCGTGACCGGGCCTTACAGAAGCTGCAGACCGTGATTCGCTATGCTGAAACACCGCAGTGCAAACGCAATTTTTTGCTGAGTTATTTTACTGAGCCACTCTCGGACGATACCTGTGATATCTGTAGCTCCTGCACGGCTGTGACAGCCGTTCCGGAACGTCGTTCAAAGCGGCGCAACTTTTTGTTGCAGTGCATTCTAAGCTGCACCGCGGAGCTCAACAATCGTTTTGGCCGCAATGTACTGGCTGATGTCGTTCATGGCAATTCAACTGCCAAGGTACAAAGCTTTGAGCTCGAGCGGGCGCCCTCTTTCGGCGCGGGGCGGGATTTCACCCGCGCGGAAGTTCTCGAGGAAATCGATTCGGCACTGGGAGAAGGATTTGTAGCACAAAGCGCGGAACTTCATCCGACTATCAGTCTAACAGCGATGGGTCGAGAGCAGATGTCGCAGCCCGCGCAGCCGGTTCATTTTCGCCGTGTACCAAAACAAAAAGCCGCTGATCCCGTCCTGGCCGCCGCCTGCAAGGCTTTGCGCCGCGAAATCGCGCGGCGGGAAGGACTTAGCGAACGAGCGGTCCTTGATGATCCTACCCTGGATGCAGTGGTGCGCGCATTGCCTGAGACAAATGACGCGCTGGCAGCGATCGACGGCATTGGACCGGTATTCGTCAATCGGCATGGCGCCGATTTTTTACATATCGTCCGACAACATATTGCCGCCGAGCGCAGTTACAGCCAGGTATCAACATCATTGCCCTCCCGGGTGCGGTCTACCCTGGCGGCGGCCCGCAAAGGCGCCAGTTTGCAGCAAGTGGCAACTGAACGCGGCCTGAGTATCAGTACGATCGCCAGGCATCTGCAGGAAGCGATCGAAGCCGGAGCTCGTCTCGAACGCGATAGCTTCGTTTCCGAGCAGCTTTTCTTTCAAGTACGTGACTACCTGTCCCGCCATTCCCACGCCAGCCTGCGCGAGATTCGCGCCGCTATCAGCGGCGATTGCGACTTTGCCGATTTACGTCTTGCCGCAGCATTCGCCAGACGAGAGCTGACAGCTGAAAAGATCTAAATCCGAAGCATCGGCCTGATCCCGCAGGAATTGTCTGCACGGCAACTCCGCGTCAGTTGATTTGGATTGATTTTTGCGCCTGCCCGCGATAACTTCACGCCTTTCCGCATAATCATAGCGGCTCGCTCACAAAACAGAGCTGCTGATAGATCGTCTGCTGCAACACTCTGTGCAGATATTTCGCCTTGTGAACCAGTGTGATTCCTCCATGAATTTTAGCTTTTCAGTCTTTTGTAGTTTCCTGATCGTTTGCAGCTCAGCCTGCTGTCTGGCACAAACGGCACATCCAACCCAAGCACGGTCGATCGTTCTGCAGTTACGAGCCGAACCGGGGCTTTCGGTCCGGCAGGTGACGGAGCGGGCGCTGGTGGCGGAGGCGATTAGCGCGGTAGAGCCCTTTGTATCAAAAAAACGTTTCGGCGCCCTCGACGCCACTCAGTCTCAGCACGCAGCGGCCCTGGCGGATCTGGAGCGTTATCGCATTCTGCTGCTTGACGAACAAGCCGATCCTGCAAGTCTGTTGCGCAAGCTGCAGGCCGATCCGGCGGTCGAATCGGTTTCGATCAACCGGCTGCACTCATTGCCACACAGCAAAGTTCAGGGGCTGTTGGAAGGCGAGGACGAAGACGAGCTGTTTGCCGGACAATGGGCGATAGAGCAAACGAAATTTCCGGAAGCGTGGCGTCTGGCAAGCGGAGACGGGATCGTTATCGGTGTTGTGGATACCGGAGTCGACTTTTTGCATCCGGATCTGCTAAACCAGTTGTGGATCAACGAGCCTGAAGATTTGAACGGCAACGGCCGCTTTGAGCCCTGGCCCCACGACGAATCCAATGAAGAAGGTCTTAGGGGAGATCTCAACGGTATCGACGAGGACGGCAATGGTTTTGCCGATGACGTTATTGGTTATGACCTTGTCGATCAATCGATTCGCAATTTTGGTGACGACCGCGTCCGAGACGCCAACCCTTCCGATGAACATGGTCATGGCACGAATGTCAGCGGCGTCATTGCGGCGGAGCGTTATAACGGCATCGGCATCGCCGGCGCGGCTTTCAACAGTAAAATTATGGCTATCCGCGCTTTTGACGTGACGGGTAATGCCGAAGATGATGATATGGCCGCGGGCATTGTCTATGGCGCATTGGCGGGCGCCGACATTCTCAACCTGAGTTTTGGCGACATTTTTTACTCGCCCCTGCTGCGGGATGCAATTCGCTTTGCGACCGACCTCGGATGTATCGTGGTCGCATCCAGCGGAAACTCGGGGGGCAGCGCCTCCCATTATCCATCAAATTTTTCGGCTGCAATCGGAGTCGGCGCCACGACGCCCAGCGATCGTCTGGCGATTTTCTCGGTAAGCGGCTCACTGGTTGATCTGGTAGCGCCCGGCGTCAATGTTGCAACAACCGAAATGGGCGGCGGCTTCGAAGAAGTCAGCGGAACCTCCTTCGCGGCGCCACTGGTTTCCGCGGCCGCGGCACTGCTCCTGGAACTTGACGCGACGCTCACACCGGCAGATATACGCGGCATCCTGATGGAAACCTCGGATGACCTGGGTGACAAAGGCTGGGACACCGAGTTCGGTGCCGGACGCCTGAATGCTTTGCAGGCCGTCTCCAACCTGGGTGCGACGAACATCAGCATCAGCTTTCCGCGCAATGACGAATCTTTTAAACTCGGCAAAGTTCCCAGCCTGCCGGTTCTCGGCTCGGCGGCGACGCCCCTCTTCAAAAATTTTGATCTCGCAATCGGCAGGAGTCGGGATCCGGTAAACTGGACCGTCATCGAGGATTCGCGCGAGCGACAGCTTTTGCGGGATACTCTGGGACACATCGACCTTGCCAACCTCGTCCCCGGCGAGTATACTCTGCGATTGCGCGTGGCACTGACAAACGGCCAATCGCAGGAAAAGCGCGCTATTATCAGTCTGGTTGACGAGGATTTGCAGGCTTCGTTCGAGATTGTGCCGGCCTGGTTCAACGATCGCCGCGTGGCTGTCGTTACGGGTCTCAGCTCACGCCGCAGTAATTTTAGCTTGCGTTACCGCGCGGCCGAATCCAGCGACGAATGGCAAGAGCTTTCCGCCGTGCAGCGCTATACGCAGACACACCACCTTGTGCTGCAATCGGACGCGGCCGATGTGGAACGCTTTCTCGGCGAGGTGATATTCAGCAGTTTCGACGGCGACACCGTTCGCAGTGCCTTCGAGTTGGATCTGGCGCGCGAAGCGATGCCGCAGCGTGGTTTTCTTCGTAAAGAGCAGAGCCTGGGACCTTCGTATCTACTCAATGAGGTGCGGGATTTGTATGGCGAAGCATCGGAAGTCTTTGCCGTCAACGACATTGCAAGCGGCGATTTTGGTCAGATAAAAACCTACCGCTTCAACGCCGGACGTTTCGAAGCGCTCGACTCTCTCGACGAATTGTGGATTCCCCGCGGTTTTGGTGATTCCAACGGTGACGGTATCGTGGAGCTTTTCGCCCAGTCCGGCGGCAATTCGGTGCTGTTTCAGGCCGGCAGCCCCGGGGGTAATCCCTTCGAGCGGCGCTTGCTCGAACGCATCGACAATTCGCAATTCTGGGCCAGTACAATGGCCGACATGACGGGCGACGAACGACCCGAACTGCTGGCGCGTTCGGCTTCCGCTTACTTGCTTTATGAGTTCCGTTCCGGCGAGTACGTTCTGATCGACAGCGCCGCCAATGTTTCGCCGCCCGATGCGGAGGGCATCAATCTTTTCGGGCCGCCGCTTTCGGCTGTCGGCGATTTTGACAACGACGGGAACATCGAATTGTGCTTCGCCGATCAGGATGCCGATCTTATGATTTATGAGCTTCGCGATCGACGTTTTGTTCTTGAGGAATTGTTGACTTTTGAGGGCAGCAACGGCAGTCAGTTTGTGACGGCCTGCGACGCGGATGGCGACGGCGTTCCTGAAATCGCATTCGGCTTTCACAGTCTGATCGAACCGAATCTGCAGCGTGAGTACGAGCCGCCTCTATGGACCTTTAAGCTGTTGCAAAGCGATGGACACGACAGCTACCGGGCAGTATGGGAAGATCAGATATACGGGGTGCGAGCTACCAGCGGGTTTCGCAATGGCATTGCCGCCGGCGAGCTGGACGAGCGTGCGGGTGAAGAGCTGGTCATTACGGCCTTTCCGAATCTCTATGTCTTTCGATGGGACAATGCCACCGAGACCTTGATTCCGATGTGGTACGACCCGAGCGCTCTCAGCAATACGGCGATGATTTTTGACTTTGACGCCAACGGAGTCAACGAGCTGGCCTTTGGCTCCATATCGGGCGTTGAATTTGTGGAATTCGAAGCGGCGGCGCGCCGACCGCAGACGCCGCCTGCCTTCGAAGGCTGGGCCTTGAGCGCAACGGAAGCTTATCTGCAATGGCAGGCAACTCCGGACGCCGAAGAGTATGCCGTGTTTAAGATTCTCGAGAATGAGGAAGGCGAGCTGGAAGCCACACTCCTTGGCAGTACGACCGAGCCGAATTATACTGTGTCGATGCTGGAGCCGGAGGAGCTTCATTTCTTCGGTATGACGGCAGTGAATAACTCCATGCCCGACAATCAAAGCGCCGGCTCGCCGATTATCGAAGTTTATACTCACGAGCTTATTCAGCCATTGGAAGCGACGGCTATCGGGGCACATAGCGTGCAGGTACAGTTTACGGGTGCCGTCGGCACTGACGCCGTACCGCCAGCCGTGTTTCGCATTGCCGGCGTCGGGAGCCCCAGCACCGTCATTTCGGCCGGGGCGGATGCCGTCCTGCTGCGCTTTCTTAGGCCGCTACCCGCCGGCGAACACCTGCTTGAGGTTGCATCCTTTCGCGACTTCTACCATTCACCCACGATTGCCGCCGAGCTAAATCTGCGCATTGACGAAGTTTCCGATGTCGAAGAGCTATACCTGAAACGCTTGCAGGTGCTGTCCTCCGCTTCGATTCGCCTGGAATATTCCCTGCCGGTGGAGGCGCAGTCCGCTGCCCTCACGTCAAACTATCTTCTCCGGCCCCTGGGGCAGGTCGCGCGCGTGGAGATCGATGCAAATGATCCGGCTGCCGTCGTCCTGTTTATCAGCGACGAAACACCACTGGGCGCCCTGGGCAAAGATTATACCGTTACGGCGCTCAAGGTGCGCGCTGCCTCCGGTGTGCGCATGACCGGTGGAGCAGGCAACACCCTTGGTTTCACCTTTGCCGCCAGCTCGTTGAGCGAAGTTTTCGCCTATCCCAATCCGGTGCGGCTCGCAGAAGACAAAAGCATTATCTTTGCAAATCTCACCGAGGATGCCACCGTGACCGTTCGCACACTCGAAGGACGGATCCTGGCGGTCCTGACCGAGACGGACGGCAATGGCGGGGTGGAGTGGGATTGCCGGGATCTGCAGGGCGATTTGATCGAGAGCGGCGTTTATCTCTTTCTCGTGGAAGGGCGCGACGCTACCGGCACCCGTTTCGAATCGTCGATGAAAAAATTTGTCGTTCAGCGCTAGCCTCCGGATGTGACGAAATTGCCGTTCGCGGATTCCTCCACAACTTTGCAACGTATCCACAAGTGAATGGCTGAGAACCGAATTTATATCGATAAGACCGACGAAGAACTGTTTGCGCTGGTACAGCAGGCCAACGATGAACAGGCCTTCGATGCTTTGTATCGCCGTTATGACAAACGTCTCTATGCCTATTGTCTGAGTGTGTTGAAGAACAAGGACATGGCCGAAGATGTTTTTCAAACTGTCGTGATGACGATGTATGACAAGCGGCAGCTCTTTAAGGGCGGCAATTTTTCGGCGTGGCTCTTTACCATCGCCCGCCATTTTTCCATCAAAGCCGCCCGCAAGCAGAGCCGGTCGACGTCAATTGATGATGTTTCACTGGAAGAAACGCTGGAGAGCAATGATGATGATGTCTTGCTCGTTGAGGCACTGAACAAGGCAGTTACGGAGCTGCCTGACAACTATCGCAAACCATTAGAACTACGCTACTATGGAGGCTTTTCGTATGAGCAAATCGCTTCAATACTCGGAATCGGTTTGTCATCGGCCAAGATGCGCGTGTCACGTGCACGTAAAATGCTGCAGAAATTTTTGTCACCATATTTACAAGAAGTCCGATGAGCAACAGTGACGAATTGATTGAAAAACTTCTCGATGGGACGCTCGGCGACGATGAATTGCAATCCCTTGAGAAGATGATGGTCGCCGATGCGGGGATGGCTGAAGATGTGCGCGAATTATTGCGGGTGGAGGAAGTCCTCTGGCGCAACGCAGACGCCACGTTCGCAGCCTCAGACCAGTTTCGCGAAAATGTAGCGGTCAAAGTAAAGGAACGCATGCGAGCCGAAGCGGGAGCCCCGGCGCTGACCGGTACGCGTTTCGGAGCCGCCGTCGCATCATTCCTGTCGCGTTCCCGATGGGGATCCGGCCTTGTTGCGGCCACAATGTTGGTCGGAGCCGGATTTGTTGTCGGTCCGCTGATGACGGACGAAATGGCGGACGAAGAGTCGGCGCGCTCCAATCCGGCGATTGAAGAGCCTCACGAGCCCATGGCCTATTTGCCGTATGGCGAGGGTATGATCGTGGAGCTACCCGCTGAAGACTTCGATGCCGACGGTCGAGCCGAAGAGGTCAGCGAAACGCCGATCCCGCCCAGTGTTGATGCCCTCCCGCTTGCTGCCGAATCTGCGGCGCAATCTTCCGCCAGCCCTGCCGCTGCCCCTGTCACAACGACGGCGGTCTCGAGCAGCAAGCCGACGTCCGATATGGGCGGCGACGAATTTCAGGCACAGGTGGATGACCCAGCTAGCGCTGAAGAGATCGACTCGCGCTACGACAGCCGCATCCTAAAGCTCAAGCAGCGGATCGCGGATAATCGAAATGCCGGCGATGCAATCAGCCTGGGCACCCTTTCAAAACAACTCGGACTGGTCCAGCGGCTGGCGGGAAACTACGACGCAAGCCGCTCTGCTTTGGAAGAGTCCCTGGCGATCGCCAAGAATAAGGGGATCCGCGACCTTGAGGCGGATGTGCTGAGCGAGCTGGCCCAGCTTAACCTGGCGCAGGGCCACCAGGGCTCGGCATTACTCCTGATGCGCCGCTGCCTCGAAATCAAAAAGGAATTGCAAACAGACGATGTGCAGCACTGGGAGCGTAAAGTTGCAGAACTGAGTGCCAGGGTGCGCTAGTCAATCTGAAACCCCGGAACAAGTAAAAGAAACCCCGCCGGTAAACAACCCGGTGGGGTTTTTTTATGTTTTGACGAGCGAATGATAATCTACCATTCGTCACGGATAATGATGTCGACCCGCCGGCTGTAAAATCGGCCTTCGGGTAACTGGTTCGGAAAAGTATCGGGGTCTTCGCCTATTCCTTCGATATGAGCGGCGGGAATCGCCAGAGAGTCGGCAATTGTCTGCGCTCGTTTTTGCGAGAGAGCCAGATTGTGTCCTTCCTCGCCCACCACGTCCGTGCTGCCGATTATTGACAGCTCTGATGTTTCCGACACCCGGCTCTTGACCTGATCGAGAATGGAATGGTGATAATCAGAGAGCGTAAAGAGGTTGTAGTCGAAGCTCATAAGCGAAAAACGGGCGATCTTGCGCAATGGCGGCTTGTCTCCGTTCTCCGGACTTTTGCGGATCTGCTCGAAGCGCACCTTGCCGCTGACCGAGCTGTCGGCGTAGCCTTTCTGATCGCGGACACGTAGATAATAGTGCAGTTCCGCACTGCCGCCGCTTAACAACTCTTCACTGCTGTTGATGTCCCAGCTGACTTTATCGGGAATGGCCTCTTCGCCCTGAAAACTGTGGACGGTGCTGTCATTGCGAAGGACAAGGATTTGCCAGGACGCAAGCCCCGCCTCAGAAAGAACATCCGGAATGAATCGAACTACCGAGGGTGAGGCCTGACGGCTGGTATCTCTGATCATCAGCGGCGCCAGGATACGCGGGTCATCCGACGAAAGCTCCACGCGTCTGTTCTCATCGGCGCCGATGGCCGTTCCGGGAGGAGAGGGATTGTCAGGCAGCCGCTTGATGACGGTACTGATACGCTGCGGCTCGATCCGCCAGGTCTGATGAAGATAGGCGATCACCGTCGCCGCACGCTGCTCGGCAAGTTTACGTTGCTGGCGCAGTGTACCCGGATCCGAATTACAGCTCGTAAGTGTCAGTCGGGCGTCGGGATTATCCTTCAGCCGTTTGCCGACAATATTAAGAATGTGATAATAGATGTGAAGCGTCGCCTTCTTGCGAAGTGAAGCAGTTGCAAAAACCTGCGTCTCGTCGGGAATGAGGCGTCGGTACTTATCTGCCAGATCGGCGGATTGCCGCTCGAAGAAAACATAGGGCAGCAGGTTGACGATATCGAGCGCAATCGTCTCATCGACTTTCAATACTGCATTATCCGTCTCGCGATTATTATCCAGCACGAAACGCGCGCGCATATCTACGTCGAGCAGCGGACGCGGCTGCGGAACAATGCGGATGTACTCTTCGCTGATGATTGTGGTAGAAAGCAGTCTGTTGCGCGACACGACGATGCTATCCTGGCTCTCGTGGCTAAGCAGAGATACCGTCTCGCGCTCGACCGATGCGAGCAGGCGAACCGTGGTATCCCGCCGGTACAAAGTGTCGCGAACGATGATCGGCTCTTTCCGGGGCGAGAATTCGAATGCGAGCCCTACAGACAGCGACGACACGCTCCAGTCAATGTCGGCGGCAAGAGTTGTGAAGGGCTGTCGGTAGCGTAACTCCGGGCGGAGGAGCATGCTTGCTTCGCGATCGAGCGGAAGATCATAGATAAGGCCGATGTTCAGCGCGGGAATTACACTATGTACGCCAGGTAGCGACCCCGAGCCCGTAATCACGCTGTTGCTGCCGCTGAGTTCGAAGACCTGACCCGGCGGACTGACGATCGTTTGGGCAAGCTCATAATCGGATGACAATACGAATCCGACTGTCGGCCCGGCAGACAGCCAAAGTCGCGAAGCGAGCCGCCATTGGATCGAGGGGGCCAGCAACAAACTGTTAAGCGAGGCATCCAGAGAGTGATTGATTGTGCCGGGCGTGTCGACGCCATCGATACTGAAATTGGTTTGTTCGGCGCTGAGGAGGCTGCCACTAAAATGGCTGATGCCGCAAGCCAGCCTTAACTGCCAGGTCTGGGAGAGAGGAATACTTGCCTGTGCCTGAATGCCGGCTTCGAATCCGCCGTCGGCGCTGAAGGCCGGTGTCCCCGGTGGAAGCGGATTGTGCCCGGGCACCTGGATCAGCGTTGTCCTCTGCAATGCAACTCCACCCACTGCCCGTATTCCCAGGCGCCACAAACTGTCCGCCTCCTGGGCCGCAAGCAGGCCAAAGCATAGGGGGCCGAATAGACAAGATGCAATAGCCAGTCTCCTGGCCCATGCACAAGGGGCGGCAATCATAAGGGGAAATTACTCAAAAACCATAACCTGCACAGCGGAAACCACGCCCGTTTTCACGCGGCAGTAGTAGGTACCCGATGGCAGTTGATTTCGAACAAGATCGATACTGACAGTGGCGGCATCCGAAGGAATTCGGTGGCTTAGATCCAGTACAATTTGTCCACGGAGGTTAAAGACGCGTAGCGAGGCTTCTTTGCCGCGGATATTATCGACGACTATGGTGGACTGATCCAGAACGGGATTAGGGCTGATCGTAATATTCGCCGCTTCGATTGCGCTGACAGAGCGAATGCTTCCATCATCCCAACGCCAGAAATCCGGAATCGAAATTCGGCCGTCATTGAATGCATAGCTTGCAAATGACAACTCACCGACCGGAGTTATCCAGGCAAAATGGTCGAGGCGAATTGGCGCCTCGTCAGTATCGCCCAGTGTGACGCGCAAGGGCAGGCTGAATAAAACAGCGCCGCCGCCATTCTTTATGTACTCATGGTCTTCTACTGTAATGCGATGAATTCCATCATCGATCCGACCGGCTTCCGCGCTACTGCCGACCGCCAGGATACTGGACTTAAAAGAGACGACTGCCTTAAAGCCGATAACGTTCAGCGACTGCAAGCGCGCCAGTTGCTGACCGGCATTACTCAATCGCAGTGATAACTGAACAATGTCTCCGACATCGCCCTGTAAATCGGGTAATTGCAGATTGGATTCGATTGCGCGGGGAATATCATAGACCGCCAGCAGATTGGCGCCGAAATTCATTTTGTCCAGGCCAAGGTCATCCAGGTTAGGCAGCTCACTCGTCAGGGAACGCAGATGAACAGCATGCGATCGACTGTCCAGACGGTGGGCATTGACATCACGTTGGGAAATCAGATCATTTGGATTAAGTGTTTCAATCTGGGCATAGGTGATTTCTGTCCAGAACAGCATTAAAGTCGAGGCGATGAATACTACCGGCAAGAATCGACGCATCGATTGTTTCGCAATTTGCAGGTCGCTGGATTGATGCTGCATGTACCGGTCGGAAATAGTTGCCTCGAGCACGAGGATATTTAATCGTTGAAACACGTATTTTTTAAGTTAGAAAGAAAGGTTACACAAATCAATAAAAAATTTGTGTCGAGTGAGGAAAAAGTACCGGAGGCAAGGAGGGCTGCGGCGTGGTTGGTTTAAGATGGAAATGCCTGAGAGCACTATGTGTCCCAGGCATTTCCCCGCAGAGTATATGAGTACAATTTTCAGTCTTCTTGCGATTGTCGCGATGGCACGATTGCCGATATCGTCAGCAAGAATCCCTTCAGCTTATAAAAGTCACAGGCTCAATCGGAATTTTAGGATTCCGCAAAAAGAAACGCCCGAATGTCAAATGAACGACGTTCGGGCATTTCTGCGGACTATACGAGTACCAAATTTGACGATTCAGCGGGGTTGCTCCGGCTAAGAATTGCCCCGGGGTGCCGAATTCGTATGGAGCTATAATCTGTATCGTCGTCAATTAGTCACAATCAGGTATGACTTTTTGCGATTTTTTTTGTACGGCCTTCACCGACCTGCTGATTGACGACGAAGACACAAGCTTGCGGGAGGGAAAACTACATCGATGGGCAAGGTGAACTGCCGCCCGGACAGGGCGGCGGTATACAAATCCTGAGAAGCTATGCCACGGATCGGCCTAGGGTTTTCTGAAAATCATTATGTATTCATGCTTGAAGAGGTAGAATCCGCCCACCAGAGCGCGATAGCGCCAAAGTTCTTTACTGTTCATCTTACCGCGCGTCTCTTCGAAGTTCTTAACCACAATCGATTTCATCCTGAAACCGCACTTCAGCGCTTCCTGCATCGCGTAAAAACCGAGTGGTATCAGCTCGCCCTTGTGATACTTGTCGCCGACGATGAGCGAAAGGTAGCGTCCGCGATCTAAAACTTTGAAGGATTTTGCCAGCACAGTTCCCAGCATTTTCAGATAATCTTCAAGCGTTTCGGCATTGCAGAGATCGTTGGGGTTGTCGCTGAATTGCAGAATATTCCAGTATGGCGGGTGTAGAATAACATGCTGAACACTACCGGTGCCGGCCTGATGCAGGATGTTTTCATAGTTTGAATTAACACAGTCGCCAACGACAACATGCTGTTTCGACTCGAACTGCGAAGACTCGTACTGGGCAAGCATCTGCGCCTGTTTTGCTACACTCTCTTGTATTTCGATTCCGATGCTGTTACGTCCGAGGCGCTTGGATTCGATTATCGTCGTGCCGCTGCCCATAAAGGGATCGAGCACCCAATCGCCTTTTTTGGTATAGCGCAGCAGCATTTGCTGGGGAATCTGCGGAACAAAGTTGCCCCAATACCAACCGAGGTGGGCGCCCGAGTCATCGCGACGATCCATCATCCACAGACTATCGGTGTTGATGTTGTCGTATTCTTTCCACTTGTTGAGATTAATGTCATTAATGCGCGATGTCTTTACCTCGGTCAGCCCCTTCTTAAGCCGGCGTATGTAATAATGCATCCGTTCGGATGAATGGGTATTGAGTATCTGATCGAGTTCGCTGCTGAGATAATCATAGGTAAAAGTGGCGTCAGCCGGCAGCTCATGTGTCTGGCGGGTACGGGATTCACTTACAATACTGTCTTTGATGGCCTGAATGCCGCGCTTGATGCGAGGGACACTGTCGAATTTCAACAAACGTTCGAGATTCTGCAGAACCTCCGCGCTATTCGAGACAATCTTTTCTTCGACCTGGCCGCCTTCGGCTTCCACGAGGCCGTCGTACAATTCATCGATCGATTCCTGATTTACATTTTCCGCCAACGGACTACCGTTCTGCATTCACTTTCTCCACTGGGTTGCAAGACATTTGAAAAGATTGCCGCCACCATCCATTAGCTCGCAGGATTGATCGGAGGGAACAGGCATTCGCCGGGTCGCTCCTGAAAGCATGTACAACCGGCCCAGGCCGCGGACTGCGGTGAGGCCGCCCGCAAGATTAAAGGCACTCGCCGGAAGTTCAGTTGCGCCAATGCGTGAAAAATAATCCGGGGGATCATCCACAATTTCTCGACCCACAAAATTAGCAACTGCCGTGTACAAAGCCAATGGAAACAATCGTTTTTTCACAATGCATCTGCGCATTCCCGCCTGACAATCATTATTCGCGTGTTGCTCAAATTCAGTATATTTGTGGTTTCGTACCTAAAATCAACAGCGAATCAACAATCGCAATTGAATATTGATTCAACCTTTCTAATGCGGGAATTCTGAACTATGGAAAGCTTACAGTGCGATGTCGTCGTGATCGGCGGCGGGCCGGGTGGATATGTTGCAGCAATTAGGGCTTCCCAGCTTGGTTTGAAAACCATTTGCGTGGAGCGTGATCGCCTTGGCGGAATATGTCTGAATTGGGGCTGTATTCCCACAAAAGCCCTTTTGAAAAATGCCGAACACATGGAATTTCTGAATCATGCCGCAGAATGGGGATTCAATATTGAGAATGTCAGCGTTGATTTCAGCAAGGTAGTCGGTCGCAGCCGCGGTGTCGCCGATCGCATGTCTAATGGCGTGCAGTTTTTGTTTAAGAAGTATAAAGTGCAGCACGTATCCGGCCACGGTTCGCTCAAGTCGCCCGGGGAAGTAGATGTTGCGGATAGCAATGGGAAGGTTACCGCCACGATTTCCTGTAAACATGTCATTGTCGCCACGGGCGCGCGTCCGAGGATGATTCCGGGGATCGATGTAGATTTCAAGCGTGTCATTACCAGCACCGAAGCTATGATTTTGCCGGAAGTGCCGAAGAAAATGGTCGTGATTGGCGCCGGGGCCATTGGGGCCGAGTTTGCCTACTTTTATAATGCATTCGGCACCGAAATCACAATGGTTGAAATGATGCCGCGGCTGTTGCCGGTTGAAGATGAAGACGTGTCGAAGGAACTGGCGCGGCATTTCAAAAAGGCCGGCATGAAAATTTTGACGCAGTGCAAAGTACTCTCGGCGAAAGCCAGCGGCGATGGTGTGGAAGTCGTCGTGGAGAAGAAAAACGGCGAGCAGGAAACTCTGCAGGCCGATATAGCCCTCAATGCCGTCGGCGTCGTGGGAAATGTTGAAAATCTGGGCCTGGAGCAGCTCGGCATCAAGGTGGAGCGGTCCAACATTGTCATCGACGAGCACTGCCGAACGAGCGTCGAGGGAGTCTATGCGATCGGCGATGTGGCTGGCGCCCCATGGCTGGCGCACAAAGCATCGGCCGAAGGTATTGCGGTTGCCGAATTTATTGCCGGCCATTCGACCCATGGCGTCGATTATTCCAATATTCCGGGTTGCACCTATTGCCATCCTCAGGTTGCCAGCGTTGGCCTTACCGAAAGCAAAGCGCGCGAAATGGGACATGAGTTGAAGATCGGCAAATTCCCTTTTACCGCTAATGGTAAGGCACACGGTATCGGTGAAGCGCGGGGATTTGTCAAGCTTATCTTTGACGCCAAGTATGGCGAGTTACTGGGTGCGCACATGATCGGCCCCGATGTAACCGAGCTGATCGCCGAGATGGGCCTTGCCCGTTCCCTGGATGCAACGGTCACGACAGTCTTCCGGACCGTCCATGCCCACCCGACACTCAGCGAAGCTGTGATGGAAGCGGCGGCCGAAGCTGTCGGCGAATCTGTCAATTTCTAGGCTGACAGATTTGGCCGCGAGCGGTGCTATCCTTTCACAATTGCGGCTTCCAGTGCTGCGGAAGCCGTTCAAAGCTGCGGCCTCGCGCGATGATGGCAGTCTGACCCAAATGAACAATATCTCGCAAAAATCGCTCTGACGGGCGATTTTTGCGGTTTTTAGCAGGAATTATATTCCGCTCGCTGGACTCAAAAGAGTTAATGAAAGATGAATTATTTATGAAAAATTATTTGCCTGCCCATTGAAATAGGGCTATATTAGCGCCCACGTATTTCGTGACCAGCGGGAATAGCTCAGTGGTAGAGCACAACCTTGCCAAGGTTGGGGTCGCGAGTTCGAGCCTCGTTTCCCGCTCGCCCATTTCAGTCGTTCTCTTCCTCTTTATGCTGCATGCCTTACCATCAACTTCCTTCCCCGATGGTAAGGCATTTTTTTATGCCGTATGACCAGTCCCGAGAATCCGCCCTTTTCTCCGCGCCGCTACCTTTCAATGCTGCTGTTTTATGTCGGTTTCGCCTTGTGGTTCGGAGCTATCGCCTTGTTCGGTGCTGCTGTGGCGCCCGTCCTTTTCGGGATATTGACACGTGATCTGGCCGGCGATGTTAATGTTGCGATCTTAAGCCGTCTTAACATCATTGAGTTTGTAGCCGCTTTTCTGATCCTCGCAGGGCTGCTGCTCAGACCGGGACACAGTCCCAGTGCCAAAAAGTGGCCGTCCCTCGTGCCGGCCTTTGTCATGCTCTTCCTCTTGTGCAGCTATGCCGGCCCCATTAGCGAGTCAATGCTCGACCTGCGTGCGCAAATCAGCAGTTTCGATGCAACGCCCGTCAACGAGTTGCCACAGAAAGAAGCGTTTAACAATTTGCACCGCTGGTATTCGCGTCTGGTCGGCATCAACATGGGCCTGGCGCTGATACTCTTTTGCTGGCAAACATATTTGTATACGCTTCCGCGCGGGTCCGGGGCGGGTGCCGGACTGCGCTGGCTCATGCAGACTCTGAAAATTTCTTCGCCCGATGATCGTATCTAGCCTGGGCACTGCAGATCAGCCCGCAATTTCGATCATCAACGCGGGGGTTCGATGACTGCTGCTGTAATTGTAACGCTGGTATTGGCATTCTCCTCTGACTTTTGGCCGTATTGGGGCGACGGCAAGGCAGAGATTTCTACCTACGCAAGTACACAAAGCCGCTACGGCCAAGAGCGTGAAGCTGAAGTCGCTCTGATTTATGTTACCGAGCCTTTTAATCTCAGACGTCAGGTGAAGTCCGACGCGGCAGCCACCAACGACCCGAACGTCATTAACGTTCTGAAGCTCAATCGCGTCAAGAAGTTCCAAACAGGGATATACGATTATTCACTGATGAGTTCGGTCTTTACGCCTTTGGAAGCTTATCGGCTCGGCGATCAGCGCATTGAAGCGGGCGCGGCGCTGAAAATGACTTTTACGAGTCAGGAGTGGTGCGGACAGACTTTTCAACAATTAAATCGTACGGCTTCCGGAATGAACTCCCGCTCCTTTTCCTATTTTGAATCGGAAGGCGATCAAAGCAGCGATATAGAGACAGTGTCTGGTGCGCTGTGGGCCGACGAATTGTTCATTGCGGTCCGCGAGCTTATCAGACCGATGCCAACCGGTAACATCATCCTTTACCAGACCCTGGAAACCGGGCGTCTCTTTCATCGCCCGATGCAGGCGATGGAGGCCCGGGTGACCCGCAGCCGAGGCAGTTACTCTTGGGACGGCATACAGAGGGATGTTCAAACCTTTCTTGTCGAGGCCGATGACAAGCAATGGCGTTTTACGGTCGAAGAAGACTACCCGCGCAAAATTTTTGCCTATGAGTACCGCGAAGGCTCTCGCATTGTCGAAAACGCTACGCTGAAACAATCACGACGTTTGCCTTATTGGTCACTTAACGATAATGCCGACCAGAAGTACTTGCGCGAGTTGGGATTGTAATCTCAGTGGGCTTATAATCCTTAGCCTCGATTCGACATAGTAGTATCAATCCGGCTGAGCCCTTCACTTGCCGCCGATAAACGCGAACAATGCAATAGTGGTGTGCGAACGCCAGACGAACTGTAACGGGCTGCCGGAGCCGGTGATCGTGGATAATTAGTCTGTTACCCCTGAGATTCCCCCTTGGCGGGCAAAGGCGCATGCCCACCTCGTTTTATCCGGTTGATACCCGGCAAACCCGTTCAGTTCAGACCCTTCCGAGCAGTGTCGGGATTGCTGACGGCGGCAATTAATTGGCAAATCTTTCTGGCAAAGAGCTGACGAGGAGTGTTCCCTCGTGACGTCTAGCTGAAACTTACTGCTGCGTATCGATCGGCGGCAACTCTGCTAGCGGACGATTGCATTCGAGACTGCGCCTCTTTGTTCTGACAGTCTAAATTACATCTCGCGGATGCTGGGAGCAATAGCGCTAACTGGTCATTTTTATGGCCATTTCGGGTCATGAGCAGTTTTGGCATCGGCGCAGGCTGTTGCTTCGTTAGTGTTTGTTCGCGGCGTTTGGTGAGCTTGAAGGCAATGTGTATTTTGAAGGTTTGTAAACCCGCCCGACCCTCATCCAATCAGGACAAGTGCACATGCGCTATACGGTGTCTTCGGAACTCTACGACAGTGAAACCGAAACAGAAGTCGACTCCGGCTTTGTTAAGATTCTCAATGGTCCGCAAATTGAAATCGAGATTGACCGGCGCAAGCCGACCGTCCTTTACGCTCGGCTCAACGGCTCGCGGGTTCCCCTGGTAACGCGTATCGCCGCCAACAATACGCTGCAGCTTTCATTGCGCGGCTACACCTACGATGTGGAAGTTCGCAATGAACGGGACCAATATCTACAGACGCTTTTGCGACAAACGGCAGTCGCCAACGCCGGCTCGACTTCCATCAAATCGCCGATGCCCGGCCTGATAAAACAGGTCCAGGTAGAGGATGGTCAGAGAGTCAAGAAAGGCGAGCGTTTGTTCGTTCTGGAAGCGATGAAAATGGAGAATGACATTAAAGCGCCACAGGCAGGCCTTATCAGCGCCGTGAGTACTTCGGAAGGTGAAGCCGTCGAGAAAAACCATTTACTCTGCATCATCAAGGCGGCAGAATAAGTCCGGGCCGAGTAAGGCCTACCAGACAATTTTGTGCCCCAGCTTCAATTCCAGCGCTTTATTGCGTGGATCCGATTTATTGATAACGCCTGTTGAGAAAGAGACTTCAAGAAAAATCGAGGCCAGGTTTTCCGGGTCGATGAAGAAACCCAGTGGAAGCTCGAGGCTGAAATTCGAAGCTGAAACGTCGCCCAGGCCCGTCTCAACGCGATACTCTCCACCGACATCAAAAATTTGCCCCGAAAAACGAACCCGGGCCTTGGAAAGATCCAGTGCATTTGTCGAATCAGTTGCCGAGCCGAGATCGACCTGAATATCGTCGATGACGCCAAGTCCGGAGCCGGCCAGAAAGTCATTAAACACATCCGAGAGAATTTTACCGCCCAGCGTGCCCTGAACATTATTCAGGATATCCCTGGTTGCCGGTCCGCTGCTGTCATTCCCGCCGAGGGAAAATTCATCCAGGGTACGGCCAAAGACGATCAGCGACAGCGCATTGCTGGTTATCTGATCGGAATCACCGACGGCCGGGGTCCCATTTATGGTGTAGGCAAATGTTACATCAAGATTGTCGCGTGTGCCCTTGATTTGCATCGTGACCACGTAGATGCGAGCTTCTTTGTTGCTGACCCATCGCCCTTTCAGATTGGCGACAATATCGAGATAAGGGTTATTCGGTACACCGTTAAATCTGATAGTTCCTTTAGGTTCAAAATTGCGGTAAAACTTATACGAAGATCCGTCGACGAGCTGCAGGTCGCCCTTTAACAACTCGACCTTGGAGTCGCCGAATCCTTGTGAATAGTACTGCAAAGGCTTCGCCGCATCACTCAGGGTAAGGACCGTTTTCAATTCTTCCAGCGGCCCCAAAATCATCGTTACCTTGAGTTTGTCTTTGATGCCGATCTTGAGGTCGTAGTAGATTCGGTCGGTAAATGAACGCTGCCGGGGGCCGGTCTGTTCTTCCGCTGCCGCTTCCTGCGGTCCTTCCTGTTCTTGTGCGTCCCGAGGAATGGCGTCGCCATATTGTGCGTCATCGCAGTCCCGTTCGATTGCGACCCAGCGTCCGTCCTTTTGAAGCAGTCGTTCGAAGCAGAAGGTACGTCGCGATCGCAATTTCGACCGTGACTCCGGAAAAATGAGATCGCCGACGACAACTTCCACATCGCCCTTGAGATTCGGAGCCAGCAGTGAACCGAAAATACGCAGCGGCGCGTCACCGGTGCTGATGACGAGGTCGCCGTATAAGTCGGGACTGGTCGCGCGCGAAGAGCGGTTCATCACCATAAAACGCTGTGTGCTGAAATTCAGATCGAAATGTTTGATATCGAAGCCGGCCAGAGTGACGCTGCCGTCTATGAAGGCGCGTCGCCGTCTTGTCGAACCGGAAATATCCTCCGGATGATTGATGACGTACAGACTGTCCACCAGAATTTTGTTGTTAAGCAGTCGCGCGTTGCCCTGTGCCGCGTAACGCATGTTGGTGCTTTCTACAAGGAAGCTCGTATTGTAAAATCGAGCATCGCCGGTGTAGGAGACTTTGTCGGGTGTGGTGCCGCCGATAAGAAAACCGGCGTTCGCAAAGCCCCGAAGGTCGCGGATCGACGGTACAAAAGGGCCTACTGTCGCCATCGGGACGCTGTCGGCCTCGATGTTTATTTTTACCTCGCGGCCGTCGATAAGGTGCAACTGCTCGCCATCCTCATTGCCAAGCAGATTTATTGCCAGGGGCAGACGGTCGATACGCAGGTTCAGCGAGTTGTATACGTCGCTGGCTGTTGGATCGCTGAGTACCAGTTTGCCGGTCAGAACCGAGTCACGATACTCGAGATTTATCTGATTGTTGCCGACAGACTTGCGATTGAATACCAGGGAGTCCGCTTTCATTAAGGCAAGAATTACCGGGTTTGTCCAGGTACCGTTTAACACGATGTCGAGCCGATCAATATCGCCTTCGAGTTCTTCAAGGGCTTCGATCCTGTCTTCAAGCGCTGTAAACTTGTTAATGTCGCGAATTCTGAATTGCTGCAGCGATACCGTCGTTTCGGAAAAACGCTCCGTACTGATCAAACCGCCGAAGCGTACGCGTTCCGCGCTGTCGCGTACAAAGGTCAGCGAGTCGAGCAGCATGCCTTTCGATGTTATGGCGGCACGCACATCGCCTTCGTTCCGCCAGAGAAAGCGATTCTCATACTGCAGGCCCAGCGAATCCATACTGATGACGTACTCGGTACCGCTGAGATCAAAGGAGCCGCGTGCGCGCAGTCCGAATGTTTCATCGAAGACGGACGCGAGATCGAATTGCAGCTCTTCATTATCGTAGTTAAGTCTGAATTGCGAGTTGCGAAAGCGGAGATTGTTAAACTCTATGAGAGAATCGCAATTCAACTGGAGTCGACCGCCGATGGCCTGATAACCGTCATCGTTAAATCGATTGTAGAAGCGAGCGTTAAAGCCGGCGGGGCGAAGACGCACATAGGTACTGTCCGTTCGGTACAGGAACGACGACACGGATGACGAGGGTTCGAGTTCAACGCTATAGTCACCCATGGTGCCCCGTAGGCTGCCCCGTAGCTGCGCATCGGCTTCCAAAGTTGTGCCGCGGGGGTTAACCAGCGCAAGCGGCTTTAGATTGCGCAGGCGTACGAAGAAGGAGGCATCCAGCTTTTCATTCGACTCGAGCGGCGCCACAGCACCCGCGACAAGCGCCATAGATAAGCTGTCATTCCAGATCGTGTTTACCGTTTGATATTTATCTTCGACTAAGGCGCCGATGCCTTCAGCCAGCGAGCTGACCGCCTGCTCGACCGAACTAAAGCGATAGTCGCCGTCCAGAGTAAGGTCGGCGATTCCGGAAGTGATCGCAAGCTGTCGATTGCCGGGAGAGCGCCGCTGCAACAAGGCCGTCAGTTCAAATGGGAGGAACTCTTTGTCGGGTATCGCAAATTCAGTGATGTTCGCATAAAGATCCACTTCAAGACTGTCGGGGTGCAGCCCGCGACCGTTAAACGCTATCGAACTGGAAATACTGGAGATCATTTCCTGGCCCGGTACGACCTTGTCAAGATTAAAATCGCTGAGCTGTACATCGAAGTTGTACGTCGGTGTCGCAAGGTCGGCCAGGTTAAGCCAGCCCTTGGCAGCCAGCGACGGGATGCCGCCATCGCTGCGGAATTGCGGCGGCTGCCAGCGGGTTTGGAGCGTATCGAAGCTGATCCGCCCTCCATCTTTGATATCGCCGGAGGCCAGCAGATAGGCGTATGACCATCGGTCGATTCGAGAGTTGCGCGATTCAATCCGAAAGCGGGTGTTAAGCTCATCCAGCGATGTGCCTTCACCCTGCAGTATGATGTTGCTGTTTAACTCCGACGCAAATTGATTATCCCGCAGGACGCCACTCAGATTACCGCCGGAACAGCTTAAGCTGGCGTCGTACTTCATAATATCACCGCTCACATCGAGGTCTGCTGTTCCCTCGACTTTGCCGATCGCGGTCGAGGCTTCAATCATGGCTTTGAAATCTTGCGGCTTGCCGTAGAAGCTGGCTTGCTGAATCTGCACACGTCCCAGATAGCCAAGGTCGGGAATATTGAGGCCGGGCACGTGATCGAGCACATCGTTGTAGCTGAGGCGCGTTTTGTTAATCGTCGCATCGATAAAAAGCTCTTCCGGCCGGTGCAGGTTTTTCAGGCGGCCTCCGATATCCAGTCGCGATTCTTCCAGGGTGAGGATAAGTTTGTGCAGCGTAAGATCGCCGTAGTGTCCCTCGGCATTGAGCTGGATGCCGACGGTGCCGGCCAGAAAGTCCAGCTCAGGTAAGAAACGCTGCAGATCCTTCGTCGAAACGGAATCGGCGCTTAGAGCCACAGCGGCAGGTATCGTGCGCCAGCTGCCGGGGTCGAGACCGGCCAGCAAATTTATGTCCTCCAGTCGGGCGCTGAGATGCAGTTCCGACTCGGCGCTGATGATACTGAGCGCCTGGACGTCGGTCGTACTCGTATCGGTCGTTACTTCACCGCTGAGATCGCGCAGGGCAAATCCCGACTGACGATCGTCGAAACTAATGTGACGCAGTTGAAGATTGTGACGCCGCGCTTCGAAATCGGCGAAGGCAGCCAGCTCAATGTTCATATCGCCCACATCGAGATCATTGAATCGCACGCGGTCGCCCTGAGGCAGCACACTATCGGGGAGCGTATAGTCGCGGCGGATCAATTCGGCTCCCGCCAACTCGACATCGCGTAGCTTGATGGTCCAATCGAAAGGCGCCGACTCGCTCGTATCGGTCGACGGCTTCGCAATATGCTCGTAATTCCAGGTGCTGTCCAGCGAGTCGCGCAGGAGCTTGATGCGCGGCTGTTCCAGGAGCACCTGGTTGACCGCAATTGTTTGGCGCAGCAGTGGCTCAAGATCATAGCGGACCGTCAGCCGTTTTGTATACAGCAGGGTGTCGCCCGCCGCCAGCAGACGCAGGTCTTCGAAAATCAGGCCCGAGAGGACATTGCCGCCGATGCGGCTAAATTCGAGGCGCCCGGCCAGATTGTCATTGGCGAAGGCCAGGACCTTATCGCGCACCATATCGCGAAACCAGTCGGTCTGAGACACAAAATACATCGCGACGGAGCCGAGGAGTATTGTTATGAATCCGACTGTTACAATACGACGCAGCCAGCGTCCGATACGCTTGCGCAAAGGGAGTTTCAGGGATGGCGAAGTCGGGATTTTGTGCTCTTGGGTGCTCATGAAACTACGGGCTGCCGCTCGACCGCCCTGCTGCCAGACTCAGAGTTTAATACGCCGGGTAGACAATGGTACGGAAAACTTCCGTATTCATTGTTAAAATCGCATTAATTTGTATTCACAAACATTACAGCGCCGAACTTGCCCTACGGTCGGCCCGCAGCCCTAAGAGTGGCTCGCCGGGAAGGTCTTCCGCGATACGCCGCCCTTCGTCACAGTACTATCGCCTGATTTCCGGTCCGATGGCAGCCCTACCGTCACCACCGCAGGCTCAGGAACGAAACTCGCCGGAATGCTCCATAAAGGCATGCGTAAGCTTGATCGCGCGCTCGACATCCTCATTGTGAACGGTTTCGACGACTGAATGGGTGTAGCGGCAGGGAATGGAAACAGTGCAGACGGGAATGCCCGCGCGACTGAGCTGCATTCCGCCCGCGTCGGTTCCACCCCTTGGCAAAACTTCCATCTGATAGCTAATCGCCTTGCGTTGCGCCAGTTCTTTCAAAAATCGCACGAGGCCCGGATGAGAAATTGAATACGAATCCAGCACTTTAATGGCGACGCCAGCGCCGGTGCGAACACAATAGTCCTGTTCTTCAACGCCCGGCGTATCGGCTGCGATCGTTATATCGAGCGCCAACCCGATGTCGGGTTCCAGACCGAAGGATGCCACGCGTGCTCCACGAACGCCGACTTCTTCCTGCACAGTCGCGACCGCATAGATATCATCGTCGCTGTGCCGGAGGCGCCGAAAGGCTTCAATCATCGTGTAGACGCCGACGCGGTCATCCAGGGTTTTGCCACAGTAATAATCGCCCATGGTGATGAGCTCGCGCTCGAGGGTAATCGGATCGCCGACGGACACCAATTCCCTGACTTTTGCGGCCGGCAGACCCAGGTCGATAAACAACTCGGTGAGCGGCGTCACTTTCTGACGCTCTTCGGCGCTGGTAAAATGCGCCGCTTTGATAGCGATACAGCCGTCGAGAACTTCTTTACCATGGACTTTGACGCGCTGTGCGATCAGGGTGCGAGGGTCGAAGCCGCCCAGGGGCGAGAAATACAGAAATCCTTCTTTGTGAATCGAGCGCACAATCAGCGAAATTTCGTCCATGTGAGCAGCCACCATCACTTTGCGCGGCTTGCTGCCGCGTCCCCGTTTCAGGGCAAAGAGGTTGCCCATCGAATCTTCCTGGATTTCGTCGGCCAGAGGCTCGAGCTCGGCGCGGACAACTTCACGAAACAGATGTTCATAGCCCGGAGCGCCCGGTGTTGCACACAAAGTCCTGAGTAAATCGAATGACATAAGCGCAAGATCCCCGATGTTGGAATGTTTTCGTATGTACGCGCGGCAACAACTTGCCTTACGCCGCGTAAATATACGGCTTTTCACGGGCGAATGAGAAGCGCTAAAAGAGAACGGCTGCTTGTCCGTTATACTGACATTGGCAATAACTCAGGGAGAATGAACTGCGCTATGGATTTTCAGGATTATTACGAAACACTAGGCGTCGAACGCAAAGCAAGTCAGGAAGACATCAAAAGCGCCTATCGCAAGTTGGCCCGTGAATATCACCCCGATGTTCGTCCCGACGACAAAGAGGCCGAGGCGAAATTCAAGCAGATAAGCGAAGCCTATGCCGTTCTTGGCGACCCGGAAAAACGCAAAAAGTATGACCGGCTCGGCAGCGCCTACCGCCAGTATGAACGCAGCGGCGGCCGCAATGGCGATTTCGACTGGAATGCCTGGGCCGGCGGCGGGCGCGGCGGCGGGCAGTCCTTCGAGTTCGATGACCTCGGTTCGCTCTTTAGGGGCGGGATGGGCGGATTTTCCGACTTCTTTCAGTCTGTATTTGCCAACTCCGCTAATCGAACGCGGACAGCCAGGCCTCGTAAAGCGCGCGACTTCGAAGCGAGCATCGAGATAAGTCTGGCCGAGGCCTACACCGGGACGCAGCGAATGATTGCCGTTGCGGGCCACAAAATCAAAATGAATCTCAAGCCGGGCATCAAGGATGGGCAAAAACTGAAGATCAGCGGCAAGGGAGAAGCTGCCACGCAGGGTCAGCAGCCCGGTGATCTGTACCTCACTGTTACGCTCAAGCCGGATGCCGACCTGGAACGGCGCGGCCATGACTTGTTGACAAAAATTCCGGTCGATCTTTATACGGCGATCCTAGGCGGGGAGATGGAACTGAAGACGCCGGGCGGCACCGTCAAACTCAAGATTCAAGCCGAAACGCAAAGTGGCCAGACACTTCGGCTGCGAGGCATGGGAATGCCTCACTATGACAATCCGCAGGTCAAAGGTGATTTGCTGGTCGAGCTGCAACTGGTGACGCCGACGAAGCTCAGCGAACAGGAACAAGAGCTGTTCCGTCAGCTGGCGGCCTTACGCTCGTGATGAATCACACTTCTGACGATAGGATCGGCCTGTGCATTTGCTGACTGCACAGGCCGTAATTTTTAGGACCCCTACTTAAACATCCGGATACCAGAGTACCACAAAACGGGGGATCGATGAGAAGAAACTGCGTTCGTTGCCATCCAGCTTGCGGTTGCCCAGGATCGAACTGACCCGCCATTCCATCACCGGCGTCAGCATCCCGAAAGAGGTGCTGATATTGCCGATTAATGAAATGCCGCCATTAATCCCGAAGTGACTGTCGTCGATCCGATCGTCGTAATTATTATTGAAGTATGAGGGGCCAAGCGAAATATAAAAGGCGATCCGATTATAGGGATTCGGGGAATAATGCAGTGATAAATCGTACAGCTGATGCGTGTTTGGATTGACCTGCGCGCCCTGTTCGACCACCTTGTTGTTCTTGGAAAAGAGGTAGGAGGCCTGCAGCATAAAATGATCGGATAGACCGTAGGACAGCGTTCCGCCGAATGAAATCAGACCATCGTGGGAAATGTCGCGTTCCTGCTGTTCGCCATCCGAGAGAAATTGCTCGGTTTCAACGATCGTATTGGCGCCCAGAATCGGACCGAATCCGATCAGTTTAGGATAGGGATTTTCGAATTCATCTTCGTATTCGATATCTTCGTCGTCGCCTTCTACGTACTCTTCGTCTTCGTAATAATATTCGTCTTCCTCACTGCTTTCTTCGCTCTGAGCGATACAGATGAGTGGGAGCATAAAAAGAAACATCAGAGTCAGCCGGAATAAATTTTTTGCTGCCTTCGTTGTCATCGCAACAACCTCTTCAAATGATTTCGAGTGAATATCAGCGATTTTTTCTGCCACACGTCGTACAAATGCAGGTTCATTCCGTTTTCCTCTGTCTGGAACAGGTGCAAGATAAGGTCCATCCGTTTCTATCATCATTTTGTCGAGCGGAACAGAGCCGACCGTCGCAGCTAAGGTCGACTTCTTAAAGGTAATATTGCCTGTGAACGAAACCAGGAAGCCGAGATCGAGCGTACGCGCCGCCACATCGGGCGTTTCGCTAAAACAATGGAGTACGCCCCGCAAGCGGCCATCCTGCTCTTTTTCCAGGATGCCAAGCACATCATCGGTCGCTTCGCGATTATGGATAATAACCGGCAGATCAACTTCGCGAGCAATTGCGAGCTGTCGCCGGAATGTATCGCGCTGTATGTCCTGCGGCGCAAAATCGTAATGGTAGTCCAATCCGATTTCTCCGACAGCGACGACTTTGTTGCTTGCTGTCAACTCGCGCACTCGCAGCAGGGCTTTGTCATCGGCTTGCAGCGCCGCGTGCGGATGGATGCCGATGCCGCAAAACAGTCGCGGGTCGGATGCGCCGAGACGCAGGAGTCCATCGAAGGCATCCGGCCCGATTGCTGGAATCACAATGGCCTGCACGCCGCTCGCGAAGGCCCGCTCGATAACCGCCGAGCGATCTTCGTTGTACTGCCGGGCATCCAAATGACAGTGTGAATCAATCATCATTTCTTTTCCAGGTACCGGTCTCGCGCAGATTCCAGTACCCGTCGGCCGCAAAATTTGGATAAAAGCGCAAACGGCAAAGGACAAAAATTGTTCCGCAGGGACGCAGAGCTGCAATCAGTCAGCCTGAAGCAGCTCCATCACTGCATCTACATGACCCGGCACCCGCACTTTGCGCAGGGCGTGAGTAATACGGCCCTCTTCGTCAATGAGAAAGGTGCTGCGCTCAACACCCATATACTTGCGGCCGTAGTTATTTTTTTCTTTCCATACTTCGTAGGCATTCACAATCGCATGGTCTTCATCGCTGACCAGGGTGAAATTCAGCTCGTGTTTGTTTTTGAATTTGTCATGAGACTTGACGCTGTCCGGGCTGACACCTATAACGGTAGCGCCCAGCGCTGTGACGCGTTCCATATTATCACGAAAGCCACAGGCCTCTTTCGTACATCCCGGCGTATCGTCTTTTGGATAAAAGAAGATGACGACTTTTTTGCCGCGCAGATCCTGAAGCCGCAGCGTGCCGCCGCCATCGGTTGGGGCGCTGAAGTCCGGAGCCATTGTGCCTGATTCTACTGCCATTGTTTATTCCTTATTCATGAAATATTGCGTTAGGTATCATTTGTTTGCTGCTGCTGCCCTGTCATTAGCGTGATGGAATCTCTGAGGCCTTAAAGAGATTGACAATTGCCTCATCCAGCGGGTGCTCCGCTTTTTTGGTATCGCCGGGCTTTGGCTCGACACTCGCCGCGGCTGCGGAAGGCTGCGGCGCCGGCGGGGTAGCCGCCGCTGCTTGCTGACCATTGGCTGCATTGGCGTCTGGCTTCGCTGTCGGCGAAGCGACTCCGGCATCCGACCCTCCCGCTGGGCTGCCGAACAGAGACATGTTATTGGCTGCTGACCCGGGGCCGCTGACAGTGACGGTGATTTTATGTTCGAAAAACGAGCTGAGCGATTCGGCGAGTATTGATTTCTTTTCAGCAATCTGTTCGCCAAAGAAGGCCTCCCGCGAGCTAATGATCACTTCGGCGTCAGCAAAGCCAATCTGCGCCATCTCCGGGTTGGACAGCATTTTGCGGAAATAGCCCGAGCAGCGGTCACGGTCGTTGAGAAATCCCTGCCAGCGCTGTTGCAGTTCATCCGCGCTGATCGCCGCGCGAGGCGCTGGCTGATGCGATTGCTCGACACTCGTCGTCGCTGCGAGCCTGCCTTCCGATTCGGCAGATTGACCGTCGCTGCCGGTCTGCGGGGGCCTTTCATTTAATGTCTCCGTCTGCTCTCTAGCTGTAGGTGGCGTGCTTGCCTGCGGCGTAGCCGTTGATGGTGTTGCTGCCTGTTGCGTGGCTGCAGGCGGACTGACTTCCTGAGCCTCTGCTCCTTGTCTACTGCCGCCGTCTGGCTCCGCGGCAGCGCGGGACGATTGTTCGGGCAGTGCAGCGGGTGCGGCGGCAATCGGAATACCTTTATCGATTTGCTGCTTGAGCTCTGCGATATCCTGCAAAAGGCTGTCGATCTCGGCCGCGGCGGGTAGATGCGCCATTTGCACCAGGGCAAACTCAAACCGCAGCCGCGGCTGCGGCGCGAAACGCAGCGCCTGCTCCGTGTTAAGCGCGATCTGCATCAGATTGATCAGGTCGGCCTGGGAGTATGATTGTGAGTCCTGCTGGTAGCGCTCCGCGTAGTCACGTGAGGTTTCAAGCAGGCGAGCATCGCCCGTGACAAGTACTGTCAGCAGATTACGATAGTGTTCAGCGAGACCGCTCAGGCACTCCTGCAGATCGTAACCGCGTAGAAACACCTGCCTGGTTGTTTCGAAAATGGCCTCGATATTGCTCTGATGAATAGCACTGCCGAGACGGAAAAAAAAATCCTGATCTATGAGGTTCAGCGCTTCGTTGACCCGCGCAGCTTCCACGTTTTTACCGCAAAACGACAAGACCTGATCGTAAATACTCTGCGAATCCCGCATTGAGCCGTCGCCTTTCTTGGCGATGATTACCAGGGACTCCTCGTCAATCTGCACACCTTCCTGAGAGGCGATGTGCTGCAAATGGGCTGCTATCTCCTCGATCTGCATTCGGCGGAAGTCGAAGCGTTGACAGCGGGAGAGAATGGTCGCCGGTACTTTCTGCGGCTCGGTGGTGGCGAAAACGAATAGCAGATGTTTGGGAGGCTCCTCCAGGGTCTTTAACAGTGCGTTGAATGCCGCCACCGACAGCATGTGTACTTCGTCGATGATGTACAATTTGTAATGACCATGTACGGGAGGATACTGGGAATTGTCGCGCAGCTTGCGGATGTCATCGACGCTGTTGTTCGAAGCGCCGTCGATTTCGATGACGTCGATCGAACGGCCCGATCCGATCTCCTCACAAGACTGACAGCTGTTGCAGGGTTCGCCCTCCGTCGTCAGTTCCCGGCAGTTGACCGCTTTCGCCAGCACACGCGCCGTCGTTGTTTTGCCCACACCGCGGGGACCATTGAATATATAGGCATGATGCATGCGGCCGCTCTGAACGGCATTGCGCAGGGTTCTGGTGACGTGCTCCTGACCGACGACGCCACCGAAGAGAAGCGGCCGCCACTTGCGGGCCGTTACGATATAACTGCTGTCGTGAGAGCTCCCTGGTTCCATATTGCAATTTACGTAGATTCCGCGACAATCTTGATGTACTGCATGCTGAAGACGAGCCACAGAGACGAGCGGGCGCAGTGAAAATTTGACTGTCTCCGGGCTGATAAAATCTTTGTATATTCGCGCTCTTCAGAACTGTGTGCAACTCCATTTTCCGATTGTACTCTATGAAAGCCCAGCTTTTCAGCGGAACCGGCACGGCCATCGTGACACCCTTCAAGAGCGATGAAACAATAGACTATGTAGCGCTTGGCCGTCTGATCGATCGTCAGATAGAAGCGGGGATTGAGGCTATCGTGCCCTGCGGCTCCACCGGCGAATCCGCCACTCTCAGTACGGCCGAAAAGCTCGATATCATTCGTTTTACCGTTGAGCGCTGTGCCGGTCGCGTGCCGGTCGTCGCCGGAACGGGGTCGAACAATACGCGTGCCACGATCGAGCTCAGCAGAGAGGCCGCGGCGGCGGGCGCCGACGGACTTTTGCTCGTCTGCCCATATTACAACCGACCCACACAGGCCGGAATAGTGGAACATTACCGGCGGATCGCCGATGCCGTCGACCTGCCGCAGGTGTTGTACAATGTCCCCTCGCGGACTGCCATATCCATGCGCGCGGAAACACAGTTGCAACTGTCCGAGGAGTGTCCCAATATTGTGGCCAGCAAGGAAGCATCGGCAGATTTCGATCTATGTCTGGAAATCATCCGCAACGCTCCGCAGGGCTTTGTACTCTACAGCGGAGACGACGGTATTACGCTGCCCTTGATAGCCGGTGGCGCACGCGGCGTCATTGCTGTGGTCGCAAATCTTATTCCACTCGAATTCGGCACGATGGTACGCAATGCGCTTAGCGATGACTTCAGTGCTGCCAGAGATCAGTTGTTGCGCCTCCTTCCGCTCATTCGTCTGATGGGTGCCGAATCCAACCCCATCCCGGTAAAAGCTGCACTGCACCTGCTGCAGCTCGCAGGGCCGGCCTGCCGTCTGCCTATGACACCTGCCGGCGATGATACAAAGCAGCTCTTGCGGCGAGAACTACAATCCTTAGGATTAGCCTGAACGGCTAGGCTGAACTTTGTTTCCGTCAGGTCAAACTCGTCTTTCGTCGTTTTCAATCGTTAGACCCGATATCAAGGACGCAACCAGCGATCTCAGGCATTTTCTGCCAATCACTTCTGAAGCGTTTGGGAGCCTGCGAGTTGTTATGCCGACACCGCTCCTGTGGGGATACGCTTCAATATTTCAGCCGGGGGCATTGCTGTGACAAAGAATCTGCTGGCGTTACTTTCATCACACATTTTGCTTGACCGGTCCTTGCGCGGCGGATAAATTGGACATTGAACATATCTAGGTAAGTAGTCGACATGAAGAGTATTCAACAAACGACCTGCGGGTGCTTCGCCATCCTTGGATTGTTCCTTGTCCTTGCCGGCCCCGTCGGGATTCGTGCCAAAAGCTTTGACGCAAAAAATCAAGGGGACGGGCTGCAACGGACGACCCAGGGAGTAATTGACTTTCAATTAAACAGCCTGAGTAATGTCGCCGTCCGGGTAAGTAATCATGGCGTTCTGGCCCTGCATACCCAGTCCAAGGAATCAGAAGGCTATTGGCCGCGAGGATCCGACGATCACTATTTTCTGGGCGGCGGGTTGTGGGTCGGCGCCCGCAAGACAGTGGACGGAGACACGAAAAATCTCGTCGCAATGACCTATGATCCCGATGCGGGCATATCCTGGTGCGTGCCCGGACGAGTGGAAGACGGCCTCGCCATTGATCTCCAACCCGCCGCCAGTGAAAATTATCGCGTCTATTTTTCTACTGACTACCGCGCGGACGGCAGTGCCCTGAACGAGGCCGAACCGCACTGGCCTTTGTGGCGCGACGGCAGCGAATGGGGCGGCGAGCGCTTTTTCGGTCGCTATGTTCTGGATCAGGCTCAGCGCAACACGGCGTCATTTTCGCAGGGACCGGTCTTCCAATCCGATGAGCAAATATTCTGCGTTTTCAAAGACACCGACTTGAGCTTCTATCAGGGGGCGGACGTCGATCCGGTCGAAGCCGGTTATCCGCTGGGGCTGCAATTCGAACAGTCGGTGCTCAGTTGGGCAAGCGGTGATCTGCGGGATGTTCTGATGATTCGCTATGCTGTTCGCAATGTTTCGGATGATATTTTGCGAGACTGTTGGCTGGCCGCGGTTTATGATATGGACATTGCTCTCCGCGCAAATCTCCGCAGCGGCGCCGATGACGATTACCTACGCTACTATAACGAAGATCCCGCGCTCAACCTGGCGTTGCAGTGGAGCGCTGCCGGGCCAAGCGGATATGTAGGACTGTCCTTGCTTGAAACGCCGGCCCTCGATGGGGAAGGATTTCTCCGCAAAGACAAAAATCGCTATCCGCTCGCGGAGCAACTCGGCCTGCGGACGCTGCAGCCCTGGGATCATGATGCTCCGCCCGGGAACGCTTCCGAACGCTATGATATGCTGGCCTCCGCATCGGTCGATGCCGACAGCGGTCCCGGCGACAGGGTATTCGTGGCAGGCAGCGGCCCTTTTCATCTGCGTCCGGGTGATGTGGCGACTATGGTGGTTGCCGTTATGTTCGCCCGCCCGGCGGTTCAGGAACGGCCCGACGGCAGCCAGGCGGACCTCGCGCGGCTCATCGCCTTGAAGAACAGCGTTCAGACTTACTATGATAATGTCGCTACCGACATAGCGGAGACGGCGCCCGAAGCATTACGTTTAACAATTGCGATGCAGCCCAATCCGGCGAGCCAGCGAGTCGCACTCACTATTCACGGCGCTGCTCACCACTCTGCACAGGTCGAGCTGATGGATCTGACAGGTCGCCTGCTGTATGCCAAAACTCTTCCGTCATCGTATTCAATCAGCAAGAACTTAAGTATTGATTGCGGCCGGTTACCCGCCGGCGCCTACCTGTGTCGTGTACTGGCGGCGGGAAACAGCGCCACGGCGCGGCTTTGTGTCGTTAAGTAAAGCGGATGTTGTTTAATTCTCTTCCATTAACTGAGGACGTACCATCACTACAGTTTCGCGTTCGAGTACCACGGCTCCCGGCGCGCTGCCTTTGGGCTTGCGAATATATTTTTTTTGAGTGTACACGACGGGCGTCAGGCCGGCATTGCGGGCTTTCGAATAGTAAGCGGCAATTGCCGCCGCCTGTTTGATAATGTATTTCGGCGGCTTGTCCTTGTCGGGACCTTTTATTACTGCGTGCGAGCCACTGACCCCGCGCGCGTGCAACCAGTAATCCTGCGGCTTGGCAAATCGCATTGTCAATTCGTCATTGTTTGCCGAATTTCTTCCGACATACAAGGTGAAGCCTTCGCCAAGTTCAAATGTCCGGAAGCGTTGTTCTTCCTGCTGTGACGTTCTGCTCATGGTCCTGATGATTGATGGAAAGCGGTTAATAAACGACTGTAAGCTTGCGAGGTCCTGCACCGCTTGAAATTCCTCTGCCGCCCGCTGCAGCTCTTCTTCGCGCGCAAGATAGTCAAAATAGCGTTGTTCACGAATGACGCGCGCCTGGCGTGAATTCTTGGCTTTGTCGAAAAAACGATTGGCGTTCTCCAGCACACTTAGCTCGGGAAGCAGTGGAATAACATGCGAAGCGCCGTTCCAATCAACGAGGGTCAGCTCGTTCAGGCCCTTGGCGTGTAAATTGCCGTGAGCCACCAGAAGCTCGCCGAAGAGTTGTCGCTGTTGAGCTCTGTCTTCATTCCGGCCTTCGTCTTCGAGACGCCGCAAGGCTTTCTGTATCTTGTCGATGTTAAGTTTAAGCGCTTTGGCAAGCATGGCATATTGCCCGTGATAGCGTCTTTCCCGCCGGGCTGTACGAATACGCAGCAACAGTGCATCGCTAATACTGTCAAGAATATGTTCCGGCTCGCCGGAATCGTGCAGCCGTATCAACGATAGTAAGGGCGCCCCGTTTTCATTGC
Source organism: Candidatus Kapaibacterium sp. (assembly GCA_028284775.1). GTDB lineage: Bacteria > Bacteroidota > Ignavibacteria > Kapaibacteriales > UBA7675 > JANQRB01. Next base: position 59,511 of record JANQRB010000017.1, on the reverse strand, counting down.
GATAGATATAATAGCGCCGGCTGCCCAGACATTCATCGCGCAACTCGCGCGCGGCTGACTCCAGCTCCATCTGTTCCGCGGCCGACAAGCTAGCCAGCTGCGCTCGGGCATCGATGCCGCGTCGCAAACACAGCTCGCGGGGGTATTCTTTGCCCGGGAGCAGGAGGGAGGTCGAAAGGGCTTTGGCAACAGGCAGCTCGCCCGGCATACTGTTTAATGCTTCGATCGTCGGCGAGTCAGGTCGAAACACCGTTGCCAGTAGTTTCTTCGGCGACTTAAACGCGTCGACCACGTTGTCATGCGAATCCGTGACAATAATATTACCCTTGCCGCCGCCGAAAAAAATACAGTGGATGCGATGCTCTTCAAGCTGCAGCGTTATGATGCGTTCGTTCGGAAGGATCGCAGCCCTAAGAAGCCGCTGGCCGAGGGCAGCGGGAAAAAGGTTAAGCGTATTCCTGCGGGCGCGGTTATAATCGTTCTTGATAAACATCGTACCCCACTGGGGGTCGATAGAGCATTCGATCAATGCAAAGAGATCTTCATTTTCGAGGAGCAGGATGAGGCTGTTCTTTTCCTGGGTGTAACACTCCTTCAGGTGCATTCCGGCCAGGCTGTTAAGCTCCCGGGCAACCTGGTGCAAGGTGAAGTATTGGCGCAGCACCCTCCTATCTCCGTTTGGCGTCCAGGTCGGGAATCAGGGCCTGCAACACTTTGTTGCGCTCCGCGCGTCGATTGGCGGCCGCCGTCTTACGCCAGAATTTATTGTCCGACTGCGCAATGGCGCGGTAGACGGATTCACGTACGGCGGGCGACTGCAGACGCACGAAGGTTCGGTATTCTTTGCCGTTTCGTTTTGATTCCGTTACCAGGGGCAGGAGGGGGGCCAGCGCAATCCTGGCTTTCTCATCCGGCGCTGCGGCGAAAAGTTCGAGAAACGACGGCATCGGCAAGTCCTCGTTGCGCCGTTTGATACCCATGATAAAACTATTGCGGACGACCTGCATATCGATGCGCAATACGTCTCTGGCTATCTCTTCCAGGGGTGTCGGTAACATACGGCCCAGACTGTAGGCCACCCGCATTTTAACATAAGGATGTGAATCTCGCAGCAGCGGCCGCAGCTTCGCAATGGAGACGGAATCCATCGGGCTGAGCGAATGGGCCGACTTCGACCGCACCCGCCACGATGGGTGCTGCAACAGGTCTTCAAGCGTGGGAACACACTGTTCAACAGCGCGGCGTCGAGCAATTTCAGCCGACATTAACACCGTCGGCTCCATTCTTGACTGCAGGGAATCGTTAAGCAGGCGCGCCACGCTGAGCGTATCCTGATCGTGGATGGCCGTCAGGATCGCAATCAGCGCATGGCGCTCGCGCGCCGACTCGGTCGACAGCTTGCCAGCCAGATAGCTTAGAGCATCGGAACCCATCGCCGTAATCTTGTCCCTCGCAGGCTGAACATTGTATTGATACTTCTGCGGAGCGGCGGAAGCCTGGGTAAACAGGCTGTCGATTCCACTGGCCAGTGGCTCGCGCTCGGCCTCCGGCGGTGTCAGGGCGGGCACGCTGTTGTCTTTTTCGACTTTAGCTACATATTCCAGATCGCGGAAAACACCGAAGGTGGACTTGCGGCCGTTGCTGTCGTTGCCGACGCTGCTGCCGTAGCGGTCGCTGCCGCCCCCATCGACGAAGATACCGATCATACCGAACTCGCGACGGAAGTCGGAATAGCCCATCATATTTGTCAGGTTGCGCGCGCTGTAGGTGTCGTCGCCGCTCTGATCGAGAAGGAGCGAGACGGCATTAGCATTGCCGCCGCCCATCGACAAGCTCTCGGCGGTGTAGTCGTCATCGCCGGCCAGATCAATGAGTCCGCCGAAAGCGACATCATGGCCGCAACCCTGAGATACTCCATGCGAGTAATAGTGATCATTGCCCTTTACATCCAGCAGGAGGCCGTGCGCCAGATGCACACCAGCGCCCTGCGCATATTGATAAGCCACGTATCGATCGTCGCCCGCTTCGTCGTAGATGCCGCCCAGGGCGTACCAGTAGGCAGTACCCTGACCATAAATATCCGAAATATAGACGTCATTGCCCTGGTACTCGAAGAGCATGCCGATACCGCCCGATGCAATAGGACGGTAGCCCAGACCCGCGCCTTGCGTGAAAGCGACAAAATGTGCGTCATAGCGCAGAAAATCCTGATAGGGACTCGAGCTGAGATAAGAATCGTTGCCCTGAAAATCGGCCAGAGCGCCAAAGCCGCGTGTAAATCCGAATCCTTGTGCGCTGGCATACGCGCGGTAAACATCATTGCCGACGCGATCGAGAAGCAGACCAATGCCGAATGCGCCGCTGCCCTGTGTGAAGACTCCACCGGCATAAAGGTCGTTGCCCGCCCTGTCTTCCAGCACCGCAAAGCCGTAGACTGCCGCACCCTGGGAGAAGTGTCGAGCCGCGTAGTGGTCATCACCCGCCAAATCAAAGACGAGGCTGCAGCCGAAGAGCGCGCCGCCCAATGCATAGTCCCGCGCGCTGTAGACGTCATCGCCTCCTAAGTCGACGATACACTGAACAGGACGCTCGAAGGCCGCCTGCTTGCTTTGAGCGGGAAACAAATAGCGGTCGTTGCCGCCGCTGTCGAAGATGAAAAAATAATCGCCCGAATACACATCGTCGCCGGAACCGCCGATCGCAATCCTGCCGTAAGGAGTATTAATCGTCACACTGCGCAGACTATCGCGATAGAGCTCGTCCAGGGAAGTGCCGAATTGCAGCAATTCATTAAATCGATGGTAGAGCGAAATGCCCTGGCTGTAGATGCCGTGCAGCAATCTTACATCTTCCGCAGCCGCAAAATAGCGCCGCGCGGCGAGGTATTCCGCCCGTTCCGATTCTTTCAGCTCATAGACCGAGAGATCTTTGCTTTCTTCGGAATAGAGCAGCATACTGTCGATGCGTGCCAGCAGCAAGTTTAATGTCGAAGGTGCAAGCTGAGCGCGTTCTTCCAGGATAGCCTCGCGCGCCAGCAACATTGCGCCGGCATATTGACGCGTAACGGTAGCGCCCACAAGGCCGAAGGTCGAGTCGAGATTAGCGCCGAGCAGCGAATCCATTGCAATGGCGCTCAGCCGGTCCTTGTAAAAAGCCTGCTCGAAACGGCCGAGCTTTAAGGTCGTCATGAGCGAAGCGCTGCAATCGACTGGCGACTGACGTAAACTATTGGCGAGAGCTTGTGTACTGTCGTTGAGCGCCAGCGGCGTCCCGAAAATGTCCTTGACGATGGGCAGCCGATGTGCGTCGTCAGGGTAAAAATCCCAGGGCATCCACAAATCGCCGCGATTCATCAACAAGCTGCTGAGCGCTGTATCTATCAGGTCGTGCGATTCCGCCGGAAGTGAAGATTGAGCCTGTGCCGGCAGCGCACATACCACGACGGCCCAGCAAGAAATTAAAAGCCTGTTCATCGAGAACGCTAAAGATTAATCTGCGATGGAACTGATAAACCAACGGTCATCGAGTTTAACCGTTGTGAATGTTAATTGAGTAATATAATTAAATTCCGTGGTAATATGCCGTTGGGCGGTGGAAACAGTGTCGACAATCATTTCGGTAATCTCAGTGCCGCGGATCATGCGTCCCACGCGCGCCACCTCAAATTGCATCTCATACTTCTCGAGCGCCAGCAAAGGCGTATCTTCCTTTTGCGCTAACACAAAGCTGGCGGCATCCAGGTTCAGATTGTCAATTTCCGCCTTGAACAGGTAGACGACACCTTCGGCACTCCGCTGGTCGAGATCGGGTAATATCTTGTATTCAACCGGCGGGGTGCCGATGGTAAACACTTCACAGCCGGCAGTAACAAGCGACAATTGCAGCAGTGCCAGTCGCAGGATCCTCTTCATAAACCAAGAAAGTCCCCCGTAATCTTCAGTAGCTCCTCCAGTGCCGGCGTCGTTCCCTGAAACGGATGCACCGCGCCGAAAGTGTGCCCGGTTTTCTCGATTTCTACCTTTTGCACAAACTCCTGCCGTATCGTAGCAGCCAGCTCTCGTCCGGCCTCCGCGGGAACCGTAACGTCCTGGCTTCCATTGACAATCAGCGTCGGCACGGCGATGGAGCGGCCGTTCCAGCTGTTCAATTGCAGGCGTTCCTCATTCGTTTCCAGGTCTTCCAGGTACGAGAGCTTCATCCGCAAAATCTGGCCGGTGCGGGCATTGGGCACTTCCAGATAGCCCTGTTTGCGCCATTCATCCTTCTGCCTGTCCGTGAAGCGTCCCCAGCGCGATACGCTATTCCAGAGCGCGCAGCCGGTGACGATGTCGGGATTGTCACGCGTCACAAGATAAGCCACGCCGCCGCCGCGCGAATGGCCCAACAAGGTCAGCCGGCCGTTCCACCGTTCCCGCAGGGGCGCGTATTCTTCCAAAGCGCCACTGCGCAGAGCCTGAATGACGTCGTTTGTGTCGCTTACTTCTTGTGAAATTGTATTGTTGGCAAAATCATCCAGTTTCTCGAAAATGTCAGATCCTTCGCTGACGCCATTCAGTGCAAAGTTAAAACTGACGGTAATAGCGCCCCTTTGGGCCAGATTCCGACAGACATAAGGGAAGAAGCCCCAATCTTTGAAGCCCTTAAAGCCATGGAGCACCAGAACCAGCGGTCGCTGATCGCTGCCCTCCGCATAACGGATGTCGCCGACAATTGCGCGATTGATAGAATTATGGATTGTGAATGATTTTTCCTGCATTCGAACTTCTTCTACATCGTTTAGTGGATCGCTGTCAGGCAGCAGCAAATGATTTACCCGTCGCAATGCAAACAGCCGGTTTTTACCATTGCGAGCGCTTCGATACGGTCGCTGTTACACAAAAGGCCGGCAGCGAGCGCCGTCACTCCTCCGACCGACAGAACATATCTTATCATCCCGCAACAGCCATTGCGTGCCGTTCAGGTACTTATTCTTTTCCTTTCGATTTCGAACCGCAGACAATCGAGAGCGCAACTTTTTCATCTTCGTCTTCACCGCGAAGGACCGTTACCTGTACTTTATCGCCGGGCTGGTATTTCCGCAGTGCATGGGTATAGTCGTAGATGTTCTTAACATCAATGTCGCCGAATTTGATGATGATATCGCCGGCCTGCATGCCGCCCTCTGCCGCCGGACCGCCATCGCGCACTCCCGAAAGACGCAGGCCGCGCGGGTGATCGCTGTAATCCGGTACCGTACCGAGGTAGATACTGAACCCCATGCCGCCTTTCGATGCCGATGCCTTCGTTTGCTGATACGCCGGGCGCTCCGGGCTGTTCGCCACTTCGTCCAGCAGTTCCTTGGCGAATGCGTAGATCGTCGTCATACCCTCGTAATTGAGTTTGTCCCAGGTATCAGCCGGTGTATGGTAGTCGTCGTGCGTGCCTGTGAAAATCATGGAAACAGGCACTTTATGGCTGTAAAAGGAAGTGTGGTCGCTGGGTCCGAAACCGTCCTCATTGATCGACAGTTCAACCGGATGCCGCGCAGCGAGAAAGTCGAACAAGGCGGGCAGTACAGGTGATGTGCCGGAGCCCATCGCGGTTAACTTGCTATCCTTTAGCCGGCCAACCATGTCGAAGTTGAGCATATACACGGTCTTATCGAGCGGAATCAGCGGATTTTTGACATAATAGTTCGAACCTAACAGCCCCATCTCTTCGCCAGAAAACCCCATAAAAACCACGGACCGCGGCAGGGGGTTTTTTGCGACGGCAGCCGCCAGCTCCATCATCATAGCCGTGCCGGAGGCATTGTCGTCCGCGCCAAAGTGAATGGCGGGCTCTCTGCCGCTGTGGCGGGAGCCGTGACCTCCCATTCCCAAATGGTCATAGTGAGCGCCCACAACGATATACTCGTCTTTTAACGCGTCGTCGCTGCCCCGCACGCTGCCAATCACATTAGCCGTCCGCGATTCGGTGAATTCCAGCTTGACCGTCAGTTCCATCTCGGCATTGCCGAATTCGAAACTGTGCGGCGTCTTACTGGCATACATTTTGGTTTCGGTCGTTTGTAGGCTGCTCTTCGGCGGGAAAAGCTTGGCAATCGCCTTGCGGTTGAAGTGTACTGCTACTATTCCCAGATCATTGGCCATTCGCTCGAGCCGTAGCGGCATCAATACTTCTGATGAATCGCCTTGTGGCGTGACGAACACAATCCCTAGCGCGCCGTGTTCGCGGGCGTTAATGGCCTTGGTCGTCAGAGCCGCGTACTTGTTGAATAAGCTATGCGGATCGTGCAGGCGGTCGTTGTGCGGACCGTGGAAATCATTCTGCTCCGGCGAGCCGCGCAATACGACGACCACCTTGCCTTTGGCGTCGATAGTGGCATAGTCATCATACTCCACATCCTTGGCCGTTATGCCGAAGCCGGCAAAGAGCAAATCCCCTTTGATAGTGGCCGATTGCGAAAATCCGAGCGGCATGTAATCCTTGCCGGCAACGAAAGAGCGCTGCACTCTGCGGGCTTTATCCCGCGGCATCCCATATCGCGCCACGAACAGGGTAGAAGAGGCGGCATTGCCCGGACCAAGTTTTACGCCCGTCGTTGCGGTAAACGGCTGCAGATAAGAGTCGCCGATTTTTTTGACACCATTATTGAGAAAAAAGCGAGCGATATAGTCGGCGGCCTTGTCGTTGCCTTCGTCGCCGGTGCCCCGCCCCGCGAGCTCTTCGGATGCAAGGTAGCGGACATGCTCTTGAAAGATCTGTGCCTGTTCGGAAAGTTCAGTCTCCGCACGAAGCGTCAGCGCGGAAAGCAGCAGAGCGAGGCTGAGAACAAAGTCAGTCGGGCGCTGCCAGGGCATTTTTTTGTAGTTTCGCATTAGCTGGAATCGCTTGTCGAAATGTTAAACTGACGTATTGCTAAATCCGACAAAGATACTCCAAAATTTGCCCTCCATCAAACTGTGCGGGCGAGAAGGGCCAACCTGAGAAGTACAGCCGCTTATGTTCACAAAATTGCGCCGGCTTAGTTCCGAGACAGCCGTCTATGGCGTCAGTACCGTCCTGGGGCGATTTCTCACATTTCTCCTTACTCCGATCTATACGCATGTCGTCACACCCGCTGAGCTCGGGGAGGTGGTTAACCTCTACGCCTGGATTGCCTTCATCAATGTGCTGTATTCCTTCGGTCTCGAATCGGCATTCTTCCGTTTCTTCGTCAAGGACGACGCTGACAAGAGCCGTAGAGTTTTTTCGGCGGCATTCATTGCAATTCTCTGCATCAGCGGTAGCTTCTCGCTAATAATCGGTTTCGCTTCGGCGGAGCTGAGCCCTGTGTTAAAAATCGGCCTCGACCACAATTTTCTGCGGGTAGCGGCTGCGATCGCTTTTTTCGATGCCCTGGCACTGATACCATTCGCGGCGCTGCGCATGAGCAATCGCGCCCGACACTTTGCGTTGGCCAAATTCGCTCTTATTGTTGTCAATGTCGCTGCAAATATCTGGCTGGTGGTCGTGCAGAATCAGGGCGTACATGGAATATTTGCCGCCGGTCTGCTCTCTTCGGCATTCGGCTTCGTCATCCTGCTACCTGAAATCAAACGTTTTCTGCGATGGCCGATCGACCGCGGTCTGCTACGACCTATGTTTCGATTCGGTCTGCCGACCGTTCCATCCGCCGTTGCTGCCATTATGCTGCAACTGATCGACCGACCGATCCTGAAATCGCTTGCCGGCGACGAAGCCCTCGGCATTTACCAGACCGGCTATCGCCTGGCAATTCCCATGATGATCTTCGTCACCGTCTTCGATTACGCCTGGCGACCATTCTTTTTACAGGAAGCCAAATCCGCCGACGCCAGTCTTATGTTCGCCCGCGTGCTCACCTATTTCACGCTCGCCGCCGCGCTGCTGTTCCTGTTGGTGTCATTTTTCATCGAATTCCTCGTTCGGGAACCTGTCTTCGGCATAAGCATCATCGACGAACGTTATTGGGGCGGACTCTTTATTATTCCAATCGTCATGGCCGGCTACTATTTCAACGGTGTCTTCACCAACTTTGTGGTGGGGCCTTACCTGCAGAAAAAATCCACCTACCTGGCACTGGCAACCGGCATAGCCGCATTGGTTAACCTGGTACTCAATCTGGCGCTTATTCCAAGCCTCGGTATCCTTGGTGCCGCCTGGGCCACCCTTGGTGCTTACTTCGTGGCAGCGCTCGTTCTCTACCTCGTCAACCGCCGCATCTATCCCGTGCCGTACGAATGGGGCAGGCTCGCACTCGTCATAGCCGTCACTGTCATCGTCTGGTGGTCCGCCATCCAGCTCAGCGCTGACTTGACACTAGCCGCATCAATATCCCTCCGTCTGGGCGCCGTCGCCGCATTCTTCGGCATCCTGACTGTCTTTGGCTTCTTCAAAACCGAAGAGCTCCACGCCCTCCGCAGCCTCATCAAGCTCAAATCCAAAACCTGAAAATCCGGCTGTTAGCAAATCAAGCACAGTCCCCGTGCCTCCGCGCAACACAGAATATGCATCCAGAAAACCAGTAAAAAATCAAGAACCATGAACCACGAAACCAAGTCAACCCACCAACCCCACACCAAAACATCTCAATCAACTCCGTGCCCCCCGTGCCCCCGTGGTCGCCACCATCAACACAGGCAAGCAAGAAAGCGGGTCAACCCACCAAAACATCTCAATCAACTCCGTGCCCCCCGTGCCCCCGTGGTCAGCACATCAAGCCCACAAACCCACAAAGCCCACAAAAACACCAAACGTCCCAGCCAAGAAGTCACTGCCCCAGCCAAGAAGTCACTGCCGATCTCCATCTCCCCGATACACCAGCACAATCTCCACCCGGCGATTTGCCTGCCGTGCCGAGTCATCCAGTCCTTCTTGCGCCGGTTCACGCTCGCCCAAGCCGCGTACCGACACCATGGACTCCACGATACCCTGTTCATACAGGCCTTGTGCAACGGCCCGCGCGCGTTTGAGGGAAAGCATCAGGTTGTCACGGTCGGTACCCAGATCATCGGCATGGCCAACGACGTCGATGCGGAGGCCTTCAACGTTGCGGGCAGGGATTAGCGTCTTGGCCAGCTCACGGGCCTGCGATGGGTGCAGGGTGGTGTCCTTCGAATCGAAGTAGACAGAGCAGAGGGGACGTGCGCCATTGCGCTGACGTTCCAGCATGAAGTCATACTCGATGTGCCGGTAGTCGTTCAGCTCGCGAAGGTCGACGCTGGTGTAGACGGCGGGGTAGCCCGGACTGCTCGCTTCGATCAGATATTCGCGTCCGCGCGTGAGCGTAAATCCATAGGTGCCGTCGGGCAGAGAAGAAAAGGAGTTGGCGGCAGGGATGGGGGCGCCGGTATCACTGACGGCATAGGCTTTTACCATAGCATCCATCGTAGGCTCCAGATCGCTGTTACTCAGCTTGCCGCTGCACAGGGCGTAGGGTTCGGGACGGAATTGCTGCGGCAACTCGGCGAAATAGACGCCGATTCCACTGTTGAGATCCGTACTTGAGATGAAGTAGGCGCTGTCGCCGGGGGCGCTCAGCCAGATCGAACCGTCTTCGCCTTCGTTGTTAAAGCGTTCGCCGAGATTGACGGGCTCGCTCCAGTTCTGCCATGTGTCATCCAGGCGACGCGACATGTAGATATCGGCATAACCATATCCTCCCTCGCGGGTGGAGCTGAAGTACAAGGTCTTGCCGTCGGCAGCCAGATGGGGATGAGATTCGAATTCTTCGGTATTGATGACGCTGCCCAGGTGCTGAGGCGGTTCCCAGACATTGTCGTGAACAGCAGAGCGATGCGAGACATAAAGGTCCAGCTCGCCCTCGGTGTTGTCGCCCATAAGGGAAAGAATGAGCGTTCGGCCGTCCAGCGACAGCGATGCCATGTAGTTGCGACCGTTGTTTTTGTACTGGCGAATATAGATGACTTCCGGCTTGGTCCAGCCATCGGCCAGACGACGTGAAAACGACAGTCCTTCGGGTTTGATGAAGGAACGTTTGGCGTAATTACCCGAAACGAGGGCGGTTTTGCCATCCGCCGATACGGAGAAGATGACATCGCTGGTAAAGGTATTGAGCGGAGCGCCGATGTTGCGCGGCTCGGCCCAGGAGCCGTCGGGATTGCGCACAGCATACCATGCGTCATCCATGTCATTGGTGCCGCCGGTATTGAATTCGTGATGCTTAAAGGTCAGGTAACAGACGGAGCCGTCGGCAGGCAACACCGGTAGCAGCAAATAAGGGTGCCCCGAAAGCTCCTCGATCAACATACGTTCGCCGGCTTCCTGGCCGTGCAGGCCGAATGTTCCGCCAAGCAATACCAAGCCAAGGGCCGCTAACAACAGCTTCTTCATCGCAATTCCGCAAATATGAATGCTCACAATTCTGACTGTATGTTGCCGCCGACTCAGTTCGATGCCTTTAGTCCGAACGACAACCGGGAGAAAGACGCATCGCAAAAGTAAAAATTATCGACACTCAAATATGATGCCGGTCACCTGTTTAAGCCCGGGGGAATTCGCAGTGGCTTTCGATATTGGCCGCGAATGCGTAATTTTATCACCGAACAGCAAACTGCTAACCAATCTGAGCTGCTATCAGGCTTGACCACTTTCTATTACAGCCTCATTCTGATTGCCTGGACCCTCGTCTCGTTCCAGTTTTTCAGCATCGGCAACTTCGGCGTAACTTCGATCGATCTCGTTCTTGGCTGTTTCTACCTGTATGTGCTGAAGCGCTTGCTTTGGGATGGTATCACCCTGCGATTTACCCTGCATTTGCCCATGATGTGCCTGCTGGCTGTCTTGCCGGCAGTACTGCTCTCCGGCCTCACGCCTATTATTGAAGGTGTCGGTTTTATTCAGTTCAGCAAAACCTTCCTGCATTTTCTCTTCGTCTGGATCTTCGCGGTGCTGGTTGCGGGCCTCGATGATCTGCCGGAGGTCTTTGCCAGAGCCATTCGCGCCTTTATGGTCTGGGGTCTGATAGTAGCCCTCTTCGGCATCTACCAGGTGTTTGCACGCGCTTTCGACCTTCCGCTGGCATGGGTGGAGGTGACGAATGTATCGATTTATTATGCGCGGGAGGGTGAGATTCAGGATCAGGTTACGGATCAGCTTGCCTTGCAATTCGAAAACTTTTACCGCGCAACCTCGATCTTCAGCGAGCCGTCGATATTGGCGGCCTACATGTCACTGGTGCTTATGTTTCTCAGCGTGCCCTTTTTGCAGGGCAAACCTATGTTTTTTCGTTCGAAGATAATGAACTGGGCGATTTTGCTGGCCTGCGGCGCCTGCATCTTTCTGACCTTTTCGATGACCGGCTTTGCAAGCCTGGCTGTGTTGTTGCTGACTGTGCTCTTGATCGAGAAAGGTAAAAGCCGTCTGCGCGTGCTGTACGGAATGCTGGCGATGGGCCTGGTAATTTTTGCGGTGGACAGCGTCATCAAACCGGTAACGAAGGTGAGTGTCATCGATCTTTTCGCCAAACGAATCGGCGGCATCCTGGGAACCGGCCTGACGCCGTATTCGGAGGGTATTTCCGGCGAGTCGCTCAAATCCAGGCAGCTTACGCTGAGGACCGGCATTGAAGTTTGGCAGGAGTATCCCATAAACGGCATCGGCGTCGGTCGCTTCTCGCAGTCGGCGTCAGCGCGACGGGCCGATATCTCATTTTCGGATTCGACTTTTTTTTCGGCACTGGCCGAAACTGGCATTGTGGGCTTTCTTTGTGTTTTCGGCCTCTTTGTCTCGCTATATCTTCTGGCCCTGTTCTGGATGAAGCACCGCCACTTTTGTTCGATCGCAAGCCAGCGATTCCTCGGTGTGATGCCTTATCTTCTGGGTCTGACGACCCTGCATAACCTGACGGGCAACTCTTTTGCGCTGCCCGGCGTCTGGGTGTTCCTGGGGCTGATGCTGGCGGCATGTAACCGGGCGCAGGGCGAGACCGGCGGCAGGCGTCTGGAATTCCGACTGGTGCGTGAACCCTGGCAGACGCGGTTTACGCGGGGTTTGCAAACAATCCGAAGAAGGGACGGCGTCCTGGATACGTGAAGTTCAGCGTCGTCATAGCGACAATTAACCGAAAGGACGAGCTGCGACGCACGATCGAAGCATACCGGCGACAGTCCCATCCGGATGTGGAAATCGTCGTCATCGATAACGGCTCGACGGACGGCACGCGCGAGATGATGCAAGGAGAATTCGGCGACCTGCTCTACGAATGGCTGCCTTACAACATGGGCACCCATGCCATCAATATCGGCTTCGCAAAAGCCAGCGGCGATGTCTTCTGGCTTTCCAACAATGATTCTTACCCCGAGAGCAGTGAAGCGCTGGCGCAGGTTGCTACGCTCCTGGACCGCTTCCCAGAGGTCCATATTGTCGGTACGGAAGATATTGAAGTACGCGACGGCAACCGTGTCTATCAATGGCATCCGTTGCCGGTTGATAAGTCGGCAATGCCGCCCGACGGATTTCCGAGCAATCTCTTTCACGGTACCGGCGCTGCTGTCCGACGCAGCGTGGTAGATGACATCGGCGGTTTCTGGGATGTCTTTGTCTTCGAAGAACTGGATTTCTGCACACGGGCGATCGCGCGGGGTTACTCGGTGCGCTATGTGCCCGCGATCCGGACGCTGCATTTCGCTTCGCCACGGTCCCGCGTACCGATCGAGCGCTGGATTGCAGCCGCTAAAAATCTGACACGTTACCACTGGCGACACTTCCCCCTGGCGCAGGCCCTGCTGCGTACGATCTTGTATTATCCCTATTTTTTATTGCAAGGCTTGGCATACCCCGCCGCACCCTCGGCTCTATTCGACGTGATCTTCGGGATTCCGGCGGAAATGTTCCGCACCATACGCCGCGAACGCCGGCCCATCCCTCGCGACAAGGTCGCCGCCGTGACGCTCGGGCAGGGAGCGCTCAGGCCGATGCTGCGCTATGCCCGCAGCGCGGTCAGCCGCCGCCTCTTGCGTCGTCGTCAGGCCAGGACCCATACAGGAAATACCGGATGAGTGCACATAGCTGATGCGTATCCTCCAACTTATGCCGCAGTTTCCCTGGCCCGCTACCGACGGCGGCAAAATCGGTATTGTCAACATCAGCCGTGAATTCAGCCGGCAAGGCCACGAAGTTCATGTATTGGCTGTCAGCCGCGACGACATCAGCGAAGCTCGTCGGGAGATGGCGCTGGCCGATGTCGCCGCTCTCAGTGTTGTTAAGGCAGATACCCGTAATTCTCCGGCCAATATCCTGCGGTCGCTCTTGGCGGAATTGCCGCTTTTTGTATGGAAATTTCAGCGGACGGAGATTCGGGAAGAACTCGGCCGCATTTGCCGGAGCCACCAGTTCGATTGCATCCATGCCGATCATTCCTCGATGATTCCACTGGCCCTGCTGGCGCGCGAGCTGACGGCTGCGCCTGTCGGACTACGTCTCCATAACGTGGAATGGGTGATCTGGCAGCGCTACGCGGAGCGTTTAGCCGGCTGGCGTCCCGAAGCCTGGTACGCAGCCTGGCAGGCACGCAAACTGCGTCGTTTCGAATCACAGCACTATCAGAAAATGCAGGTCTGCTTTGCAATTACCGACAGCGATCGAAAGCGCGCGCAGAGTATGCAGCCGCGCGGCCGCTATGTCATCGCGAGCGCGGGCGTCAATTTAGAAGAATGGCAGGCTGAAGAGGGGGGACGTGATCCCTTGCAGCTTGCACTGGCAACGACATTCAACTGGGTCCATAATGTCGAGGCCGTTAGATGGCTTCTGCGTGAAGTATTTCCCGACGTGCAGCGCGTGGCTGCAGGCGCCAGACTGTGTATTATCGGCAAAAATCCGCCCGCCTGGCTGCAGGCGCAGAGCTCGGAGCATATTGAAGTAACAGGCTTTGTCGATCGCGTTCAGCCTTTTCTGGCGCGGGCAGCAGTTTATTGCGCCCCCCTCTTTGTCGGCGGGGGGATTCGGATTAAAATATTGGAAGCGATGGCGATGGAATTGCCGGTTGTTGCAACCAGCATATCGGCCGAGGGTATCGGCGCGGGCGAAGAAGACGGTCTCTTTCGGGCGGATGATCCTGCGGCGTACGGCGCGGCGCTGCTCCGTCTGCTCAACGATCCGCCATTTGCCCGCGACCGAGGGCGTGCAGCGCGTCGTTATCTTGCCGCCCATCATACCTGGGAACGCAACGTCGGAATAATGCTGGAAGAGTATCGAAGACTGGCTGCGAATGAAGGGAAGTCTTAACCGCGGGTCAGGCCCTGGCTATAGCTGAAATTCGCTAAGACCATGCCGAGTTGATTTTCCAGCTTTTTGAAGTGCGAAACATATCGGCCGTTAAACAGGAAGGAAAAGGCCAGCCGCTCGCCGTCCTGGGTTGTCACATAGCCGGCCAGGGCGCTGACATTGCGCAATGTTCCGGTTTTGCCGACAAGATTGTTAGCGGCGAGACTCCCGATCATACGACCTTTTAAGGTGCCGTCCACTCCGGCGACAGACAGAGACGAATAGAAGACTTCGCCAAAGGGCTGCTCTACGGCATCCTGAAGCAAATTCACCTGGGCCAGTGGCGAGAACAAATTGCGACGGGAAAGACCCGATCCATCATTGATGACACATTCCCTGCAGGAAATATTCCTTTCGTCCAGCGATGTGTGAATCATCGTAACAGCTTCGCGGGCCGTGCTTTTGTCGACGCCCGAATATGCGCCAATCAGTTTAAAGACATTTTCCGCCAGAAAGTTATCACTGCGCTTGTTGGTGCCCGCAATGATTTCCTCCAGTGAATGATAATATTCGGTCAGGACTGCGGCATGGATGGGAAGTTTCCGTACATCGAAGCCGCCGGCGATTGCAACGCCGCCGCTGAGCAAACGGTTGTAGAGGAGGCTGGCCGCCACCATCGGCGGATTGCGCAGGTCAAGCGTGTAAACATAGCTGCGTCCCGTCCGCAGGCGTCCTCTGACAGCGATCTGCTGACGACCGTCTTCAGCCAGCGATGACGAGACGCGTACGCTGCGCCGGTAGTTGCGCCCCTTGCTCGAAGTTGCCGAAACGACGAAGCTGAACGCGTCGCAGTCCGGTACGGTCTGGACGTAGAGACGGCGGCCCGAGCGACTCGGCGCCGAAACCCGGACGTTGATTCGATTGCGATTGATGGTCAGGCCGGCAACCGGCGGCAGCTTTTGCACCTCGTCCGCATCGCCGCTGTATTTGAAGCGACTGTAGACATTGTCGAAATACGAACCATCGGCGTAGATACTACCCGATATCGAATCGATGCCAAGATTGCGTATCTGATCGGCGAGAATTTCGATATCCGGTGTTTCGAGCAGCGGATCGCCATAGCCAACGACATAGAGATTGCCGTCGAGCAGCCCATCTTCCACGACCGGCGCATCTGTGTAGACAGTCGTAGGAACATTATAGTCGCTGCCCAGGTAGTACAAAGCCGCTGAGGTCGCGAACATTTTCGTTGTCGAAGCAGGAGTGAAGAGTTTTTCGGCATTGCGGCTGTAGAGCGTTTTGCCGCTGACAAGCGAACTTATCGCAATCCCGCAGGTGCTTTTGCGGACATAGCGATCGGCGAGAATACGGTCCAGCTCCTTGCCGAGCATCGCCAGCGCACGACTGGAATCTTCGGCCGAAATCTCATCGCGGACTTCCGAGGCTATTACTGTCTGTTCGAGATCGGGTACAGGGCTATTCGGTCCCGGTGTGACGGATGGTGAAGCCAGCAGAGCGCAAGCTACAATCAAGACGGCTACTCTGAAAGAGCGCCGAGGCAACCCTGACAGCTGCCGTAGATCCTTCCTCTTTTCTCGTCTTTGCTGCTGCATAATACCGTTCTCGTCGGGCGCGCAGGTTAACAATGCCGTCGTATAGTAGCTAGTGATTGTACTCTGCCGCATCTCCGAGGGCGGCAATATACATTGTCGCGACCTTTTGAGCAATAGCTTCCGGATTGCCTTCCAGCCAGGTGATGGCATCGTTACGCCGAAACCAGGTTAATTGCCGTTTGGCATAGTTGCGTGTTTTTTGGCTGGTCAGCTCCAGTGCGCGCTCCCGGCTTATCGAGCCGTCGAGCAGTGCGACGCACTCTTTGTACCCCACGGTGTTAAGTGCGTTAAGCGTCGGCGCATAACCCGACTGCAACAAAGCTTCTGTCTCCTCGACCAGTCCATTCGCAAACATAGCCGCGCTGCGTTCGTTGATGCGACGGTACAATTCGCTGCGATCCCGATGCACGCCCACATATATGCAGGTCCGTGCCAAGCGTGGCGCCTGCTGACGATGATCGAGCGATATCGGCCGCCCGACAACATGGAAGTACTCCAGGGCGCGTAGAATGCGGCGCGGGTTGCCGTCTCGGTAACGAGCCGCCGATTCGGGATCGAGCGCCTTCAGTTCGCTGTACAAGGCTTCGATGCCTTCCTGCACCAGTCGTTCCTGCAGGCGGGCGCGCTGTTTGCTGAAGTCCAGATCATTCGTCTGCCGGAACATCCCCTGGCAAAGGGCCTGAATGTAGAGCCCCGAGCCGCCGACGACAACGGGGGTCGTGTCCCGTGCCGAGCAGCGCCGGATGATCTCGCCGGCGTCGTCGGCAAAGCGGCCGGCGCTGTAAGATTCATCGGGGTCGACTATATCGATACATTCGTGCGGGTAGCGCGCCAGGACCATCGGATCGGGCTTGGCGGTGCCTATCGTCAGCTTGCGAAATACCTGACGCGAATCCGCCGAAATCAGCGTCACGTTCATGATATCGGCCACCGCGCAGGCAAGCTCGGTTTTACCGGCGGCGGTAGGGCCGAGGATAACAAGCAGGGGTTTGCCGGGGCTTGCTGAACTTGCCTGATCTATTTGTCCCATGCCTGTTTGCCGATCAATGGCACGAAGCGAAACTCATGGAATTCCTCACCGAGCAGATTGCCGTTGTCATCGCGACGTATGCGATAGAGCACCTGCCCGCTGCGGTCGCCGATTGGAATAACCAGACGTCCGCCCCTTCCCAGCTGATCGATGAGTGCCTGCGGTACGTCGGGCGAGCCCGCTGTAACAATGATGGCGTCGTAGGGCGCAAATTCTCTCCAGCCGATGCTGCCGTCGCCCAGGTGCGTCGCGATCGGGAGTCCCAGCCGATCAAGCCGCTCACGTGTTTCGTAATGCAATTCGGGAATACGCTCGATGCTGAAGACGCGTGCGCCCGTCTGTGCCAGAACGGCGGCCTGATAGCCGCTGCCGGTACCGACCTCCAGCACCCTGTCGTCTGGCTTGAGGTCAAGCAGCGAGGTCATATATGCCACCGTATAGGGCTGCGAGATAGTCTGCTGGCAGTCGATCGGCAAGGCCGAATCCTCATAGGCGCGTGATCGAAAGGCGTCGGGAACAAATTCCTCGCGCGCCACGGCGCCGACGGCCGCAAGCACCGCCTCATTTACAATGCCGCGCTTCCGTAACTGCTCCACCAGTTCGGCGCGCTGCAATTCAAATACCGTCAAATGTCGTTTCCGTATAGTTCGCAGAAACAGATATTGTCCGCCGCGTATGCCGCCGCAGTCGCGTATCAGCTGCGCGAGAATGAAAAGAGAGTTTTGTCCTGTTCGCCGCTGCCTTCAAGCGTGAGGCGTTCACGCAGCGTCGTTTCCAGTTCATCCAGTTTCAGGTACATCCGAAAGCCGCCGTTTTCCGCCAGGGATATCTTGCCGGTTTCCTCCGACACGACCAGAGCCAGCACGTCCGCCTGCTCGGATATGCCGAGTGCAGCACGATGACGCGTGCCCAGATTCCTGCCGTCATACTTAGTGGTCGTACTGAGCGGCAGGATACATCCGGCCGCCTGCACGATGCCGTTTTGAATGATGACGGCGCCATCGTGCAAAGGCGACTTTGGATTGAATATCGACACAAGGAGTTCTTTTGTGAGCTGACCCTGGATCGGCACGCCGGTATCGGTCGTCATCGTGATATTGCGTTCGCGGGCAAAGATGATTATCGCGCCCGTGTGCTTCTCGGCCATTTCCTGCACCGCTTCGAGCACCTCATCGATTGCCTCGGTGATATTGGATTTTCCGAAAAGATTCAGCAGCGGTGTTCGCAGGAGCGGAAAGAGTAAGCGCCGGATTTCAGGTTGAAACACGATAATGAAAGCTATCAGCCATACTTCGGAAAGCGAATCGAGCAGCCACTTGATGGCGCGGATGTCCAGCGCCGAGGTAAACAAATAGAGCCCCATCAGCAGGATAAGGCCGAGGATCAGCTGAATAGCAATTGTGTTGCGCAGCGCCTGGTATATACGATAGAAAATGTAGGTGACGACCATGATGTCTACCAGGTCTCGCAGCGTCACATCCACAAATCCTATCTGAAACAGCTCTACCATCCGCTTCTATCCTTCATCACGTCCATTGTCTTTCGGCGCGGTCGGGCCCTGCCTGCCTTTGCTTTTGCGTTGAGGCGCTGAACTCTCCGATTTATCCTGGCTCTGCTCGTAGGCATCAATGATGTCGGCCACAAGGCGATGGCGGACCACGTCATTGCGGTCGAAGTATATGAAGCTGATGCCGCGTACTTCGCTCAAGACAAACTGCACGTCCACCAGTCCGGAGTCACTCTTGCCGTCCAGGTCTATCTGGGTTATGTCGCCCGTAATAACGGCCTTGCTGTTGCGGCCGAGACGGGTCAGAAACATCTTCATCTGGGTGACGGTTGAGTTTTGGGCCTCATCAAGAATGATAAAGGAGTTATTGAAGGTGCGGCCGCGCATATAGGCCAGGGGAATCACTTCCACAATGCGCTTTTCCATCAGGCTCTTGAGCTTCTCGCCGCCAAGCATTTCGGACAAGGCGTCAAAGATGGGACGCAGGTAGGGGTCCACCTTTTCCTGAAAATCGCCCGGCAGAAAGCCCAGCGACTCACCGGCTTCGACCGCCGGACGCGAAATGACAATCCGGCCGATTTCGCCGTTTTTCAGGCTGGACAGCGCCAGCGCGACGGCCAGATAGGTTTTTCCCGTACCCGCCGGCCCGATCGCAAAGACAACATCATTGCTGCGAACCTTCTCCACATAGCTCTTCTGGGTAGCGGTACGCGCGCGTACTTCGTCCTTATGCCCTTGATACACCAGCGTACCGCTGCTGCCCGTGTTTGAAGGCTTCCTGCGGCTCGCTTCACGGTCAGCGGCAATCAGATCGATAACCGTCGTCACATCTTTGACTTCAAGTTTGCCGCTATGATGAATGATGTATTGAAGCTCCAGCAGAATTTTTTCAATCTGTTTGACTTCGTCGCTTTCGCCGCGAATCAGGATCGCGTCGCCCCGGACCGTCACGGTCGCATCATAGCGATTTTCGATCAAATGCAGGTTGGAATCATTATAGCCAAAAAGCAGCAGCGCGTCTGCTCCATCCAGTTTCAATCGTTTTTCTGTATAGTCCATTCCGTGTTCATTCTGTGAAATCGTGAGTATTCCTCACCGAAGATGACAATAATGTTGAACAGATACCAACGTAAATTACAGGCTGACCCTGGCCGGCGCATGAATCTTCCAAAAAAAAAGTCCCGACGCTGGAGGGCGCGGGACTTTGTGGTTTTGCTCGGCAGAAGTTCTTAGTTCGAACCGCCGCTCGCTTCACCGGTTTCACCCGCAGCCGCTTCCTGAGTTTTCTTACGCCAGTAGCGGCGTTCCGCTTTGAGTTCTTCACTCGTTTTTGGAGCCGGTGCCGGAATCATTAATTCCTGACCGGGGAAAATGATGTCGGGATTGCGAATCTGATCGGTGTTGGCCTGCCAGATTTTCGGCCACATAAAGGCGTCGCCGTAAATTGTTGTTTTGGCGGCTATGTTCCACAGGCAATCGCGATCTTTCGCCCAGGTGCCGACTATGTACTTGCTGGTTTTTTTCTCTTTGTAAAGGCCCTTGATATCACGGCCAAGCTTGACCATCCGATCGTAGAACTGGGGCATAACCGCAATTTTGTTTTTGCGTAGCTCCCGGTATTCGGCGTCGAGCTTTTCCACTTCCGCGCGGCGATCCGCCAGCTCATCGTCTGAAAGACGCTTCATTTCCCGAACTTTGCCCTCAAGAACGCCCAGCGCCTGCGCAAACTGATCCACGTCTGCCTGGCTTGCTCCAACCAGAGCGTAAAGCTCTTCGTTACATTCTTTGAGTTCTTGATTTATCTTGTCCAGTTCGTCCTTCAGCTCACTTACGTCGCCGTCGAGGTCTTTGAGCTTTTTTTCCAGGTCAGCTACAGCTTCACGGAGTTTCGCAATGCGAATATCGGCTTGTTCCTCGGTCAACATCTTATCCGGCGTATTGGGATTGTATTCCTGCGCGACGCAGACAGCGCTGGCCAACACGAGACAGATGATCGGAAGAAGTACTAGTCGCTTAATCATGGTTGCTTGTTACTGATATAGTATGGAAGTGTAAAATTATTTGCTTTGGTAAAGAGTTCCGCAAATCTCGTTCCGGTCAGCGCCACCCGTTGTGGTAGCAGATACCGCCGCCCGGCAGTGTTACGACTATCAATCCGGCCACACGTTTGGCCAGTTTTTCAGCTTTTCCTTTATAAAGCGCTTCTTCTCTTCACATTTGTCCAAATCACGCTGTCGAGACTGGATCTCGGTTCGTAGTGCGGCAATGTCCGCTTCACGTTTTCTGATGGATTCCTGGAGCTGAGCTTGCTGCTTACGTAAATCTTGGATCTGCTGCAATTGCTGTTCCGTGATGTTGCTCGAACAGCCGATCATCACCGATGATAACGCAAACAGGCCTCCAAGGAGCAGTGCTCTAGTCTTCTTGCGCATGAAACCTCCGAATGGGCAAAACTACTCTTACGATATTTGATGGATAAGCCGCATACTTGTTGCAAGTATGCAAACTACAGCATTTTCGCTCAAAATTCCACCACTTTTTCTGCGATGCACAAAAAAGACCTGCCTGATAAGAGCTCGTACCGCGAGCATTCGGTACTTGACATTTTTGCGAAATTCACGTAAAATCGGACACGAAGATCGTTGCGGCAGTGCCGAGGCACCAATGCCCATCCCTGTGCTGCAGCGTATTCTCTCTTGTCGTAGGCAGGTGGTCAAGATATGCTTTTCTCTGCGCTATGCCGGTCCCTGCCCGAGTTTCCAAGCAGCAATCCTGGAGGAGAGAAGGCGAGGTCTCCTGCACAATCCGAAACACTCAAAGCACTAAAGTGCCGCTTTATGCCGAAGGTCTCGACGCCGCTTAGCCGCCAGCGCCTGCATTAAGGTAATTTTATACAGGCACAATCTGCTAAAATCACTATTTTGACCTGACATTTCTTTCTCAACGGATAGCGTGGACCATGCGAAAACAGATATGCATCATCGACGACGACGCCCACATGCTCAACTTTTTGGGCAAAACGCTAAGTAACGGCGGCACCGATGTCCAGCTATATGATTCTCCGGCCAAATTCTTCGAGGCTTTTCAACGCGGATGTCCCGACGTTGTGGTACTCGATCTGCTGATGCCTGAAATGAGCGGTATCGATGTGTTGCGCGAAATTCGGACGCAGGAGCCATTATTGCCGGTGGTTATGCTCACTTCGGAGGCCAAAGTGGAAACGGCCGTGCGCGCGATGAAGGAGGGTGTTGATGATTATATCACCAAGCCGATCGATGTCGATGAGTTTCGTCTCCGCGTATTGCGCGCTCTTGAAATAGGCAAGTTGCGCGAGAAGGTCACGACGGAGCTCGAAAAGCAGAAGACGCGCTATAGCGTCGACTCCATTGTCGGAAATAGCAAGGTGGCCCGCAAATATCGCGAACTGGTGCTGCGCGCGATAGCGGCGCCTACCAAACCCGTCTGGCTGATCGGCGAGAGCGGCGGCGGCAAACATTACCTCTGCGGCGTGATCCACTATGGCGGCAACACCGCTGAAAATAACTGCAAGTTTCTGCAATGTGCTCACCTGCCGGCCAGCGATGCCGAAGAGTTCTTTTTCGGATCCGTCATTGCCGAAGGCACGGCTCACGGCTTTCGACAGCGCGGTGCCATGGAGCAGGCCGACGGCGGTACGCTGGTGCTCGAAAACCCCGAATTCCTGCCGGGGTCATTACTCAAAAAACTCTGTGAAAGCTCGATCCACGAACGTATCGTTCCCACAGGCGCGGGTGATTCGATCGTTGTAAAAACTCGACTGATTTTTCTTTCCGATGTTGCCGAACCGCAGACCCTTATTGCCGATTTCGATGTGGATAAGGAGTTTGTCAAACAGATGGAAGACCGCATTTATTACATCTCGCCACTGACGAAACGCAGTGAGGATGTAGAAGCCCTTGCGCATTTTTATCTACAGCAGGCCGGAATTCGCGACGGTGTTGACTATCGTCTTTCGGAAGACGCGGTCCAGAAATTGTGCAGTTACAATTGGCCTGGCAACATTCGCGAACTCAACAATGCCCTCGATCGCTCGATTTTGCTGGCGCAGGATGGCAATATCAGCGCACGTGAGATTTCCCTGGGCAGTATTTCATGGACATCCACCGACCAGGGGACCGTTTTTTCGATTCCTCAAGGGCTGACGATCAAAGACCTGCAAGGTGAGTACGTGCGCCAAACGCTGGAGTATTTCCAGGGCAACCTGGAAAACACTGCCGCCTCGCTGGGTATTAGCCGCAAAACGCTTTGGGAAATCCGCAAGAAATTTCAATTGCCCTGAAATCGCTGACACAGTAACGAGAAAGAAGCCGAAGTCTGCCGGTCGGATTGAGCCCGGTACGCTCCATCTCGTCCTACTGGGTAGTCGTTTCTTCCGTAAATGATTGCTCGAAGTCCGTTGTACTGCTCTCACGATTATTGCGCCGCCTGACCTGGCGTTTCACGGGCGAACACGGCCCCGCACTGAATTCCCTGACAGCTGCTCTGTGGCCCCCAGTACCGGATCCACCGAATTAATAGCGTTTCTCTGTTCGAATTTGGATAAAACTGTGTAATTTGCGGTCTTTGTCAAACTCTTCGGATTCGAGGAGAAACAGGTAGCACTGCGGCCCTTGCGTAAGTGGAGAAAAAGCAACGATGAGCAGCGAAGAAGAACGAAGTGAAGATAGTCAGGCCCGGGAACTGGCCAAAACCTACGATCCGGCCCTGACGGAAAATGCCTGGTATTCCACCTGGCTGACCAAAGGCGTTTTTGCCGCATCGAGTGATTCAGCTAAGCCGGCCTATTCGGTTCTGATGCCCCCGCCCAACGTGACCGGGATGCTTCATATGGGGCATGTACTCAATCACACCATTCAGGATGTCTATATTCGCTGGCGACGGATGGCGGGAGATGAATCCTGCTGGTTTCCCGGTGCCGATCATGCGGGAATTGCAACGCAGGCCAGGGTCGAAAAACTGCTCGCGCAGGAGAATCTGACGCGCTATGATCTCGGCCGCGAAAAATTTCTGGAGCGAGTCTGGCAGTGGCGGGAGCAATACGGCGATATCATTCTTGACCAATTGCGCAAAATCGGTGTTTCCTGCGATTGGGAGCGTATGCTCTTTACGCTCGACGAATCGGCCTCCAAGGCCGTCAGTGAAGTATTTATTCGGCTGTTCGATGAAGGTTTGATCTATCGCGGCAAACGTATTATTAACTGGTCGCCGCTGGCGCAGACGGCGCTTTCCGATGAAGAGGTCGAAAGCCGCGAGACGCAGGATGTGCTGTATACGCTGCGTTATTATCCCGAAGATGCCGCGGAGCCCCTCCTGGTGGCGACTGTGCGCCCCGAAACGATTTTCGGCGACGTGGCGGTGGCGGTCAATCCCGACGACGAGCGCTATCGCGACCTGATCGGAACCAAGGTCCGTGTGCCGCTGGCCGATAAACTGGTACCAGTCATCGCCGATGAATACGCTGATCCGACCTTCGGGACAGGGGCCGTTAAGATCACGCCGGCCCACGATCCGAATGATTTTGAAGTGGGACAGCGGCATGATCTACCTATGCCCAACAGTATTAATCCCGATGCCACGCTCAATGAGCTGGCCGGCGAATTTCAGGGCCTGGATCGATTTGACGCGCGGAAGCGCATTGTCGAGCGTTTGCGCGAACGCGACCTGATTGAAAAAGAAGAAGAATACATGCATTCGGTGGGCTATTCGCAGCGCGGCGGCGAAGCGGTCGAGCCATTTCTCAGCGATCAATGGTTTGTTAACATGAAAGCTCTGGCGGCGCCGGCCCTGGAAGTCGTCCAGAGCGGCGAGGTCAGATTCTTCCCGCAGCATTGGACGAAGACCTACGAACACTGGATGAGCAATATTCGCGATTGGTGCATTTCGCGTCAATTGTGGTGGGGTCACCGCATCCCGGTTTATTACGCTCCCGACGGCTCCTTTACCGCCGCTCGATCCGCCGAAGAGGCCTGCGCTAAACTGGGTCTGCCTGAAGATACCCCGCTTCGACAGGATCCCGATGTGCTGGATACATGGTTTTCTTCGGCGCTCTGGCCGCTGACGACGATGCGCTGGCTGGCTGACGGTCAGAAGGAACAGACTGCGGATCTCGCCAAATTTCTGCCGACGAATCTGCTGGTTACCGGCCCGGATATCATTTTCTTCTGGGTTGCCCGGATGATCATGATGACGAAGAAATTCAAAGGCGTGATCCCCTTTCGCGATGTCTACTTTACCAGTATGATTCGCGATGCCCGTGGCCGCAAAATGTCCAAATCGCTCGGCAACTCGCCTGATCCGCTGGACATCATCGCCAAGTATGGGGCGGACGCAATGCGTTTTACCATCATTTACGTTGCCCCGATCGGCCAGGATATTCGTCTGAAAGTCGACGAAAAAACGCAGGATATCGCGACAATGGAGATCGGGCGCAACTTCGCCAACAAGATCTGGAATGCCGCCCGTTTCCTGCTGATGAAGCATAAGGAAGTTATCAAAGGCGTGGCGCGCGAAGCGCATGAAGATCTGCCGACCTATCGTTACGATCTCACGGACAGCTGGATTACTTCTCGTTTTCATGAAACGATCCGCGATACACAGCGAGCCTTGCAGGAATATCGACTGCACGAGTATGCCGGTAAACTCTATGAGTTTATCTGGAACGACTTCTGCGACTGGTATGTGGAAATGCTGAAGATTCGCGTTGCCCATTCGCCCACCGAAACGTACCGTCAGGAAATGGTAAACCATGCATTCCTGATTTTCGAAGGTATCCTGCGCTTGCTGCATCCGGTAATGCCTTTTATTACCGAGGAGTTGTGGCACGCGATTACGGATGTCGATTCCAGCGACAGTATTGTGCGCGCTCCGGTGCCGACGCTGGATGAAGCCCGCATTCTTCCGCAGGAAACGGCTCAATTTCGTACCGTGCAGTCGATTGTTGAGGAATTACGCGCCATGCGGGGGCAGATGAATATACCGCCGCACGAGCGACTGCCGATTACGCTGGCCTGTCCCGACGATCCAACAAGCGAATTGCTGAAGAGCGAACGGCACATCATTACCGAGCTGGCGCGGGGCAGCAATCTGCACATCGGACGCGGCCTGGCTAAACCCGCCGGTGCCATTGCGACGGTCGTTAATGGTGTGGACGTGTTTTTAACCTTAAAGGGCTTCATCGATCTCGACAAAGAAAAGCAGCGGCTGGCAAAGGAAATCGGGCGTCTGAAGGGCATGATCAAGGGCACGGCAGCGAAATTACAGAATGAAAAGTTTCTGGCGAATGCTCCCGCCAGCGTGGTCGAGCACGAAAGAGGAAAGCTTGCCAATCTCGAAAATACGCTGGCGAAGCTCAGCACGAATCTGGAGCAATTGGCGGAATAGGAATGAATCGTCATGCTGACGTGTCGGCGAAAGGCATTCTTATTCCGCGAGCTTTGCTTCTCATCCTGATTTTTTAACTTAAGCTTCTGCCGAAATCGGGATAGTGAATCGGGGCAGCACATTTTTCGCACATACCTTTGAAGTGGTTAGGCTATGCCGTCGCTTTCTGTCTGTTGCTTAGCGCGAAACGAAGAAAAGCTCATTGGAAACATGATTGCCAGTGTTAAAAATCTGGCGAATGAAGTAATTGTCTTGGATACCGGTTCGAGCGATAAGACAGTTGCCACGGCCCAAAGCCTGGGCGCTCGGGTTGAACATTTTAGCTGGCAGGAAGATTTTTCGGCGGCACGCAATGCAGCCTTATCACATGCCACCGGTGATTGGGTGCTGGCGCTTGACGCCGACGAAGTACTGCTGCCGGCCAGTCGTCAGGCGATCGAAGAGGCCATAGGCAGCAGCGCCAAAGCGCACGAATGTACGATTCTCAACGAGTTGCCGCAGACTGTCGTAACGCCCCTGCTTCCGCTTCCATCGGTCCGGATGTTTCGTCGGGATAAGGATATCAGCTTTGCCGGACGCGTTCACGAGACGATCGACCGATCTTTGCGTATGCTGACCTGGTCGCCGGCCCGCTCCAAGATTAAGATCCTGCATCAGGGATTAACCGACGGCGACCGCATGAAACGTGTTCGCAATCGGCGGGCGCTGGAAGCCGAGCTCAAGACTGATCCGACGGAAGCCTGGGTGCGCGTGCATGTGGGATTGAATTACTATTATGCGAACGATATGGAGCGTGCGCGCGAAAATCTGTCCCTTGCGCTTGGTTCGCAGACCTCGGACATACCGGGTACGGCACGCTCGATCCTGCTTGCGCTGAAGGCCGATATCGACCGCCGCGACGACCGTATTCAACGCCAGGCGCGCTCCGAGGCGATCAAGGCAACACAGATGGGCGGAAACGTATTCGCCGAGTATATTCTGGCACAGCTCGACTTAAACGAAGACCACATTGAAGGCGCAATCAATCGATTTCGCGAGATCGACGCCGGTTCGCTGTCGCAGGAATATTACAGAGTCCACAGCGGCGAGTTGTATGCGGAGCTTGCCAAAGCCTATCTTAAAATCAAACAATTCGACAAAGCGCTCGAATTCTGTGAACTGGCGCGTGAAAAGCCGGCCTATGACGCGATGTTCATCGGCGGCTACCTCTGCGAGCAGAAGAAAGAGTATCATCGGGCGCTGGATTTTTATCAGATCGCGGTGAAACTGACCAAATCGCCGGGCGATATTCTCAAACGGATTTCGCACTGCCGTGCTGCCCTTGGGATGCACTGAGGAATTTCATCAATACTCGACTACAACAATCGTTTACCCCGCTGATTTCTTAGCAAGCGACGTTCCTGCACTTTTCGCATAGGAGAGCCATGAGAGATGTATTTATCGTAGAGCCGGTCCGTACACCCGTTGGTCGCTATGGCGGCGCGCTGGCCTCGGTTCGCCCGGATGATATGGCGGCGCTGGTGCTGCAATCGACCGTCGAGCGCAGCGGCATTCCGCCGGCGGAAGTTGACGACGTGATCCTGGGCTGCGCCAATCAGGCGGGTGAAGATAATCGCAACATAGCTCGGATGGCGGCGCTGCTGGCCGGGCTGCCGCAATCGGTTCCCGGGGTCACGGTAAACCGTCTTTGCTCTTCGTCGCTGGAGGCCGTGATCCAGGCAGCGCGCGCGATACGCAGCGGCGAGGCGGACATCCTGCTCGCCGGCGGCGTCGAATCGATGTCGCGCGCACCCTACGCCCTGCCGAAAAATGCCAGCGGTAAAACGCTCTTCGGCAACCTGACGGCCTTTGATACGGCTCTGGGCTGGCGTTTCCCGAATCCTAAAATGAAGGCCATGTTTCCCTTGGAAGCGATGGGCGAAACTGCGGAAAATGTTGCCGAGCGCTGGCAGATTGCGCGTGATGCTCAGGACCGCTTTGCCCTGGATTCGCATCGGAAAGCCCTGCGAGCACAGGAAGCAGGTCACTTTGATGATGAGATTATCCCGGTCACGATTCCGCGTCGCAAAGGCGAGCCTGTTATAGTGGCCCGCGATGAGCAGCCCCGCGCCGATAGCACGCTGGAAAAGCTGGCCTCCCTGCGACCGGCATTCCGTAAGAACGGCAGCGTAACGGCGGGCAATGCCTCCTCGCTCAATGACGGAGCAGTGGCAATGGTGGTCGCCAGTGAGGAAGCTGTGCAACGCTACAATTTGAAGCCTCTGGCTCGTTACCTCAGTTCGGGCGTAGCCGGTGTGGACCCCCGGACGATGGGAATCGGTCCCGTGCCGGCAACACGAAGCGCGCTTGGCAGGGCCGGTATTTCCATTGCCGAGCTGGGACGCTTCGAGCTTAACGAAGCCTTTGCCGCGCAGTCGCTCGCCTGTATCCGCGATCTGGAAATTGACCCTTCGATAGTTAACGTCTATGGCGGCGCCATCGCAATCGGGCATCCGCTCGGGATGAGCGGCGGACGCCTCGTTGCTACCCTTTTGCGTGGCATGCAGCGCGATGATGTCCGTTACGGTGCCGCCGCACTATGTGTCGGTGTTGGCCAGGGTCTTGCCGCGGCCTTCGAAAAAGCGTGATATTGCAGCCGCGATGCCTGGCCGCAGGTCGACGCGCCATTGCGGCAACTTTCCTGACGAGACCAAAAGAGAGCAATCGGTGTCCTGATGGCCGATCGACAAATCGCAAGGAAGTACAATGTCAGGAGGTCCGAAATGAAAGTATTACCGCTTTGCATGTTGCTGGTTTTGACGCTGGCATGCAGCGATGGCAACGATCCGCTGCCGGGCAATAGAGCTAGCCAATCAGCTGGATCGACCGCCAAGGTCACCCAACTTATCCTTGGCAGTTCTTTTGGCGAATGCGGCGGCTATTGCCGCAGCACGATGACGCTTTCGGCCGACGGTATCATTTTAGTTAAACAAAGTTGGGAGCACGAAGAATTGCCCGATATCGAAGTCGAGGCCTCTTTCCGGGAAGGAGAATGGGAGGCGCTGATGGACCTTGTCGGGCAAACTGACTTCCTGACGCTCAAAGATGAATACGGTTGTCCGGATTGCTGGGATCAAGGCGCCGAATGGCTGGACCTGCGTCATCCGGATTGGAGTAAGTCGCTGCGCTTCGACTACGGCATGAATGTGGAAGGGCTGAGCGATATCCTGACGGCCCTGCGCCAAATCCGCAGTCGTATCGACGAATAGAGATCTGAAGCGAGCATTGAAGTTGCCAGCCCTGAAGTCGATCCTTCAGGGCTGTTTTTTTTGTCTGATTTTTGGGTGACGACAGCGCCACAAGTCAAAAATGCGCGACATCATTTGATTTTTCGCTGCCGGGGTGTTAATTATGCGCCACTTCAAAAGCCGGCATGTAGTAGTGCGAGTACATTATTTTATGGTCAATGCAGCAAGTTTGCGCCGCAGTGGTATCGCGGTATTGATGTTTCTGCTTATTGCGGGGCCGGACCTCGATCTGCGCGCCGCTTCAAAACTTGCCGATCCGGCCCGCGCCGCCGAATTTCGCAAGCTGATTAATGATTTTTCCAGGTCGTGGGCGCTCTACGCTCAAATGGCGCCGCGGACGCTGACAAAGTACACCGGACCGCTGCTGCTAATGGAGGGATCGGAGCAGCGGACGCTGGAAGTGGACAGTCTTTGGTTTCGGGAAGAAGGCAAAGTGCTGCGCTTCCGCTTCAAGGCCGTCGAGAATATTGCAACGACAATCGGACAGATTGTCCGCGGCCGTAAATCGTTGAATGTTCAGTTGGGCATTTCGGATGATGAAGTCCCGGGGAGCTTTAGTCCTTCGCCCGCAATCGATAGCGCTGCCGAATCTGATAAGCCGATTGGCGACAAGCAGCTTTCGGAAGCTGAGGGCCACGATCACGAAGGGGCAGAGGAGGCAAGAGAGGCACAGGCTTCAGCCGATACGCCTCCCAATAACAAGACTGAATCAAATTCTGTCGATACGACGAATGCCGCCGGAATCGCTGCCGAAGTTGCCGGCACCGGACGAGTTGAACAAAAGGTCGAAACAAGGGATGACGCTGAAAGTAAAACCGACGAGGAGCCCGGTCGGGCCGGCGAGACTGTCGAAGAGTCGGCCAATCCGCCCGGCAGCAGCGTCAAGACCTATGTCGAAGAGCTGAATCGACTGCGACGTGAAAACAGGGAGCTGGCCGTATCCCTGCGGGAGCTGCAGAGGCGTCTTGACGCAAAGCCGGCTGTCACGGATTCTGAACGACAGTATCGGGCAATCGTCGACAGCCTCGAAGAGGAAATTCGGCAGCTCGACAAGATGAACTGGGATGCAGCGGACGACAGGGCCCGTCTGCTCGAAAAAGAGCAGGAAACGCTGCGCCTCAAGAAACACATCGAGCGGCTGATGCAGCAAAACAATCAGATTCGTCTGAACGCTGATCAAAACGATTCGCAGAATACGGACAGCCTGCGGCAAGCTCTGACAAAGCTCGGTGATGACAATTCCCGCCTTACGCGCAATAATGAACGTCTTGCCGCTTCGGCTGAGAAGCTGGAGGAGGAGCGGCGCCGAACACGGGAGCTGGGTGCTGAGTTGCGACGACTGCAGGCTGCCAATGACCGTCTGGAACGTCGAATTGCTGAGCGCCCCGCGGCCGGTGATGCGAGCGCGGATTCCCTTCAGCGTCTAGTGGCGGCGCTGACACTGCAATTGCGAAACACGGAGTCAGGACGAGATTCTCTGGAGCGGGCCGCTGCGATTCTTCAGTCGGATTTTAGCACCGGGCTGGACAGTCTGGATGCTTTGCATCAGGTGGCGGCAACACTGCGGGAGTCAAACCGGCGCTTGCGATTGATCTTGAAGGAGCGTGATTTTCTCCTGGCCGGACCTCGCGAAGATTCCACCCGTCTGCATGCGGCCGCGACAGATTCCCTGGGCAGTGAACTCGAACGCGTTCAGACGCAGGTACTAAACCTGCGGGCACAGCTAAGCTCGCTGCGGGACAGTGCAGAATTGGCGGGCACCGAAGTCAACCGGCGCAGCGCGCTTCTGGCGGACAGTCTGGTGGAACTGCGACAAATCCTCATAGAGCGGCAGGCCGCGTTTGCTAGCAACGACGACAGTCTGAACACCCTGCGCAGTGTTATGGAATCAGACTTGCGACGCCTGCGGGCCGATAACCTGCAAATGGCCGCGGCGCTGCGCGACAGTGAAGCTCGGTCTGATGCATTCCGGGCATTGGCCGATGACCATCAGCGTCTTGAAGCAATGAACGATAGTTTGCGCGCGCTGCAGCGGCAGACGGCTCCGTCTCCGTCCTCGGCGGAGCTGGTTAGCGCTTATCGGCAGCGGATTCATGGCCTCTTGCAGGATAGCGCGCAGGCTGTCCGAGATCGTCGAGACTGGCGGCGGGATAAGGAACAAATATTGGCACTGCAGGCGAATGCCGAGCGCATGCGCAAGGACAGCAGCGCCGCTGCCCGCAAAGCCGCCGATGTCAGTGCGCTGCGTCTTGAAATCAGCGCTCTTAAGAGCGAAGTAAAGCAATTGCGGACGATTCAACAGATCTACGAAGACCGCGAGCGATCGGGAGACAGCCTGCAGGAGAAATTGCAGGCCGGTCGGGCGAAAATTGCCGCCCTGGTACGCGATAGTCTGTCCGCAGCGCGTCACAATCGGCGATTATCGGAGCAAGTGCTCGAGCTGCGTCGGGACAGCGTGTTGTCGGCGGCATCGCTTGCCACTGAGCAAAAAGCACGGCGGAATCTTGCCTTGCAGCTTGATAGTCTTCAGACTGCCTCCGCGGCACTTCAATCCCGGAAGACAGGAGCAGCTCAGGAGAGCCGGGATGAAATTTCGGCCTACCGCAGAGAGCTTGAACGACTTCGCCGGGACAGCGCAAGCCATGCCAATGCGACTGCCGCATTGGCCGGGGAGCGGGCCCGGACGGCTACATTGGCCCGGGAGCTTCGAGAAGCAAGAGATCAATATGCCCTGCTGCTGGACAGCACGCAGCGAGCTGCATCTGCGCCACCTGCCGAACCCGCCCGGGACGGAGCTGCTCTTGCCCGGCTGCGGACAGAGCTCGAGCGTCTGCGCGCCGACAGCGGGCGGTCTGCCACTCAACAATTGGAGATTGACCGATTGCAGGTCGAACTGGTGAAAATGCGACACCGCGCCAGTGAATCGCTGGAAAAGCTGCAGGAAGCCCGCATTGCACAGACCGCGGACGCAGAGCGGATCGATAGTTTGGAGGCGGCCGTCGCTTCACGAACTGCGGACGGGAAGATGACGCAAATGCAAAGTCAGTTGCAGGAAGAACAGGCGCAGGTACGCATTCTGCGTGCCGAGATCGAGCGTTTGGAAAAGCTGACGAAAACCTTGCAGCAAGACCTTGAGACCGCCCGTAATAACGGGAGCTCCGGCCCGCTGCTGACAGAATCCGGTCGGCTGGAAGGGCTGCAGGCCGACATTGCCCGCCTGCGGCGCGATAGCAGTGAATCGGCGTCGTGGCGCGAGCGTGCCACAGAGCTCCAGAATGACCTGCGGCGCCTGGAGGCCGGCAGCAGTAGCCAGGCGAGGGCGGACGACAAACTGGCAGAATTGCGAAGCGAGCTTCTCGAGATGCGCGAGCGTGCCGACAATGCGCAGGAAGCCGCGCTGCAGGCGAAGAGAGCCCGGCAGACGAGCCAGATTGTGAACGACAGTCTGATGAGCGTGATCGCTCGTCTCCGCGTCGACAGCAACCGGCAGGCGGTTGAAGGCAGGGACAAGGCTGAACTGGAGAAACGTCTGGCTCAGATGCAGCGTCGGGCAGAAGCATACGAGAAGCGTGTTGCGGAGCTGGATTCAGCGCGAGAAGCAGCAGATTCCGCGCCGGAAGACAACGCGGTGTTTTACATTGTCGGCTCTTTCGGAGAATTGCGGGATCGCGGTATAATCGAAGGCAATCGGTCTAGCGTGAAGCTTAGCGACAGTCTTGCGCCGACGCTCTTTCACCGCCTAAAGCCCGATACAAAATTTATCGAACTTGGGAACCGACCGATCGAGGCGCAGAACGTTAGCGTGTTAACACATCGCGCTCCGGTGCGCATTAACTACCATCCCAGCAATACGGGTACGTCCACTCTCCTCATGATTCCCAGGCCGCAGGATTTCTGGGCAGAATCGCGCTTCCTCGTCGTGATGGTGCCATAGGCGATGCGACGCTGATGTTAATCCCGTCAGCTCGTGGTGCCTCATGGCATAATACTCCTCGGCAGCCATGCAACTTGTGAATCCGTCTCCGAGCGCCAGGATGACGGCAATTCAAATGCCTGTAGTGTTTAACTTTATCCTTGTCTGCCGATCTAATTTTTCCCTAGGGGCGGAATTGGACCGCCTGCCACTGCTTAAACAGATGTTTGACCTTGTTGCGCTGGTATTTGCCGGTTGAGGTGACAGGTAGCTCATCGGCAAAAAGAATTACCTTCGGCCGTTTGTTAAACGGCAGGTGGGCGGCGCAATACTGCTCGATTACTGCGGCATTTGTGCCTTCATCTTCCGCGATGACCAGGGCTCCCACTTCTTCGCCGTAAAAGTTATTCTCGAATCCGACGGCAATGCCCGCCTTAACACCCGGCGCTTTCGCCAGTACTTCATCGATTTCCAGCGGCGCCAGGTTAACACCACCGCGGATTATTAACTCCTTGAGGCGTCCGGTAATAAAATAGAATTTACGTCCATTGTCATCCTTGGTGTAAAAACCTTCGTCGCCGCTGCGAAACCAGGAATGGGCGAAGGCTGTTTCATTGGCCTCCTCGTTGTTGTAATAGCCCTTCATTACATTACTGCCGCGCGCGACTATCTCGCCGCGCTCCATGGGCGCAAGTGGCTTGCCCTGCGGGTCGTGAATCGCCATCTCATTGACCGGCAAGGCAACGCCGATACTTGGAAAACCGAAATCGCGCATGTAATGTTTGTGTGTTTCATCCCCGAGGTCAACAGGCAGAAAACAGGAATAGCATGTGGTCTCCGACAGCCCGTAGCCGTGAACGATGCGTATGCCGAAGCGGTCCTCGAATTGTCGTGCCAGCTCGCAGGTGAGCGGTCCGGCGCCGCAGATAATGTGACGTAGACACTCAGGCGCGGCTTCGGCGGACCCGGTCTGTTTTTCCAGGAGAAAGGCCAGCAGCGTCGGCACCACCGAAACGATCGTAACCTGCTCCCGACGGATGCGATTGAAAAAACGCGCCGTACTGAATTTACGGTTCAATACCACGGAGGATCCGGCCAGAAAAGGCGTCACGTGCGTGACAATCGTACCGTTCACATGGTGCACGGGCAGGACGCACATCATGCGCTGGCTGCTGTCGACCGAATGCCAGTCGGCGATAGCTTCGGCGTCAGCAATCAAATTGCGCTGCACTAACACCACGCCTTTCGGGCTGCCGGTCGTGCCGCTGGTGTAAACGATTAAGGCTTCATCATCAAGAGCGTATTCCTGTTGTGATGCTCTTGGATCGAGGCGCTCAATATGATAGTGAAAGTCGTCTTCCTCACGGCGGTGATCATAGACGGGTACAACATGCAGGCCCGATCCCGGTGGCCGCATTCGGGGCAGCCGAGACAGGTAGTTTTCGCGGCAGAACAGCACTTTAGCGCCGGAATTGGCGAGGATATACTGTTGGCGTTCGTCGCTTTCACCCATATTTAACGGCACAACACACATTCCGGCCATCCAGGCGCCGAAATACTGTATAATGGTGTCGGGGTGATTGTGAGCGGCCGTTGCAATCCGATCGCCCGGCTGTAAGCCCAGCTCATGCAAATAGGCCGCGGTGCATCCCGCCAGCTGCGAGAACTCCTCATAGCTCAGTTCGCTGCGATTGTCGTTCTCGTCGTAGTAAATCAGAAAGGCTTCGTCACCATGACTCTGCGCCTGCGTCTGGATCATTTCGGCCAGCGAACTAAAGGCACACTCCGGCTGCTCGGCATCGACGCCCTTAACATGCCGGGCCGCCTTGATACGTTCATTCAGCGTCATAGATATTCATTACCAGGGTTGATTCCGCCGAGCGTCAAACTGCTCGGACTAAAAGCTGTCTACCTCCACTGCAAACTTAGCTACAATCGGCGACATTTTGGAAGATCATTGTCGACGCAGAAGGAGAAGGCCGGGCTGGTCGGGCTCATAGTCTGCAAGTATTTCCTGATATGGTGCCAGGAAAATTTGCTATATTTTTGTCTTGTGAATTCTACAATCGATACAATTGATCTGCGCAGCGACACTGTTACGGTACCGAGCCCGGCTATGCGTGAAGCAATGCTGCAGGCGCCCCTGGGCGACGACGTTTATGGCGAGGATCCCACTGTTAATGAGCTGGAAGCCTTCACTGCGAATCTCGTGGACAAAGAAGCGGCCCTTTTCGTTCCCTCAGGCGTCATGGGCAATCAGCTCTGCCTCAAAGTGTTAACCAGCCCCGGCGACGAAGTTCTGCTTTGCTCCGAAGCGCACATTTTCCACTACGAGTCGGCGGCGCCGGCGGTTATCTCGCAGGTGCAGTTGCAGCCGCTCGCATCGGACAAGGGCGTGATAAGTCCGGCGACAATCGTAGATTCGCTGCGGCCCGCCAATCCTCATTTTCCGCGTACACGTGTTTTGTGTCTCGAGAATACGCACAACCGTTACGGCGGTCTTGTGCTGCCCTTCGAGGCGATGCGAGCGAGCGTCGGCGCAGCGCGGGATCATGGACTTGCCTGCCATTGCGACGGCGCGCGTCTGTGGAATGCCTGTGCCGCCAGCAATATCAGTCCCGCGGCCTACTGCGCTCTGTTTGATACGGTGTCCCTTTGTTTGTCCAAGGGCCTTGGCGCGCCGGTTGGATCGATGATCGCCGGCCCGGCCGCATTGATGGACGAAGCCCGCCGCTGGCGCAAAATTTTAGGCGGCGGTATGCGGCAAGCCGGGATTCTTGCAGCCGCCGGTCTGTATGCCTTACGCGAACACCGCGAATTACTCGGCACAGACCATCGCAATGCCGCGCTTTTTGCCGCCGCCTTGCAGACTGCAGGATTGTGCCGTCCTGAAACGGAGGGGCAGGCCAGCAACATGGTCGTCTTCCGATTGCCGGAGCCTCTCGTCTTCGGGCAGATTGAGACCGGCTGCCGCGAACGGGGCCTGCGTCTGGCACTGATCGGACCGGGGCGGATCCGCGCCGTATTTCATCATCAGATTTCCAAGACGCAGACAGAGCAGGCTGCCGCGATTGTCAACGACATCGTTGCTTCCCTGTTGAAGGCTGCCTGACGCCGGAGTTGATCTTGAGCGCCGCAGGCCTTGGCGATAGACTTTCAGGTACAAGAAAACATTATAGGCGATGCCGCCGGACGGCGATGGAAAAGCTACACAGATCGGTTTGAGAAAGGAGATGATCGATGTCCTGGCATAGAGAATGGATGTGCAGTTTACTGCTGGCAATAGCGTTGGCTGCCGGCCCGCGACTTAGTGCCCAGGCTCCTCCCGTGGAGCAGGAGGCGCCGCTTGCGATTATCGGCGCACTGAGCGGAAGTAATCTGTACCTTACCTATATCGCTCTGGAGAGCGTCGCGGAAAATTTTTCCTGCGGCAATTACACTTCCGCCCAGGCGAGTACTTTAACAAAAAGCATCGTCAAGCTCATCGAAGGCACGCGGAGCAAATTGTTGAATGCCAGAAGGCTGGAAAATATCTCGGCGAGCGACGAAGAGTTTATCACCGCGCTGGACCAGGCTTACGCGATTCTGCACACCGAAGCCGGCCATTTGCTGGCATACTCCGGCAGCCTTGATGCAGACGATCTGAGCAACTTTCTCGATGCTAAACATCGATCGTGGGAGAAGATTCAACAGCTGCTGGGACTGGACAAATCGATCTTGCTTCTGGAAGAATCGGTGGAGTAATTATTTAGGTAATTCAGGCTAATTCCGTTAATTTGCAGCGCAAAGGTGATTTCGCATTGATTGAGAATTCAGCATTCCGGCACCTGCTGACATGAACGAACAAGATCGGAACGAAACAGCGGAAGAGAAAGAGCATCAGCCAGCGACTTCCCACGATTTCAGCCTGTATAAACACTCTCTCAGTTCCCGTGTTCGCAGCTATGACTGTGATCGACAGCATATCGTACACAACGCCGTGTACCTTTATTGGCTGGAAGCTGCGCGGGTTGAATATTTTCGTTCCCTCGGCCTTCCCATCGATCGTCAGACATTCATTACAAAACATCATTTCGTTGTGGCGCGCCTGGAAGTGGATTATCGCTGGGCGGCGCAGTTCGACGATGAGTATGAAGTGCTGACGAGAACACGCTTCATCAAAAAGACATCGTTTGGAATGGACCAGATTGTACGTCTGCCCGATGGACAATTGTTATTGGACGCCAAGGCAGTGCTGGTGCACTTAAATCCTGCGACCCAGCGTCCGGAACGAATTCCGGATGCCTACCGTACGCTGGTTCAGCAATATGAAGGCGATGAAGTGGAGATTCGGGAATGGGACAAGTTCACGGCCTGAAGGGCCGCATGCCGCGCCAGATGGCAATGCGTCGGATGGCGGCTCAGTGCATCATGGCGCGCTTGTCAGAGTCGGCGTATTACACCAAGGACGAAGAACGCGCCCGCATCATCAACCTTGTTGAAAAAGAAGGAATCGGCGGCATCTGCGTTTTCGCCGGCAGCCTGACGGGCACCGCCAACATACTGGCCGATCTGCAACGAAAAGCGAAAATTCCGATTCTCTTCTCCGGCGACTTCGAGCACGGCCTGACGATGCGTCTGGATGAAGGAACCTCCTTTCCCCATGCTCTCGCGTTGGGCAATGCCAATGATCTCGAATTGACGCGTCAAGTGGCGCGCTCGATTGCGCGGGAAATGAAAGTCGTGGGATTGCACTGGAATTTCGCGCCGGTCTGCGACGTGTATTCAAACCCCCTGAATCCGGTGATTCACCTACGGTCATTCAATGCGGACGCTGCGGTCGTTGCCGCGAACGCCGAGGCATTCATTTCCGGCCTGCAGGAGGAACACATCCTGGCAAGCGCAAAGCATTTTCCCGGCCATGGGGATTCGAAAGTGGACTCGCACCATGAGCTGCCTGTGCTGGAGCTCGATCGCGAGCGCTTGAACAAGCTCGAGCTGGAACCCTTTCGGCGGGCAATAGCCGCGGGCGTTAAATCTATCATGGTCGGCCACCTTTCGATTCCAGCGCTTGATCCGAGTGGAACGCCCGCTTCACTATCCAAACCGATAATTACCGGTCTGCTGCGGGAAGAATTGGGCTTTGAGGGGCTGATCGTCACCGACGCGCTCGATATGAAAGCGATCAGTGATTCTTACAGCTCCGAGGAGGCGGTGTTGGCGGCCATCGGCGCGGGCGCCGATATCGCTTTGCTGCCGGAAGATCCTCTGGCGGGCATAGCGGCGCTGGAAAGAGCAATACGTTCCAATCTGATTCCACGCGAACGTGTACAGGAGTCGGTTGAACGCATTCTCGAAGCCAAAAAATGGGCAGGCGCCATCCGGACGCGCAACACTCCCGGTCTGGATGATCTCCCGCAGTTTTCGCTCGACGACCACCGGAAAATCGCCCTGGATACTTCCGGAAAGGCCCTGCAGTGGTTCGGCGAACCCGATAAAGTTGTACCGCTGGATAAACATGATGTCATTGCCGGTATCGCGCTGGTAGAGGATGAAGATGTACCCGAAGCGACGCGATTCTTTCGTTACCTGTCGCAGCTCTATGAAAATGATTGTCACTTCGCCTTTGTGGATCATAGAATTCGTGAGGATGAAGTCCAGGAATTGCTGGACGGGACCGATGATGCGCGCGTCGTGGTTTTGCCGGTATTCGCAAAGTCGGAAGTCTCTCGGGGTGGGGTCCGCATCTCGGGTCGGCTGGTAGCAATTGCCGAACGCATGGCGCGCCGTCGCCGACCCACTGTCGCCGTACTCTTCGAAAATCCCAACGTCAAAGACACGTTTCCCGCCACTGCATATCTCTGTACCTTTTCGAACAGCGAAGGATCGCTCGCATCGGCGGCAAAGGAGCTGGTAGAATTCGGCGCCGCGAATCCCGCAAATTGATCAAAAAAGCGAAGCCTGGTCATTCCTGATGACCGAATCCCCGGTCAGGATGGAAAGAGTGACCGGCATGCCTACGTTTGCGTTACGTATTCGAAACATTGTCTTGGGACTTGTCCGCCGGGTCATGAGCACTGGCGATGCCTGATTTTATCCGTCTTTTCTTTCAGTTTGGCCTATCGAAGTGTCCGTCAATTCCGCGTTCTCGCCACAGCCTAGGAGAAATAAGTATTTATACGGATTGATTTTCATAGCAGGAAAGCGGAAGTTTGAACACGCTCAGGAATGCCGCGAAACAAGGGTATTTCTCCCATAAATGCCGATTACGATGCCAGAGCTTGCCGGCAAATTTTACCGGCGCGAGACGGTGACCAAATACATATTCGTAGCACTGATGTTCTGCTTTCTATGAAACAGGTGTACAAATTTACTCAAGGAAAACACAGCGCGCATAAGCTGCCTCTCGCACTTGGCGTGCTGTTGGCGTCCGTGCTGTTTCCGTTACTGCTCAGCGCGCAGAATGCCGGTCTTGGCACCGCGACGCCCGATCCTTCCGCACTTCTGGATCTGACCTCCACGACTCAAGGACTGCTGGTCCCGCGTCTCGCAACCGCCGATCGCAATGCTATCGGCAATCCCGCTACAGGTCTTCTGATATACAATACCGACAGCGATCGCTTTGAATACAACGAAGGCACGCCCGGCGCACCGCAATGGGTCGAGCTTGTCCCGGAGAACATCCTTGGCAGCACAAGCTGGTCGCTCAGCGGCAACAGCGGCACTAATCCCGCGACACAGTTTATCGGCACCAGCGATGGCCAGGCCCTGGTGTTGCGCACGAATAATGTAGAACGCGTCCGGGTGCTGTCCGGCGGCAATGTCGGGATAAGCACGAATAATCCGCTCTCCCTGTTCTCAGTCGGTCCTGCCTCAGAGTTTCAGGTCAGCGCAGCCGGGGCAATCGTCGCGGCGACCGGGCTGGCAGCCAGCGGTAACATTGATCTTACATCTCTCAACGGGGGCGGCCTTGTGCGGGCGGCGGCTGGAACAGGACGTCTTTCGATCGCGACGGGCGGCACAGACTTTGAACTGCCGCTCAGCTTCGCAAACGGCCTGACTCGAAGCGGCGTTCAGGTCAACCTCGGCGGCAATCTGACAACGAATACGATAATTACGGGCGGAGCATTCAATCTGAGTTTTACCGGGACAGGCAACTTCGGCGTCGGCGTGACGGTGCCGTCAGTCAAACTGGATGTCGATGGCGGCGCGCGCATCGCAGACCTCGCCGGCGCCGGCAACCGCATGGTTGTCGCGGCCGCAGACGGCAGTCTGAATACGCAGGCCATTCCCGCCGCCGGTGTGAGCGGTAGTGGTCAGGCAACCCGCCTGGCCTACTGGACCGTCAGCGACGCTATTGGTTCGGACGCTAATCTGTTCTGGCATGAAACGACCGCGAGCCTCGGCGTCCTGACCGGTAATCCGCAGGCCACGTTTTCCGTTGGTGTCACGTCGCAATTTCAGGTGAATTCAACGGGCCAGATTGCATCGGCCAGTGGAATCAATGCCGGCGGCAATATCGATTTCGCAGCCTTGAACGCCGGTGGTCTTGTGAGCGCTGCGGCAGTGAGCGGCCGTCTTGGTCTGGCCGTGGCGGACGTAGACTACCAGGCTCCGCTCAGCTTTGCCAATGGATTACAACGCAGCGGCAACACGGTCGGACTGGGAGGAAGTCTGACGACAAACACCGTCATCACAATGGGAGGCAATGATCTGCTCCTCACGGGAGCAGGCAATGTCGGCGTCGGTACCGCGGCGCCCGCCCAGCGGCTGGATGTTGCCGGCGCCATCAATATCGGAACAACGACAACGGGTACAGCCGGCGCTCTACGCTGGGACGGAACGGACTTCGAAGGACATAACGGCACCGACTGGGTCTCGCTTACGGCCGGCGGCGGCGCTAGTGCCGCGGGCGCCTGGAATGTAACCGGCAACACAATCGGCGGCAGCGATTTTCTCGGCAGCCTCAACAGTCAGGATCTGGCAATGCGGACAAACAATATTGAACGCATGCGTCTGACGACCGGCGGCAATGTCGGCATCGGCCTGACGCAGCCGCAACAGCGCCTTGATGTCAACGGCGCCCTTCGTCTGGGCAATACCGCCAGTGCAACTTCCGGTACGATTCGCTGGACCGGAGTTGACTTCGAAGGTTTCGACGGCAGCGTGTGGCAGTCCCTGACAGCCCTCGGAGGAAGCGGCAATGGCTGGAGCGTAACCGGCAACACCGTCTCGGCCGGTAATTTTCTCGGCTCTGTCAATGCGGAAGCCCTTCGGTTTCGTACCGACAATGTGCAACGGATGGAAATCCATACAAACGGCAATGTCGGTATCGGCGTTGCCGCCCCGACACGACTACTCGAAGTCAATGGAACTGCGCGAATCGGGACCAGCGGAACGACAATTACCAATGTGATCAAAGCAACGATCACGCAGGATGTCGGGAACGTCGCCGGAAATTCGCCGCGTGTGGAGACGTTTACCGTCAACGGAGCTCAGCCGGGTGCTTCGGTAATGATATCACCGGAGCTCGAGCTGGGAAACGGACTGATCATTTCATACGTGCGCGTTTCAGCCCTTAATACGGTTGAAGTAAAGTTTTACAACGTTCGGGTCGCGGCAGTTAACCCTCCCTCAATGGAATACTACATTACAGTTATCGAATAAGACTGCGTTCTGCGCTGCGACGATTGGCGGGAAATCGGCATACGAAATCGGGCTTAGCTATAGAGCAATAATGATACAACAGCGGGCATATCGAAGGGCGATTACGAGCGCATTGCGCAGCCCCTGGGCGTTGTTGCCGCTCGTGCTGCTTCTGCTGACAACCAGCTTGCGTCCTGCGAGCGGCCAAACCGGACTGACACTGCTTGACAATGTCGAGTTGACTCTCACGGCCGGTGCTGTTCTGACACTTAACAGCTCGCTGAATATCGGCACAAACGCCAGTCTGACACAAAATGCAGACGGCGCGATCAGCGTAACAGGCGATTGGACGAATCATGGAACGTTTAATGCCGGCAGCGGATCGGTGGCATTTGTCAGCTCCGGCACCCAGACAATAGGCGGAAGCGCGACAACGACATTTAACGAATGGTTTGTCGACAAAGATAACTCAGCCGACATTGTGGCAATCGACGGCAATGTAACGGTCGCAGGCGACCTGGCCTTAACGACCGGAACCTTGCGTTTCGTCAACAACGGACCCCAAACACTGACAGTGGATGGTGATTTAAGCGTCTCGGCGAATTCCTCCCTCGATGTTGATGCCGCTGCGGGCCCGCAAAGCCACACCCTGGATGTAAGCGGCGATATCGTTAACAATAATATTATCGACCTCAACTCCGGAACCGGCAACGTTTGCAATACGATATTTTCCGGAACGGAAAATGCTGTGGTGACGGGAGCGAGCCTGAGCACCGAGTTTAATTTTATTACGATGAACAAAGCGGCCATCAGTGATACCGTCCGGATGGAACCGCTTGCTCTGTCAGTCCCAGCCGGAGGCTTTCTGACTCTTGACGGCGGACTGTTGCACCTCGCCGGCAGCTATGCGCTGGCGACCGAATTTTTTGTCAATCCATCGTTCAACATTGCGGCCAATGCCGGCCTGTGGATTGATAACCCCAATGTCAGCGTAAGCGGGCAAAACGGCAGCGGGACCCTGGCCGGAATCCTGAAGGTGTCGGACGGCGTTTTTACTGTCGGCACAGGCGCCAATGAAAACAATCTATTGTACGATGACGGCGCCGAGCTGATCCTCGAGGACGGCGAGATTAATATTAACGCTCGCTTTTCGCGTGACGGCGACAACAACTCTGCCATCA
Organism: Candidatus Kapaibacterium sp.; assembly: GCA_028284775.1. Classification (GTDB taxonomy): domain Bacteria; phylum Bacteroidota; class Ignavibacteria; order Kapaibacteriales; family UBA7675; genus JANQRB01. The sequence goes on along the minus strand of JANQRB010000017.1, from coordinate 16,710 downwards.
GCTATACCCAGACGGGCGGCGATTTCAGCGTTGGCGTGGGTGCGCGGAACACCAATGGCGCGCGCGGTATATTCGACATCGGCGCGGCGGCTTCGACCTTTAACTGGAGTGACGGTTCGATAGTTCTGCAGCGAATTGTCGACGGAGCCAATAGTCGTGTGGAGCTGATTAACGAGGCAAGCAACGGCGTTGTCAGTGGCGGAACACTGCGGATCGACAACCTCGATGCCAGCAATTCCCGATACGATCTTAACTCGGCGCCAGACATCGGCGAATTGCTGATGCTCGGGGCGAATCGCGCCCGCGTCCGACTGATAACGAATGATTTACGCGTGCTGGGCGATGTGACGATCGCCGGCACGGGCGGCAACCGACTGATCGCCAACGGTCGGGATCTGACAATCGGGGGAGACTGGTTTAACAACGGCAATAATGCAAACTCGTTCAATGCCGGCAGCGGAACGGTAATCTTCGATGGCGGCGGCCTGCAGACAATCGGCGGCAGCAATAACAACCCGACGGCCTTCAATGATCTGTTCATTGACCAGTCTGTGAACGATTCGCTGCGCCTGGCTGCCGACGCTATCGTAAACGGCGATTTGCGCATGCTGTCCAACTCGATCTTCGACATCGTCAGCTACGATCTCACGATTGGTGAGAGTGGCGGACTGTATTCCGATAACGGCGTTGCACAAAATTTCGATATCAACAAGCATATTTATTCGGATCAAGCTACTGGCAGCGGCAACCTGATATATAATATTGCCGCCGGTGCCGGTACGCCGCTCGACCTGACGTTTCCGCTCGGCACACCCGGCGTATATACACCCGGTGAAATTTCATTCTTAACCGGAGGCGCAACCTTTGCCGCCGGCGCTTTTGTCCAGATGAAAGCCGTGCCCGAGGAACATCCCGGCGTCGAACTGGCCGATGTTTCGCTGCGTAAATACTGGGTTGTGACCTCTGGTAACCTGACGCTTAATCCGCGCGGCGCCAATGTTCAGTTCTATTACAACGGCAGTGAAGTTGCGGGCAGTGAAGGCAACTATGTTGTACTATACTTTTCGCCATCCAGTCCTGATCCCGATGGATTCTGGCAGGTTGACCCGGGCGAGGCGGACGACGTCGTGCAGTTTAACTTTAAGTTATTCTATTCGCAGGAAGTCAATTCCTTCAACGGCGACTGGACGGCGGGCGAAGAAGCGGCGGGAATTGCAACCTACTACAGTCGCCAGGACGGCCCCTACGAAGATCCGAATACCTGGTCGCGTGTCACATTCGGGGGACCGGCATCGCCGACCGCTCCGAACAAACAATCGGACTTCGTCTACATACGGGATAATGTTGTTACGGTCGGCACGCTCATTGCGCCGGTGCGTCTGCTTGAATTGCGCGCCAATTCCGAGCTGCAGATACTCGGTAATTACTTCATCAGCGGCGATACCACCCGTATCCAGGATAACTCGGTTTTCAGCAATGGTAATGACGACGGCATTGCGGCGGTCGGCAGCGTCGGAGCTATCCAGACCACCGTCCGGGATCTCAGCGCGAATGTCGTTTACAAGTATATCGGCACCAACAGTCAGCAGATTACCGGCGACGGAATTCCTTCGCCACTGCGTTCCCTGTTTGTGGCAAAGGCGGCGGGCGACACGCTTACTTTGAGCAAACAGTTAGCTATTAACGATTCCCTGGTACTTAACAACGGAATCCTCGATCTGGATGCGCATACACTCAACGGCAACAGTTCGGGTCGTACCTTTACCATGCGCGGCGGCGAATTAATTGTACGTAATACCTTTCCGACCAATTACGTGCCGATGTCATTTACGACCGGTACGATAACTTTTGGCGGTTCGGGCAATCAGACAATTCCGAGTTCGGCGTCTAATCCGGCGGTTCTTCAGTATCACCGTCTTAAGATTAACGGCGACCGCAGCAGTACCGCCAGCATTACATTCCGTTCGCAGGGGGCAATCAGAATCGCCGATGAATTCGACATATCCGAACTGCGTTTCCTCGGCACGCCTTCCTCGCGATTCTTGACGGACGGATCGACAGTCGTCTTCAACGGCAGCGGCGATCAGAATATTCCTGCCCATCCGGCATCCCCGGCCGATCCCGTTGTCGATATTCCCTATTACAATCTGACCTTGACGACGGGTGGTACAAAGCGTCTCTCCAGTACGATCGCCACGACCTTTGTCGTGTTGAACAATCTCAGCATCGAGTCCGGCACAAGCTTTGCGGCGAATGGTTTTGACCTTGAGCTGCGCGGCAACTGGGAGAATGCGGGCGGCATATTTACTCCGGGCGCTAATACGGTCGTCTTTCGCTCGCCCGATCTGTCCTTTACCAATACTGTTCTTTCGCGTGATGTCAATGAGAATCCCTTCAACAATGTAGCCATTACGGGCGACGGGAATGTACAACCACTGGACGACATTGTCATTAACGGCAATCTGAGTATCGGCACCTCTTCCAATCTGGTCCTGACGACCTCTACTCTCACGCTGTCGGGTAACTGGACCAATACCGGCGGCAGCTTTTCGGCCGGTACATCGCTGGTGGAATTCAGCGGCAGCGTCGCCCAGAAAATTACGGTGCTCGGTGATAGTGAAACGTTTTATGACCTTACAATTGACAATGCCGGCGGCTTAAACGGCACCGGAGTCGGAATCAGCACGAATAACGGTATTATTGTTAACAACACCCTGGCACTCAATGCTGGCAACCTCGGCGTTCGCGGTCGCCATGCCACTGTACTTGGGTCGGTGTCGCGCCCGGGAGGCAGCCCCGGACATATCGACGGCGAATTGCGCAAGTCTGTAGCGACGAATGCGGTGGTTGTTCTGTATGAAGTTGGCTACGGTGAATCTTATACGCCCATCGAAGTTGAATTCAGCGGCAGCGGCGGAGGCGCAGGCTTGCTGTCGGTTTACAGCGATACGGTCAGCGCCAGCTCCGCGCCGGTCAGCGAGGGAATTCTGCCCGCTGCTCATCAGATGGACGACGCCACGCACGTAAGGCGGCAATGGCGGCTCAGCAAGCCGACCGGCAGCTCCTTCAGTATAGGTGTCGACCGCAAGTATGACGTTACGGCAACCTTCATTAATGGCGTTGCGCCAAACGGCGACCTGCGCAATGGGGCCGACCCACTGCTTTTCGAGGCCCGCTTATGGGATGGCGCCGCCTGGATCCTGCCCAATCGATTTAACGCTCCCATGCAGGGACCGCGAACCAATACGACGACTCAATTCATGCAGTTGTCGGAATTGGGGACGCTGATTGTCGGGGAGCCTGACTTCTACAGTTTCTACAGTATTGTCGATGGCGGTAATTGGTCAACGCCTGCGAGTTGGTCGACACAGGGCTACGGCGGTAATCCGGTTAATATTGCGCCTACAAATGATGCCAATGTTTATGTCGGCGATGACAAGACTATCGTGCTGGATGTGAACTATACCGCCAATGGCGTTGTAACGATCGACTCCAGCGGTGTCTTACTCAGCCAGACGAATGTGATCAGTGGGACGGGTGAATTTAACCTGGGCGCATTCGGAACACTCGGAATCGGTAACGCGGGCGGTATCAGAGCTGTCGCCAATAGCGGGACGATTCAGACGAGCACGCGCAATTACAATCCCGCCTCGCATAATCAGGGTCATTTCATTTACACAGACGGAGAAAGCGGCCAGATTACAGGCGACGGTTTGCCCGCTACTGTCGCCACGCTAGTGATCAACAAGACGGGCGGCAGTGATGTCAGTCTGGATAACACCGTCGCGGTTAACGACGCCTGTGTCGTGCAGTCCGGTGAGTTTCGCATGAGTGCGGTTCTGACGATGCTCGGCGACCTTTCCGTTGTGACCGGCGCAACCTTTACACCGCAGACACAAACAGTGCAGTTCACCGGCTCGACGACGCAAACGATATTCAGTCCCGGCGCTACGCTGACTTTTAACAACCTGACAATAGATAAAGCGATCGACACGGGCAATACCGAACTGGGTACGAATTCCAATATCAGCGTTAACGGCAGCCTGACCTTCTCGGTCGGGAACAATGCCACCCTGGACGCCCGCAACAACACGAACGCTTATGTATCAATTGCCGGATCTGTCAGTCGCCTCGGCCTGGGTCACGTCGATGGTGAGCTGCGCAAAAATATCCCGACCGGAAGCCAGACGATTCTCTTCGAAGTTGGTGAAGGCACCAATTATACGCCCTATACCATCGCTTTGGCCGGCAGCGGCGGTGTCGCGGGAATGGTTTCGCTTATCAACAAACCGGGACGTCATCCGCAGCTCATTCTGGCCAGCTCGCCGATCGACCCGAGCCGTTACATTCCGCGATTCTGGCGTCTTGTGCGGCCGGCTGCATCGGCCTTCGATCGCGGCAACCGCACGGCAACCGTTACACTGCAACTTGTTGCGCCCGATGATGCCGGTCTGGTTGACGCCGTCGCCTGCTGCGACATGTCTTTCTATCGCGGCGCAACGGAAGAATGGCAGCCGCTGTATCCGAATTCGGTCGGATCGAATTACACCGCGCCCTTTTCGTGCGGAGATTCCAGGCTGACCCTCGGTAGCATCGATTACGATGGCAGCGCCAATTCGGTCATCGCAAACAGTATTCCGTCTGGATTCACTTTCGGGACGTCGGCTACGCTTTCAAGCGGCGGGCTGCTGCTCGGGGACTTTGTGGCGGGCAACCAAAATTCGATTACGATTACGTCTTTCTACAGCCGCGCCAATGGCGACTGGCGCGACCCCAACACCTGGTCGACAACTGCCTACGCCGGACCTCCGGCCGCCCGCTATCCGAATACCCAGTATGATCTTGTGTTTATCGGCGATGACAAAACCGTGGATCTGGATGCCAATATCGGCACTTCATGGCTCTACGGCTCCAGCACCGCCAACGCTTTCTACGGACCGGCAACGACCGTTGAAATAAGCGGCAGGCTCAATACCGGACCATTTGAGATGCGCGGCGTTGCCCTGACCGTTGAAAAAGGCGGCACGCTGGGGATCGGCTCGCATGAAGGCATCACCTCCGGCTTTACGGGCAACGGCAATGTCCTAACCTATACCCGTTCCTATGAAGATTCCTGTCGGGTGGTGTACACCGGTGAAGGCTTTACCGCCTCTCATGGAGGTGACTTCACGTATTGCCGCCCCGGCTTTAGCGCCGGCACATATTACATTGATCGCTTCCGGCTGCAGGAGGGCACATCGGGACCCATCCTGATGGACAATCAATCCAGCAATTTCGGCGGTGGAATTTTCTATTACGCAGACTCACTGATCGTACTCGAGGCGGGACAGTCTTATCGAATTCTCGGCGATCCCAGCACCACGGGCGGCGGCACTAAGTATTGGCGGGTGTATATCGATTTCGATCGCGACGGCAGCCTGACCGACGGCGGTTCGCAGGTAGTAAGCGTGACGGGTAGCGGCAGCGTCACCTCGGGACTCTTTACCGTTCCGGCCGGCACCAATCCCGGCGTCACGAGGATGAGAGTTAACATGCGACGCTTCAGCTCGGCGGGCGCTTGCAATGGCGGTACCGGCGAAGCCGAAGATTATACCGTCCTTATCGTTAACAATACTCCGCAGATCACGCAGGCGACGGGCAATGGTCTGCCTGACAATCTGTGGTCGCTGGAAGTTAACAGTACGCGCAGCACGGCTTCGGTTGTCAACCTTGGCAAGAATATCAATGTCAAAGATTCCGTTCTGATAACACGCGGCTTTTTTCAGGCCGGTAGCAATGACATCGAGTTGCACGGCGACTTTGTAAACAATTTTGCCACTAACGGCTTCGATGCCGGCACGGGCGAAGTACTTTGTATCGGTGATAACGATCAGCAAATTCGCGGATCGGCGCTGACGGAATTTAACGACATAAGTCTGAACAAAGGCTTAGGCACCGTAACGGTATCGACCTCGGCGCGCATCGATGGCTCGCTGGTCTTTGATCAGGATAACCTGCTGGTGTTGAGTTCAAACATCAGCCTGACTCTAAGCGCCAATGGCTCATTGTCGGCCGGGGCGGGGTCGTTTTCCAAAGACAGGATGATCCAGTCCGGCGGCACGACGGATGCAGGATTTCTGACAAAAGAATTTACTACGGCTGCTGGCGCCAAGTCCTTTGACTATCCACTCGGTGTCGATACGATTTATAATCCGGCATCGATAAGTATAACCGGATCGTACGCCGGCACGCCCTTTATAGGTGTGCAATTGCACGAGGGGCTACATCCGCAGCGCCTACAGGATATTATGCTGAAGAAGTACTGGACCGTAACAACCGGCGGTATTTCGAATATTTCGGCAAACGCGCTGCAGTTTACCTATGCGGATGAAGATACGACCGGCGATCCGAGTGAATATATACCGGCATTCTATGAGAGCGGTTCCGGCTGGGAGATAAACGTAGGTGTTAACCCCAAGGCTGCACCTTCGCCGATCGAAGTGGTTGACGCGCCTAATGTCAATGGCGACTGGACGGCTGGTGAAAATCTGGTTTTCTTCGACGGACGAATTTTCTATAGCCGTTCGACCGGCGACTGGAATAATCCGGATAACTGGTCGAATATTGACCACAACGGTATTGCGGCATCCTACTATCCCTTTGAGCTCTACGATCAGGATACGGTTATTATCGATGGGCATATCATTACGATGAATGTCGATTCAGTCCGGGTCGATTCGCTGCGAATCGGTGGACCCTTTGCGGGTACGGAGCCCCTTGGTCGCGGCATTCTGAATTTCGATTCCTCGCCTTTGTCAAAGAACTTTTACGTGGACCGCGCTCTGCACGTTGATGACGATGGTCGTATCGAGGGCGAGACGCCTGGCGGACGCCGCGACACAATTACGCTCAACGGTTACATACGCAACGAGAGTAGCGCAGGTAACAGCGCGGGCGTCTTTCTCCACGCAGGTGCGAATGATTATACGGTGCTGCGATTTGCAGGCAGTAGCAATTCGACAATTCGCAGTGAAGGAGTGTGGGGAGATATTGGCCCTGTGATTGTGGAGAAAGATGATGGTCTTGCGGATAGCCTGATCAACTATTCATCATCTTTCGCAGGAGCGACGGGCCGGGTGGCCGCCTATCATTATTTTCCGCAGTCGGGTATTCTGCAACAAGCCGCTACCGGCGCAACCCTTTCGCTCTCGTTTGGTTCGAACACCGTTACAATGAATCCTTCGACGGGCTTTGACATTCGCCAGGGCAGCCTGCGCAGCTCGTCGAGCCTCTTGTCGAATGTTAATACAAGTATCCGGCTTAACGGAGGCAACTTCTATATCGGCGACGAAGCCGATGAACATTTTGACTATAAGTCAGGCACCAGTTTGCTGGTGGAAGAAGGTGAAATGAACATCGCCGGTTGTTTTTCGCGTGCCGAAGCGACTTCGACGATTGACCTGATGCAGTCGACGAACGGTTTGATCCGGGTGCTGGCGGAAGGCAATACCGACGTATCGCGAATCGGATTTGATATCAGCAACTCGGCATCACGTTTCGAGATGACCGGAGGCCGGATTATCATCGGTACCGGGACAGCGGGAGCGGTATCGGATTATCGCGTCAATGCCGGCAGCGGTCCCGGAATGACCGGCGGTTTTATCCAGGTCGGCGATTCGACGATTACGACGCCTCTGACGACAATGAAGGTCGCTGGCACGCTGCCCGTCTGGAATATGCAGACCGTCGGCACCAGCGCCACGACCCAGATAACCGAAGAAACTTTTGTCGTTCTCAACGACCTCATCATCGATGACGCGCATGATTTTCAGTTGCGCGGCAACACGCTTGAGTTGGCGGGCAATATCAGCAACTACGGTAGCTTCGACGCAACCTCCGGGTCGGTGGCTGTCGACGCCCGTCTGCTTGTCGCCAATGGCTCTGGGGATCAGTTTGTTTTTAATGAAGATCCCGGTGGACTCGAGCTGTACAATTTTCGCATGGATAAATCGGGTGGAAATCTGATATTGACGACAAGCGGCAATTCTTCGCTGACAGTGCGTAGTACCCTGGAATTTGCCAACAACAATACGGCTCTGATCGACGCACGAAGCGGCGGCCATTTTGTTGAGCATAGTCCCAGCGGCGGTAGCACGCCTCAGATGATCCGCAACGGCCTGGGGCATATCGATGGTCGCTTGTTTCGTTACATCGGCAGCGGAGCTCAGCTCAAAGACTATCCGATCGGCACGTCAGCCTCTGTATCCGGGTATACACCCGCCATATTCGAAACCGTCGGCAGCGGCGGGACAGGGGGGCTGGTAGGAATCGTGGCTTACGGCAACGACCACCCCGAGATTACGGCAGCCAACGTTTCGAGCGCGACCAACATTCAGCGCTATTGGAATGTCACGACTTCGGGCGCCTTTGCTCTTGGCGCCGGACGCAGCTTTAAGCTGACGACCCAATTTCGCAATCCGGACGACCTGCGTAATTCGCCCGACCTGGCCTTTTTTCAGCATCACAGGTACACGCCTGCCTGCCCTGATCCGCCGGCGGCATGTCCTCCCGGAACCGGTTCCTGGACATCCCTGTTTACGCCCGACCGCACGGACTCGAGCCTGACTTCGACCGAAAATGCGGAATTCGGTGATTTTATCATGGGCGAGCTGGACGGCGTTCCCTTTTACAGCCGGGCTAACGGTGACTGGGACGACGTCAATACCTGGTCCCTTACCGGATACGGCGGTGGTGTAGCGCCCCGTATTCCCGATCAATCGACCGACATAGTTCGTATCGGCAACGGCCGTCGCGTGACCTTGCCTTCGTCGATCATTACACCCGAGGTTCGCTCGGTAACGGTAGAAGTGTTCGCCGGCCTGCCGGGCGAATTGTATATCGAAGGAGATCTCGGAACGGTTCGCGGAATTTCCTTCGTGCTGGAAGATTCCTGTACGCTGGCGATGCACCATATACAGGGTATCGTGCCGACCGGCGACAAGGGTGCTGTTCAGACTGATTCTCGCATTTTCGGTGTAAGCCGATATGTTTATAACAGCAGCATCGGCAGCCAGAATACGGGCGCAGCGCTGCCGGATAGTATTGCCGCCCTGATCGTCGATATTCCTTCTCTGCCCAATAATACTGCATTCGTTTCCAACCCTTCCGGCGCGCCGTCGCTAAAGATACGCGACACTATCAATGTCGACCGCGGCATCCTCGATTGCGGTCACAGAGATATCGTGCTCTATGGCGATATGATCATGCGCAACAACGGCGCATTCAGTCCGCTTGATGCCCGCGTAACACTTCTGTCTCCGACACAGAGCTACTTGCGGCTCGACAATATCAGCGGGATTGATTTCAATGATCTGAGTATCGCCGGCAGTGATGTTCTGGTTAATGGATCCCTTGTCGGCGCCTCGACCGCCAACATCGCTGTCGCCTCGTCCTTGACATTTGCGACCTCGGCGATTATCAATGTGAGGGACTTTGGTCGAAGGGTTGAAATCGAGACCGGTGCGACAGTCTTGCGACCTCTGGCGGTTGGTTATGTGGACGGAACAATGCGCAAGCCCTTTGGCAGCGGCGCGGAGTCGGTGTTGTTTGAAATTGGCGAAGGCAGCGACTATACGCCGGTGACGGTCAACCTCGACGCCGGTGGGGGTAGCGGCAGCGCCGGATCCGTTGACGGCATCAGCTATTCGCCGGTCCCGGATGAACCCTTTGTCGGCAACAGACTGGACCCGAATGCGCGCGTTGATCGTTATTGGAGCGTCACGGGCGCCACGACCTTTGCAATGGGCGGCCGAACCGCCAATCTGCAGTTTGGTATGCCGGCCGGCGATTTGGCTTCGCTGTCAACCGGTAACTCGGTTATCCGGCGGCGCAGTATACCCGTCGAAGTACCCGAGTGGTCTGAACGGCGAATTCTGGAATGGAATACCGGCCTCGCATCCGTACTTCTTGCGGCGGGAGAGACTCCATGGCCCGGCCTTGGCGAGTTTTTTATCGGCGAGAAAGCAAAGCGAATATTCTACAGTCGCGCGAATGGCGACTGGGACGACAATACGTCCTGGTCCTTCGGTGGATTTGGCGGCCCCTCGGTGCCGGCCGGTCAATTCCCCAATCCCGATTGGAACCTGGGCGCGGGCAATGAATATGAAGTACGCGACAGCGTGATTATCGGTGGCGGATTCGAAATAACGCTCAACACGCAGCCTGAACTTGCTTCGATTGAGATTTCGACGACCGGTACGCTGCTGGTTCCCGACGGCAACTTTGTATCCCGGAGCAGTCTGGGAGTCAGCGCCATGAGAATCGTCGATGGTGGGACGCTTAACAATGCATCGGCGGAAGGCATTGAGCTGGAGGCGGTCGGGACGGGAATCCTGCGTTTCGATGATGCCGAGCGGACATTCGAGCCGCGTGCCAACTACATCTTTTCCGGCGCTCTCGATCAGGTCTTCGGCGGCGCTTTTCCCACGCAGGCCAATGACATAACGATTAACAATGACAATAACAGCCGCATTGTGCTGCTTAACCGGAGCGGCATCGTGTTGGGCGGTGCCTTGTCAATTCAACAGGGCATTCTGACCTTCGATAACAACGATTACAGTGGCTCACCCGCGGACCAGAGTTTAACTGTTAACAGCGATCTGGTGATCGCCACCGGCGCGACATTCACAGTTGAATTGACCGGGACCAATCCGCGCAGCCACAGTCTTATCCTGGGCGGGAATGTACAGAACAATGGCGGCAACTGGCTCATGCGCCCGACTGCCAACAGTTCGGATTTCAAAGCCGAAGTTACCTTTAACTCAACGGCAACTCAAACGATCAGCGGTACTGCCGGTGTTAACCGTTTGCACGGAGTGACTCTCGATAAGGGAGCGGCGACAAGTGCTGTCGAAAGTTCGGTGGATATCGGTATTAGCCGCGTTGGCAACGGCGACGCTATAACCTACGCCAATGGAACATGGCGTCAGGCCTCCGGGACCATGACATTTGATGACGGCGTCGGCGCACCTCGCGGTCAGACGATCACGTCGAACGGCGCGCTCCATGTCACCGGCGACGCTTCGCTGCTGATGGGTCAGGGCGGTGTCGGTGCTTCGATGACGCTCGACGGAGGCGAATTTCTGCTGAATACCAGCGGCGCGGCAACGATCGGCAGTGCCGATGGGAATTCGCTGCTCTACACGAATACGGCTAACAATCGCCTGACCGTTCGGAACGGAACGCTGACTGTAGCCGGACGGATCAGCCGCGACGCCTCGACGGGCAACCGACGGCTTGCCTATGTGCAAGAGGGCGGCAGCGTGATTGCCGGCGCCATCAGTCACACCGTCGCCGACCTGGGCACATTTGACCTCTCGGCCAGTGGTTCGTCCTTTACGATGACCGACGGCACCCTTCTGCTGCGCAATGCCAACGGCAGCGGCGCCGGCACGCGTCCGGCCGACCTCGATATCGGAGCGTCGACGGTGGCGGTCAGCGGCGGCACAATTCAATTCGGCGACGGAGCCACCGGCACGCCTCAGCTCTTCGATTATGAAGTGACGAATGGGCCGGTTTGGAATGTGACTGTGGGCAGCAGTAACGCCTCGGTTCATCCTTTCGGCACCTCGACGAAACTGCGAATCCAGGGCGATCTGAGCAACGAGGGAATATTTGACGCCAGACAGATACGCGATGGTTCTCCGGCCGGCTCTTCAACCATAACCTTCCAGGGCTCGGGCAACTCGAATCAGGAGGTGTCGGGCAGCGGCACCACCAGTGTCCAGAATCTGGATATGAATCGCGGCGGCGGAACCGGTGTTGTTGAACTCCTGATGGATCTTACGGTCGCCGGCACCCTCGATCTGCGAGAGGGAAGCAACGCCAATGATCAGATTATTGAACTGGGCGATAACATTGATCTGTATGCCACGGAGGGCTCCCCAAATTCGATCCGCAACGAAGGAAGCAACTCCGGTCCTTTCCGTTATATCCGAACGAGTCAGACAAGCGGTAGCCTGATCCGCACAATAGCCAGCTCCGGCAACAACTTTCTTTACCCCGTCGGATCCTTCGACGGCGGCGTTAACAACTATACCCCCGCCAATTTCGATCCGACATCCAACGGTTCCACAGGCACGATTGCCGTTCGTGTGTCTCGAGGCAGTGGAGCCGGCGGCGGTCACGCTCATCTGAGCGGCTCGGCAGCTGACTATCTGCAGCGCTACTGGGCGGTCAGCGATGTGACAAGCGATAGACCGGGGCGTTGGACTTTTAACTATCTGGAAGGCGCGCAGCATATCACCGGCAGCGAAGCTAATCTCGCGACCATCGGCAGGTACCGGCCGGTTAATGAAACAGCCGGCGGCTCCTGGCTGCGCGTGGCGGGGACGATTAATACGGGCGCCAATTTCTTCGAGTCGCCCGGTGGATTTCTGGCTGCAGATTACGAAGGTGACTGGACGATCGGCGATCCCGGCGCTTTCCGCCGTTTGTTTTACAGTTTGGCCAATGGAATTTGGTCCGATAACCTTACCTGGACCTTTGATCCTTCGCATAGCGGCTCTCCGGTTGGCGTCGGTATTTATCCGGACGACCCACAGGATAGTGTGATCATCGGCGGCGGCAATGCCGGTGTTAATAACCATGTCGTTACGCTTGATATTTCACCTGCCGTCGGGGGAGTATCGCTCGGCACGGCGCTTGCGAACACCGGCACGCTGGATTGTGGCGTTAACAACTTGTTAAGCGACTGGTTTGTGATGGCGACCAGTTCAACCCTGCGCATCGGATCGGCGCTGGGGATCAGCGCTGCACCGGCTCTCAGCGGCAACATTCGCTCAACCAACCGCTTATACTCTACCGAAGCTTCATATGTGTACAATGGCACGACGAACCAAATCACCGGCGACGGCCTGCCAACGACGGTGCTGGATTTCAGCGTGAATAACAGCGGTGGCGGCGGCAACAATGTCGTTACACTGGGGCGCAATACCGTTGTCAATGGCACTATGAGTTTACTGTCTGGTTTCTATGACATGCAAACTTATTCGATGACAAACGGCACGGCGTCGGGCAGTGTCAATCTTGCTGCCGATACGCGCCTGCAACTCGGCGGCAGCAATAATCTGAGTCTTGCCTTGCCTGCTTACGCGGCCTATACGATCGATCTGGATAATACGGTCGAGTATTACAGTGGTCCCCAGCAAATTACAGCGGCGCCGAATGCCGGTGTCGGCTATGGACAGGTATTGGTCAACAATCCCGGAATTAAGACCGTGTCCAGCCCGGTGCTTGTTCGCGGAGATCTAACGGTCGCCAACGGTGCAACCCTGCAGAACAATCCTGCCGTTAACGCACTGGAGGTCCTGGGATCGGTTTACAACGATGCGACGGTCAATAACGATGGTGTTATAATCATCGGTAATTGACCGGCGCCGGCGCCTTCCGCCGCCCTTTAACACTCCTTTCGGTAATGGCGGAAAAACAAAAATAGGGCTCAGGCCAGGAAGACATTGATTTCCATTGAACCTGGCTTATTTTGTTCCTTTCCAAGAGACTATCCAACCCGGTTTTATAAGGGACGAAGGGCAATGAATATCGTAATTGCTGATGACCATGAGGTGTTTCGAATTGGATTGCGAACATTGCTCAAGAAATCGGAAGACATTAAAATTGTTGGAGAAGGCGCAGACGGCAAGGCAGCGGTGGATCTCGTGCAGACCTTACAGCCCGATGCCGCCCTGATTGACATCCTCATGCCCGAGATGACCGGCATTGAAGCTGTGCGTTGCATTAAGGAGAGTAATACCGATGTCAAGGTCATAATGCTGACATCGCTGGAGGACAAGTTCCATCTTTCGAAAGCAATGGCGGCCGGGGCGGATGGATATCTTTCCAAAGAAATCGGCCGCGACGGTCTCGTTGATGCTCTGCATGCAGTTCACGGAGGAGAGCGCGTTTTCAGCTCGACGATTTTGGAGATTATTTCCAATCCCGATGGTGTACCGTATTTCAGCGATGAATTCAGCCTGACGAACGTCAACGTTTATCTGTCGAAGCGGGAACAGGAAATTCTGGCCCTGATAGCCGAAGGCTTAACCAGTAAGGAAATCGCTGAAAAGCTGTACATCAGTCCGCGAACGGTGGAGACGCACCGTACAAATCTGATGCAAAAGCTGCAAATCAAAAATACGGCGGGTTTGATACGATTTGCATTGTTGAACCTGTCATAGCGGCCTCCGGGCCCTCCTCTCGACTTCGCCGAAAAGTTTTGTATGCAGAATGTGCGACAACGCAGTGACCAAGGTCATGTGCGGGGGTGAAAATTGCCTTTTTTGATCGAAATGGGCAATGAAACGTGTCGAAACTGTAATGCCGCAGCACGCTAATCCCAAATTACGTAGAACTACGGATTGATTATATGAGTTACCAAAACGTAATTTTGGACCGAGCTTAAGAAGTCTATCGACTGATTCTCTCACATAGCTTTCACCGATCCGCTTGCCGGGAGCCAGGGGTGAAATCGGACAAACAAAAACAGAAATACATCAAGCTAACAAATATGTGCTTTGTTTCAGAAGCTGAATGAGGGCTCAAATGAATCTTAAACACCTCTTAAAATGTGCTGGTACCTCGGCCTTGTGCGCTGCGGTCTTTAGCGCTCTCGGCGCCGACGTTTTGGCGCAAAATCTTACGAACACCGGCGGAACGGTCAACAACGTCGGCAACATCGTTTTTCGCGATGACAACGGCGCCTTTCAGAGCGGCGGTGTCGGTGCGTCATTGACCGGCGACGGCACGGTTACTTTTGAAGGTACGGACAACGAGTTCCAGGATCAGAGCGGAACGACTGTCGGCGCCGGTGGCGAAGACGCAAACAGCCCCGGAACCTCGGTAGCACAGCGTATCCCTTATTCAGTGGTTTATTCAGCCGCGGCCGGAACGCAAACCGTCCAGGGCTCGATCTATTTCACGAACCTCGAAATGCAGGACAACGCCGACAAAACGATCAATGACGGCGTTTTTGTTTCGGAAGTCTACACGGCAGCCGACGGCGATCGTACGTATAATGGGACTTTTAACTACGATGGAAGCGCTGCGCAAACAATTTTTGCCGAGCCGGGACTCTCGGCGGGCACCAACCGTTACAACAACCTGAGTCTGCATGAGGCAGGTGTCAAGACTCTCGCAGCCGGCGATGCAACGACGCTTGACGGCGATCTGACGCAGGAAGCAAACAATACGGGCGGTCTGTCGGTTGAAGGCCGCATGGTCGTTGGCGTCAACACGACGCAAAATGCGGGCTCGCCGCTTGTAGTGGATGCCACCGGCGGCGGCGGCACTGATGGCCAGTTTGTCACAGGTAGTGGCACCGGGTCATTCGGGGAGACGGTTACGATCCAGAGCAACGGTCAGTTTGAGATGCCGAACGGAACGGGAACGAACGACTTTTCGGCGGCGGTCAACGTGACGCTCGGCGAACTGGTTGCCCGCAACGGCGCCGGCAACACGACTATTGCCGCATCGGGTACACTGACGCTTGCTGATAATGCCGCAGCGGAACTGACGCTGGAACAGAACACGAATCTTTTTGTAACGGGTGGTTTCACGAATAACCACGCGGCAAGTGTTAACCTCAATTTCAACGTCCTTTCTACCGTGACTTACGACGGCGCCGGCAACCAGACGCTGGTTCCGACAGTTGCCTCTAATCCTTACGGCAGTCTGCGCACCGACAATGGCGGACTTGGTGTCGGCAAGACGGCTGGCGGCGATCTGTATGTGCATAAGAACCTGGATGTCGGCGTGACCGACGGTAATGGCGGCGACCTGGATATGGGCGCCAACACCCTGTTCATGACCAACCCGGGCGGTACGGTCGATTATGATGCCACAAATCTGGCGGAAGTTGACGGTGCTTTGCGACGTACAACGGCTGTAACCCAGGCGACCTATACTCTTAACAATGCCGAGACGACAGTCGAATTTACAGGCGGTACGGCCTATGCCGGCTACTTTGAAGCCAACGTACAACCTGGGCTTGCTCCGAATAACTTCGATCCGGAGACGGACATCGAGCGTAAAATTACGCTTGATTTCGATGACCAAAATTGGACCGCAACAATTCGCGCCGGTTGGAAAGACGGGGAACAGGGAGCAGACTGGACGGTACCAGATCCGGATACGGATGAAAGCCAGCTGCGTTTCTGGGAAGGCGACGGCACAGAACAGCAAAAAGTCGCGACCGGTCAGCTGGTCAATCGCAACAATGCGCAGCCGCTGCGTTATGTTGAATTGGCCGGAATCGAAGCGGCGAACGTAGCGCTTCCGAACAATACAACCAGCGAATTTTTTGCTACGAACGACCTGATCATTCGTGGCGGACCGACAGAAGTTATCGCTGTTGCCGACGGCCGTTGGTCGAACCCCAACACCTGGGATGAGGGTCGCGAGCCCTTTGAATTTGACAATGCCGTCATTCCGAACGGTTTTACGGTTCACGTCGGTTATCGTCGTAACGGTGT
This sequence comes from Candidatus Kapaibacterium sp., assembly GCA_028284775.1. Classification (GTDB taxonomy): domain Bacteria; phylum Bacteroidota; class Ignavibacteria; order Kapaibacteriales; family UBA7675; genus JANQRB01. Next base: position 205 of record JANQRB010000017.1, on the reverse strand, counting down.
TGACGGTACTGATCCCGATGGCCAGATTCGCGAAGCATTCGCCGCCGGCGGCGACAACGATCGCGACGACGGTATTGCACAGACGGTAAGCGTTGAGTCGGGCGGTGGTCTGATCGTTGGTTATCGTACGGCCGGCGACGGCGGTAATGCCGACGAGCAGAATGAGGCGGTTACCTGGGAAATGAATACCAGTGGTCAGTTGTCG
>JANQRB010000004.1 GCA_028284775.1 Candidatus Kapaibacterium sp. | reverse complement strand
GACTGGACGTTGTTCAGTCCGTCCACGCCTTCAAAGCCGTCGCGCACCTGACCGCTGAAGCTCAGTCTTCCGTCGGCGGCATCGCGATTGAAGATCGCGACCGCATCTTCGGAGCTGCTCCCTGCCCAGATATGTCCGCCATCGGGAGCGGCCTGCAGCGCACAGACGCCATTGAGACCGTTCACAGCGCCGACGCCATCGCGGAGACGTTCGACAAAGCTGAGTGTTCCGCTGCTGCTGCGGCTGAAGACAGCCACGGCGTCATCGATTTTTCCGGCAGCGTAGACGTTCGCGTCATCCAGACTGACGCTCACGGCCACCGCGCCCCCCAGACCGTCGACAGCGTCTACACCGTCTTTGAGCCGATTAACAAATCTCAGCCGCCCGTTGTAGATGTCGCGGCTGAAGACGGCCACGGCATTGTCACCGTAACCCGCGGCATAAAGCGAGCTGCCGTCGGTGCTGATGGCCAGACCGTGCACACGGCGCAGGCCGTCGACGCCATCGATGCCGTCGCGGTGTCGCTCGATAAAGGTCAGTCGGCCGTTGGTCGGGTTGCGCCGGAAGACGGCGACGGCATTATCGTTGTAGCCGGCAACGTAGAGATTGCGTCCGTCGAGGCTGAGCGCCACATCGCGCGGACGAGACAGCCCGTCGATCGTGAGTCCATTATCCATACTGCCGTCCTTTTTACTCTGGACAAAACTCAGCGCGCCGCTGGTAGAACGGGCGAAGACGAGCACGGCATTATTACCATAGGAAACGACATAGAGAAATTGTCCGTCTCGGCTGAGCGCCAGCGCCTGCGGGAACCTCATGTTAACGACACCGGCGCGGCCCTGGCGAACCCGCCCCTGATAACTGAGGCTGCCGGTCGTAACGTTGCGATCGAAAATGGCGACCGAATGATCACTACGACCCGCCGCATATACATGACGTCCATCAGGACTAAGCGCGACATCGGCGACGCGGCGCAGACCGTTAACCCCGCCGCTGCGATTCTTCAGCCTTTCGATAAATTCGGCGTTTACCGGCGGCAGGTCGTCGGCTGCAACCGTCGCGACGATGCTGCCGGTCGTGACGCAGCCCAACTCGTCTGCCAGCGAGTAACTAAAAAAGTCGAGGCCGGTAAAGCCCGCGGCGGGCGTATAGCTTAGGATACCGCCGGTCACTGTCGCAGCGCCGAAGGCTGGCTGACTGAGTCCCAGCACTTTCAAGCCATTGCCGAAATCATTGCTGAGCACAGCAAGCGTCACGGCGGTGTCCGTCGTGGTATGCGCCGCGTCAAGCCCCGCTATCACGGTCGGAGCCGTTACGCTCAGTGTCGTCGAAGTCGAGCCGGCGACTGTCGCAAAGGTAATGGTCAGGGTCCCTTCGGTTGCCCGCGCCGCCGCCGGAATGAAAACATCGGCGAGCGTCGTCGAGAGACTGTTAACGGTCGCAAGGGCATTTGTAACGGGAACACCGTAAAGATCGACAAGCTGAACGCTGGCGGAAGTAGCGACCAACTCCTGTCCTTCGAGCCTGACGGTCGCAGTTGTGATGCCGGGCGTGATACAGCGTGGGTTGGCCTTGCTTATTACCGGTGCCGTCACATTGTGCCAGATATCGCTTGGCTGGTATTCATCGCTGGCAAACAATGCATCGAGATCGCCGTCGCCGTCAAGATCGCCCAGTACGACACTTTCGCTTTCACCGCCGCCAAAGGTCGAAATGCTGAATGTTCCGTCGCCGTTGTTCAGCCAGATATCGTTCGGCTCCTCGTCGTCATTGGCGATGATGGCATCCAGGTCGCCGTCGTTGTCGATGTCGCCCAAAGCCACCATTTCACTATCGCCGCCGCCGAAGGTCGAAATGCTGAATGTTCCGTCGCCGTTGTTCAGCCAGATATCCTGCGGTGCGCTGTCGTTGGCGATGATGGCGTCAAGGTCGCCATCGCCGTCCAGATCACCCAAGGCCACCCATTCACTGTCGCCGGGGTCGCCGACCGACTCAAGTTCGAAGACGCCGTTGCCGAAGTTGAGCCAGAGTTGCTGGGGGCCGCCCTGCATTGCCAGAACAGCATCCAGATCGCCATCGCCGTCGACATCACCCAGCGCAACGCCTTCGCCCGGCCCGGCGCCGAAAGGCCGTATCTCAAAACTGGCGTCGCCGTTGTTGGTCCAGATTTGATGAAAGCCGGGGTAGATGGTTGAAAGCACAGCATCAAGATCGCCGTCGCCGTCGATGTCGCCCAGCGCCAGGCCGGTGCTGGGACCGAAGCCGAAGTTCGAGCTGCTGAAGCTGCCGTCGCCGTTGTTCAGCCAGATTTCATGGCCGTAATAGTCGTAGTCGGTAGCAATAGCGTCCAGATCGCCGTCGCCGTCAAGATCGCCCAGCGCAACCTTGTCGTAGTCACCTTCGCTGAAGGCCGAGGTGCTGAAACTGCCGTCGCCATTGTTCAGCCAGATCTCGGCCGGATAATAATATGCATTTACGATGACGGCGTCGAGGTCGCCGTCGTTGTCAAGGTCGCCCAGACGGGCATCGAAGGACGGAAACTGCGCACCGAAGCGTCGCCGACCAAAGAGGCCGTCGCCGCCATCCACGGCCGCCCGAAACCCATACACGAAGGGCCTGCCGATGGGCGCTTCCGATTCGCATGTCCCATGCCGGACCGTGACGTCGATTTGCTCGCCCGGTTTGAAATCGAAGAGTGGGTCGAAGCTGCGCGTCGGTGAGCCACTGAAGCTGCCCATCGTCGACAGCAGTCCTGTCTGCCCGCCGAAAATGTGAATATTGCCGGCGGTCAGCGATGATACATTGTCGGTCGTACTGAAAGTAATGTCGATATCGGTGTCGCGAGGAGCGGCTACCGCATTCGTCGCAGGCGCAAGACTCGTGATACTGCCGAAGGGACAGTTGATCAGCACCTGCGAGGGCGCGCTAAAATTGAATTCGGGAAAGGGAGGCCCGTCGCCGTCGCCAATATCAGGCGGCAGAGGATCGAACTCCGGGCCGCCGAGGAGGTAGTTGCTGCTGACAGCAATGTCCAGGTCACCGTCGCCGTCAAGGTCGCCCAGCGCCACGTCCGTGCCGAAAGAGCCGGGGACGAGGCTGCTCTCAAAGCTGCCTTCGCCATCGTTCAGCAGAATCTGGCGCGGTCCATACATATCGGCAATGACCACATCGAGGTCACCGTCACCGTCCAGATCGCCCAGCTCGGCATCCAGCCCAAAGCCGAAGCCAAAGGAGTCGGTGTCAAAGCTCGCGCTGCCGTCGTTCAGCCAGATTGAGTGATAATCGCCGTAGCCGCTCAGAAAAGCGTCCAGGTCGCCGTCGCCGTCAAGATCGCCCAGCGCCACATTATCGGCCGGCGCGAAGGGAGCCGTAATACTGGCGAAGCTTGCGTCGCCGTTGTTCAGCCAGATTTCCTGCGTATCGTAATAGCGCGAGAAGAACAGGTCGAGGTCGCCGTCGCCGTCAAGATCGCCGATAGCGACATCACCGGCTATCCCCCCGCCGACGGTTGAACTGCTGAAGCTGCCGTCGCCGTTGTTCAGCCATAATTCATTGCCGGACTCGCCGCGATGCGAAACAACGACGTCCAGGTCGCCGTCGCCGTCAAGATCGCCGAGGTCGAGGCCGATGCTCTCGCCAGCGCCAAAGGCAGTGCTCGTAAAGGTGGCGTCGCCATTATTGTACCAGATTTCGTGATCGCTGTCGGCATAATTGGCCACGATCGCATCCAGGTCGCCGTCGCCGTCAAGATCGCCCAGCGCTACTTTGTCGCTGTCGCCGCCGCCGAAGGTCGACAGGCTGAAGCTCGCGTCGCCGTTATTCAGCCAGATGTCCTGCGGAGCGCCATAGGCATTGGCAATCACCATATCGAGATCGCCGTCGCCGTCAAGATCGCCGACAGCCACGCCAAAACTATTCGTGACGTTAAGATCTTCGATAATGAAGGTCGCCGGAGCGATGTCCGCGGCCGCGGTAAAGCTGTAGACGCTGGCGCGGGTCATGCTCGCACCGGTCGACGAGGTTGCGCCGGTGACAGTGACGGAAATCAATTCGCCCGGCTGGAAGGTGTCACTCGGATCGAAGAGACGGAGCGGGTTGCCGCTGAAGATACCTGTTGTTGAGAGCAGGCCGGTCTGCGAGCCAAAGATCCGAATATTGGCGGCCGTCAGGGTGGAAGCGTTCATTGTAGTGCTGAAGCCGATAGCGATATTGGCGTCTCTGGCTACGCCAAGCGTATTGGCCGTCGGTGATAGCGTTGCGATAGTCGGCACCTGCGCCAACGAAGCTACGGGTGCCAGGATCGCGGCGCCGCAGGCAAGCAAAGCAGCTCGCAGCTTGCGGCTGCGCCAGGGATTGAGACGGCTGAGCAGTGTTGCGATCCGTTTGCGCAGAAAGGCCCGTTTGCGATCCGAGGCAGGGCCTTGAGACGCGTTTTGATCCAGGCGCGCCAGGCGCCGGAGATATTTTTTGTAGCGCTTGACCGCATGAATGTAGGATAGGCGTTTGCGAGGGTTCATGAAGTTTTCGCCGGATTAGTAATTCTAAAAATACAGTTGGAATCAGCGGAACCGCGACGCAGCGAAACTGCGCCAAACGCTGTTTACGTTATCAGCTCCCAGGGGTGGGCTTGTAGGTTTACCACGCATTCGGCGGATGTCGATGGCTTGGTTTTCGCGAGCCACGTGACCGCGTTGAACGCTACGACTTGACGGTGGATTTCCGGACACCGGCGCCCGCAATGCTGGATTACAGGGCAGTCCAGGTCCGATACACATTACATAACCACTACAAACCGGCTCAATTTACAGCCGCCGCAGGACTTTCGAATGGAATTTTCACCCGAGAGACACTTTGGCTACTAAAAATTTATCAGTCAACAGAAGGAGGCAGAATCGCCGTGAAGGCTGTATCAGCGGATATCGCTGGTTTCAGGCCACTTTGTGATCTGAACAATGTCGAATACGAACTGATCGGCAAGCGCCGATTCCGGCCTTCCTTAATAAGGAGTGATTCTTCAGCAGCAAGCAGCACAATTGTCGATACGCTAACGGCAGCGGGATTGCGCGCGGAGCGGCAGTTGAAATGGATACCGGACCGCCATCACGACCCCAGGTTCGTCATTTGGAGCAGGACAAAGCATGCGTACGAGGATATAACGGGACGATTCCAAATTTGTGCTAAATTTGTATCGGGCACTAGTATCGACGACTATACGAGATGAAATCGGAGCAAGCATTAATGTCGGAGCAGGCAGAGGAAAAATCACTCGCAGTGCAATCTGTCGCTGCGGGACTTTCAGCGGCTAAGCAGGAGTTGCGCGAAGGTAATTGCAAAGCATCGACCATCAGGCAGTTGGGCGGCCTTGCTCGCCTACTTGAAGAAGGGGATCTGGTCAAGCAGGCGCAGTACCTGCTGCGTAAGTCTCCAGACAAAAGTTTCTGGCTGGACGCTGCACTGGATGTGCGTCGTCCGTCGCCGGTGCCGGACTGGATGCTCGAAGTTCCGCCCGTACAGGAAATCGAAGATCAATTTCCCCTATACAGGGAGTCTCAGATAAGCAACATCATCCGGACAGTCGCGCGCGCCTCCAGGCATATTTCGTTCTGCCAGTACGACAAGTACAGTGATGCGATCGCGCTGGCGCAATCTGAAAAAGCACTGCATGAGATTGCGGCGACACAGGCTTTTCGCGGTGATTTCGATGCCGCCCAGCGCCTGATGCTCGAACGCATCAAAGCGCCCGCTCGCAAGAAAGGCATCCTGATCGTATTGGTGGTCGAATTGTTCCGGCGGGGGCATCCCGACCTGGCGCGCTGGGTACTTATCGAGCTCCAGTATCATGGGCTCAACGCTCGCAACAATCTTCACCTTGCACTCGGCTTTGCCGGACGACAGCCCTGGTGGAATTATCCCTTCCCCGAGAACTGAAGCGGCCTGAAATCGAAGAAACCGGCCGACATCGGTCATGCGAGCAATCCTGTCGCCTGCCTCACCGGCCGGAAGGGACCGTCGGCATGAACAGACCGCGCCACTGCTTTACGAACATGTCAAACCCGCGACCGCGGTAAAGAAAAAGTCCTTTGGCGGCCTTCAGCAAAACGGCGACATTGGGCCTTGACCGGAAACTCCGACTACCAAAAAAAGAGCGTCCGCGCAGGGGAAGCACGGACGCTGTCACTGTCTCACCGCTGGCGAAACAGTATTGTTGCAGGAGTTCACAATTTACGCCTCACAGACATAGCTTAACGGCTGATGCTGAGCGGCAGGGTCGCAGTGCCTGCATCGTTCGAAAGCTGCAGCATGTAGCTGCCGGCCGCGAAGCCCGACAGATCGATACTGTGCGAGTTTACTCCGCTGCTGGTACGCAGTGAGGTCGAATACAACAGCGCGGCGTCGAGTGAAAGCAAACGAAGCTCGACAGCTGCCGACCGGCTATGGAATCGCAGCGTCAAGAGGTCGCTGGCGGGGTTCGGGAAGAGCGTCGTATCGAGGAAGGCCGGCTCGTCGGAAACGCCGACAGTTCCGAGCGATTCCAGCGTCCACGTTTTGGTGGAACGTACCTGGCTGCCCTGATCCTCGGCGGCAATTTCGACAGTGAAGCTACCGACAACATCGGCGGTCCAGCTCAGGACGCCGCTAGCAGCATCGATACTCATACCGACCGGCCCCTGCAGCAGCGAATAGACAATTTCGCCCGCCGGCAGCCAGCCGGGCAGCAGATCGGCGGCGGTCATAGCCTGGTAGTGATAGACCTCGCCAAGCTGAACACGTTCGGCCGGTTTCTTGCCGTTCGCATTCACGAGGCCCGTTCCCTTACGGCTCGCCATCAGCTCAACCAGATCTTCATCGGCGATGCGCGGACCGATGGCCGTCATCGCGCCCGCGACGGCTGTTCCGGCTTCGCTTTCACCCTGGTCATTCGAGGCTGTCACCCGGTAAGCATGGAGCTCGTTAACATCGAGCTCGATAAACAGGCCGGTTGCCGTGGTTTTTTCGAGCAGCGTCCATTCCGACGCCGATTGATTTTCGAAATCCCAGCTGCGCGTATAAACCGCGTAGGAGGAAGCGTGCTCGCTGGCTTCCCATTCGAGTTGATGGCCGGTGGGCGTCTCCTGCCAGACCATCGTCATGGTCAGATTCGCCGGTGCTTCCGGTATCAGAAACTGCGCGGGCAAATCGACGCTGCACAGGCTAATAATCATCGATGCCAACATTCCATAAATAATCTTTATCGGCTTCGTCATTGTCTTCTCCGTAATTTCATTAGTATTGTTAAGTAATGATTTCTAAATTGATGTCTCAGAGTGTCTGAAAAGGCACTCGCTTCCGATGCCGTTGTTAACGTCTGCTATCATTTGGCTCACAAAGGATCAGGCGTTGCGACGGCATTCTTCTTTCTGCGGCATCACTGAATTAGTGTCTGGCGGGACAGTCTGTCAGTTATTTAACATTCCCCTCCTTTGTTTTTTGTTCGGAAAATGCTAGTGCTTTGTCAAATTAGTTGTTTTTCAAGTCCCCCTCTTTTTTGAGAAGAGGGGCTAGGGGAGTTAAGATGTCCTAAAATATTCATAACCCCTCCCCGTTCGGCGCTCAGTCCACGCCTCACCCCCTTAACTTAAGGGGAGGTGCAACTATAAAATTCTCATTGCCAAAGCACTAGTTAAAAGAGTATTCGATGCGTGCCTGCGCTTCGAAGTTCATTGGCACGGGCAGAGCCGCCGTTTGAACCGAAACGAGAATACCGAGGTCTATTTCGATCCGGCGGCTGGCCGGCAAATGCCTGAAGCTGATTGCCAGTTCGTGCTGCCCGGCTCCGGTTTCATAGACGGAGACGGGGTCACTGTCAACTTTGATATGAAAGCGCGCACCGGCGCCGCTTGCCATCGGCGATGTAAGCAGGATAGGATTTGATTCTATGTTAACCCGTTCCAGTCGCAGGTTCAGCTCGCGGAGGATCAAATCCGCCGCGCTGCCGGTCGGTGCGCTGCAGCGCGCGCTCGCGGGGATGCTCAGAAAGATTTCATCGTTGTCCGTTTCCAACGTAAGGGCCGTATTCCAGTCGCTGTCATACCTAATCCAGTTGCCGGATTCTTTGACGAGGAAATCGACCGAGGTCAACTGAAGATCTTTATAGTTCTTTTCTCGCGGCGTGTCGAGCACCTCCGGCGAGGTACATCGCAGAGCGCCAAAGAGAAGGAAAACAGGCAGTATCAAGAGTCGCAGATATCTCATAATGCAATCCAGCTCAAGTTAAAATTTATATGACATGCCGTAATAGATGCCGAGTTTCGACGATGTAAACCAAGTCTGCTGAAAGTCGTAGGCCAGCAGACTGCCTTCGAAGCCGAAGGACAGCGCCACATGCCGTTCCGGCCGAAGGGTCAGGCCGATGAGCCCCTTGGCAAGCGGCCCGACGTCGGTGCCGCCCACCATAAGATTGGCCGTGGGCAGCAGACCGACAAATTCAGCCTGCGACAGCTCGTAACGAAGCGCGGCGCCCGCCCAGAAGAGCCGCGGATTTTGTTTAATCTCGACCAGCCGCGCGCCCTCCCTGCCTTCGAAGACCTGCATAAACGCCTCCTGGCCACACTCCAGCCCCAACCAGATATCATCGGTCACGGGCAAGAACACTCCCGCCGCAACATTATTGAACATCGGATCGCTCTTGGACTCGAGCGAGCCGGCGGGATACGAACGCGCTACAAAGCCCCGCAGACTCAGCATCAGCGGGAAGGGCGTCCATGCTTCAGGATTCTTGTTAACAGCGCTCGCGGCGAGCGGCTTCCGGTCGAATGCTTTGTCGGCAACAACGCCCTCTTGCGCAACAGCATTCGTGGGGCGCAGCGCGGCGGCCGCAATTGAAGTCTGCGCTGGCATTGCTCCCCTGGGCTGTAGATTAACAACTGAAGCATCGACATCTCCGTGACCGCTTGCGACAGTCGCAGCCCGGCGCTCGTGCGTGAGGACCGCCGAGGCTTGTTCTTTTGCTCCGCTTCCATCCGCGCTTGCGATCGGCGACTGCGGCCGGGAATCATTCTGCTCTCCGGAAATGCTGCCCTGCTTCTCAACTTGTTGTAACTCACTTTGTTCCGGCAGCAGGGCATGCTCGTTCTGGACGAGGCTCTGCTGATCGGCGACAGGCAACTCGTAGGAAAGCCGGGCTTGCTCTGCGCTGCTTTCGTTCAGATTTTCCGTTGCATAGTAGGTGGCGAGGGCAGTCGCAAGAATCACCGCGATATAACCGCCGGCGTGTTTAAGAACGGCCGGCAGGCCGGCAGCGGCGCTCAAGAGCATCGCCAAACGCTGCCGGGCCGGCGATTGTAGTCCGACGGCCCGCATTACATCCTGCCGCAGCACATCGGGCGGCGTGATCCGACCGGCATCGCGCTGCACATAATCCTGCGTCGCGTAGAATTCCCGCAAATTTGCACGAAGATCGGGTCGATCGACGATCGTCTGAAAGAGCAGGTCTTCCTGTGCTGCATCCAGATCGCCTTCAAGAAAAGAGAAGATCTGCTCTTGTAGCGTGGCATCGTGAAAATCATGCATCTTGTCCGCCTCCTGCTGCGAAACAGCAATTCCGCTCGCCTGCGATTGACATTATTTCATTCCTTTTAGGCATCATTGATGTTCCGCCCGTTCCTGCCGTCCCCGGCTTTGACGCTGCAGATCGTTGATGTAGGGAGCCAGTATCTTGCGAATTTTGTCTTTAGCCCGAAATACTCTGATCTTGACCGTTGTTAACGGTAGATTTAACATTTCCGCTATTTCCGGGTAAGGGATGCCGTCGTATTCGCGCAGCACCAGCACCTCGCGAAAATCGATCGGCAGGGTTTCGACGGCGGACTGCACGATATCCAGGAGCTCCTGCTTCTCGTAGTTCGTCACACTCGGCGCAAGATGCAGGTCTTCCAGGGGCATCGTGCCGAAGTGTTTGCTGCTCCTGGCGCTGAGGCATAGATTGCGGGCGATCTTGATGATAAATCCAATCGTATTCCACATCGGCCGCTGCCGGCTGACGCTCTTGTAAAAGCGAACAAAGGTCTCCTGGAATACGTCCGCCGCCAGCTCCCTGTCACCTAAAACGCGCAGGCAATACTTAAATACTCGTGGCGAGAGACGTGCATAAAGCTCTTCGAAAGCCTTTCGGCCGGTAGTGCCTCCGTCGGCAACCAGCCGGCAAAGCTCGTCATCGCTATATGTACGAAAATCTTTCCGCATATTGTCAACAAGGAACTGACAGTTGCGAGAATCGATACACCCCACAGTGCACAAACACCGCCGCGTTACTTTCGTGGCGCCGTCTTCTTGCGCTCTGCGGCCGAAAGTGACTGCACCGATGGCCTCTTGTCGTTTCGATGCGGCATGACAAAAAAATCACCTAGGGCTGCAACGAATCGCAATTCGGGTGTAGTTCTCCACGGGCAGGAGTTAGCGAAAGCATAGTGAAGCTATGGCGACCGACGTTTCAAAATTGACTGACCGGCAGTTGCAGCAGCAACTCTCTTCGAAGGGCGATGAGAGCCATGCCGCCTTTGCCGAAGTCTACCGCCGGTATAATACGCGCATCTTCGCTTACATCGTCAGGGTCATCGGCGACCGGGAGCCGGCGGAAGACCTGTTTCAGGAGACCTTTCTGCGATTTTATCGCTCGGCCGCCGGCGGCAGGGAAGGAAGCCTGTGCGGCTTTCTGATCACGATCGCCCGCAACCTTTGCCTGAATCACAAACGCGACCGCAAAGTGACGCTGACCCTTGACGCTTTTGACTTTGCCGAGCCCCAGCGCTTTCCAATGGAGGACCGCGAATTTATGGATCTGCTGCGGCGGGCGATCGACATCCTGGAAATCGACTTACGCGAGCCCCTGATTCTGCGGGTGTATAATGAGCTGAGCTATGAGGAGATCGCCGCAATCTGCGGCATCGCGCCCGCCAGCGCACGCGTCCGCGTGCTGCGCGCCAAGAAGAAGATCCGGTCGATCCTTTCTCCGATCATCAAGGAATTGCAGAGATAGGCTATGGACTATTCCCAATTGATCAACGATTACCTGGAAAACCAGCTCCCGCGTGAGCAGGAAGATTATCTCTTCGACCTGCTTCACGACAATGACGGGCTGCGTGCCGAACTGCGCGAATTTATTCATCAGGAAGCAGCGATGAAGAGTGACGCTATGTCATTGACGCCTTCGCCGGCCAGCACGCTCAGCATCTTTGCGCAAATCGGCTATCCAGCGCCGGGCTCGGCCACCGCGACGTCGGCGGGGCTCGCAAGCGGCGTCCGCCAGTGGATCGGGCGCTACGCTCAGGGTCTGAAAAGCGGCGTTTTCTGCAGCGTCATTACGGCAATCGTCTGTCTGTATCTGATCAATCCATGGCTGAATGAAGGACGGGCGGCGCGAATGGCCGGCACGCCTAACGAGCAGAATGCTATCGCCCGGAATGCAGGAGGAGATGGGAGCGAAGCCGGAACATCCGGGATGAATCGCGCAGCCACTTCCCTTCCCGCGCAATCCTCCGTCACGGAGAATTTCAAGCCGGCGCCGCCCGATGAGACACTAACCAACCGGCCACTGACCAATCAGCCCTTGTCAGCCGGGACAGACGAAAACGGCAGCCACGCGCCGGGATTGCGGGAAGTTTCGGGTGCAATCGAACAAGGCTCGGCATTCACAAGGCTCGAGCGGCGGGCCGAGTCTTTTGGTCGGACTGAACGGAAATTGCTGTATCCGGCGGGCCAGATCCAGCCGGGCTTTGCGACGCCATCCAATCAGGCACCGGTCTCGGCGCAGAGGAATAGCTCAAACCGGCGCCTTTGGTCAGCGGAGATTGAGGCGCCCGCAGCCGGCAGCGGAATCGGGCTGCAGGTGGAACTGCGCGGCAACCGCGACTGGGCAATCCCGGGAGCACCGATCGGGCTCAGCCAGGAGCCCTTCTTCAGCCACAGCAGCCTTGGCGTCGGTATTCTCATCGGCGGCCGCAACCTGCTGAGTCTCGAGCTGCGCAGGGAGAATTTTTTCCAGGAATTCGAGGGCGTGAATGTTGACGGGGTGGACGTGCGCTACCGGCAATATCCGAGTTTGCTGTCCCTTGGCGTGGCGGCGCGCCATTATTTCAGCCGGCCGGAGGAGATGCTGCGACCCTTTGCGCAGCTCAGCCTGGGGGCGAATGAAGCCGGCGGCATCGGGCGCGCCATGCTGGGGCTGAGCCTGGGACTCGGCAGAGGCTATGATATGCTGCTGGGGATCGAAAACAGTACCCTGTTGTTTGGTCACGACGGCCGCACTTACAGTAGCAGTAAACTTGGCCTGCACTACGGATTGCTCTTTCACTTGTAAGCGGGAACACTTTTATGTCGCGAGAAATAATATCGCCGGCAGCCGCAATACTGCCCTTCTGCCTCGCAGTTCTGCTCGCCCTGCCGATTGCGGGCTGTAAGGATTCGCTCGGGATCGATCCCGAAGTCCGAGAAGAAGCGCTCGACCCCGATAATGACGGCGGGAAGGACGATTTGCCGCAAACGCGGCGGCTCGAAGATGTTCGCTTTACGGTCTCGGAACTGCTGGGCTTCGGATTCGCCTTTCCCTGGGATGTCCAGCTCAAGGTAGAAGAAGCGGAATTGAGGCTCGACACCGCTAACGGACAGATGCTCCTCCATGTCGCGGCCCTGGATGTGCGTTCGCTGATCCCCGCCGCCGAGTATCGCGAGGCCCAGCGCAGCGCACAGGTGCTGCGGGCAAGCTTCCGCCTCGACTCCATCGACCTCGGGGCGGTGGACGAAGTCATCGAGGTGCCGGAGGGCGGGCAAAACACAAACGTGGCCGAGTTACTGGTTAAGCGGCTGAGCGACGACGACGTGCAGCGCAGCAGCGCGGCTGAATTGCGCTTCACCTATAAGGTATCCAGCTTCGATCAGGACGAAGCTCTTGCCGTCATCGACATTATCTGCGCCTTCCGGGACAGGCGGCCGGGCATTGACGTCGAAGCGCTTGTCCTGCGCTGTCTGGTGAGCATTGCCGAGTAAAATGTATACGAGACTACCGGAATAATCAGTGAATACAGGAATTGTGAAACAAATTATCGCTAAACGCCGGAGGAATCTGTGAAAAACGCTTGTTTGTGGATCTTGATGCTGGCTACAAGCTTCCTATCCACCAGAGCCATGCTGCTGGCCTGTCATGATAGTCAGACGGCAGCGGAGAAGGAAGCTCTACTGCGTCTGCCGATCGAATCACCAGAAAATCAGTTTCGCTTCGACGCCACGGCAGCGGCAGACGATGCTGCGTCCTGGCAACGCTTTCGGGCGCAAAACGGCGAATGGACCATTCTACTGGATCCGGCAAGCGGATCCCCGCGGCAGGCTGTCGGGCCGCCGATCGCCATCCGGTCCTTCGATGCAATTTCCGCCGCCAACGTCGAAGCGGCAGCTCGGCGCTTTCTGAGCGACAACGCGGCAACTTTTGCGATCGACCCTTCAACGCTGACATTTCGGCGGGCCAATCGCGTTCAGGGCAAATGGTATGTCTCATTTCGCCAGCAGTATCAGGGGCTGGAAGTTCTCTTTGCGGAAGTCGAGCTGCGGATGAGAGATGACGCCAAAGTCTTCGCCTTTCGTATCGACGGCTATCCGGGGATCGTGCTCGATAGCGAGGCGCGCATTCCGATCGAGGAAGCCGCGCGTACGGCCCTCGAAGGTCTCG
>JANQRB010000156.1 GCA_028284775.1 Candidatus Kapaibacterium sp. | reverse complement strand
CACATTCTGACCGATCACTTCGCCGGCAGTATAGCCAAAGAGCTTCTCTGCTGCCGGGTTGAAGGATTCGACGATGCCCCGTTCATCAATCGTTACCAGACCGTCCACCATTGTTTCGAGCACCGTCCGGTGACGTATTTCGCGCTCTTCGGCTATCGCAACGGCCTGCTTCAGCAAGTTTTCATTTTTGCGCAGTTTATCTTCGGCCTCCGCCTGCCTGCTGCGATCGCGCAGAATCCCGCTGTACATTCGCCTGCCTTCGATCTGCATTTCCCCCACCGACAGGTCCAGCGGAAAGGTGCTGCCGTCCTTGCGGCGCCCCTGTACTTCACGACCGGTGCCGATAATGTGAGCTTCGCCGGTAAGCTTATAGCGCCGCAAATAAGAGTCATGCTCGCTGTGAAAGGGCTCCGGCATCAGGATGCGCACATTCCGACCGATCACCTCGCCGGCGCTGTATCCAAAGAGGCGCTCCGCCGCCGGATTGAATGATTCGATGATGCCGAATTCGTTAATCGTCACCAGGCCGTCCACCATTGTTTCAAGAACGGTGCGGTGGCGAACCTCGCTGTCCTGCAGCGACTGCTCGGCCATTCTGCGGATCGCGGCCTCCTGCTCCACCTGCCGAAACACTTTGAGCGTGTTGATCAACAGACCAATCAGCACTGAGGCATAGGCCAGGATTTTGAAGCTGTGCGCCAGATCGAAAAAGATATCAAAAGGCGTGACGGAGAAAGCCATCAGAAAAAGCTGGATACAGATATTGATTGTCAGGGACAATACCAGCCAGTGCTCGAACTGCAGGTGCCGCCAATCCCCCTTACGCCAATAGCCATACAAAGCAAGAATAAAGAACAGCGCGGGAATCAACTCCTCAGGCCGGTGAACCATAATCTCGCCAAAGTAAGCGCGAGGCAATGGCGCCAGGGAAAACAAGCCAAAACAAATCAGCATCAGAACGATCGTGGTCAGGTAGACGCTCTTTTCATTAAGGCGCCAGTTATCCGCTCGCTTTTCTTCGCGCCTACCGGCCAGATAACTCAGATACAGCAAAGCGCTCAGAAACATACGCGAGGCAATCCAGCTCCAGGTCATCAGCCTGACGAAATACTCATGATCCGCGAAGCTGAATAAGTTAGACGTAACGAGTGCATGGTAGGCATCAAGGATGCCGGTGCTGACAAAACCTACGGCGATAATCAGAAATGTATTGTCTTTACGACTGTAAAAGCGCACAAATGCCAACAGGCCCACCGTACAGGCCAGAACGGCCGAGATACTCTCGATGAGGGTATGAAACTCGCGGGATCCGCTGCCGGGCAGGTCGACCACAGCAAGGGCAAGAATCGCAATCAGTACGACCGTCAGAACATTCGTCGCGATTCGCAAACGCGAAGACGGTAGATTCGAGCTGCCAGTAAAGACTACCTCATCGTGCCTTTGGGCGCTACCTGCTGATTTATTCATGCAGAAGTCCTTGTTCACCTGAGCACTCCGCAGAGGCTGGCGTGTTGCCGAGTCCGGCAATCTTCAAGCTAAAAAAGTCATTAGCCGCAAAAGAGTACAGTACGGTACCCGAATTGGCGCTAAGACTGTGTACTAATTTGTGGCTAGGCATACACAGGTATATGGCGCAGACCGGTGCGGTCGATCATTCTCAGGATCTACGTAACAGCCCTTTCGAACTGGTGAACACCGGCCAAATTTTGGCGTGTTAAAGCACAGCCCGGTTTTGCAATCGTCAGATTTTGATTGCTGAATATACTAACAACGCCTACAAATAGCCACTGTCGAGTACACGCCTCTGTATTTTGTTATTTGCGATCGCAAGCGTAGAGCCCATGGGACCGTGGTGATTTAAATCACCCGGGCGCCAGATGTTTTCACTGTGACGGCGGCAGCTTTCGTGAGCGATAAATCTACAGGCCATACGCCTCTGTCGGCCGCGGACAATGAAGTTGTGTCAGGGCTATTTTCTTATTATATCTCCCGCATTCCTTGTAAATTGCGTGCTTTGCTTGCGGTAAACAACAGCTAGAGTCATTCAGGTAGATCCCCATCCGGCTTGAGCGCTGCAGAGGAAACAAGGTTGTGCGGTAGTGATATGAAGGCATCAAAACACGATGGCGCGGTTCTCGCGAACCGATTCGCCGGATATTGGCCCTTTGGTCTGTTTCTCCTGGGATCGCTCATCTTCGCCGCGGGCATCACGATCGAATACACCGGCGATGATTTTATCCTGCTGCACAGCGATCCCGCCGCCAGGATCTGGTTTTACTTCGCCAACCCCATCGATGGCACCTGGTTTTTCCGCCCGCTGCAGGGTTTATTCTCCACACTGATCGAAAGTATCAGCGGCCCGGATCCGATCCTGCTGCACGTCATTCACATCGCCCTGCATATCGCCCTCGCGACAGCAGTCTTCAGGGCCGCCGCGCTGCTGAAGTTCAGTCGGACACAGGCCGTGTTGGCCTCACTCTGGATGCTCGCTTCGCAGACGGTGGTGCTGGCGGTTCACAGCAATGACCAGTATTCGCATCTCGCGGCGACGCTCTTCGGTTTCCTCGGGGTGCTCCTGGCCTGGCGCTACCATTGGAGCGGCAGCGGCAGCAGACGCGACATCCTTCTCAGTGTGTTCGCTCTCAGCATCGCCCTATTGTCCAAGGAGAGCGCCGTGATCAGCTTTGTCATCATCGCATTGATCGTTGCGCTGAAGAAGATGGACGAGCGTCGGGCGGGTCGGCCTGGCTTCCTGCGCCCCCTGCTGATCGATCTCAGCCCCTTCGTACTGACGGGACTGGCCTATCTCCTGTATCGATCCCTCGTGATCGGCGCTTTTCTGCCCAGCATGGGCGAAGACCACAATTACGGCGTGAGTTTCGGCGCCAACCTGCCCACGAATGTTGCGATGCTCGGCTTTGCCTTAAGCAGCCCGCTTTCCAGCGTATCGGTCTTTAGCGTGCTTAAGTCGGGGAGTCTACTCGACATGGCGCTTGTAGTCCTGCCGGCGCTCGCCGTGGTGGCAATCATTGCCGCCGGCATCGCCCTAATGGAGCCGCGACAGCGCCGCATTGCATTCGTTGCGGCGGTCTGCGCCCTGCTGGCGATGTTCCCGATGGCAATGATGCGTCATGTCAGCGAGCTCTACAGCTACAGCAGCATGCCCTATTTCAGTCTGCTGGCCGGCGCGGCGGCCGGCGCTCTTCTGCAGCGACTGCAAGGGACCTTCGGCGGCCGTTATATCCTGCCGGCCTTGCTCGCGCTGCTTTTTGCCAGCCATATTTTCGCCATCCAATCCAAAACAAGTCTTATGCTCGAAAACGGCCGGCGCGCCACGGCGATCCTCGACTTCGCCCTGGCACAGGTCCGCACGCTGCCGCCGGACGCCTGTTTGCTGCTGCGCAATCCGCCGCCGGACAGGGTGCTCTATTCGGTGTTTGAAATGAGTTATTTCGGCCCCCTGCAATACGGCGAAAAACGCGTCAAGCAGCTGAGCGGCAGGGACGACATCGAAGTCCTCATCGTGGACCATGAAGGCCAGACCCATGACGGTAAGACCGGGGCTGCGGACTGCAAGGTCATCTCCTACAATCAATCTTCCGATAAACTTGAAGTAGTGGAATGAGCCAGGAATGTTGAACGGAAAAAAAATCGTCATCGTGCTGCCCGCCTATAACGCCGCATCGACGCTGGAGCCGACCTACCGCGAAATTCCGACCGACATTGTCGACGAAGTGGTGCTTGTGGACGATGCCAGCGACGATGCCACCGTTGAGGTCGGCCGCCGGCTCGGCCTGAAGCACATCATACGCCACGAAAAAAACAAGGGTTATGGCGGCAACCAGAAAAGCTGTTACGACAAGGCGCTGGCTCTCGGCGCCGATATAGTGATTATGCTGCATCCTGATTATCAGTACACTCCAAAACTGATCCATGCCATGGCTTCCGTCATTGCCAATGACCTGTACCCCGTCGTGCTCGGCTCGCGTATCCTGGGTAAAGGCGCTTTACGGGGTGGAATGCCTGTCTACAAGTATATCGCCAACAGATTGCTGACCCTGGTGCAGAATCTGCTGCAGGGCGAAAAACTGTCGGAATATCACACCGGATATCGCGCATTCAGCCGCAAGGTTCTGCTCGATATTAACTTCGCCGACAATTCAGACGACTTCGTCTTCGACAATGAAATGTTGTCGCAAATCCTGATGGCGGGCCACCTGATATGTGAAATCACCTGCCCGACGAAATACTTCGAAGAAGCCTCCTCGATTTCCTTCTCCCGCAGCGTTACCTACGGCCTGGGAGTCCTGAAAGTCTCGCTGCGCCACTTCCTGCAGCGGACCGGTATGGCCAGGTTTGCGATGTATCAGCCCAGAGCCTCGTCGCCGGTGGAAACGCGCTGAGCCTGCTCTGTCGCGGCGGACAGTCGTGTTTTGTTTTCAGACCCGACCGACATAATACGCTCTGCAAGCAACGACTGCTCACATTGATTCATGGTGATCATCCGTGGCGTCAATAACTGAAAAGTTCCTAACAGCGGCGCGCCTGAGCGCGCCGCTTATTAGGAGGAGTCCACATCAGCAGACGCTACCTCGCCAGTAGAATCTGCCTGCTTTCCGTATAGTCGTCGGTTGAAATGCGATAGAAATAGGATCCGCTGTTAAAGCCGGCCGCCTTCCATCGAACAGCATAACTACCCGCCGCCAGGGTCTGGTCGGTCAGCGTCGCGACAACGCGCCCAAGAGCATCGCTGATTGAAATGAGCACATGTCCGCGCTGTTTAAGGCTAAAGCGAATGTTCGTCTCGTTGCTGAAAGGATTGGGATAGGCAAATGAATGAACACTGCCCCTTAAGCCCTCTTCCCTGAACGCTTCAGATACAGATACCACGGCATCGACAATTTCGACGAAACCGCGCGCTTCCAGACCGCCTTCGAGCTGCGCCGTCACGGGAAAGACGCCGAGCTCGGCACCGGCGGTGAAGACTCCTTCATCGTCGATAGCGCCGCCCTGCGCAGTCCAGTTAACAATACCGGGGTCAATTTCTTTTGTGTGCTGATCCAGAGCGATAACATCAAAGGGGAACAACTCGCCCGGCAACAGCGGTACCGTATCCGGCAAAACAAAAAGCGAGCTGAGAGCGGGCGTATAGCCGACCAGATGTACCTGCGCTTCGTCGAACTGTTCCGCATCCCCGGCCGACCTGGCTTGTACGCGCAGCGCATTGCCCTGCGTTTCCGAGCCGTCGTTTGGGACGATAAATTCAACAGCGTGCCCGGCTCCCAATGAATCCAGTGTCGCGCTCGTATTGGTCGCTCCGGTGATCCAGCCCTGCTCATCGCTGATGCTGAGATTAACATTATCACCGATCCGCTCCCAGTTCTGGAAATAGAAAGAAATGCTCGCGCTCGTTCCCGCCGCTACAAAGGCCGTATCGGTTTCGGCTGCCGCCACGAGCGAGATCGCTTCATCGAGGAAATCGCTAAAGTCGACATTCAGCCCTACCGCCGTGCCGCTACCGGGGCCTTCTCCGCCGGGTCCGCTTGCATCGCCCCACCAGTTGCCGCGGGCGTCGATCAGAATCGATTCGTCGTCATTCGTCAGGCCGAAACGCGCCGGCCGTTCGAAAATATTATGGCGCACGACCAGCTCCGTGCCGTCGCTGCAGCGGATGTTGTCCAGACTGTCGTTATCAAAGCGATTGCCATACGCGATGCCGGTGCAGCCTTCGAGGAACAAACCGCCAAAGCCATTGCCGTCGACGGCAAACACGACATCGCGCTGCCGTCGTGTCGCCTTAATCGATTCGTCGCGGCCATTGTTCAGATAGTCGTTGCCCTGCGTCACGACATTGCTGAGCACTCCGTTAACCCCGACAAAATTCGCTTTGATGATTTGATTAAACTGGACCTTGACTTTGTCCGACTTAAACACGTCGACGCCGAATGTCGTGAAAAATAAATTGTTGAATTCCAGTAAGACATCCGAGCTGTTGTGAATCACCGCGCCCGCGCCCGTCGGCGCCGTACCGTCGTTCGCTACTCCCGTAACGGTATTGAAGGATACTCTGTTGTCGTTTGAGTTGTTCTCCAGAAAGATGCCGATCTTGTGACCGGAAACCGCATTTTCGAACAGCAGATTGTTGCGCGATCCCGTAAGCTGAATGCCGACGCGCCCTTCCGAAACAATGTTGTTTGTGAATCTGCTCGTTTTGGTATTAACTGCTTCGATTCCAACATTCAGGTCGCGGTCCGAGCCCTGCACCTTGTTGTCGGTGACTTCGGAGTCGATGAGTTTGCGCAGCTCCATTCCTTTGTTGAAGCGTCCGCCGCCCGCGCCTTTAGGTACGAAAATTCCATTGTTCTTAATTTTGACTTTTTGACCGCCGGGGTTAATGCGAATCGCGGTGCCGTTGTTGTTAAACTCGTTTTCCTCAATATTGAGATCGAAGCCCGCCAGGTCTACCGCGACCGCGAAGTCGCGGAAAGTGTTGTTACTGACAGTCATGCGCGCGGGCAACAGGCCGAGCGGCTGCGCGAGCTCGATAGCTTTGTTTTGCAAACCGCCGAAAAAGCTGAAGCCCTGGATCGTGACCCCTACCTGTGCAATCGTAAATGGCGTGCCGCCCGCGACGCGTACTTCATGGAGCTTGGGATCGGTGTTTTCCGAGACGATCGCAACTGTTTTATCGACACGCACCCGCTCTGTCCATACGCCCGGGCACACTAAAATCAGTTCGCCGACGCCCTTGCCTTCGACCTTATCGACCGCTTCCTGGATCGCGATATGCGGCGTCTGATCCAGAACGTTGAACACACAGGTAATAATATGTTCGGGCGAGGTGAATACCTGGGGCGGATTTTTAACGCCCGGCGGTTTGTTCTCCGGGTCGGCGCTTACCAGTGTCACCTGGCTGCTGACCTTAAACTGAAAGAAATCACCGATGGGACAGGGCATGAAGCGGCCGTCGAAGACTTTGCTCGGAAATTTGAAGGTATACACCAGTTGCATGGGCAGCACCGAAGCGGGCGCAATCTTTTCATTGATGCTGAAGCTTATCGTTTGCACGATGCCCTGGGCATTGCTGTTGACCGTGCCTGCAACGGACCTGCCGCGAACTTTCAGTATCGGAAAGAAGACCGTTTTGCCATCCAGCTTTTCCTTTAAGCGACCGATGGATTGAAAGCTAATGGATTTAACATCCCATGAGTCCGCGATATTCGTAATGAGCCTTGCGTTCGCCATTATCAGCTCGTCGGTCGAATCAGGGATACATTTGCGGCCGCCCGGCGGGAAGGATGTTTCCAATGTTAACTCGGGCGGACGATTGGGATCGAACTTGCCGGGAATTGTATCCAGACATGTACAGAACAGGCCTTTCGAAGGGCTCTTTTCGCCTTCATGCGAAAAGCCGCCGTTTAAGTAAAGGAAGGGCGCTATGGTCGCCGTCGTTGGGACAATCGGCTCATCGTCGTCTCCTGTAGGAATGGGGAAGATGGTAGCGCTCGTGGAACCCGGAATCATATCGAGCGGGCAGGGGATCTCTTCCTTGGCCACTTCGGTGATCTCCGACTCGAGTACGCGGTCCGGACCGCCCTTATCGTCACGTTTGGCGCCGCTGATCTTGCGTAGCTCGAAGCGACGCATACCGAATTCAGGGAAGGTGGCGACGATTGTCGGATGGACGTAGGTAATATCGGCCAGACGCGAATCATCGTCACCCGTACTCGCCACGAGGAGCGGATCAGCCGGATCGGAGACGTCGAAGACTTCGATGGACCAGCGCCTTTGATTTTCTTCGCTGCCTCCCACCAGCAGCGTCTTGCCGCTCAGCCAGATAGCAAGCGGGGATTCGGCGGCAGGGATTGTTGCGATTATGTCAGGATCGCTCGCCGTGCTGACGTCGATTGACAACACGCCTTTCGTGCCTTCGATGACATTATCGAAAGAAACAAAGATCACCTTGGGCAAGGCATCGCCGAAGTGAACATCAAAGGCGCGCCCGGGCAGATCGACGCGTGCCAGCCGCGAGGGATTGGCGGCGTCGGCGACATCGACGATCTCCAGCTTGCCGTCCTGGTTGAAGTTCCGGCCCGTAAGCAGGTAAAGCCGGTCGCCGTCAACCTTCATGTTTGCGATGCGATCGCCTGCGGCATAGCGGCCGCGTTCCTGCGGTGGCGTATCCCCGTTCGACTCCAAGACCAGTACTTCATTGTCGCGCGTGGCGGCATAGACCCGCGGGCCGTTAACTGCCAGCAGCAGACAGTTCGCGCAATCGAAGACCTTCCGAAATTCGGTGGCGCCTTCCTGCAGCGCAAAATGATACACGCGGTCGCCGTCGCCGAGGTACATGTTTTCGCCGTCGCTGGCCATGCCCAGCGGCTCCCATGGCTCGAGCAGTTCACTTTGAACGGCTGGCGCGGCGGGATCGGAGACATCGATCAGTTTGGCGAACTGGTCGGCGATCAGCGCCGTGGTGCCTAGCGAGGAGCTGAACAGCCGAATCGATGTAATGCCGAAATCGTTGGCTTTAATCGATGCGGTCTGCTGCGGCGCATCGGGATTGCTGACGTCTACAAGCTCAAAGAAGCCGCCGAAGGCTCCCAGATAGGCGACGTCGCCGTCAACGGCCAGGCCCAGGAAGCCATTGTCACCCAGGGCGGTCTGCGAGCGCTGGAAGGGATTGGCAGGATTCGACGCGTCCACGATCGTCAGACGGGTATCGGAGCCGGTCGTATACACGAAATCGCCGGCGGCGGCGATACCATCTACCTGCCCCATTGTCAGGGACCCCAGAATACTCGGATTGGCCGGATCGGCGACGTCGATAACCTGCAGCTCGCGGCGGCTGAAATTGGTGCCCGAGGTCAGGAAGATACGGCTGCCGTCGATGGCCATGCGCTGCGCGCCCTGGATAGCCAGCGATCCCAGTTCGCTCGGGGCATTCGGATCACTGAGGTCAAAGACGCGCAGACGTCCTTCGCCTTTCTGGTCGAAATCCTCGATCAGGTGGTCGGCCAGCAGCAGCAGCGAACCTTGGGCCGCGATGCCCATTACCATATGATTGTCAGGTCCGCTTTCGAAGCGACGAATGAGGCTGAGATTGTCGGGATCACTGATGTCAATCAGATCGACGAAATTTTGATTTTGGTAGCGAGCGGCGGCAAAACCATCGCCGATGGCCAGTTCCTGCGCTTCGAAGTCCATAATCAGGAAGCCGGCCGCTTCGAATTCCGCGTCGGCCACATTATAAGCCGAAATCGTCTGCGCCTGGCCGACAAGAGCCAGGCCATCCTCAACCGCGGCTGTGTTAACGAAGCCGCCAAGGTGATCCATTACTTCAATGACGGGCCCTTCTTCCTGCCCTTTAGCCGACGAAATCGTCAGCAGCAGTAGAGCAAAGTGCAGCGCGATACGCCGCCTCAATAGGCGTTTCATAGTGGAATCCTCCCTTAGGTCTTCTGAGCCGGCTGCGGCATAGACGAGTTGGACCGCATCCCGGACATGACTTTTCGACGCCTGCAACTTACATGGCTGGTGTGGCGGTATCGCTACGCAAAACTTACCGAAAAACTACTCAGTGGAGCTTTCTACGACGACTGGATATTTGCCGGCTCCGGTGATGATGTAACGTATTGTCGGGCCTAATAAGCCAGGGCCGGCCATTGTGTCGATACCCCAAAAGGCCGGTATCCGGCCTGAGCGCCCAGCTAACTGCGATCGGTCAACAACCACCGCAGCCCTTGCTTCATGCCGCCCCATAGACGCTCAATAAGCCATTGGTACTCCTTCGCGCGTTGCTCTCTCTCCTCGTCGATACGTCTGATCATTTCGTCGTACTGCTCGGTCTCTTTGAGTTCCGCATCGTCATAATCGAGGCCGCTTTGTAAATTCTCGAGGACGTGTTGATAGCGTGCTACGATCCTGACCGCATCGACAGCGAACTCCGGTCTTTCGACAATCAGAAAGTGTTCATTTGGCGCAAGCCCATCGAAAAAGGCATCCAGCGCCTGCTGCAGACGCGGCCTGTCGGCCTCCAGGGAAGCGCTGACCCGGCGCAGCGATGTCGCGACAGAGCCGCTGAAGATTTGTGCTTTGCTAAATGTTACATCTTGCGAATCGATGCTCTCCAGGATCTGCTTGCTGAGAGGACGGCTCAGGTGCAGCCAGGCCTTCGCCGAGATAATCGTCAGACGGCTCACGGTGTTTTTTAACGGTTGCGACTCCAGGATCCGGCTTGCAGCCAGCCAATCCGAATTGCGCCATAAGGGTAGTATGTGAACATTAACGAGTTTAAGTCCCCAAAGTCCATAGCAATAATGAACCATGTAGAAAATGAGTATCAGATTAATCAGGATCGTCAGGAATTTTTGATTGCGGATCATGCCATCGACAATAGCTTTTGAAGGGATCCTGTTCTTCTTCTGCCTGTGTGAGAATTGACTACCGGCCTTGCTGCCGACATCCCGCCGGATCGATTCGGCGGCAAACGCTATCAGGGTTTAATGTCCGGGCAATTTAACGCAGGACACTAAAGGTGCCGGCAGTTCTACGGCCTTCCGCTTCGATGATAAAGCGATACATGCCAATTGCGAATTCCCCGAGATTCACGCTCAGCTCACCGGCGCCCTGATCGCTCAGGACGTCGCGATGTACCAGGCTTCCCATCACATCATAGATCGCAAAACGGAGCTCCTTTGCGAAAAGAAATTCATGGCGAATGCTCACATGCTCCAGCGCCGGATTCGGCAGCACGAATGGTGCCGGGCTATCCGCCTGATCATCGACACTCGTCTTGAGGGCAAAAGCCAGATCATCAACCCACAGACAGCTTCCGAGTCCTCTATGAGCATCGGCTTCTTCGTCGATGCTGTTGCTGGAGGCAATCGCGATAGTGGCGCTGTCGGGCATGACACCTTCGGGCAGATCGATGGACAGCTCGAACGATGTCCATTCGGCTGCAGCAGGCAGTGGACGGAGAATAATATCGCTCAGATACTCGGTTGCATCGCTGGTACTGTTGTAGCGGGTGAACTGCACACCGACGAAAGCCGTATCCGGTCCGACAGGCTCGTATTTATAATATCCGGTCAGAAGTTCCGGTCTGCTCGTAATAGGAAAGCCGGGCGGCAGCTCGTCGTCCTCATCGTCCTCGCCAAAGGGCAAAGGGCCGGAGAAGGCCAGCCCCAGGATATCACCGTCAAATCTGTTTTCGATCGACCTTATTTTGAGCGCAAAATCGCCGCTGTGCGCGTCTGAAGAACGTTCGACCGATCGTTCGCCCGGCAAGTCCGCCAGAATATTCGTGCTGTTCCAGTCGAAGGGCTCTTCGAATGAGTGCAATAGCCAGTCCTCGAATGAATTATTGGCCAATTGGACGGGGATGTCAATCAGGCGGAGGTCATCGATCGCCACCGAGCTGCCCGCTTTGGGATTGTCGAAATCGCCGGCCGCCACAACGATGAGCACGGAGTCGGGTACAAGATCCACCTGGTAAACAATCGGAAAGCTAAACTCGGTCCATTCGGCCTGACGACCATCGAATCTTTCCTGCACGCCGCCGATTATCTGGCCGTCCCGCTTCAGGATCACGCCGATAAGGGCTTCCCCGCCCTCGACGATATCATAACGCCAGACGCCGCTAAGGCTAGTCGGTTTGCCCTGGATCGGACTGCCGCCCTGACCGCTGCTAAGGTTACTGAATGGCGTATTCGCGATTGCCCCGATGACGACGTCGTTTTCGGTATTAACGTTCGTCATCTCCAGCGCAAAGCCGGCATCGCGCCCCTGCACTCGAAGTACCGGCGGGTTTTCGGCCTTTTGCGTCAGCACGAGAACATTGCTGCTATGCCAGTCCTCGGGCTCGGCCGACAGAATGACGTCGCGCCATAGTTCAAAACCGGCATTGGGAATCGGCTGACTTTGTAGCTGGACTGCATAGGGGAATAGGCATACAAGCAC
Source organism: Candidatus Kapaibacterium sp. (assembly GCA_028284775.1). GTDB lineage: Bacteria > Bacteroidota > Ignavibacteria > Kapaibacteriales > UBA7675 > JANQRB01. Next base: position 24,527 of record JANQRB010000156.1, on the reverse strand, counting down.
GAGGTAGAACAGCTTCTGCATCGGGTACTCCTTCAATAACAAGTGTTCGGCCCGTGAATTTAGTAATTTTGAATTACTTGTCGGAACGAACAGCGGATGAAGATAGCGGTACGGATAATTTGGCATACTGCGAGCGCTCGCGAAAGGAGCAGACCGGGCCGACCGAACGACCCGGCAGCCTACTGCCCTGCCGATTTTGCCTATTGCCGCCGTTACGGTAAATTGCATCTCCTAAATTTGACTTCGCTGCGGAGGGCCCTTTCGTGTACTTATAGCCCGCCGCAAATTGCAAGCTCTCACGCTACAGCCTACACTTTCGCGAATCGTTCCTTCACTAATCGATGATTATTGCATGCCTGACAAATTACTTCAAGACATGATCGCACTGGCGGGGACCTATCTTCCCAAAGTAGCCCTGGCCATCCTGACCCTGATCGTCGGACTATGGATCATCAAATCCATCGTTCGGCTGCTTGATCGATCCCTGGAAAAGAAGGATCTCGAAGTTTCGCTGCGTTCTTTCTTCGTTTCGCTGGGCAGCGTTCTGCTTAAGGTGATGCTCGTGCTGAGCATCGCGTCAATGGTCGGGGTGGAAACGACCTCCTTTATCGCAGTTCTCGGCGCGGCCGGTTTTGCGATCGGCCTGGCGCTGCAGGGCAGCCTGTCCAATTTTGCCGGCGGTGTTCTGATTCTGCTGTTCAAACCATTCAAAGTAGGAGATTTTATCGAAGCGCAAGGTTTTTCCGCCGTGGTGCGCGACATCCAGATTTTTCACACGATTCTTAAAACCGGCGATAATAAAACCGTGATCCTCGCCAATGGGCCGCTGGCGGGCGGTAGCATTGTTAACTACTCGACCGAGCCGCAGCGCCGGGTGGATATGGTCTTCGGCATCGGCTACGGCGACGACATCGAGAAAGCCAAGCAGATTATTCAAGGCCTGATCGACAAGCACGAGTTAATTCTTAAGGAGCCCGAATCCCTGATCGTCGTGTCGGAGCTGGCCGACAGCTCGGTTAACATCACCGTCCGTGTCTGGTGCAATTCCGGCGACTACTGGGCCATTTATTTCGGCATGCAGGAGCGGGTTAAACTGACCTTTGATGCTGAAGGCATTAACATACCTTATCCGCAGCAGGATGTGCATCTGCACAAGGTGGAGTAGCATAGCAAGCTTCAATAATATTACTGCAATTATCTGCGCCAGCTTCGCTACTAGGGCAACGCTTTCCGCTGGCCTTGCCTGGTGAACCCGGCCTAGGATGCAAGCGGCATGGTTTGAGCTCGAGCGTATAATGCCGTCCGTAGGTCAAATCCGGCAACTGAGGCAATGTCGATAAACTCAATCCAGTCGGCGGGAAGCGGAGCAATCGAGAGGCGGCTTGAAATTGAATTTCCACCCGATGGAGCTTGGACGTCGCTCCGGGAGACCGGCACAGACAGAAGAGCTCAATAAGCCGGACCTGGCCCAGGGTCGCCGCTACTGTTGGCTGCTAGCTGGTCAATTGTTCCGATCAATTGTTTCGAACAATGAGCTCTCCACTGTAAACGTGATCTGATCCCGACGTCACGCGATAATAATAGTATCCTGGCGGAAAGTTGTTTAACTCTTGGGAAAAAACAAGACTCTTGATTACTGCCGATTTAAATACGCTTCGGCCAAGGGCGTCAAACATTTCGAACAAATAGCCGGCGAGCGCTGTTTCTCTGCTGACTTTAATGTTAAATACCTTATCGGCCGGATTGGGGAAGACTACAATATCGGCAGCTGCTTCCTTCTCATCTACGCTCGTAGCGGATGCACAATCGCATCCAATACGCCGGGTGGAAATCACAAAATTATCGATATATCTCTCCTGGGCCACCGGCGAGCCATTGTTCCAATAGTTTTCAACAAAAATGGCATTGATCTTGTAATTATCGGGATCGCTGTTCCAGTCGGCATGCCAGTTCAGATTGTAGCTTCCATTCTGCAGGACATCATTAATCCAAAACTCGAATATTCCATCACTCTTGGCCGGCGTATTCAGTTTTACATGGGCTTCAACACAATACCACTTCCCGGAATTTGCCGTGCTGAACATATTGAGATTGCCTACTTTATAACCCAACCACCTCAGGTTGGCAAAATCGTTATAGCCGGTTGTTACCAGGTTCCCATCCGTATCAATGCCGCTGGCCGGATCCATAAGCAAATATTCATTATCAGCACCGGGTCCCCCCGACCAGGAATGAGCGATCATTCCCTGCGCCCAGTCGCTGCTTGCCAGGGTCATCGCACGCGACAGTTTATCGGGACCTCCTCCCTGCCAGCCTTCTTGCATGCGGACATCGAGACGCCAATAAATTTCATCGTAATCCTCCCTTGGGTTTACAGCGTGATTGCCGATATAGCTGTCGGGCGTTCTACCAAAAGACTACTTAAATCCTCCCGCTCCGACCGCGCCTGCTTCCCAGACTGCCCGCATTCCTCTCGTGCCGTCCCGACCAGCTCCCTCGGTCAGAAAAAAATTGCCGCCCGCTTCGAAATAGCGATCGGACAGCGGTGCATGGGACTCGAAGTCATCACAAAATATGGTTCCCGCAGGAGCATCGGCACAGCTAAAACAGACCTGGCCTGCCAGTGGTGCGGCTAGCAGCATCGCGTTAATCACTGAGAATATGAACAATCTTATCTGCATTTAGCCAGGCGAATGTTTCCAACTGTAAACCGTTTACGCAAGAAAGGCATCGCGGGAATATAGCGATGTTTTCAGGATTTGTATCCGTACTGCTGCTGCATCGGCTCGAGCTGTGGTTGATTGATGACATGGCATGGGGCTTAGGTGGGGTATTGGGTGGGCTGCGGGCCAGGGGCTCAGGGAGACAAATGAAGTCTCGTTCATGGTGTGAACGAGACTTCATTTGTCGAGGGGGAGGGGAGATGCTGAGGCGCTCAGCCTGATTTGCTCACCATTAATCGATCAAGCTTACCGTCGTGCTCTGTACGATACCCGCGCCCCGGACGCGTAGGGAGTACAGGCCAGCGGCCCGCTTGCCGATCGCCAAACTGATGGAGTTCAGGCCCTGACGGAGGTCTTTCTGTATATCCAGCAATTCGCGGCCATGGATATCGGCCAGAGTAATATTGGCCTTGCCGGCCCGAGGGACGAAGACATCGAGCACTAACGAACTCTCTGCGGGCAGTGGATTCGGGTAGACATCGATGGAGTGCGCAAGGGGAACGTCGATGCTTTCCCACTCGGATGAATGTTTCGCTTGCGCGGTCCCGACGTATTGCCCGGGGCAAATGACGGTCTGAGCATTCGCGGCTGCCGAGGAGATTGTTACGGCGATCGGCGGACTAAACAACTGCGAGACCAGGTTCAGAGCCGTATGAGGGCTTTGCACTGTATTGACAACAGGCAGGATACGGCTGCAGCCGGAGTTGCCGACCAGATTGCAGCGGATCAGGTACTCGTCGGCGCCGCCCGCGCCAAAGGTGTAGGTATAGCCCAGTATCCAGTAGCCGCCTTGCGTCGGAGCATCAGCGTTGCCGTTGGGAGTGAAGTTAATAGATCGGCCGACGTCGTCCGTCTGAACAGGCGTGTTGCCGAAAATGCGAAACCAGAGCGGAGCTCCGAGGGCACCGGTGATTTCCATAGCAAAAACATCCAGCACGGAGCTGCCATTGGGTTCCCCGGTTTGACCGGTAAGAACATAATTACCCGGCGTGCCGCTCAGAGCGATGTAGGTCGCGCCCTCCTTGCCGGGAAATCCGCTGCTGTAAGTTTCCGCGGCGATCTGGACACCGCTCAGAGCATTGGCGCGTACGACGTAGCTATCGCTGTTCGGTCCATCATCCCAGACGCCGCAGGCATACACTTCGTTATTGGCGTTATCTAGAACCAGTGTGGCCAGGTTATCCATCGTCGTCGCTCCACCATAGGCATGGCTCCAGACCAGCGTGTTGCCGGTATTGTTAATGCGAAACATCAGACCGTCGAGGTTGGCGCCACTGCCGATTCCCCCCGCGACTATTAGGTCGCCGTTAGTGGCTTCGCGGATGCAGCGGGCATTCTCAAGCGAGGACGCCCCGCCGTAGCTGCGGGTCCACAGCGAAATGCCGGTAGCGCTTAAACGAAGAACGAGCGCATCGCCGGCGCCCGTTGCTGTTGTGTAGCCTGCGACGATGATGTCGCCGTTGGCTGCCTCGATAATCGATGCCGAGCGTTCGTTTTTGCCATTGCCGAAGCCTATCAGCCGCGCCCACAGTGCTACGCCCTGGGGATCCGTGCGCACGACGAGAATGTCGCTGCGGTTCTGCTGCGGCATCCGGACGCCGCAGGTCCAGGCCAGGTCGCCGGAGGCAAGCTCGACAATTGACATTTCGGGATTAACCATAAGGACGTCGTACACGCGTTCCCAGAGCGGAACACCCAGCGGATTCACACGAACGACATGCACATTCGGCATAGTATTGGCGGCGCCCAGACTTTCTGTGCGGCCGATATGCACATGACCGCCATCACTTGTGGTGACGCCGTTATAGCCAAAATCATCGGATGCGCCGCCGAAGCTTTCCTCCAGTACCCAGGATTGGGCACTGAGATCGAGAGCAACAAAGGTCGCTATGATCGTTAACAGAGTTAATTTCAGTGCCTGGCTTTTTGCGACAGAGTACATCGCCTCCATGACAATCTCCATTGGTTGGTTGTTTAAGAGTATATTGTTGCTGGCACCCGCCTGGCAGCAGCCAGCGCGACAGTTTAGATCGGAGTTTGCAATTGTGGTCACTCCGGCCGAATCCAGATGCCGGTCAAGCGATCGTGCTGCCTCGGTCTGTACGCTGCCAATATCGCATCGGTGGTATCGGCGGGCACGCGCCAATGAGGCAACGCTGACTTATGTCAGGTGAACGTGGCGAACAAGAGCTTTAACGCTGCGAGCTATCAGTCCCGAAAAGCGCGACCAGACGAAAGGCAGGATAAGGACGCCGGTAAAACGAAGCGGTTCAATTGAAGCTACAACACGGATAATGCGGCCCTGCCGGCAAGAATGCCGACAGGGCCTTAAGCTAATACCTGATTTCGAGCGAGTCTTACTGTAGAATCGCGAAGGGCAGCGAATAAGAAACATGCATGCCGCCTATACGCAGCAGGTACATACCTTCAGCCCAGTTGCCGATCGGGACGGTCAGCTTATTGCTGCCGACTTGTACTTTAATCAGTAAGCGCTTCAGTTCACGACCCTGCATATCGGTGATATAGAGCATCGCGCTTTCTTCTTCCGGGGCAATAAATTCCAGTAACAGGCCGGCACCCGTCCGCACCGGGTTCGGACCGAGCGAGACAGCCTCGGCAAAGTGCGACGGCGTTTGAGTATCAGCCTGTTTGGGGGCAAAGGGCCCTACATACTGACCGGGACAGATGACAAGTTGTGAGAATATCGGCAACTCATCGACGTTTATTTGATCCCATTCGACAATCTGATCGATAAGGAGCGTATTCGGGTTTTCACCACTGACTGTAATGGGATCGACAACTTCGATTTGGTCGCAGCCGGATTTTCCCACCAGATTCGTGCGAATCAGGTAATGGTCAAAATTGCCCGCGCCGAAGCTGTCGGTCATGCCGAAGATCCAGTAGCCTTCTTCCGTTAGTCCCGGCACAGTCGGCGCGAAGGAGATGGAGCGGCCCATATCAATTCCGACACCGCCGTACAGGCGGAACCAGTTAACAGGTGTAAGCGTGGAAGGAATTTCCATCGCAAAGGCATCGATGCCGCCCAGCGGACTGCCCGCACTTCCCGTTATGACCCAGTTGCCGGGAGTAAAAGCCCGGTTGATGAATCGGCCGCCCTCCAGGCCGGGATTCGCGGTTGTGTAAACCTGCGAAGCGATCTCAGTGCCCGCAGCCGCATCGGCATTGACCACGTAAATGTCGCTGTTGGGGCCTTCATTCCAAACGCCCGTTACAAAGACGGAATTCGTGGGACCATCGTAAATCAGGGCCGCAAATGCGTCGGTCCCGAAGCCGCCATAATGCGAAGACCACAAGAGGCCGCCACTGCCGTCTATGCGAAACAGGAGGCCTTCGGTGCTTGTCGCAAAACTCGCCGTCTGACCGGCGATAATGTATTCATCGCCCGGCACTTCACGGATACAACGCCCGATATCTCTGGCGAAGTCTCCATAGATAGTTGCCCATTGCAGGGCGCCGCCGATGTCCAGACGCGCTACCAGTACATCCCGACTGCCGGTCAGATCCGAATATCCGGTAATGAGCAGGTCGCCGTCCGTCGATTCAATGATAGATGCCGATACTTCATTAGCACCGTTACCGACACCTATGAGTGTCGACCAAAGGACGGTGCCGACCGCGTCCGTAAGCACAACAATCACATCGGAATCGGCCGTGGCGCCGGTATTAACACCGCAGGTCCAGGCAATATCGCCGGAGCTGAGCTGGATGATCGAGTAATCAAACTCCACCGAGCGAATTTCGTAGACCGTTTCCCAGACTGCATTACCCAGTCCGTCGGTGTACTCGACGTGAACATTCGGCCAGGATGCCGGGTTGCCGAAACTGCGTCCCGCGCCGATGTTCAATGAGCCACCCTGAATATTGGTGACGCTGTTATAGCCGCGGTCGTTGCCGTTGCCGCCAAAAGTTTCTTCCACAATCCACGATTGCGCCGACATGGGGCCGGCTTGAAAGATCATACCGACGCTGCCGACGATCAACAGCGTGAGCAAGTTGTTCAACGAGAATCGTTGCATACAAGTCTCCGAACTTAGTGTTAAACAAGGGGTATTCTGCCTGGCAAATCATTGGCCATGCGCATGGCGTACTGGATGCTTATTCAGCAGTGGCAGGTCGAATTGCGACAATACGCAGCGAATGCAGTGCAAAAGGTTGCCTGCATCGCGTCGCTGCGACGAAATAGCCGCGACATAGTTTAGCAGCCGATGAAATTCAGGTGCTCGCCGTTATCACCGGAATGAGGAATTGAACTATCCTTGACTATTCAATACGTGGTCTGACGACAAAACATAGGAGTGTGACCCATTGCTTAACATCAGGCGACTATAGCCTCGCTCTTCACAATGGGCCTGCTTTAATCCGGCAGTAAGTTATATTTTCGGACTAGCGTTCATTCGAGTGCCTGTGCCCTTCGAACTTGACACAGGGATTCCGGCAGTGTGGTAAACATTGACATTCGCTTTGCACGAATTCAGACTCGAATAACCGTTTAACGGACCGAATATAACATGCAGTATATCGCGAATCAATCTGAAAGTTTTATTTTTTTGTCATGCGAATTATCCTGTCGTAGCCTCGTCCCTTCAGGCCTTCCCTGATGCTTAGTCAGATTGCAACCGTTAAAGTTGTTGGTCGCTGTATCGGCAAAAGTCGGCCGGCTCACACCTTGGGCAGCAACAAATAGCAGGCGTCGCGAGATGTGATACAAGGAACATCCGCGCCGCTTGCGACAAAAAAAGCCGCCGAAGCTCGGTGAACTTCGGCGGCTGAATTGAATTGCACTTCCCGGAGATTGCGAACGAAGGCTTAGTCGAGTACCGAGACGGTAGTGACTTGCGAAACGCCCGCACCCTGGACACGAACCGAATACATGCCACTGGACCAGTTGCCGGTAGCAAAGCTGTAGGAGTTCATGCCTTCGCGAGCGTCATAACGTGTTTCCAGCAGGACACGGCCCTGCAGGTCGGAAACAGTAATCAAGGCTTCGGCATTCATGGTCGAGTTGAATTCGAGCATCATCACGTTATTGGCCTGTACCGGATTGGGGAATACCCCAAGTGAAGAGGTCGATGTAACGGCAGCTTCCTCGCCGAGATTATCTTCGCCGCCCTGCTTCGGCGCAAAGGGACCGACATATTGACCCGGGCAGTGTATCTGGAGCGAGGCCACCGGGTTGAACGGAATTACCTGCGGGAGATTGATCCCGAAAGGCGTCTGGTTAAAAGCAATCGGGATGTTGGGAGTGCGCGGCAAGACATTAACCGGCGGGATGAAATCACAGCCGGATTTGCCGACCAGGTTCGTACGAATCAAGTAATGATCATACATACCCGCGCCATAGGCATCCGTGTAACCCAGGATCCAGTATCCGCCCTGAGTAAACGGGGCCGCCGCGCCGGGCGTATAGTTGATTGACCGACCGACATCGAAGAAGCCGCCGGGTGTGAAGCCATATTCGCGGAACCATACGAGGCCCAGCGTAGGTGTGATTTCCATAGCGAATGCGTCTTCGATACCACCGAACTGATTGCCGGCCTGACCTGACACAACAAAGTTGCCGGGCGTGCCGCTGTTATTGATAAACCAGGCGCCTTCCTGGCCAAAATAGGGAGTGCTGTACGTCGCGGCGGCAACCTGAGCGCCTGTCGCGGCATTGGCATTCACTACATAGATGTCCGTGTTGGCGGGATCGTTCCATACACCGCAGGCATACACCGAGTTGTTACCGCTCAGGATCAGCGTCGAAAAGCCATCGCCCTGAAGACCGCCGTAGGCGTGACTCCAGATCAAAGCGCCAGCTCCGGTAATGCGGAACATCAATCCATCGCCAGTGCCGGCGGCGGTCGTCTCGCCGGCGATCAGCAGGTCACCGGTGGGAAGATCTTCGCGAACGCAGCGTCCATTGTCAAAAACCGGGCTGCCGTAGGTTTGCGACCACAGCAGAACCCCGGCGGCCGTGATGCGCGCAACCATTGCATCGGTGGCTCCGGTCGCATCCGAAAAGCCGGCAACGACGATATCGCCGTTCGCCGCTTCAATGACCGAAGCGGAAACTTCATTCGTGCCGCTGCCAAAGCCGACCAGGATCGCCCAAACCGGAACGCCAACCGCCGTTGTCCGGACGACGAGCATATCCGCTGTAGCGGAGCCGGGCGCAAAAACGCCCGTTGTCCAGACAAGATCACCATTGACCGCTTCGATAATCGACATTTCGAAGTTAACCGCGGTATAATCATAAACCATCTCCCACACAGGTGCGGCAACGGCATCGACGCGAACGACGTGGATGTTCGGCACCGTCAGGGGGTTGCCGAAGCTCGTAGTATTACCGATATGAACATGGCCGCCGTCGGCGGTCGTGACTCCGTTAAAACCAAAATCGGAGGTATTGCCGCCAAAGGTTTCTTCGATGATCCATGATTGTGCATTGAGACCGCCGACAGCAAGTATTGTTGTAATGACTATCGCTGTCACAACTTGTGCAGTACGAACAGAAAATAGCTTGAAGCGATGCATAAACTGCTCCGTTAAATGTTAAACAATTCTAAAAATCAGACTACATAATCTCCTCGCGTGGTTTCAATCGGCCACGCCGGATCGCCTGGGAATCTATACAATGCCCGGGTCATGCCATGGATTGACCCGGATGACAATGCTATTGCGGTAGAGGTGCATGATGCCCAGGGGCATTCATTCAGATGAGCTAATGTATTGTAATCGACCTCAAGGGCCGTAATCGATGAGACGTACGACAGGAAGACACTTCATGATTGATTTCTCTCGGCACAGCCAATGAACGACTTTGCGACAGTCTCTCCTCTCTGTGTCGTCACGACACAGCTTTCCGTAGCGCAATGTTAAATCTCACCAATCAGGATAAGTGTCCAATTGGTTTTCTAGAGCGTGAGTTTCCTGAACGCAGGTACTATCCTTAATGCATGATCTGTTGCAACTGGCAGTGTGCATTTTCCCGAAGGTCGGCAGTGTATATTCACCAGCGGGTCAATAACAGCGTCGCGGTCGAATATAACGAATAGCATTCAACAAAACAATATGGTTTATCAAAAAAACTGGCGCGCGCTTTTTGTCTGATAGCGTTTAAGCCATGATGAATCTTTAGGACGCTAAAGCCTGGTGTCGCATGGCAAACGATGTTAACCGAAGCTGTTAATGGCCGTTTCAGGCGATGAAGGCAGACGGCAGTTCAATTGGAAAGGCTGCGTACCGGCAGATGCACTTGTGGCGGCGCCAGATTCTTTGCCGATCTGCACGCGCCTCCCGGCGAGCCCTTTCTTTTGGCACAGAAGGTAGTGCTTTGCCGCAAGGGGGGTGGAGCGCCGATCGTCTGCCCTCCACCCCACTCAATGCGCTCAGTTCGGCGAGTGAAAAGCGATACGATTGCCTTCGGTGTCGGTAAAAATGGCCATATAGCCGATTTCGTCGGAAATTTTGGTTTTCGGTAATACGACCTGACCGCCGGCGTCTGCCACTCGCGACAGCGGGTCGGCAAGGTCGTTCCCGCCGTTCAGGTAAATCATCGCTCCTTCGGCCGATGGTTTGTACATCTCACCCTTGGCGATGGCTCCCGAAACGCTGCCCGGTTCGTAGGGCAAAAACGCCATTTGATTGCCCATTATTTCCTGAGAATGCAGCTGGACACCCAAAACATTGCCATAGAAAGTGACTGCGCGGTCGAAATTGCTGGCCGGAATCTCGAACCAGTTGATTGCATTAGCCATGGTCAAAAGTCCTCTGTGAATCGTTTGAGCAAAGAAATGTTTTACGCGAACAAAACTACAGGACTACTGCGCCGCAGACAATCCGAAATGCATTCAATTCGTAGAATTCAAATTTTGCACAATTAGCACATATTCCTTTATTTTGCAAGAGAACGGCATATTTCAACGAGTGTCATGTAAAATCCTGTGGCAAAAAAGAACAACTTATTCCTCCTCATCAAATCACTGAGCAAGGCGGAAAAGCGCTATTTTCGATTGTTTGCCGCAGGCGGCGGCAGTCAGAATTATGTATTGTTGTTCGATGCCATCGAGCGCCAGCAGAACTACGACGAAGAAGCGATCAAAACACAGTTCCAGGGCTATACCTTCGCAAAGCAGCTGCATGTCACCAAAAACTACCTATCGAAGCTGATCCTAAAGAGTCTGCGCAATTTTCATGCGGGCATTTCAAAAGACGCCGAGTTAAAAGACCTGCTGCGGGATATCGAAATTCTGTTCCGCAAGGAATTGTTCGACCACTGCGAATTCGCGATCGACAAAGCGATTAAACTGGCGGTGGAGTATGAAAAGTTAAACGATCTTGTCGAGCTCTGCGCCTGGCGGCGCAAGCTGCTGCTGGCCACGACAGGCACGGGACGCAGTCGCGAAGAGATTAACAGCGTCCTTGAGCATGAGCGTCACACGATCGAACGGCTGCTGCGAATTAATGAGTATTGGAATCTTACGATTAACATTTTCGAACTGCTGGAATTCAGCCGTCACCAGCCGCTGCACGACCCGGCCGGCAGACTCGACCGACATCCCCTGCTGAAGAACGTCGAGACGGCCAACAGCTTACAAGCAACAATGCTGTTTTATCATTGTCTGCAGACCTTCTACTTTTTCAACAGCGATCTGGCCCAGGCCGATGAAAGTGTCTCGAAGCTCATCGCCGTTCTCGAACAACATCCAAGCCTGATTCGCGACAACCCGCGCTCGTACATCACGGCCTTAAACAACAAGGCGGGCGTCTGTCTCCACGCCAAGCGCTACGAGGAAATTCCGGCCCTGCTGGCAAAAGTTAAAGCGGTGCCGAGCAACTACGGCATCAAAGACAAAAGCCCCGCTACGATTAAATTGCTCCTGCAGTCTTACAACCTGGAGCTGGAGATGTATCGTGATACCGGACGCTACCGGGAAGGCCTGGCCCTGATCGAAGACGCGAGCTACTTTCTGCAACGCCACCGCAATTCGGTAACCGACGATTACCGTTTGCTGCTCTACTATCAGTTTTCCTACATGTACTTTATGGCCGGCGACTTCGACAGTGCTCTGCACTGGCTGAATGAAGTATTTCGCGGTCGCTTTGATTCTTTTCGCGAGGACATACTGTCGTATTCGCATCTGCTGCGGCTGCTGATTCACTTTGAACTGGGCAACATCATTTTTCTTAAATATGCAGTAGATTCCTGCCGCCGCTTCCTGCAAAAGAAACGCCGGCTTCACAAGTTCGAAACCGACGTTCTGAAGTTTTTTTCACGCGCCAGCCTGGCTCCCCGCGATCAGTACCAGCGCCTGTACCGCGACTTGCAGACGGCATTGTTCGGTGGAGGGGAGGACAATCGAAATGCCGCCACGCTCGACTACGAAAACTTCAACGACTATCTCGATTTCAAATCCTGGCTGGCCGCTAAAATCGGCGATTGAGGCTGCGTTTAATTGCGGGCAGCGGTTAGATACGCAGCCAATCCTTGTGGCCGACGACTGCCGCAATACTTCCTCCAGGCCTCGGAAAGTTGCCGTCGTCTTCATCGGTATGGCCGCGAAGCTCTAGGTCGATTGTCATCGACGAGTCTTTTCTGTCAAGGATATCGCAGATTACGGCAGGAATGTTAAGCGGGCCTGCGCTTTCGGAAGGTAGGCGCTTCGCGCCCCGTGTCGAAGACAAGGCAGCCGACCAGTAGCGCAACTTTCCGTCGACGGCGATACCGCTGACGATGCCCGGAGCATCCGACGGACCGAGATTGAAAAAACGACATGAGGAGACTCTTCCCGGCATGTGCAGTTCGACCTGAGAAAGCGGAGCGAAATGAAAAAGTACCCTTGCTGAAGTTGGATAATTTTTTGCTGTGCAAACGCGACGGGCCGCACAATGTCAGCCGGGCTCATCCTCGCGCGGCAAAGGCAGGGGAGCGAAACCCAATAATCGCTCGGCACGCTCGGCCAAGAGCAGCAAGCGCCCCAATGCCCGATGGTAGAGGCGTTGAAATGACTCTACCAGCATCGCAGCGGCCTGCATCACAGCATCGCGGTCATGGGCCGCGGGCAGGACAGGAAGCAGAAAGTCCGCCACAGAAAGCAGGCCGGCCGCATGTTCGAAAGGATAGACCAGATCTGAAAGATTGCGGTGCAACAACTCCATCCCCGTCTTGCTCTCATCTTTTAGGCGCTGAAGCAGCGCGCTCAGCTTCCGGTTGTCCTCATTGCCCGGGACGTAGTGCAGCAGGGTGGCATGCAAAGCGCAGTTCCTCTGCAAGGCGGCGCAGTGCGCGAAGGAAGCGTTCAAACCTTCGAGGGTCGCTCGCAGGCCTTCGAAGTCAGGTGCCGGAATCGAGCCGGTTGCGTCAGCAGGTTCCGCCGCCGCGCGCCGAATGACAATGCCGGCAGCGGCCAGTCTATGATGCATGTCCGAATCGAATTCCTTCAGGCCGTCAGCGACCGATGCGAGCCGGGCATCCGCTTCGCGTGTTGCGCTTGCCATAGCTGCAGCCGACGACCTGTTAAGACCGGAGTCGAACGGCCGCAGCCGCAACTGGATCGCGAGGAGCGCAGCTGCTCGGTCAGTGCGGCTTTTTGCTCGTCGGCAATCATCGTAGCGATCGAGCAGAGCGCGGTAGGCGAGGCGATGCCGGATGAGTTTCAGTCGCAGTCGGCGGATCAGCCCGCTTAACTCGGACAGACTCAGCGTTTCCAGATGCGGCGCTGCCGACAGCGTCACCAAACGCGCCGGATGCCAGAGATCCTGAAAATAACGCAAGAGCGCCGACTGCCCGTCGCGAATTGCCCGCTGACGTCCGACAAGTTCGTGGACCGAAACCAGAGAAGGGGCCCGGATGTCTTCGGCAACAAATTCGCGATAGAAAGTCAGCGAGACGGCACGCGCCAGTCCGTCGAAGTCACGGAAGAGTGACGTCGCCGGACCTGCGCCGCAAAAAATGCCGGCGCTGTCCTCACGGAGCGCGCTTTCGATGCGTTCGCAATCACCGGGATGCGCGTCGAAGAGCCCCGCAACATTGCTTTCGAAGCCGCGCCGGATTGCATTTATCTCGATGCCGGACAGCAAGTTCAGGCGGGACACGAGATAGCGAGGGAAGTTGTCTACGAGTCGTCCATCGGACCAGATTTCCCTGAGGTCTTCGTAAGTCTGCCGGGCTGCATAGTTCAGCAGACGCAGACGTCTGGTCGTAGACGCAAAAGTAGCGCTGCCGACTAGACGGATTTCGTAGCGATCGGCATCAAACTCCATTTGCCGCAGCATGAAGCTGGATGCGGCATTTGAAACCAGCCCTAGCAGCCACATCAGGCGGCTCACCGGCCAAACCAACACGTTGGCGAGCAGTGACGGTGTGCAGGGCAAGCGCAGCAGCAGTGGGACACTCCGATCAACACCGCCATGAAAGGTTAACGGCTCCCGACTCAGCACATTAAAGCAGCGAGCTATATTCCGGACGATGAAAGTCAGCCTCATACCGCTTCTCTGGCTGAAGTGACCGAGTTCATGCCCCAGCACACCCGTAAATTGGCGCAGAGAGAGCCCCGCAACGAGCGGCAGGCCAATGGTCAGCACAAGATCATTACCCGGGAAACTGAGCAGGCCGCGACGGAAGTCCGCCGAGGCATTCATCTGGCAATCGATATGGATGCGCCTGGGCATCGGAGCTCCGAGTCGACGGCAGACTTCTTCCACATAAGCGAATAGCAAGGGCTCATCGGTCGGCGCAAGCACCAGACGATCCGCACGCCGCGCACGACGGGCGGAGTTCATTCTTATCCTGACAAAAAACAGCACGACGCCGGTACAATACAGCGCTGCATACCAGCCCAACTGCGGCGCAAGCTTTTGAAACAGGCAGGCCAAGACGGCAAGAGCGCCGGCACAGACCAGAGGAAGCATGATCATTGTCAGCGCAAGGGCAAAAAGACCTATCTTGTAGCGACGCGTAAGCAGGACCGGCTCGACTCGTCCGCGAAACATCTCATGCAAGGTGAATGGTGACAGCGCCATCGTGTGACTCCCCCGGATATGATGTTGATCCGCCGATCACGCCAGTCGCTGAGCTCAAGGGCCGGCAAGACGTATTGTATGGGCGGAATCCTATCAGGGGGCACGGCACGACAGCAGGGCTTAGGAGCCGGGATAGGTGTTCTTCAAAAGCTGCAATAATACAAAATTCCGCCTATCTTTCCATCCGGCACTTACGCTGAATTTTTCATTTCGTCACGGTACATCTTCAGGGGACAAAAGCAGCATGCGCGCGATTTCTCTCGGAAGCACAATTTTCTGTCTGCTGACGCTTTGTTTCTGTTCGACCCGATATCAGCCGACCGAGCCCGCTCCTAACAAATTTGGCGACAGTGTACTCCGCGTCATCTACAGCCTTGGCGATCTGCGCTCCGGCGATGATCTGCTGCCCTTTCTTGAGCATCCGGAAGCGCGCTACCGTCGGGAAGCCGCCATAGTGCTGGCCTCTGTGCAGGACAGCTCCACCGCCGAGGCTCTGGTTCGCAGGCTGAAGGATAGCAGCGCCAGTGTCCGCAGCGCAGCCGCCTACGCGCTCGGCCAGATCGGCAGTGAGACGCTTAGTCGGGATCTTATTGCCGCCAGCGAGCAGGAAGCCGTCGCTTCCGTGGCAGCGACGATACTGGAAGCCCTGGGCAAGTGCGCCGACACGGCGGGTCTGGCGTACCTGACAACTCTCGAAGCGCGGGATCCCACCATTCAAGCGGGTCAGGCCTGGGGTCTGTATCGCGCCGGGCTGCGCGGCAAGCATTCCACGGCCGCAGTCGTCCGAGCGCTGACGATGCTGGAACCGGGATACAGCGAGGCAGTGCGAATGGCGGCGGCCCATTACGCGAGGCGAATTCCCAACGTCGATTTGACGCCGCACCGCACTCTGCTTGAACAGGCGGCTCGCAGCGACTCATCCGCTGAAGTTCGTTCAGCGGCGATTGCCGGGCTGGCAAAGGTGGACGAGGACGACATCGGCGATGTCTTGATTGAATTATATCGCGATGCAAGCGACGCGGGCGGGCGTGTCAATGCCGTACGCGCCATGCGCAATCATATGAGCGAACAAGTATTGAATACACTCTGGCGAGCACGCAGGCAGGATGACAGCAATGTTGGCGTGGCGGCAGCCGAAGTGTTAAGCGGCAGCGATAGAGCGGAGGATACTTGGCAAGCGTATTTCAAATACGGCGCATTCACCCACAACCGCCGTGCCGGAGCGCTCCTGCTCGCTAAAGCCCTGCGGCTGAACCCGGAGGATAGCGAAATGCCGGCGAGCCTGCGAAAGCTCTATGATTCGAGTTCACATTCTTACGAGAGGGCACAGCTTCTGACCGCTATGGCGGAGTCGCGCGCTTTGTGGCCTTTGATCGAAGAGGAGACTTTTGCGGCTGCGCATCCGGCGATCGGCACCGCCGGTATCATGGCGTTGGCGTCGATCTGTCGGCGGCCCGACTTGTCACTCGCTGATAATCGCCATTTTGCAGCTGTGATGCGTCGCGCGGTCGAATCGGGTGACGCAGCGCTTATGATTGTGGCGGCGGATCTGCTCCGCGATTCAAGCCTTTCCCTGCACACACTTCTGTCAGACTTCGAATTTATCGAGCGGGCACGCGATCGTCTGCAGTTGCCGGGTGACGTTGATATCTATAATGAACTCCAGAAGAGTATCGACATTCTGGCAGACCGTACCCATCAGCCCCTGGAAGATCAACGTCATCGTCCCATCGACTGGACGTTCGTGCAGTCGATCGCAGCGGATCAGCAGATGGCTATTTATACTTCGCGCGGTATTATTCGAATCCGGCTCCTGATAGAAGAGTCGCCCGCCAGCGCCGCCAATTTTCTGCGCTTAGCGGAGCAGGGTTATTTTAACGATAAGTCATTTCACCGCGTAGTGCCGAACTTCGTGATTCAGGGCGGCTGCCCGCGCGGTGACGGCTGGGGCAGCCTCGACCATACGATTCGCTCGGAAATAGGGCCGCGCCCTTATGCTGCGGGCTCAGTGGGCATGGCTTCGTCCGGCAAAGATACCGAATCCTGTCAGTGGTTCATTACGCATTCGGCCACACCCCATCTCGACGGCCGCTACAGCATTTTTGCCGAGGTAGTCGAAGGTATGGATGTCGTCCACCGCATCGAAGTCGGCGACGCGATCGATTCGGTTATGGCCGAGCACTAGCGACACTCGCCGCGCCGATGCTACTGAATCATTTCTTTGTCGACATAACACCAGCCCCAGCTTTCGCCGGGTTCCAATGAGCGAACAATCGGATGCCCCGTGGCATGATGATGTTTACTGGCATGTTTGTTGGGCGATGAGTCGCAGCAGCCTACATGGCCGCATTTCATACAGAGCCGCAGGTGGACCCATTTATCGCCCTTTCGCAGACATTCCTCACAGCCATTGGTACGCGGAACAACGGATTGTAAGTCGTTAACATGACTGCAATTGCCTTTCGACGGCTTACCGTCTACGCTCAGCGCGCGTTCAGTATCGATACCAACGACGTCAACCTCCTTATGCAGCGCGCGCGCCTTCGGCTGCGGCCGGCGCTTCGCTTCGAGCAGATCGGCATAGTCGTGACTGCGAATCATTTCGACTTGCTCGCTGATACGGTCTTCTCCGATCTTATAGTCGCGCAGAACCTGCGCAAAGAGCTGAACGACACTTTCATGTTCTTCGGCAATGACACAGTCGACACCGGCCGCGTGGAGCTCTTCCACTTCTGATACGTAGCGGGTACGGACAACGATATGTATCGACGAGCTGATTGTGCGGGCAACGGAGGCGATATGATGCACGCGGGCGGGGTCGTCATCGGCAATCACCAACATCCGGGCCCGATCGGCGCCAACCAGCATCAGGGTACGCTGTTTGCCGGCGTCGCCGCGCATCACCGGCAGTTTCTCGGCATCGGCTTCGGCCGCGCCCTCGGGGCTGAGCGTGGTAATGACATAGGGAATTTCCGTCTGTTTCAGGACGCAGACCAGACGTCGGGCCGCCTGACCATATCCCGCGACAATCACATGATCTTTCATGTCGGCGAAGTGATCTTCATGAGCGGCCTGGTCGACCTGTGCCGCCATCGCCTGCTCCACCTTGTGTTCCTTGCGGCGTTCCATCCGAACTGCCAGGCGTTCACCCAGTTTGGTCAAAACGGGCGTCAAGACCATCAGCAGCACAGTTGCCGCAATAAAAGTTTGTGAACCGATCCCCTGCATGCCGGCCGGAAACAGACTGACTTCACGACCGGCGCGCTCCAATACAAAGGAAAATTCGCCAATCTGCGCCAGCATCAGGCTTGCCGTACAGACAACCGGCCAGGAATACCCCAGCGCTTTTGCGGCAATCCCCGTCGTCACTACTTTTATCAGCAATACCAATAGGAGGATCGCCAGCACCAGCGGCAGGTTGCCGAGCAGAAAGCTGATATCGAGCAGCATTCCGACCGAGACAAAAAATGTCGCACTAAAGATGATACGCAGGGGCATGATCTCGCTCATGGCGTGCTCGCTAAAACGGCTTTCACTGACGACCAGGCCAGCCAGGAACGCGCCCAGCGACAGACTCACGCCCGCCAGGCTTGTCAGATAGGCGGTGCCGAAGCAAACCGCAATGACGGTCAGCAAGAAGAGCTCGGGCGAGCAGGTCCGCGCTACGGCTTCGAGCAGCTTCGGCATCAAACGACGCGCAATCAGCAATACGCCAATGATAATGAGGATGGCCGAGCCCAAGGCTGCGCCGATATCCAGGGCGGAGCCGCCGGTGCCGGAGAGCATCGGCACGAGCATAACCATCACAATAATGGCAAGATCCTGGAAGATGAGCAGTCCGAGCCCCACCTGGCCGTGACCGGCGTCCATAGCGCCGGCATCGCCCAATAACTTCAGAACTATTGCAGTCGAAGAAAGAGCAACCAGAAAGCCCGTAAAGAGGCTTGCCTGCCAGGAAACGCCAAAAAGCATCAGCAGGCCCATCGTGGTCAGCGAGGCCAGGCCAACCTGCAATCCGCCGCCGCCAAAAATAAGTTTCTGAATGCGGGCCAGCTTTTCGAGGCTGAATTCGATTCCGATCGTAAAAAGCAACAGAATAACGCCGACTTCCGCTGCGGCGTCCACCAGCGCCTGATCCCGCACCAGACCAAGTCCCATCGGACCAATGACGACACCTGCGACCAGAAAGCCGACAATCGGCACAATGCCAAAGCGGTTGCAGACGTAAGCGATGGCGGCGCCGGCGATAATCAAGGCGGCGATTTCAGCAAAAAACGGTGGCGCGGCGCCCGCGGCCAGCAAGAAATGCATGCCTGTGTCCTTTCGGATAGTTCATGCGCAGCCACGCAATTGCTGCCTGTGACTTATTTCTGTGGTCCGCGCGGCGCCAAATTACGGCCCTTGCTTCTAAATCCAAAAGCACAGATCTCAGACATCTTTTGATGTTTGTTCTTCATTCTCCTTAGCCTTTTTGCGGGAGCGAAAGACAAGACCACCGATCCCGAGCGCCAGCAAGGCAGCGCCGCCGCCGAAATAGCCGATCAGGCCGCCAGAACCGCTTGGCGTTCTGCCGACTTCAAATACATAACATTGCTCAAAGTCAACATGAGGGTAGGACTCAGTGAGCAGCGTGCGCGTATCGTTGTCAAGTCCGGCAATTTCGTTGATAACCATTCCCCGAATCACATTGCGCGAGGCAAGTTCCTCTACATCATTGTCGTTGCGCGCATCGCCATCCTGCACGATGACTCTGATATCCTGCGGCAAAGGAATGTTATCCGGTGCCGTTCCCGTTGTGTCATTAACAATCGCCAGCAGTCGGTTGTGATACTCGCCATGCAGGGGGACAGCGGGGACCCAGACTTTACGCCAGCGCCCCTTTTTTTCTTCGTATACATAGGAAGATGTTGTCAGCAAAAAATCCGACAGTTCGATGAAAGCATTATCGCCAGGGCCTTTGGCCGCCAGGTCCGCACAGCTCATAGACTGCGGCACATCCTTGGCAACCGCAGAGAGGTTACTTTCGCGATAGCCTGTCCAAATGAGAATCAGACCCAAAACAATCAAACCAAGGAGAATACGGAACATACCATACCCGCGTAATTTGTGGAAAGAATAGATTATGGGGAATGTCTCAATAGGGGGCCCGCAAGATACGGAAAGCCGGACAGTAGTCCAAAAAGGCTGCCGCGATGCAGGGGAATCTGGTGTGGTCGCGGGCTTGAAGTTCCGCTACTACGGACGGTTTAATCTTAACTTGCAAATATGGTAAATGAAGATTGGGGGCTGGGGGATGACTGTATTGTGGGTTGCTGGTTTTGGGGAGGTTTAAGTTCTTAAATTTTAAGTCAAAAAATCGGGATTATGCCCTTGGGCCCACCCCCTCGCACCGCCACCTAATAATTGTCGTGAAAACAGCTCACGACTACCACCACCATTCCTAACTACAATGGCGCCTGCAAAAAGAAACATCCGGCTTCGAACAAAACGTTAACGTCACGATCGCAAACAACAATACGAAAGCTTCACCACTTCACCATAGTTAATTTTTTCAGTCAACGACCATTCTGATTCACTGGCCCGCAGAAGCCGCTGAACGGGCAGCAATACACCACTACAGACTCCGAGGACCTGGCTACTGTTAGCTCGAAAGCGGTGATGAAGGAAGCCGACAAAAGCTTCAACATCAATGAGAAGCCTTGCACAAGGCCAACGATTCCCGCTTAAGTGCTGCTGGAGCGGAGTTTCACGAGCAATCGTGAGTCCGATACCAAGTACATTTGATTGCGCCGATCACGTGTTTCGCCCGCCCCTGGTTCCAAAGTTTTGAATATCAGGCGGAGCGCTCGTTCCAGCCGAGAAACTATTTGCTAATGTCGTCAGAATGCTATTAACGCATCGATCAGTCGATCCTCGAAAGGCGCTTATCTGCCAGCGCCGATTGTTAACATGTGTTTGTTGTATCTCACCAGGGATACTCACATGCAAAGCCACAGCTCCGGATTCGATCCGAGAAAAGTCGGTGAAGGCATTGGCGACAAACACGGATCGGCGGCGTATCGATTACTTGGGCCCGGTTCCCGGTGCGGACGGTAGATTACCAGTCACCGGCATAACGAGTAACATAAGGCTGCGACTTGTAGGCGACATACTCGAAATGCAGCCGTGAAATCTGACGAATGTGAATAAAGTCGTGCGCAAGCCAGGCGGCCATGATGTCGCCGGCACGAATCGGCCCGGCCGGATGTTCGTAGACCCGCTCCCAGGACGGCATCTGAAGCGTGGCGAGCCATGCGAGCGATTTCTCTCGCTCGCCGATAAATTTTGAAATCAGCTCCGACAGGTCCAAACGATTTAGATTACTGGCTGCCAGTGAGCCTTCCGGGTCGAGTGCTGCAAAGTCGCGTCCGGGATGATGGAGCACTGTGTCCAGACGCGGACGAAAATCTTCCTGTTCTTCCAGATAAAGGTGCGCCAGGACTTCCAGAATCGACCACCTGCCGGGCGACGGACGCCAGCGCGCGTGATCGTCATTGACTGTACGAGTCAGATGCTCGATGCCGGCGGCGCTGCATCGTAGCTGCTGCATGTTCCAGGCCAGGTCCATCGTTCATTTCCTCCACAAATGACTGCTTAAGTTGTTAAAAGTGAGATCGATCGCGGATATAAGGCAACTGTCCAGGTAAGGGCTTACGGGCGCGGGCTTATGCCTGTTGCGGGTGCGCGACTGACATAGCCTCGACTCCTTTGCTTCGGTCTCGCAATGCGGACGGCAGCACGGTCTAATCCGGCCGGGACACAAGTGTCAGCCTCACCTTGTGAAGTTAACAAATTTTCAGACAGGATGAGCCTAGGCCAAATCGGCTATGTCCTTGGACAGCGTTTCAAGCTGCTCGTTGTATTCGATGCGACGGCGCCAGTCTGCCGGCCAGGCTTTGATGCCATGGACCGCACCGGCGAAAGCGCCCGCCAGACAGGCGATAGAATCGGAGTCGCCGCGCGTGACGGCAGCCCTCCTAAGCGCCCTGCGCGGTTCATCCGGATACCACAAAATACAAAGGAGGGCGGTGGCGAGAGCTTCTTCAGCAATCCAGCCGTCACCACTGACCAGACAGGGATCCGTATCGCGATCGGCGTGCTGCAATCCGTCTTCAACACGCTGCAGCGCGGTCAGGCATTCGTCCCATCCGCCGGCGATGAAATCCTCGGCGCTTGCGGCCCAGGGTCGCTGCCACAGGCTGCCGAGCCAGTCGCCATGATAGACCCGACGCTGCGATTGTCCATAGCAACGCAGCCACTCCAGCAGTTCACTCTGGCTGCCGCCCCGGGCCAGAAAGTGTACGGCGGCAGTTGTCAGATCGGATGCCGCGAGGGCCGTTGCATGGCCATGCGTCAGCGCCGCCTGGAACTGAGCGATGGCAGCGCGGTCAGCGGCAGCATCCGCCAGGACCGAGGATGGAAGCAGACCCACCGCTGCGACCCGCATATTGGCGCCGCAGCCTTTTGAGTCGAGCTGCGTGGCGCGCAGCCAGGGCAAACCGGCATCGAGCCCGGCGATGGCCCTTAAACAGGTGCGGCCGGGCGCGCGATTGTTATCAGGGGAATGCAGCCACTCCGTGAATCGCATCCCGATAGTATATTCAAGATCCGCAGGACTGAGTGTTCTGGTCGCCCGCGCATCCAGCAAAGCCCTTCCGAGGGCCAGCGCCATTTGCGTGTCATCGGTCACAAGGGCGGGATTGCCCTCTAAATCCAGTGGTCCGTTGGGCGGATGGCGTTGACAAATCTCGTCGACGGACAAAAACTCGCAAGGCGCCGCCAATGCGTCGCCAAAGGCCAGGCCAAACAGACATCCGCTTACAATTTGCTGTTCCAAATTCGCAGCCTGCGATTTATCAGGATCAGGAGTTAGATATGCCCTCGGCCGCGCAGCTCATTTCCGCTGGCAGGCCGGGCAGATATGGGTACTGCGTTGCCCGACAAGCAATCGTTCGATCGTGCTGCCGCAGCGCGGGCAGGGCTCGCCGGTGCGCCGAAACACCTGCAGGGCATCTTTGTTGCGGCCCCTGCGCTTAGCAACCGAGTAAAACGTTGTTTTACCTTCGCCAAAACTGGTCCCGAGGTTGCGCAAGCCACGCTGTAACACCAGACGGATAGCCTTGTGTAATGCTGCCGTTTCAGCCGCCTGCAGCGAGGCGCCGCTGCGTTCGGGGTGCAAGCGCGCTTCCCAGAGAGCCTCATCGGCATAGATATTGCCGATGCCGGCGATGACGTTCTGATCCAGCAGCAACGGCTTCAACGCTCGACGGCTGGCGGCAAGGATCGCAGCCAGGCGTTTGACGCTGAAGGTCCGTTCCAGGGGCTCGGGTCCCAGCGCGCCCAGCACTTCTTCGGGACTGTCGCTTAGCTGCATTCGTCCGAATTTGCGTGTATCGTGGAAACGGAGTTGCCTGCCGTCGCTCAGGCTGAGAATGACGTGCTCGTGTTTATTGCGTTCGACATCCGGAAAGGAAAAATTCAAGCGCCCGGACATTCGCAGATGAACCAGCAATGTCGCAGCGCCGCTCAGCTCCATCACAATCCACTTGGCGCGTCGACTGAGCCCTAGGACGGTACGCCCCCGTATTGCGGCGCTAAATGCCGCCGGACTCATTTCGCGCACTGTCCGCGGCCAAAAAACCTCGGCCTCGCTTATCTGTAATCCTTCAAGGCCATCGGCCCGCAAATCGTTGACGACGGTCTGGACCTCGGGTAGCTCGGGCATGGTTGGGCATCCTTATCAGGTGCGCTGCATTGATGAAAACTTTGAATGAGCGATTTCGGCTCATTATAAGGAATACTCAAATTACGATCGTCAGCGACACCTTATTGTGCTGTACACGGTCGAGAATTATCAGTGGTTACTCCGTCCGGCACGCTTGTAGTGGCTCCGACAAGACAGATTACTTTAGCACAAGTTTCCTTCGCCAACCGTGCGCTGCATGCTCTGATTCTATTTGCCGGTTCATACGCGCACTCCCTGCCAGTGCGACTCTTGCACATCAGGCCCAAGATTATAAATATCGACTGGAAATGCTTCCTCAGACCGCGGATCTGACAAATCGGCTGCAATACTGAAAGCTTCATTTAGCAATGGCCGGAACAATCGATACGACGGGAACCCGCCCGGGCATTTGTCGCCTGTCCTCGGTCCGCAGAAAATTGTGTCCGGTATAGTCCGGATAAGATTGTTGTCACCGACTCCATCTCCGGTCTTGTTCTTTTAGCAGGGATTTAACAATTGACCCAGACCTTCTTCAGATTCTCTTCGTAGATTGCCCTGGAAAGAATTCACGCCGCAAATTGCGGAAGGGTGTTTCGAATGAACGCTTGTGTCAGCTTATACGCAGCTCTCCTCCTCCTTCGCACCGTTGATGTCGCGGCGAAACCGCAGCAGGGCTTTGTTGTGGGCCTCATCGCTGATGCCGAGACGGCTGAGCCGCTGCGTGGCGCTTCCGTGGGAGCGATAGCCGCCGGAGACAGCCTGGCTCGTTTCGGCGCTTTCAGCGATGAACAGGGGCGCTTTCGCCTGCGAGCGCCATTGGGGCGCTACACGCTCGAAGTCGGCTCTGTCGGCTATCTCACGCGCAGTATCTCCGGCCTGGAGATTAGTGTCGCCGACAGCACGCTCCGGCTTGACACCTTGTTTTTAAAGCCCCGGCCGCCCTCAGTCGATGAAATTGAAGTACTCGGCGAGCAGCCGCTCATTCAAAACGGTCTGGAACGACGCATTTATAATGT
>JANQRB010000059.1 GCA_028284775.1 Candidatus Kapaibacterium sp. | reverse complement strand
CGACGGCAGTGAAAGGGTAATTTCCAATGCCTCCTGCACCACGAATTGTCTGGCGCCGATGGTCAAGGTATTGCACGACAGCTTTGGGATCCTCCACGGTTTTATGACCACCGTTCATGCCTACACCAACGACCAGCGGATACTCGATTTGCCGCACAAAGATCTGCGTCGCGCCCGCGCCGCCGCCGCCAATATCATTCCCACGACGACGGGAGCCGCCCGCGCCGTGGGCTTGGTGATGCCCGAACTGGCGGGCAAGCTGGACGGATTCGCCCTGCGAGTTCCGGTACCGGACGGCTCGATAACCGACTTTACAGCTAATCTGCAGCGGGAAGTATCGGCCGAAGAAGTCAACGCCGCCTTCCGCGCCGCCGCTGAGGGCTCGCTGCAAGGCTACCTCGAGTATTGTACCGATCCGGTCGTCTCCGGCGACATCGTCGGCAATCCGCATTCCTGTATCTTCGATGCGCTATCCACCATGGTGCATGGCTCTACGGTCAAGGTCGTGGGCTGGTACGACAACGAATGGGGCTATTCCAACCGGATTGTCGATCTGGCGCTACGCATCAGCGGCTGATCGAAAGGGAGGCCAAGCGAAAAAGCACGTAGCCCCTGACTACGCGACAGAGGCAGCTAATCTGCCGGTTCCCACAGCATCGGACTGCGCATGCACGACAGATGACGCTGGCGGGAGCCGGCAGTCCCCGTGGCGATGTTCAGAACCTGAAATCAACTCATTCTTCCTATGGTTAAATCTATTGATCAACTCGAGCTCCAGGGCCAGCGGGTTCTCTTGCGTGTGGATTTTAACGTACCGCTTGACAGCGAGCAGCATATCAGTGATGACACGCGAATCAGAGCGAGCCTGCCGACGATACAGGCCATCCGGCAGCGAGGAGGTATTCCGATTATTATGTCGCACCTCGGGAGGCCGAAAGGACAGCGTAACCCGGCCATGTCCCTGAAGCCGGTAGCAGATCATCTGGCCGATCTGCTGAGTAGCGCGGTGACCTTTGTGCCGGATTGCATTGGCGATTCAGCGACTGCCGCCCTTGCGACTGCGTCCGCACAGGATATACTCCTGCTGGAGAATCTCCGATTTCATGCCGGTGAAGAAAAGAATGATCCGGCTTTTGCCGCCGCACTGGCTGCTCTGGGCGATGTATATATTAACGATGCCTTCGGCGCCGCCCATCGCGCTCATGCCAGCACGGCGGGCATTCCCGCCCTGATCGAGGCGAAGGCGGCGGGCCATCTGATGCAGAGAGAGCTGCGCTTTCTGGGAACGGCGCTGGAGCGGGCGGAACGCCCCTTTGTCGCAATCCTCGGTGGATCGAAAATTTCCGGCAAAATTGACGTCATCAGCAATCTACTCGGGAAGTGCGATGCGATTTTGATCGGTGGCGCAATGATGTTTACCTTTTTTAAGGCACAGGGCAAGGAGATCGGCAGCTCGCTTCTGGAGGAGGATAAGATAGGTCTGGCGAGCGAATTGCTTCAAGAAGCCGCTGCAAAGGGCGTCGATCTGCTGTTGCCGCGCGATACCGTCGTGGCCGCGTCTTTTGCCAATGATGCCGATCGCAAAACAGTATCGGTGGACGAGCTGCCCGCCGGCTGGATGGGGCTGGACATCGGCCCCGCTACCGGCGCGAGCTACGGCGAGCGTATCCGACAGGCGCGGACGGTACTCTGGAACGGGCCGATGGGCGTGTTTGAAATGAGCAATTTTGCAGCCGGCAGTCGAGCAGTAGCCGCCGCGATGGCCGAAGCCACCAGGGCGGGCGCCACGACAATCGTCGGCGGCGGTGACTCGGCGGCAGCCATCGCTCAGTTTGGCCTTAGCGACCAGGTTTCCCATGTCTCTACCGGCGGCGGCGCCTCGCTGGAATTTCTGGAGGGAAAGACCCTGCCCGGAATCGAGGCGCTCAATAGCTAGCGGACCGGCCAATGCAGAGGAATGCGGGCAATTCCACCTGTTGTCAAACGTCCACCGCCAAAGCCGCCTTCGCCGTGCCGTCATGCTTTGGATGTCGATCTTTACGGACGAGTGCGGCTGACAGTGCGAAGCGTAGCGCAAAAATCACATTGCTTTTTGGTATTATTGCCTCAGCGGCCTGCCGCCGGCGAGGAGCTGCCGGGGCGTGGCGCAGCCTCGCGTAAAATTGCCGAGTATCGGCCTTGCGGAGAAACAACATGAACGGAAGTCAATACGGGCAGGTACAATTCAACATTCCGCGCATGACGCCCGGCATTAAGTGGCTCCTGATCGTCAATGCATCGATTTTCGTGTTGCAGGAATTGATTCTTCCAAGCTTCACGATTGGCGGCGATCTGAGCGCCGATGTCTGGTTTCAGCGCATGTTCGCGCTCTATCCCTTTGAAACCGGCGATTTTTTACCCTGGCAGTTCTTCAGCTTTCAGTTTCTCCATGTCGGTTTTCGTCACCTTTTTTTCAATATGCTCTTCGTGTGGATGCTCGGAATCGCCATCGAGCAGCAGTGGGGCACCCGGCGATTTCTGGTGTATTATCTTCTGTGTGGCGTGGCCGGCGGCTTCGGTCAGATTCTGTTGTCCTCGATGACAGGCGACCCGGCCCCATTGGTTGGCGCGTCTGCCGGCGTATTCGGGATCATTGTTGCATTCGGCCTGATGCACCCGAACGCTCCTATGATTTTGTTTCCCTTCTTTTTTCCCATCAAGGCCAAAATTTTGATGTGGGTCTTTATCGGGATGGAGGTCTTTCTGGGCTTTTCCTTCGCATCGGACGATAATGTTTCGCACTTCGGTCATCTGGGCGGTGCCTTGATGGGCTTTTTTCTGCTGCGCTACGGAATGAAATACGGAGTCTTTCAGTTCTGCGACAAGATGATTTTTGCCGTGCGTGACATGATCCGCGGCGGCGGCCGGCCTCCAGGCGAAAGTGCGAGCAATGTTTTCGACATCAATGAAGCCAGGCGTGAAAAAAAGGCGGCTCCTTCCTGGTTTCGCAGCCGTCCGCCCGAGCAGGAAGCCGAAGCCGACGACAGGGATGAACGGCGCCGCAAGCGAATTTCGCAAGAGCAAATCGATGCCATCCTGGATAAGATGAACGAAGGCGGATTTGAAAGTCTCTCACCGCGCGAGAAAGAGATTCTCAAAGAATACAGCCGCAAGCTCTGAGCTTTAGCAGGTACTGCAGCAAAAAAATGTAACCTTTCAAAAGAGCCTTGTGTCTCTCGGTCAAATTCGCGAAATATGCGGTAACACTCCGACCGAACATGTCGTATGCTGTCAAATCCTCGTAAAAATAGCGACGCAGAACTCCGCAAAGCGATCGAACAATTTCAGCAGGGAAGTGCTGAAGCTTTTCGGATTCTCTATGCCCGGTATCAGCACCGGGTTTATCGTTTCTGCGTCCGTATGATGAGCAGCGAGGTTGCCGGAAAAGATGCCTTTCAGGAAACATTTATGCGCATGTATGAGCACAAGCGCGATTTCCGGGGCACCAACTTTCCAGCCTGGTTATTTACCATTGCGCGGAACGTCTGTCTGAATCTCCTGCGCCGGCAGAAATCTTACGATTCCTTCGAGGAAGATATTCATGGCGGAATACTATCGACGACCCGCATGCAGGACAGCGACGTGATGCTGAAGAACAACATTGACAATGCGATTCAGGAATTGCCGGTCAAACTGCGGGAGGCGCTCATCCTCCGCGAATATGAAGAGTACTCCTACAAAGAGATTGCGGAAATTACGGGAATAGAAGTGTCGTTGGCGAAGGTTCGTGTGCATCGTGCGAGACTCATCCTTCGCAAAGTTCTGTCTCCTATCGTGCAAGAACGCTATGAAACCTGAAGTAGATGTCTTAATAACCAAGTACCTGGACGGGGATCTGTCTTCAAACGAAGACAAGGAACTGCGGCACGTCCTTTCAGAGACACCCGATGCAAAGGTTGCCTTTGATGATGCAGTAGCGGTGCATCATGCCGTAAGGGCTAATGCCGATTCCATCAGTGTACCGGATGATCTCGCACGCGATACCGAAGAATTGGTGCTGATGAAAATTTTCAGCGAGGTGCCGCCCACCCTTCCGGCGCAAGACCCGGAACGCTGGCGTACACCCGCCGTCACCGCCGTGCTGCTGCTGATTGCATTGATGCTGCCGACTTTTACAACCGATATGGGCGAAGCTCCTTATACGGAATACGGCGCAGGCCTAGCGCAGGTCGATCCCATGGACGATCTTCTTACCCCGGCACGGGCTTCGGCGAACGACGAGCACGGCACGGTCCGTGACGCGACATTGCTTTCGGCCCTGGCCACATCGCAGGAGTTATTGACTGCCGCAGCCGACAACGCAGCGGCTAACAGTGCCGGCGATACGCGCTCTGACAGGTCCGATGCACAAAACCGGAATGGCGAGCGACGCGTGCCGCTCGCGATGCAAAGTGATCGCCGCAGCAACGAGTCGACGCCAGGCATAGCTCGGGAAGAAGCTTCCGGAGATGTTCGGAATTCGATTTCCCAAAGTCCCACATTCCAGGACCCCATCGAAGCGGCAATACGTCAATCCGAGAATACCGGACTGACTGATCAGCGTTGGGATTCCGAAGCCAGCACCCTCGCATTATCGGATGGCTTGCTGGCGGACGACCAGGATCCTTTTGCCGTCGCCGATGATACCGAAGAAGACTTTACCGGTGGTTTCCTTGCCTATGACGCCGCCGAAGATGATCAGGATATGCGCGGACAGATTTTCCTCTCTTCGACCTTCGGCAGCGATCTGGTGTCGCAGGCCGAAACAGGCAACGAATCGCCGATCGTCTCGCTGTCTTCCGTGAGCCTTGGCTACAGCGTGAGCGACGCCGGGCGTATCGGGCTCGAAGTGGGCTATCTGAGTTTCAGCTATTCCTATGAGACCTGGCGGTATGTTCCCGGTCCGCTAGGGATCAGCAACGGTGTTACCACCGGCCTTATCGAAGACCTGTCGCAGTATTACCGTCCCTCGGACAATGATGCGATGCAGGAAGCCTTTGGCACGCAGTCGGGCGACGGCAAGCCCGGTGACGAGCTGCCCGACGACGATTCCGGCGCGCAGAACGGCGAGGGTCCGAATGACGGCGATGATTCTGTTGTCACGGGTGCGGGCGATGATAAGCCGGCTGGCGAATCCGGCCTCGGCGGTCAGGACAGCGAACCCGGCTCCTTGTATCTCGATCAGCGACGCGTCAATAAAAGTACGCTCTGGGGTGGTATCTTCTACGAACATGAAATACCGATCCGCGAGCGAATTTCCTTTATCGGCCGCATTGGCGCCGGCGGATCGAATGAAGGTATGCTGGGCTACCTGCGAGCATCTGCTTCGTATGAGCTGACAAACAGTATTTCACTGCAGACCGGTTTCGATTCGCGCGCGATGTATCTTAAGGTGTTTGAACAAAAAGCGCGCAGCAAATTCGATCTTGGCTTTTCGTTTACCCTTGGAGCGATGTTCAGACTCTGACGAAATATTCCGTCCGGATCTGGCTCGGGAAAACTAAGGAGGGCTGTCTTGTAATAAGACAGCCCTCTGCGTTTTAAAACTGCAGGCGTTCTTTAAGAAAATCGAAGAAAGGACTGGCATTGCCTGCGTCATAGGCGCGCAGCGTAGTTACAAACCGGGCGTAGGTAGCGCTTTCGGCGCGATCATACAGCGGGCGGCCACTGAGACCAAAAGATTGCTGCAACAGCACGTTCAGCCCGTTGGCGATCCGGCCGTTGCCGTCAAGAAAGGGCGCGATATATGTCAGTTTCCAGAAAGCGAAGCCGAGCAGGGCAGGAAGAGCTTCGCTGCGCTCCTGGGCAAGTTGCAGTCGCCGCCCGCAGTCGCGGCAGAATTGCTGCATCGTCTGTTCAATTTCGGCGGCCTGTTGCAGAGCCGGCACATGCCAGCCCAGACGGATCGGCTCATTGCGGAATTCCCCGGCATGCAGGTAGAGGGCGCCGAATATGCTGCGGTGGAATTCCCGGATCCAGTCTGTGCTGAGCAGGCTTGACGGGGGAAGATGACGATTCGCTGTCAGCGCATCGGCGAAGTGCTGTTGTTCGCGCGCGCGCAATGCGGCGGGGTCGCTGATCCCGGCGCGATTGTCGAGGGGCAGATGTTTGCCGTTGAGCATGGGTCTGAGAGAATTGTTAATAGCCGAAAGAATGTAAATGAGTTTTATTGTTGCGCCAGTCCGCCCGAACTTTAACGAATAGTTCCAGATAGACGGGCTGGCCCAGGTGTTCTTCGATTGCGAGTCGCGCCCTTGAGCCCGTTTCTTTCAGCGAAGCTCCGCCCTTGCCGATAATGATGGCCTTCTGGGTGTCGCGCTCCACCACGACGTCTGCCGCGATGTACCACTTCCGATGTTCGCGTTCCTTAAACTCGCGGATCGTCACTTCGCTTGAATAAGGAATCTCCTGCTTGTACCGACCGAAGATAACTTCCCGAATCAGTTCCGACACAAAGAAACGCTCGGGCATCTCGCTGATGAACTCCGGATCGTAAAAAAACTCGTGCTGCGGCAGATGACCGGCCAGGGTTGCCAGCAAGTCGTCGGTGTTGTGTTGATGCAGGGCGGAAATCGGTACAACTTCGTTCACGAAGTCCAGCGCATCCAGGCTCGCGATCATCGGCAAAGCCTCTTTTTTGTTGTGCAGCGCATCCATTTTGTTGAGTGCAATGATGAGCGGCTTCTTGCTTTGCTGAAGGCCCAGGCGTAACTTTTCCTGCAGGAAATCCAGCGAGATATCGCGGCGGGTGACATCCAGCAGGAGCAGGAGCAGATCCGCCGAATCAATTGCGTCGCGAACATATTCCATCATGGAACGCTGTAGTTCGTAGCGCGGCGTCAGAATTCCGGGCGTATCGAGGAAGACCATTTGCACCGCATCTTTAGTATAAATGCCCAGTACCCGTTTGCGCGTGGTCTGTGGCTTGGGCGTCACTATCGACAGCTTGCTGCCGAGCGCGGCATTCATGAGGGTCGACTTACCGACATTCGGTTCACCGATAATCGCCACAAAGCCGGCCTTTGAAGCCGGGGAATCGGAACTTGGCGCAGCGTGCATGGCGGATCCTCTAGATTAAGACAAAGAATGCAAACTACGAAAATTCGTCGCCCGGAGCAGCACCCGCTCGACTCTTCCTTGAGCACTTGTGCGGCCGCTGCCGGCAATCCCTGAGGCGGTAGGATGGCATTCAGGGTTTCCGCCTGAAGCAATACAAGCGCTGTCAAGTGTCT
This sequence comes from Candidatus Kapaibacterium sp., assembly GCA_028284775.1. Lineage (GTDB taxonomy): Bacteria > Bacteroidota > Ignavibacteria > Kapaibacteriales > UBA7675 > JANQRB01. The sequence continues at coordinate 31,069 of JANQRB010000059.1, read as the reverse complement.
TCAGCCGGCCGGGCACGGTCTTCATCATCGCCGGAAGGCGGCGGGTGAGCGGCGGCGCTTTGCTGTGCAGGCCCGTCCTGGCTCCCCTCATCGCCGGAAGTCTGCTGTTCGCGGCCCTCTGCATTCGGATGGGAGCCGGCACTTTGCGCCGGGTCAACAGAGTCGGCCGGCCGTTCCGGCTCGCCGGCCTTGTCGGCTGCGCCGGGTCTTTGAGGGTAAGCTGCTTTAAAAGCTGCCATTAATTCATCGAGAATCCGGCCGGCGCTCTCGGCATCGATGTCGATGATACTGGCGTCGTTGAAGCCGGCTGCGCCCGCTGTATCCACGTAAAGAGTTGCCAGACCCAGCCGCCGTTGAAAGAAAGACGCCAGTACCGAGAGAGTCTGAATCTTGGCGATCGGGATTACTGAAATGCGCTGCCAGATAAAGCCGTGCTTCACAATCAGCGTGTCGCCTTCTACTTTGTAGCCGCGATGGCGGTAACGCAGAAGCGCCGCATAGTACAGCAGCGGCAACAGCATTAGCAGCCATACCGTCGCGGGTAGTACCGTATACAGCGCCGCGCCCAGCAGCAGCAGAAAAATACTATAGCGCAGAAATGCCCGCCGAATGGTCAATGGCGACACCATCGTGAAATCATCGGGAAACACAAAGGGCCGGATCTCCTGCGCCAGAACGACGGTTTCATCGGACTTAGCCAGCGGCACGGCCACCTCGGCGCCGCGTTTGGCGCCCGCAAAGCCCGCAGTCTGGATTTGCAGCCCGCGAAAGTCAAAGCGACGCATCAGGGGATTGGAGGTGATTACCATCATCTGAAGCTTCTTGAGCGGGATGCTGCCCTTGGAAATGTTGAACAGCCCATGCTGCTTGTGAAGATTGTTATTCGCCAGACTCAGGCGAAAACCATGGTATTTGTTGTAGGCAAAGAGAATGCCGCTCAACCAGGAAAGGAATAAGACGAGAAAGATAAAGCCGATTCCCTGCAGCAGCAGGATCGTGGTATCGGCGGCACGCAGCGATTCCACCTGACTGCGGGCAAATTCTTCCGCCAGACGGTCCGGTGCGACGTTAACATATTGCAAGGCCGAGAAAATCACTGCGATAAACCAGAGTGAGAGACGCAGCATCCCGTAGCTCAATACGCGCCGGGGCGACATAGCGTACAGAAGGCGTTCCGTGGCTGTCGGCCCTGTCTCCGCAGCAGCGTCGGCAGTTTCGGCCGGTGCTTCTTCGTGAGGCAGCTGGTCTTTGTTTTCTTCGGGAGCCGCAGCGTCCGCCCTTGTCGAGGGCTGATGGGCTGCGCTGCTCTGGTGCTCGCGGATCGTGGTGCGTATAGCTTCGGCATCGGCGACGGACACAAATTCCAGAACGCCCTCGGTTTCAGCGCCGCCGGCAGTCTCTATGTACACGCGCGCTATGCCGAAGAGGCGCTGAAGAAAATTCTGCTGGGTCTCGATATTCTGAATGCGGTCGAGCGGAATATTGCGGGTACGCCGCGAGAAGACGCCGCGTTCGATGATAACTTCGCGGGGACTGATGCGAAACTGGAAATAGAAGTAGCCCAGGATGATCGACGGCAAGGCCACAAAAACATAAAAAAGCGAGGCCACGAGCAGGACCCAGGTATCGCCGCGCTGCATGCTGTAGTACAAAGCCAGCAAGAAGCCGGGGGCTCTGACGATGCCGCGATAAAACATCGTTAATGGGTGGAGACGACGCGGCAGCGCAAATTGCTCCGTAGCGCCATTCATACCGCATCCTCAATGTCATGATTTTTTAGCCGGTCGCGCAAGGCTTCGGCATACTCATAGGGCAGGCCCGGAATGATAATATCGGCGCCGCGCGTGCCGGCAGTATAGATGACCAGTTTACCGACTCCCAGCATGTTTTCGAGCACATTCTGCGAAACATCCAGGTGCTGAATTCGGCGGATAGGCGCGACGGTTCGCACGCGCGTCAGCACGCCGCGTTCCAGATACAGTTCGTCGTCGCGAACTTCGAACTTCCAGTAGCGATATTGCAGTACCGGCACGATAAAGCTGCATAAGATGCCGATGCTGAAGATCATGCCGGTGAGCATGCCGAGATTAAGATCGGGCAAAATACTGTCGGCATTCGCGGTAAAGAACTCGTAGGCAAAAGCCAGCCCCGCCAGAAAAAAAGTGCGCAGCAGCAGGCGGATGCCCCAGATGGTTTTGACGGCAGGGTCGAGTTGATGCATAGTTCCTTAGCGATGGTTCAGTCAGAACGCGCCAAAATACTCAATTCTCAGGGCACTATCAAAGAGCGGCAGCGAAGCTGAGCACTGCGGCGGATCGCTGTAACTCAGGGCGCGCCGGGGGTGTCCTTTGTGGCGGCGGCTTCGAGCTTGGCGGTCTGACCCCGCCGGAATAATTTTGCCGCAGACAACAGTCCCCGATAATACGAGCAGGTCGCCGCTTATGATTGTATCAATTGCACCTAGTCTTTCGCCGCAAAGATTGACTACATGGTTCCTTCTCCTTCTCGCGCTTGTCCTGGCGGCTCCCTCGACGCTTCTGGGCCTGGCATGGACGCGTCCGGCCGGTGAACTGTACCTCCGTGGATACTATGTCAACTCGGGCGCCGGCAGCTATGGCGATGCCGATGGCGAAAACGTAGCGGAGTTAAGAACTGTCCTCGGCGACGGCGATGACCGTTCCACATGGTTTCAGTCTTTCGAATATGACGAAAACATCGGCGGCCTCTATGCCGAGTATGGGCTGGCTGACAACCTGAGCTTAATCGCGGATCTGCCATTCGGATCGTTTACCCTGAAAGAAACGTACCAGCAGCTCCGCGAACGAGACAGCGTCTTGTATCTGGTCGAAGTCGACTCCTCTTTTTCGCTGACATCGGTTATTTACTACGGACTTGGGCTGCGGTATCGATTTCATGAACGTGACGGCGTGGTGGGCGCTCTGACTGCTCAAATACGTCTGCCGCCGGGCTTTTCGGACGGGATTGTCGACAATCCCGATTATGACTTTCTGAGCGATGGCGCAGTCGAAATTGCCGGAGGCGTCGAGCTCGGCCTCACGACCAACTATGGCTGGATCGGCGCGGCGGTACGTTATAATCATCGTGCCGAAGAGCTGGAAGATTTTGCCCGGATCAGTCTGGAGACGGGTCTGAATACGATTCCGGATTCTTATCTTAAGTTTATGATCGATATCGTACAAAGCCTTGCATCCTTCGACGACGCCCGCGAGTTTTCCGTGCGCGAGTCACCGCTTCAATCCAGCTACATTGCCTTTGGCGCATCCTTCGGCATGTTTCTCAGCGAGACCTTCTTCGTCGATGTCAATTACTCGCTTAACCTCAGCAGCACCAATACCTGGCGTCTGACGAAGTTCGGCGCCGGCGGCGGTTTTAAACTATAAAGGCGTCTCTCCATCCGGCAGAGAGACGCCCGCGTATGCAATAGCTGAGGCCTTGCATCTCCAACCATCAGCGCAACAGTAGCACGGGATAAACTTCACGCCCCGCCTCGTGTTGCAACACAAAGAAGTAACTGCCGTCGGCAGCCTGAACGCCCTCGTCATTTAAACCGTCCCACTGTATTGTATGGTCGCCGGCTTTGAGCCATCCTTCGAACAGAAGCGCCACCACTTCGCCGCGTGCGTTAACAACCGTCAGGACGACATAGCGGGCCGATGCCGAAGCCGGTATCCGCAGGGTCAATGCTGTGCGATGACGGAAGGGATTAGGAAAGGCGCTTTCTATCAATGCTTCATTTCGGTTGAATTCGATTTCCTCGTCGTATACTTCCGTCAGCACAGGATCTTCCTCCTCCTCATCCTGAGTGCCGCCCGTATCATCGTCGTCGGCCGGCCCGGCATCGACGAAACTGGTAAAGGGCGAAAGTATGCCATACTTCTTACTGATGCGGATTATCTCGTCGCGCCACTCCTTCCACTGGTTGGACTTATCCGGCACGCCGGCCATTAAGACGAGCAGATGGTCGATCTTAAGTTTGGCCCACATCTTCGGGATAAACACCATGCCGTCAGGACCATCGGCGAATACGACATCATAGCGATATTCCCGGGTCTCATCATAGACCGTCCCTGTTAAGATCGTCTCGGATGGACCGGGCTTGTTATAGCGCCCGGCCAATGTTAACTGCTGACCTACATACAAATCAGGCAGATTCTGCGGATAGATCTCGTGCGTACCGGCGGCGGGAAAAGCCACTTCAACATTTTGCAGGATGGGATCGGCGATTTTGTTGTAGAAATCGCTGATGCGGTCGTCAACATCATCTGAGCCAAGAAACTCGGCCACGCCATTGTTGTCATCCGCAATAACGCGCAGGAGGTCTTCTTTTACCGCGGGACCGATGCCGAAGACAAAAATACGGACGTTCTTTGTATTGGCTTCGTTAAGCTGTTGATGGAAAACAGTCGCCTGCCCATCCGTCAGGAATATCAGAATGTTGGCGCTATGGTCGGGCATATCCTGAACGAGTGCATTAATCAGCGCATCCTGGATGTTCGTGCCGCCACCCGCCTGGAGTCCATCGATATGTTCGAGCGCTTCCGCGACATTGGCGGCGGAAGCGGCGACGGGTTGTGGCCGGAAGCGAATAACGCTATGATTAAAACTGACGACATTAAACTTATCGTTCCGATTGAGGTTGCCGATGGCGTAGCGCGCTGCCGCTTTCGCCTGGTCGAGTTTCTGACCACTCATGCTGCCCGAAATATCGATGACATAGGTGAATGTCTTCTCAATAATTTCGTCCTCGGAGGTCTGGGGATCGGGCTCGGCCAGCATGATGAAATAGCCTGCTTCATCCTTGGCCTTGTGGGAGAGCAGGAATACACCCAGATCGTCCTGGTTTAAGCTGAAGTTAAGCCGTAGATCCCGCGACGCGCTTTCTTCGTTATTGCTGTAGTCCGCGAGTACTGTATGGATGCCGCGCTCTAAAGCAATTTGCGGATGCGATTCAATGCGGATGTCAAGCAATTCACGCTGCGAGGCCAAATCCAGTTTAAAGGAGAGATCAAGCTTCCCGCTGACGAAGGTGGACATCCCGAGCGGGTAGCGGTACTCTACTTCTCCCAGGCTGTAGTGCAATAACTCGATAAAGGTCAGCTCCACAATCAATTCAGCGCCATCGGCTATCGGCTCATTGAAGGCAAACAACAAAGGACTGGGGCCCAGGTAGTCGACAAAGCGATGGTCAACCTTGCCGCCCGGACCCTGCGTCGCGCCGTTACTTTGCGGGTTGTCATCGATCGCGGCTATGTGGAGCTCGTCATTCTGCCACCAGCGGAAATCGCTTACACTCGCATTAATGCCAAGGGGGAAGCCATAGGAAATTTGCAGTTCACGGCCGCTCGTATTGCGGAAGGTCTGGCGCGAAACGGTGACCGCTACCTGATCGCGAATTGTCGTGGCAATCTCTACTCTTGTTGGAGCGATGTAGGGCTGCGCTCCTTCGCTTTTAACTTTGAGCAGACCATCTGCAAAAAGCGGCGAGGCCGCAAGCAGCAAGATACAAAGCAATATGGATTTCATTTTGTATTCTAATTTTGTTGAAAAAGTTGGATTGAGATTTTCAGATCCTCAGCGTGTTGGCGTCCGGCAAACGAATGGCCGGAAGGAAGGATCAACAATACTTGTCAACGCTGAATGACGAGGAGTCTGCTTAAGACAATCCCGCCGGCTTGCAGTCGGTACGTATATAATCCTGAGGGCAGTGCGCGGCGCTCAAGATCGGCGCCGTCCCATTCGATCTCGTGCTTTCCGGCTACCGCGATACCATCGAAGAGGACCGCCAGCAGCCTGCCTTGCAAGTCGTATACCTTCAGTGTAACGCGTTGTGCAAGGTCCGACTCAGGCACTTCGAAGCGAATACGAGTATTCGTCCTGATCGGATTAGGGTAGTTCTGCTCCAGCCGCCAACCGCCGCTACTGACAATCTGGCCCGGCTGCTCCTTAACATCGGTCGGGGTATCATCGCTGTCCGGATCATCCGGGTCCGCATAAAGCGCGGTGTATTTGGTGAGAATCTGAAAACGGATACTCAGGTCGATAACTGCGTCCACCAGCTCTTTTTGTTCGCCGAGGCGCTCGATTTCCCGCAGGAGAAAGCTAACCTTGCTGACGGCCCAGAGGCGCGCCACGGCTTTTTGGCCGCCTTCTTCCTCGCCGAAGAACGCAGACTGGCGCAGGTTGAAGTCTTCGCTGATGATGCGTCCCGAGAGGCTGATAGGGAACTCGCCTCCCTCGCGGTAGCGGCCGAACTGCAACATCTGCGTGCCCCAGAAGAGGTCGGGAATATGATTCGGATACACATCATACAACTGCAGGCCGCCCATATCCAGGTTAAGCGCCGAGAGAACCGGCAACGACACTCGTTTGAAGTGATTGGCTACCACGACGGCGATACTATCGCTTTGATCGATAAAGCTTGCGAATCCGCCGTTCTTTTCGGCAAGTGAATGCAGCAGGCTATGGCTGACATCGTCTCCCAACCCCAAGGGATAAACGCGGATGCCCGCGCTGTTGGCGGCGCTGCTTTGCTCGACGATCTTGTGCTGGTCCAATTCGCCCCAGGTGGGCTGCCCGTCGGTCAGGAACATGAGCATATTGGCGCTTTCTTCACGAAAGCTCATCGAGAGCGAAGAGCGCAGCGCTGCATCGATATTAGTCAGACCCACCGCACCGAGTTTATCGACAAACTCCTCGGCTTCGGCAATCATGGCGGTCGTGGCGGGAACGAGGTCCGGCTGAAAGCGTTTAACATCGGTGCTGAATACAACGATGTTAAAGCGGTCGTTGTCGTTCAATGCGTCGAGAAAAGTGTGCATTCCGACTTTGAGCTGCTCCAGGCGGTAGCCCTCCATGCTTGACGAAACATCGGCCGTAAAGACGACATCGCGTTTGGCATCTTCCGTACGGCTTAAGTCTTCCGGCGGCGTTATCCAGAGGGCGTAGAATTTATCGACGCCGAAAGAGTCGGCGGGCGCCGGCGCGTAGCTGGCCACCCTGACGTCGACTTCATCCCGCTGCAGTTCGAATCGCAGCCGGAGATCGCGGTCGGGCAGGAAATTCTCATCGCCGAAGGTTGCCGAATAGTCGCTTTCCGATTCGCGTCTGATGCTGAGGTCAAGCGAATTGCCGTGACTGGGCGAGCTGAAGCTCTTGAATACACTGTTCGTCCGGGCCCGGATCTGTACCGAGACGCGTTCCAGCGGCGTCGGTGACAGGCTGGTTGTGTTAAGCGGAAATCGATAGGAGACCGCGCCCGCGTCGTAGTTAAGTAATTCGGCATAGCGGATCTCGAATCGTACTTCACTACGCGCTTCGATCGGCGCGATATTAAGCTTGAAAATATTATCGCCGATCGCCTGAAGCAGCGCAGGATCGAGCAGTCGTCGAATCTTGTTGTTGTAAGCTTGCTGCGCCTGTTGTTTCTCGCGGATACTGCCCACATAGCGGCGGCCGTTAAACCAATAGGCCAGATGTGTTATGACGGCGCTTTCCGGCAAGGGAAAGATAAAAGTGGCTTCCACGCGCGTATTCAGATTGTTGACAAAAACCTGATCGACGAAGGTTTCGGCAATCTGCTCGTTAATCTCAACCGTGGCATCATAGGTCTTGATATTCATCACCTGGTGGGTCTGGCTGCTGTTAAGCGGGCGAACATAGAGCGCGCCGGTCGCATGCAGCTCCGACAGGGCTATTGCGACCAGGGCGACGACAAGGAATGGTAACGGGAAGCGTCTCATCGCTCAACTCTCCAATATTGTTTGAAAGTGATGGAGTGTTATGCACCGTGGCAAAGTATCGCATAGCCCGCAAGCTTGTACTACTGCATTACTACTGCAAAGCTCTTAGCACCCCTGGTCTGCCGTTCGCATCGTTAAATATTGCTATTTTACCCAGCGAATAGTGAAAGGGGAAGCAGTCTATGAATAAAGCCTTCACAACAATTGTCAACCTTTTAGGTATCGCCATCGTTCTGGCCGTAGCAGCGTACATTCTGCTGCCTATGTGGCAGCAGGTGGATCAGGTTGACATCATCGTCACGCCGGAGTCTCTGCCGCCGGATGGTCAGTCGGAGGCTGTGATCAAAATTCTCTTTATCAACAGTTTCGGGTTTGAAGCACCCGGTCGCCAGCCGGAGGCCAGTTTCGTCATCACGCAGGGCATGCAGTCGGCCGAGCTGGTGAGCCGCTCTCAACAGTCAGCCCGGCTGCGCGCCGGCTTTGTGGCCGGGGAGGTGCGCTTGCGCATCACGATCGAAGGATTCCCCTTTCCCCGAGAAGTCGTGATTCCTGTCCGTCCCCGATACGCCCGCATTCGCATCGGTGGGCTCGATGACAGCCGATACCAATGCCGGTCTGCGATTTCCCCAAGGGAATCGTATATTGCGGCGCTACAACAAGAACATGCTTTCCTGCCGCTGCCGGAACCAATAGCCGGGCGCCTCCGTTGAGACGGCTTTCGCGGGCGACTTTCTGTCTAAAAAAGTACGCCGGCCGGGGCTGCGCGCCGGCGACCCCGCGCACGATAGCAGCGGCACTTCACTTGTCAATATGTACTCAGCAGATAAGATACTATCGAGGGAATGTGATGAAGCTTCACAAAAGGTGGCTTGAAATGTCTGCCCGCCTGGGCCTGCTTATAATCCTATCGGCGGCCGTCTGGCTGTCGCCACTTGAGAGCGCGGCCAAAGCGGCGCCTGCGCCGTCGGGTGCGCCAGACTCCAGAGAAGCCTACCTGCCTCAGCAGCGCGGCGAGCTGCGGCCCGATGGTTTTTATAGCCTCGGTACGCTGCGCAGCATCGCGCCGCCGCAGAAGGCCGAATACCTGAGCGCTACCCTTATCATCAAGACGCGCGACTATCACTACGTGCCGGACGGCGCGCGCGAATTTCCCTCCCTCCTTATTCAGTCCAGTCTCGAAGCCCTGGATGTACAACTAATCGTGACCTTGTTTCCCGCTTATAACCGCAGTGACCTGCTGCGCGCCGATGTTCACGGCATCGGCCGTCTCTACCGGCTTCATTATGCCGCCGAGACTGATGCCTGGGAAGCGGCGCAGCTGCTGAACGCCAACCCCGCAATCGAATATGCCGAGCCGGTCTATATGCGCTATCCGGATTTGCGTCCCAACGATCCCTTCTTCAACCAGGAGTATCATTTGCAGCGCATCCGGGCGGAGCTGGCATGGGACATCAGCCGCGGGAACAGCAATGTCGTTATTGCAATTATCGACTCCGGCACGGACTATCAGCACGAAGATCTGGCCGACAACATCTGGACCAATGGGCAGGAAGTGGCGGGCAACGGCCGTGATGACGACAATAACGGCTTTGTGGATGACATCCGCGGCTGGGATTTTGTCGGCAGTGTTTCGCCGGCGCAGATTGCCGCCGGGCAGTTCGCTCCCGACAACGATGCGCGCGTAGGGGGCGGCAGCGCCGAATGGCGTGCCGATCCCCGAGGCCATGGCACCGTTGTCGCCGGCGCGGCCTCCGCCGTAAGCGACAACGGCCGCGGGATTGCTTCCAGCGGCTTTGGCTGTAGAATTATACCTATCAAATGCGGTTCCGACAATATTCAGGTCACCGGGGTTTTCCGCGGTTATGAAGCCATTCTGTATGCAGCGCAACTCGGCGCGGACATTATTAACTGCTCCTGGGGTGGATTTACGCGGATGCAGTCCGAGCAGGACATCATCAACGAAGCGGTTGACCTGGGCGCCCTGATTGTCGCCTCCTCCGGCAATGAAGGTCTGATGAGCGATCTGGAGCTGGCGCACTATCCATCCAATTATGACAATGTCCTGAGCGTGGGCGCGACGAATCAGAACGACGATGCGACGTCATTTTCGAATTACGGAATCGGGACAAAGGTGTACGCTCCCGGCGCAGCTATCATCAGCACTACGCCGGCCAACACTTATTCGGTACAAGCCGGCACCTCCTTTTCCGCTCCGATCGTTGCCGGCATTGCGGGGCTGGTGAAAACGATTCATCCGAACTGGACACCTCTGCAGTTGCTGCACCAGATTCGTTCCAGCGCCGACAACGTAGTGAGCCCCAGCGTGGCGGAGCGTCCCTGGTATTACGGACGCGCCAATGCCGAACGCGCGCTTCTGGTGAATCGCAATCTGGCCAGCGGCGACCGTGTGCCGGGCATCGGTATCAAAGAACTCGGCATCGACAGCGAATCGGGTTTCCTGGACGACTTCGAGCCGACGACCGTACGCCTGACGCTGCAGAATTATCTGGCGCGCGCGAGCAGCCTTAGGGTGAGCTTCCGCTCGCTGGACGGTTACCTGGACTTCAGCAGTGCGGAGGTCAACGCAGGCAGCCTCAACACGATGGATGAGCGGACGGTAGACGTCGAGCTTCAATTGACCGCCAATTCGCCTTGGCTGACGGGCTTTGCCGACGTGCTGGTCACCTTTGAGAGCGGCAGCTATCTTGATTTTGCGCGAATACAGATTCCGATCGATATCGAGAGCGACAACAGCTGGGGGACGGCCCCTTTACCCGCCTCCGTAATCCGCGACCTGCCGCAGACGACCTGGCGGTCTTCATCCGCCCCCAGCGCCTCGAGCTTCTGGGCATCGGGCAGCACCGTGGATGTCGCGAGCGGTCGCGAGCTGGGCATCGTCCAGCGCAGCTCGAATATCGGTCTGCAGGCTCTGCGTGTCGGCGCCGGTCAGTTCAGCGCCAATCCTTCCTACGCGATTCACGGCCGCTCGACTACTGAGGCCTATGCCGGCAGCAATCGTCCGGAAGGCGGCGGCGCCGTGATCCTCAAAACGACCAATGGCGGCGGCAACTGGCGCTCCGTCTCGATTAGCTCGATAACCGGATTCATCAACGACATCCATTTTTTCGACCAGCAGAGCGGCATCGTGTTGGGCGACCCTCTGGGTAATCGCTGGGGTGTCGGACGCAGCGACGATGCCGGTGTGAGCTGGACGGCGCTGACGAACCTGCCCAGCCCGCAGGCCGGCGAAACTGGTCTGGCAGGCTCTTCCTGCTGGCTGGATGACAACGGCTGGTTCGGCACTACCACCGGTCGGGTGTTCCGCAGCAGCAACCGCGGCGCATCGTGGAGCGCCTCGGTGCTTCGCAACGGTGCGATAATCATCGATCTGGCCTTTACAACACCCGACCTCGGCATCGCGATTTACCGGATGGGCACTAATCCCGACGCGCCGAACCTCGTTGCCACCAGCAGCGACGGCGGACGTAACTGGGAAACGGGCCGCTACGACCTCTCCGATGACTTCCTGAATGTTGCCTTCGCTCACGGTCCCGCCCAGGGACGGGATCATTTTGTCATCGGCGACCTGGGCCAGATTTTTGCTACCGGCGATCACGGCGAGAGCTTTCGTCCCATGCTCGCCCCGCGTATCGGCGCTGCATCGACCGGCGACGGCATCGTCGGCAACAACAGGATCCGCATCTGGCGGATGCATATGGTCGGCGCATCCTGGACGGATATAGACTTTGCGGCGATACCGGACCCCAGAAAGACCGAGGTCAGCTCGCAGTTGCTCTTCTTCGGCAGTGTTCGTCAAAAAGAGACAGGACGCCAAACACTTGAAATCAGCAGTACCGGCACCGAAGCCGTAACGCTGGCGTCCACGATCGAGCTTCGCGATGCCGACGACGGCGAATTCACCCTGGAAGAACCCTTGCCGGCCACCCTGGACCCCGGCGCGACGATAAGCGTCACAGTACTCTTTTCGCCGCAAGTGTCGGCCCAGCGAATCGCCAGACTTAACATCGAGAGCGATGGCGGCAATTACAGTATTACTCTACGCGGCCTTGGTACCGATGCAGTCGAGACGGGTGTTGCCGAAAGTGATGCCGGTAGTCTGCGACTGCTGCCTGTCTTTCCTCATCCCGTCCAAGGCTCGGCGCAGCTTGCATTTGAACTTGCCGCACCAGCCTACACGGAAGTGGTCTTGCTGGATGCCCTGGGACGTAAGCTTAAACAATTATTCAGCGGGCAAGCTCCCGCCGGCGCTACAAACGTGACGCTGACAAGGGGCGAGCTGCCGCCGGGTCTTTACGCAATCCGCTTAAACAGCGGCGGCGCGACACTGACGCAGAGCGTGATGCTGCTTCACTGACATGAGATAGTGCCAAAGACTAAGCAAAAATGGCACTTCCGCTGCAGTCAACAATCGAACTGTTAAAGAGCAGCTACGTGATCTGCATGCGGCTGATTAATTGAAAACTACAAACATCTTCTGCTGCTTGAAAACGGGATTGCGGTATCAAAATCGCGTCTTACAAGAGCGGCTGTCGATTCCCATGCCCAGTAAGGATGCAGGGGGCCGCAGGCCGGAATACATGGCCGAGGGAATTGATGGACCTTCATCCTCGCTGTTTGTACCGACCTGGCTAACATACGAATAGGCAAAGGATTTGAAACATCACTGTTGCCGCAAAGCTCGTTTTCAGCAGTTATGAGTGTAGCGATGCAACAGGAATAAACATGTGCTCTTTAAGTACTTGTTTTCCTTTGTTAGCTTGTATTGAATCTGAAACCGACGACACTGCCAAGAATCTGATTAACAGCTGTGGATTTCGCCATCCCGTGCTACCACGTTTACTTCCGGGCCGCGCGATTGTGATTTAACACAGTCCGGCCGTAAGGATGGCGGGAAGCCATCCCGCAAGCGATTTGCCACAATTTTATTAGAGCCCCAAAAGTTAGAAGATCATAATCCCCAAGTGCCTTCAGACTGAGATGAATTTCCACATCAAGAGCACGCAGCGTAGAATCCGCATCGGTGGACAGTCTCTTATTGTGATACTCCAGCAGCAGTGGCGATTGCACTTCAGAAATTCCTCAGAAAATTATTTTTGACTGTCCTGAAACAGAATTCTGTCCTCGGAGTCCTGTGGGGTGATTGCGCAGAAATTGACACAGGCGCAACCCGGAAAAAGCAACAACGGCATGGAATGAGCAAAGACGTATCGAAGAGTAAAGACATCGAATTGTACGACGCGCTGCGGTTAAAAGCCGAAGGCTGGGATGCCGCCTTTGCGGAATTGTATCGACGCTACGCGCCGCAGATATATGCCTATTGCGGACGAATACTGGACGATGACGAGCAGCGAGATGACGTGTTCCAGGAGACATTTCTGCGCTTCTATCGTTGTGCGGAAGAAGATCGACCTCTTCGGAATATTCATGCCTACTTATTGCGGATAGCGCGCAACCTGAGTTACGACGCCAAAAAGAAGCAGCGTCAAGCGCCACTAACGAAATTGCCGGAATTGCCGGTTGAAGAACAAACGCTGGAAAACAAGGAGCTTGCCGGTCTGATCGATATGGCACTCGAATTACTCCCGGAAGAGCAGCGTGAAGCGTTTATTCTGCAAAGCTATCACGAGCTGTCATACAAGGAAATCGCGCTGCTGACCGATGTGCCGATTACAACCGTCCGCAATCGCGTTGTGCGGGCCCGGCGTAAAGTGCGTGAATCGCTCAAGCCCTTTCTGGCTGACTATCGTTCCTGAACAAACTCCTGTTAACTATGCTATACAACGATACATACTCGACGGCCGACCTTGTCTACCTGTTTCTCGACGGCGAAACAAATGACGTGCAGCAATCGGTCCTCTTCGGCGCCCTTGCTGCAAATGCCGATCTCCAGGAAGAATTCCGCGAAGCGATGCAGCTGCGCATTGCGGCCGGCGCCAACAAGCCGGTTCAGATGCCGCCCGATAGCATGACAAACACTGTGTTTGCAAGCGTCGGCATCGCGTCGACAGCGGGAACGGCAGCAGCAGTGACCTCTTCCGGCGCAGGCAGTGCATTCAGCGGGCTTATGGCCGGAATGCAGGGCGGCGGCGGACTGTTAATTTCAGCCCTGGGCGCGGCGATGGTGACATTTCTCCTGACCGTAGCGCTGTGGGATACTTCGGCTCCCGAGGAAGTGGCGGCCGACCGGCTGGTAGCGGCCAGCCGGGTTTCCAGCCCGCCGGAAGAGGCAGAAAGCCCGGTCGAGGAATTGAGCATTGCGTCTTTTCGTAATGAAATCCCCGCGTCGCCAGGCCAGATGCATGAGGGCGCATCCCAACCGCCGCTTCGTGCTCATACACCGGCCAGCGATGCCGAATCCGCCAAGAGTCTCGCGAGCGAGATGCCTAAAAAAATGCCGATCCCGTTTGTCACAACCCACAATAAAGAGACAGTCTTGCCGGCGGGTTTAAGGGCGAAAGAATTAGCGGCACCGAGTGTCCCGCCTGGTAGTTACTTAAACACCCGGAGCAGTACGGACCTGAGCGCTCAGGAGGAATCTCGCCAGCCCGATCCACCCGGTACGGAATCGATCCCGCGCCGCTTCAGCTTTCAGGTCGGCAGCAACCTTCCGGCTCTGTGGTTTCCCGGCACAGCACACCTGGATGAAAATCCCAGCCTGATTGACGACTTTCAGGCCGGCATTTTTTATCACCTTGATGAGAATCATTCACTTGGCGTAGAGGCCGGAAAAATGTCCACGGCGCTCTATATCATCAATGCAGGTGTATTCACGCTGGAGCAGCGGATTGCCTGGGTCGGGATCAGCTACCAATACCGTATGCAGTCCCTGCAGTTCCTCGAAGGACTGCAGCCCTATGGTCAATTGAGCCTGGGAGGCAGCCGACCGGGACCTCTGCTGCGCTCCGTGCTCGGCCTGCATTACAGCCCTGAACGTGTGGTTTCCTTTGGCCTGGGTGCGGAAACCGCCCTGCAGCTTTTTCGGGATCAGGGACCCTGGAAGGGATTAGGCAGGCTTGGGCTTTCGGCAACGATGTTTGTGAAATTCTGAATAAGCCAAGCCGCGCACATCTTAATTAACACAAATCTTTAGAGGATCATACAATGAGAACATTTCGGACATATTGCATGCTCTTGCTTCTGCTCGCGTGGACTGCGGCATGTGACAACTCAACACTCGATCCCAACAACGGAGAGGTGAGGCCGGATGGCGCTCCACTGATTATTTCCGAGCCGCAGGACGCCGCGGCGACACTAGGCCAGCCCGTCTCATTCAGTATCGAATATACCGGCATACCCTTTCCGCGGGTACAGTGGCGGATGAGTCGCGGGAATTTTGATTACACCGATATTCCCGGCGCAAATACGGCGGTACTGAATATCGATGAAGTGACATTGGACATGATTGGGAACCAGATCAGAGCATTCGTGCAAAATTCAAGAGGCTACGTGGAAAGCCGGCAGGCTGTGTTGTCTCTGCGGAACACCGGGCCGAAGATCATCAGACATCCGGAAAACCTCGTGACGATTTGTGCGCCTGAGGATGCGTCATTTACAGCCGCGGCAAGTGGAAGTTCTCCCTATACGGTCCAGTGGCAGGAGCATGAAGACAGGATTGGCTGGACTGACCTTGCGGGCGCAAGCGATGAGACATTGCAGCTTAAGAGTCCTCCGCCTTCACAGGCTATTTTCAAAAAATACCGCGCCGTATTCAGGAATGCCGACGGCATATCAGTTACCAGGCCTGGGGTGCTGCATGTTCAAAGCTCGCTCAGATGGCTCAGCCAGGTGCTGGACGGCGAAGGGGTGCCGGGTGTAAGCGCCAGGTTCAGCGTTAATGTCACGGGAAGTGCGCCCCAGACCTTCGAGTGGCAGATTTCACGGGACAACGGGATCAGCTGGATCAGTCAGCATGGCGAAACCGGGAAGGAGTTTTTCTTACGTATCAAAAGCGTAGCGGATGACGGCCTGAAGCTGAGGGTAAAAGCAAGGAATCCCTGCGGGACGATCATTTCTCGCGAAGGGACATTCCGGATAATCGATTAATGATAATGGGCACAAGAGGTTTCATTGTTCGGCGTCATCGGCCAAAATCCCATAGTGAAGTGCCGACAGTAATGAAGGCCGGTCAGATTCGGTCCCATTGCGGCATTGAGATTATGCGATTTTGTGCTGATTGCGCCGGACTCTGAGCCTGGCTCAGCAAGGCAAGTTAGAACATCATTGCGAACAGTTGCCCATCGATTTGACGTTGGAACTGCCAAGATCAGTAGAACTGCTGATTTGGATGAATTACCGCTTCAGACTCACCTGGCTTTCGACAATCATTTGACTGTAACCTGTCTTTGCTCGTGCCGGTTTCACCGTCTGGCCGTTCTGTTTAGCAGTGCCGGGATCAGATTTCTCTTTAATGTCACCTCCTTCGATTCAGCTATGTCTGCTCAATAATTAGCTTGTGGCTTAGTGGAAAGTCGAAATAGGGCAATGTTAAACGGCATACTGCGCGACTACATCAAATTGTTGCGTATACTGGAAAATCTCCAGCGCTTACCGGGTAAAACGGCGCGGACACTCATTAGCTCTGGCTAACACGCCAAAATTCAGCTATCATAGTCCAGTCTTCGTTGAGCTTCGAACATTCAGGTGACTTGACGGCATACGAAGGGTAATCACAACAGGTCCTCAATGACGACACTCTCCTCTGAGTGTCGCGATGCATGTGCTTGCTCACAGATATTGTGGAAAGCGTGCGATGAAAAAGAGGCGGAGACACGTCCGAACATAGTGAGAAACAGGCCCAGAAAGCAATGATCGAGGAGATCATGCAGAAAAGCCAAACCGCCGTATTCATTTACTGTGGACACTTGAGGAACGAACAGCATGGGCTCCAGTAGAGAATGTCGCCCTCTCTCGCTATGGACATTAATTTTCGGTGTGAATTACTGTTACGTGTGAGATATGGTCAAGAGTGAACCACGCCGATAGAACAACTGGGTTTCTAAAGGATAGACCCTGTATATCCAATTGTCTTTTGTTAAACCGCTGAGCAACAACCACATTAAAATCAGGTCGGTGTCTATCCTGCAATCGGACACCGACAGACATTGATCATCGCGCTGGCATTAGGCACAGAGCAGCAGCCTTATATCTGACTTAATCGGGTTAATAATTTGCTGACAGGCTGAATTCCATCTCAAGCCAGACAACTTGGCATATTAATAGCCCAAACGATCTGCAATCGACATTCCTTTTAATCAGAAATCAATGAATTCAGGGAGCACAACATGAGTATGCGTGTAGTATTGGCGTTGGCAATTCTGTGCCTCGTCACACACAACCGAACAATTTGTCAGGAGCCATCTCCATGCAGTCCGATCAGTATTTTTGACAAGAGCGGATTAGCCGAATATATGGATTACAGCAGTTTCGGTTCTCCCGACCCTGATGAAATACGACCGGTAGACCCAACATACACCAAGGTACCCTACCTATACAATGAAAGCCTTCATCACATTAAAATAGTCCAGTTTCCAGCTCATACCGAATCTGATGATCTCGTCAGAGATTTCGGCAATACAATCAGCAACATTTTGAATTGGTATACCGTTAACCTGCCCGACAATTCTCAAGCGGTGACCGTTACCCTGGAATTCCCGAGTTGCTGGGCCTACACAGATGATCAAATCTATACCGTTGATGATTTAACATCTGGCGGCTATTATCCTTGTGACGAAAATCTTTGCTGCATAATGACGTTCAATTTTGTTCCGATGGAGCCTGCAAATCCGTGGGTGCCTTTTCGCTTATCAGGGAAAACGCTTATCAACAGCAGCTCATCCTGTCCGCTGCCATTGAATCCCGAGGAACCGTGTCAAAATTTGTGTTCAGTATTCAATGAAATCAACACCCACTTAGACCCATTGGATCACGCCCCTTGTTTTGAGTCATGCAGCAATACATCAACTATCTACCAGGGTAGTTACGGCAAGCAGGTTGAATATTCCGATAACAGCAACAACACAATATTGCTAAGGCCAAGTTACGAAGTCTCGCAATGCTCGAATGGTGAGTACAATATCAGCCTCTTCGGACTCGAAGTTCTGAATGAAATTGAAGGCGATTTTGATTTTGTCGATCAAAGTAACCTCACCCAAAAGCTGATGGAATATGCTATTAACACACTCACGGGCATTGACAATAGTAATTTCACCGTCAACTTTTTTATTCCCTGCCTCAACAAGACCGCCGATGGATATGAACTGTGTGACCCGGAGGAATGCTGCGAGTTTACGTTTGACATTCAGGTTAGCGGCAACTCCAATAATCGAAAAAAGGAAATAATCAACGTTTCGAGCTCTTGTGATGCAATGACATGGAGCAACAAGGTACCGACAATCCATGATTTTGCTCTGTCGACACCAATCACAATTGGGGGATGGGAATTTCCACAAACCGACTATATCGAAGCGATCGACCCTGCCACAAGAGACTTGTCGGAGAATTCTCCGGGCCAGTTAAAAGGCGAGCTGACAGTAACACCTACCGGATCCGCAGTTTACTCGGTGCCCTTGTTTGTAGCGCCCGGAACAAACGGCATGCAGCCAAAGCTCAATCTGATCTACAACAGTCAGGCCGGGAATGGCCTGGCGGGCTGGGGTTTCGATGTCGACGCGGTCTCAACAATTAAGCGGGTCGGCAAAGACAGATACCATGACAATGTTAATGAAAAGTTTCAGTTCACAAACTTCGATAAGCTATCATTCGACGGCGAAAGGCTGATCGTCGTAGAGGGAGTCGAAGGTCTTGATGGCGCGATTTACCAGACTCAGTCCGATAACGCCAAAAAAGTATATCCGATGTTTTCGACCCCCAAAGGATATCAGTGGTTCAGAGTGGAGTATAAGGACGGCAAAATCGTAGAATACGGCAGAACACAAGACTCCCGCCAGACGCTCAAAAATGGCGTCGTTGCCTGGTATATTAACAAAGTCACGGATGCAAACGGCAACTATGTTGACTATGACTATATTGATCACAATGGGCAAATCGTACTCTCCGAAATTCACTACACAGGCAATACCGCAGAATTCCTCGCGCCCTACGCGACGGTCAAGTTCAACTACACGATTCGGAACGATAAAAACAAACACTACTACGAAGGCGATCTGACCGTCAACGAGTTGTTGATTGAGAGCATCGAGTCTAACATTGATGACAATGTTATTCGCAAGTATGAATTCAAATACATATTTGAGCATTTCTCAAAGCTTCACACTCTGACAGAAATCGGCAGGCATGGCGCAAGAAGAAACTCACTGGTATTTGAGAACTATGCGACGATCGACCAGGCCGCTGAAGCAGCCACAGAAGTAGCTGCACATCCGATAAGCGGTCTGGCGAATGAGCAATACAAATACTACGTCTTCGGAGACTACAACGGCGATGGCGTCAAGGATCGCGTCACGATCGAACGCGATTATCTTCCGGGGGAAAACCTTGCGAGGTGGCACTTGCAGATCGGCTATCCCCGAAAACCGGACCAAACGAGCGACATGTACTTTACTGATCCGCCGGGCGGTCCGCAAACTTTTGTCACCGATGACTACTATCGATACAACCATGAGTTGCTTCGAGAGTGGATATTTTCCGGCGACTTAAATCATGATGGATACGATGATCTCATTGTTCCACTTTACAAGGAAAACGTTGATCCCAACAATCAGCACTACCTATTCAAGAAGGCGCACAACTACAAAAAACTCTTTTTCCGGGTTTACCTTTCGGACGGAGCCAGGTTTGTTTTCAATAGCGCGAGCGAGTTTTGGTTGAATGTAGGAGATTACGACAGCTTTTATGATCAGAGTACGCAGTTTGTCGTCGCCGGCATCAACTATAATGATTTTGATGATGACGGCGAGCTGGAAATATGTCTATTTGGCTCGGACCGTGTGATTCAAAATCTCTCGTTAAAAAGTCAGGATGACATAAAAATTGTCAACATCGAGTTAATGGACGGGAGCAACACCGTCTTGCCGGGTCAGACAATTATGGCTAACATCAAAACATATCAGACAGATATCGGAAGTGATCATCCGATGTCGCTGATGGGCCGGTTTAACTCCGACAACAAAACGGATTTGTACATCGGTGATTTCGATCAGCAAAAGCAAGGCTACTTTTTTGAGTTAAAGAGTAACGGTTTTTTCGGCTTGATCAACACTCTTCCGACGCTTTCCGTCGGCGGACCTAATGCCAATGTGGGCGACTTCAATGGCGACGGCCTGACGGACATGCTGTATTCGAAGGGTATCGGCAGCGGCGGTCAATTCAACCAGCAGGTATACATTCTGCTCAACAACGGCGTCGGATTTAACAACAGACGCCTGGTCCGGGGTGATGACAATGGTACGAAATCGGTTTTGTTCGTGCAACCGTCAGAGGATGATTTTACTCCCGTAAAGCACAACAACTATCTCCTGGTCAACGACTTTAATGGCGACGGACTGGACGACCTGTTGCACTATCGAAGATTTCGTGATGACCAGAATCCGCCCGGGTACAATGACATTCATTTTAACTTTTACTACTCCAAGGGTGAAATTGAATTCGAAGAGTATCCCGGACAACTTTACCTTGATTTCACTCTGAAGGAAAACACCTATCAATTTCTTAGTGGCGGCAAGGAGCTGCTCATTACAAACTACAGCAAACGCGAAGAAGATCACGGCACAAGATACTACTCCAAATTTTATGTCAGCGATTTCACCAATGACGGCAATCTGGATTTCTATGTTGAAGACCTTGACGCTAACGCCGACGACAGACTGATTTCATTGATTCCTGGTGAACACGCCAATCATGTTAAATCGATAACGGAGAGTTTTAACAATAAGTGGGTTCTCGAGTACAAAGGAATGGACAACCGCAGCGTCTACAGCTTCGGTACGTCGCAGCAGTTCCCCTTAATCGAGTTCAACTCCGGCATGATGCTGGTAGCGGGAGTCGACTATTACAAGGCATCGGACTATAGCAATCCCATTCACAGCAAGGAATTCCGCTATGGACATGGTGTGCGTCATAAGGACAAGGGCTTGCTCGGCTTTTTGGAGTTCGAGGTCGGGGTGTCAGACAACGAGACGAGTGAAGTGATCAACCTCTCTTACTTCAGTGTCGATCAGGTGAATCAGAATGGCTTTGGCAAAAAACTTTTCGATCTTGACATAGACTCTAAACTTACACACAGCCGCAATCTTTCTACTGGCGTATCCCGATTCATCGACAGAACAGATTACAGCTATTTCTTCGAGCTTGATCAACATACGGGAGTTTATAACAAGTATGTTGCCTCGGAAACGATTGACCAGTTCGATCAAAAAGTAACGACGACAAAAACCGTTGTACAGGATGACTATCATAACGTATTGACACAAAAGACCGTGATTACAGATCAGAATACGAACAATGAAATTAGTATACATGAGATCACCAATACCTTCGATCCATTAACTCTCGGTTCCTGGGACAATCTTCTGAAGACGAGCATTACAAGTATGAAGCACTACGATGACGCTGACTACTTCAAGCTTAAATCAATATTCACGTACAACGGTACCGGCAATCCATACCTGCCCGACAGCAAGACGCTCACGGACCTGAATCATAGTGATCCGAACGAAGACATCGGTCTTATCGAGTCCTATCAGTACGATGGGTTTGGCAATACGGTGTCCGTGACGGAGTCGATTTCGGATCCTTTGCACAGCTATCAGCCGAAACCAAGATATGCCAGTTATGACGGCAAAGGCCGATATATCGTCAGCGAGACAAATGCGATCGGGCAAAGCATCACGAGAGAATTTACTGACATTGGAATGATAAGCAAAGAAACCGACCTGGACGGCAATTTCAAGACCTATAGCTATGATGGGTTCGGCGTGTTGATCGAAACGCTGGACAATTTCGGTTATCTGCTGGAAGCCAACACCGGCTGGGTCAGCGATCTGCCGAATGCCGGTGATTATCCCGGCGAGGCATTGATTTATGTTGAAAATACGCCTGCCCAGGGCATTCCGGGCGTGACCGTAACGAACTTCATGAATGCCCTTGAACAGATCATCAGGGTTGAGTCCGACGTCCTTACGAAAAACGGGATCAAGAAAGTCTGGACGGACAAGTCCTATACGAATGCCGCCAAGATCAGCAGCGAATCGACTCCCTATTTCATTGCGGATAATCCCGAACGTATTACGGAGTACAAATATGAAGCGGTACTTGGCCAGATAAGTGAAATTAAGAATCGATCATACGACAACAGCGAATCGCTGGTGACATCATTTCAGTATGATCTGTCAAATCGAAAGGTTACTACAACAGACCCATCATTAAACACGACGGTTGAAATCGTCGATGCCGCCGGAAATCAGATCGAATCCATCGACGCGGATAACAACTCCGTGCATAAAAAGTATGCCAGCAACGGCAAAGTGGCACAGGTTGAAACCGTGCTGGAAGACGGCATCAATGGAGAGAAAATAAGCGTTGTCATTTCATATGACAACTTCGGTAGAAAAGCAAAGATCGTTGATCCTGACGCCGGCGAGTTTAGCTACAAGTACAATGCATACGGCGAACTCACGGAACAAAGCAACAAAAACGGATCCTTCACCTACGTCTACGATCTGCTCGGCAGAAAAACACAGGAAAAACAATTTGACAATCTCAATGTTCTTCAGAATACGATCGATTATACTTATGTCGGTTCCGGCAATGGCATCGGCAAAGTATCTTCCATTGCCGATGACGTCAGTACGACGGTCTTAAGCTACTATTCCAATGGCAAACTATTGAGTTCAAGCGAAACAGTCGAAGCGTATTATGATGCTAATAATAATCAACTTGTCCCGCAGCAAGTTTTCACTAAATCATTTACCTATGATTCGTATGGACGAGTCAAAACCGAGACAGTCGAAAGCGGGCATACCTTCGAAAATGTTTATCACGCAACACATGCAGATCTGATCGATGTCAAGGAAAAAGAAGCGGGAGGAACCTACAGGCAGTTATGGAAGTTCATTGATGCCGACCATTTCGGCAGACTTACGGAGTATCAACGAGGCGATGCGCTGATCGAAAACTTCTTTGAGTTTGACGACCTCGGATTTCCGAAAGAAGTAAAATCGCATAAGGTTGGCAATCAACAGATCTACGTTCTTGAAGAATACGTCTTTGATCACAAAAACGGTACTTTGACTTCAAGAAGCAGAAATTACACCGATACGGAAACGTTTAGCTATGACAACCAGTACCGGCTGAAAAGCTATACCCACAATTCAGTCACGAACACCATGACCTATCACAAAGACGGGTCGATTAAATCCAAAACCGGCATCGGTAATTACTTCTACAATAACACCGATAACCATAAGCTGACCGATCTGAAAAATTCCAGCATTGTCGAGAACGGCAATACAATTATTCTCGAAGACAAAACCATCAATTACAATGCGTTTAACAGCATCGACGATATCACGCAAAACAACCTGATGACGGACTTTCGTTATCGATACGATGGACAACGAATTGCAAAGTACGCATTCGACAATGGATATCTGGAAAAAGCCAGGTATTACAGCGGAGCTTATGAAAAAGAATTGCTGGCCAACGGAGATACGAAAGAAATCATCTATGTGCCCAATACGCGCGGCCAGGTCGTTATCGTCAAAACTACGTCCGGCGGCAACGTCGATGAGAAGTTGTATTACCCGACCATGGATTATCTGGGCTCACTGGTTGCCCTTGCCGACCATCTGGGCAATCGAATCGAGAGTTACAGTTACGATGCTTGGGGAAGAATGAGGGATTACAACAACTGGAACAATTACATTGACGAAGGCAGCCTGACGTATTTCGATATCCTGGGGCGGGGCTTTACCGGCCATGAGCACATGAGCGACTACCGCTTGATTAACATGAACGGCAGGGTGTATGACCCGATACTGTCGCAGTTCATTCAACCGGATAATCAGGTGCAAGTCTCGGATTTTACTGCGGGATACAATCGATACGCGTATGCATTGAATAATCCATTAACTTATACCGATCCATCGGGCGAAGGTTTTGTCACCGCCATGTTAATAAGTGCGGCAATCAGTGTTGCCAGCAATGGCATCATGAACTCCGTCGACAACAAGCCCTTCTTTCAGAACGCCGGCTACGCAGCGGTTTTAGGTGCTGTCGGCGGAGCGGCATCCAACTCAATCGGAGCAGCCGTGGTAAAAATGAAAGACGCGAGCGACCTGTCAAAGCTCGTGTTCAAGGTTGTCACCCATGGTCACCTTGGCGGCGTGCTGTCTGGGCTCAGCGGCGGTAAATACGGGCAGGGATTTGTGTCATCCGGCATCGGCACCTTGGCCGCTTCGCAAATGGGGTCGGCACTGGAAGAGTATGGTAAAGTGTATCAGAGCCTGGGAATACTTGGTGTGAGCCCTATCGCCAGCGGAGTCAGCAGCGAGCTTATGGGCGGACGATTCTGGATCGGGTTTCGAAACGGTTTGATTAGCGCCGCTACAAATGATATGGCGCATCTTGGAGTTAACGGCCTAAAAGCTCTGCTAAACCTCAGCCCCTTTCATGCTTCCATCAATATTACAGCGGCATTCAAGTCCGGTCGGCTAAGGCACCTGATCGGACCTGATGCCATTGTGGTAGCAGGCTACTTTGACCTGATAATTGGACCTTATAGTTTTACTTTCGAGCAAGGCATCATGATTCTGTTTGTCGGCGAAAATGCCGGACTCTATCCTGTAGGCGACATTGCATGGGTTGGCATGGGAATACCAAGCGTCGGAGGAGGAGCCGAAATCTCATATCTGTACTCTACAAAATCAAATCCTACAAAAGACGATTTTACTGGATTTCGATATGAAACCGGAGGAAGCGAATCATTTCTTGGCCTCGAGATTGGCGGAAACTACGTGACAAGCCGACACCCTGGAAGCTCAGGTCCTTACACATTTGGCTTCGCTACTACAATTGGAGCGGACCTCGTGCAGACTGCGTGGCCCGGCGTACAATGGAATCAGGGTACAACCAAGATCGAGAATTGGGGAGGCTGGAAAGGCACGACATTCAGAGAATTGTTCTACAGCTGGTAGTTGTATCTGGAAAATGCCCGTAATCGGAAACAAGCAGACAATCAACAGAAGCATCTGGCGGTGGATTCAATGTTTTGTGAATATTCGAGCATTGGCCAGGTATTCAGATTGACACAATCAGGCACGAGATTTGTTTCACAGTATTTGTTATGCGTACTAGAATCGGAAGACTAATCGACTATTCACAAATATCAACTATCCATATTAATTTTACGTGACAATTCGGAGGCTTACATGATACGAGTAGTTTGTTTTCTCATGTTCATGATTTCTACAAATCTCTTTGCCGTCCATTACAAGTTCAACTACGATCAGGCCGGCAACAGAGACGGAAGGATAATGTTCGACATTACTGGAAAAGAATCGGCGCCGGTTGCGATGATTCTGAATCACGAGGTTAAGGTCTTTCCAAATCCGGCCATTGACAATCTTAACGTGCAAATCAGCGCGCTGACGGAAGAAAACCCAGCTACGGTGGAACTCTTCGACGTCCATGGCAATTCGATCTATAAGAATGAAACGAGCACCGGCGATCTTGCACTTGGTATTTCTGCCAATTCAAATGGCTTCTACATTCTGAGCATTACGATAGAAGATGAACGAATAGAATACAAGATCATTAAACAGCAATAGCCCGGGTTAACAGCTGGACCTCAGGGATACTGAATTATGTTCGGTATCCCTTTTTTGTATTGAGAGTTTTGAGAACGTCGAGACTGTAAAGCGATACTGCCGAATTTCATTCATGTGCTGCGTGAGCTAAAGTGCCGAAGCGGAGAATTGCCGTACATAAACATGATCAGCGCTCGTTGTGCTCGTTCACTCGGAACGATTCGCGACGGCCGTGGAGCTAATAGGCCGCCACAAATACATCGAGACCTCTTGGCAATTGACAGCGATTTCATTCGGCTTGAGATGATCGCCGTCCTGCAGAGATTGAAGTGGCAATTCAGTCGAACGCACCTGACTACCTTTTGAGTGGATTCCCACCTGATGCTCCAATTGATGTCGCCTTGTCGTAATCTGGGATCAGTTTCTCTCATGGGCTTCTTGATGACGATTTGGGAATTATCCCTTAAAAATCACACAGAATCTTGTTGACAAAGAAGTCTGAACAAGCTAAATTCGCAGCGTGATGGAAATTCTGTTAGGCCGTCAGCAGAGATATGAGTCAACAGATCAATATCGCACAATGACGGGCTCATCCGGCCAGAAAGTCTACGAAACCGAACACTGCTCTGAGAGCCACCCCATTGATCTCAGAGCAAGTAGGAACAAAATAATCTATTAGTTTGCCGCGCTCTGTGACGTGGATTCGGTGTGACATCCTTGTTGCAGATCAGTTGACGACCGACATCCGATTTATGCTACGATGAATGCTGGAACAGCCTCTTCGAAACGAATCTGAAGTCCGGTCCATTGCCACTGAGTACTGGTGAAGCCAGGACTGCGTAGAGCTGTGAATGTCGCATATTGTTTCCGCGTTACCATAGTTTTCAAAATGAAATCAATAACTATGAACTATCCCTACCTTGGCTGGCATCCCCTGCGTACGTCGGCGCTCCTGCTTGCACTCCTTGCATTGTGTCTTCCGTCCGCAGCGGCGGGCAACAATCACCTTAGCCCGATCTACATTAAACATCTGAATTTCGACTGCTGGCCCGATACGGTCTATGCGCGGCACGCGGGTCTGGCGGCGCGGCCCTCGCATATCGCCTGGGGGCGGCGTCCGCGCGGCCTAAGTCCCTGCGAAAAGGGCAAGAGTCCCCTGATACCGAAATATCCGGCGGCGCGGCGCAAACTGCGGACAGAACTCAGTTTTCCCGAATGGCAGGGCTTTCAGGTTAAGACCGCCGTGCTTAACATTAACCCCGCGCTCGATACGCTATCGGACCTTGTGCTGATCTACTGGGGAAGGGCGCGGAACAGCAAAGGCAGAATGCAGGATACCTCGCGCATGCTCTGCATTCCGGGCCAGAACGGTCTGGACACCATAGCCCGCTTCGACTTCAAGGAGCTGGGGCCGGGGCTGCAGACGGCGCCCTTTTTTGCGGTGGAGCTGTCGCGCGGCAGCAGCATTGTTCAGCCGAAGCGCCGCAGTATGGGCGGTGATACTTCCTTTGTAGTGCTAGATCTCGACGTCGACGTTCTGCGGCGACGCGCCGAGCGTGAAGAGCCGCCGCCGGTATTTGCCGCTGAAGTGCGCGTCTTCCCGAATCCCGTGATTAACCTGGTGCGGGTGGAGGCGCGCGCCGTCCCGTCCGGCTCGTACACCGTGGAGCTGGTGGCGGTGAATGGCCTCGTGCTGCAATCGCATTCCGCCCGCAGCAATGACGATGGACATCTGCTGCACCTGCTTAAGCTCGACCAGGTGACGACGGGCTATTACGTAGTCCGGATCCGTTCGGCCGGCGCGCTGATCGGGCAATACCCGATCGCTATTGTTAAGTAATTCTTGCCCGCCCCGCCGGCCTGACATTCATTGGCGGCTCACAGCTAAACGAGGTTCTATCCAAGGGCATGTGCAAAGGCCTAATTCACTGAAACTACCTACTTCAACTCACAAGCAAGATCATGCGACGCATTCATAATCTCTTCCTGATTCTGACGGCCGTCTTCAGCGCAGCGCCGGCGACCTACAGCCAGTATTCCGGCAATGTCTATAATCTGGAACGCGCTGCCGAGCAGTTCGACGAGCGCGGCTTCGGGCAAAATAAATCCATCGCGGTGGATGGAAACCTTATCGTGGCCAATTCGAACGGCGGCCTGTCGTACTCCTATCCGATCAGTTCATTTACGCGTAATTCTTACCCGATCACGGTGTCGCTGAACTATGCCGGCTCAGTTAAGTTCACGACCTATAAGGATCACTTCGCCGGTCAGGACACGCCGCAGGAGTTGGTAGACGCCTACCTTGCCAACGAGCCGCAGGGCTTAAACGGCGGTCCCTGGAGCGCCTGGCATGATTCCTGGACGCGTTTCAGCATTAATCGCGGCGCCTGGCTGGTGAGCGTGAACGGCTTTGCGGTGCAGGCCATTGCCACGACGAGCGATATGATCAGCCACTACTCGCGTTTTGCCACGGACAAATACGATTATACCGACGGCGACTTCACCTGGACGATCGACGGGCTGGACGTCTCGGGCGGACTTAACTTTTTCGCCGAGAACGAAGACCGCGACGTCATCCGCCTCTTGCGCGGCGACGGCAGCATCCTGGAGCTGCGCAACTATTACTACAAGAGCGATCCCTGCCCGAACGACACCGTCTCACTCGGCGATCCCTACAAAAAAGCCTGCCTGTGGACAGGGGACTATTATCCGGAAGAGCCTAACCCGACCGGCTATGGGCGGGTAGAGATCGACGCCTATGCCTTCAGCGAGCTGCGCTCGCGTAACCCGAACGTCGGCGGGACGGACGTGGGCCTGGCGCCGCGCAAGGTCTTCTGGTATCCCGGCGACGGTCTGGAATATGTCTTTTACGAAGAAAAAGAAGCCTGGGGCGCGGAACGCTACCGGGGCCCCATGAAAAACGGCAACATGAAAAGCGGGGGCTCGATCTTCTACCTGCGCGAGCTGAACGGCCCCACGGGCAACCTGCTGGAGCTGCGCTACTCGCGGCATACGGTGGAGGATGTGTTTCCGACGGCGGGGCGGGCGCTGCTGACGGGCTTTTACGGTCATCACTTCAGTTGGTCGAACGGCGGACTAAAGATCGAAGCGCTGGGGCGCAGTTACCGCATCTTCTACCGCGGCTACGGCTCGGGCCAGGGCGCGATCGCCGAGGGCAGCTTTCCGATCGCCGCCCACGGTCGCTACGGCGTCTTCGACGGCGGCAATGCCGATTCCTATCTGGGGCTGGTTACGTCCATCCGCGACCCGGAGGGCCGCGTGACGGCCTTCGACTATGAAAGCTATACCCGCGTCTACGAAAACTTCAACTTCCCGGTGCCGCCGCCGAGCGCCCTGCAGGATGTACGGATGACGCTGGTCAATCGCCGAATGAGCGAGGTCGAAGCGCCGACCTTCAAACAGGCGATCAGCTATTATGGCACAGGCTCGATTACGATCCGTAATAACGATCCTGAAATCACGACGCCCGGCTACCGCGTCGACACGACGCTTAACAATGTCGTGCAGCGGGTGGACAAGCAGGACTATGATGACAATCTGCTGACGCGCGCGGACTACAGCTTTGTCAATTCCGTTAACAGCCACGTTTTCAGCGAAAAGCTGACGGATTACCGGGGCGGGAGCGCTCCCGGCGTGGTGGAGCGTGAATACAGCTACAACCACAAATTTTACAGCCGTTACCGCCCGAATTACTTCAACGGCAGTTGGGTGGAGGATGGAGCATATTACACGGCGCTGGAGCTGACGCGCGAAGTTGCCGGCGACCGGACCAGCTACACGACGACGGCTTACGGTACGCCCGCGGGCCTCTACACTTACTACTGGCTGCCCACGGGCTCGACCGGGAAAGTAGAAAGCGGCGGACAGCAGTATTATACGCAGCGCCTGGACTACAGCTACGACCTTGTGAGCGGGGTGCGGGACTACGGCGGCATTGCGGACCTGCAGAATAAATTCGGCAAAGATATCACGCGCATTACGACGATAGAGAAACGGCCGGACAACGCGGCGCAAAGCCTGCTGACACATCAGCGCGACTTTCAGCACCTGCCGACGGCCATCCAGACGCTGAGCTGGACCTACCGCAACTGGGACAAGATTGCTGCCATCCAGACCTGGCTGGCGCTGGAGGACGACCCGAACGAGGACAACCCCTATGAGTCGTATTTCGACATCGACACCTTTACGACTGTCACGGAGCTGCAGCAGGTGCGGACACCCTACTGGCGCGCACTCGAAACCACGACGCAGACGCTCGATGCCTCAGGCAACATCCTGAGCGGCACGCGGCGGGTCTTTGCGACCAGCTTTTTCCAGGACAACCAGGAAGCCTACGTGCCGGGGGCCTTGCTCTCCGACTCACTGGTGGGCGAGGGCGGCGCAACCCTGCCGGGAGCGAGTTACCGCTATTCGGCCCTGCCGGAGCGCAAAAACAGTTTGCAGGAAGTCGTGAACGCCCTGGGCAGCCGGAGGCGCTACTGGTATGATCACGCGCTCGTGCCGGGCAGCGGACACCGGGGCATCACGCTCTATAATGACGACAGCTCAGACAGCTCGCTGCACAAACGCAAGCAGGAAGCGCTCGAAGCGCAGGTCGCCGAGACCGACTATGTGCGCCGTGTCACCAGCGGCAGCATCAGTGAATTCGATGATCTGACCACGGCCTTTGAGCGAAGCTATTTCGATCTGGTGAGCGGCAGCATCGAGCCCAACGGCTACTACGCGCGCTTCGATTACGACAACAACGGCCGGCTGCGGCGTCTCTGGCTGCCGGGCGACTTCGGCGAAGATGAAGCCTCCTATACCTTCGAAGGCATCCGTGAGCACCGGATGTACGGCCGGACGCGCTACAAGTACACGCGCGACACGGTCTTCTGCTGGTTCAATCCCGACACCACGAAACATGCGGGCTGGCCCACGGGCCATGACGAGATCAGGAGCGGCCTCTCGGCGGGCCTGCCGACGACGGTCGTGCCGGAGTGTATCTTTGATTGGCCGACCCAGGCAACGCTAAAAGTGCAGCGCCGCGACGCCGTGCAGGCGGCGAACTATCACGAATACCCCTATGAAAAAAACCGCGAGTACATCGGCCTCTGCTCCTATGTGGCGCAGGCGGACGATCCTTTTCAGAGCTCGGAGCGCGTGGACTCGGCCTGGCTGGAATTGGACGTGACCGGCGTGGACGGCGAGTGCGTCCTGATGGATGTCGCGGCCATAAAACGCCACGGCTTCTACCCGAATATCTGGGACGGCGACACGCTGCTCACCAAGCGCTACCTCTTCCGCTGCCCGGACGGCACGCAATCGCAAACCACGACGCACAGCGTTTCGCTGGACGGCGAGCCGCTGCGCCTGCGTGTGGACTTCCCGCAGGGCATGATCTCGACCCTGCTCGGGCTTGACGAGGGCACGAAGGTCGACTTCGAATGCCTGGTCTACAGCTACGGCGGGGTGGTGGAGTTCGCCACCGATGCCGACGACAGCGCGCCGCGCATCAAAGTAGCC